>JAFEGM010000048.1:0-35149 GCA_018240025.1 Verrucomicrobiota bacterium
GATGAACGAGCCCCCGGGCGCCCGTCTGCGCGTCGCCCTCTCGGCCCTGGCCATGGCCGAGTACTTCCGCGACGAGAAGAATCAGGACGTGCTGCTCTTCATCGACAACGTCTTCCGCTTCTCCCAGGCCGGTTCCGAGGTGTCCGCGCTGCTCGGGCGCACGCCGTCGGCGGTGGGTTACCAGCCCACGCTGGCCGCCGAAATGGGCGACCTCCAGGAGCGCATCACCTCGACCAAGAACGGTTCGATCACCTCCGTGCAGGCCGTGTACGTGCCGGCGGACGACCTGACGGATCCGGCTCCGGCGAATACGTTCGCGCACCTCGATTCGACCATCGTGCTCGAGCGCTCGATCGCCGAGCTCGGCATCTATCCGGCGGTGGATCCGCTCGCCTCCACCTCGAAGGCGCTCGCGCCCGAGGTCGTCGGCGAGGAGCACTACGCGGTCGCCCGCGGCGTGCAGCGCATCCTCCAGCGCTACAAGGATCTGCAGGACATCATCGCGATTCTCGGCATGGACGAGCTCTCGCCCGAGGACAAGATCACCGTCTTCCGCGCCCGAAAGATCCAGCGCTTCCTCTCGCAGCCGTTCGCGGTCGCCGAGGTCTTCACCGGCACCAAGGGTGAGTACGTCTCGATCAAGGAGACCATCCGCGGCTTCAAGGAGATCCTCGACGGCAAGCACGACGACGTGCCGGAGACCGCCTTCTACATGAAGGGCGGCATCGACATGGTCAAGAAGTAGACCCAGCCGAGATCACCAAAGGCCAGAGGTCCAGAGTGAGAAAACACTCTAGTTCTTTGGCCTTCTAGCCTTCTTGTAATTTCCCCACGATCCACCTGCAGCCATGGCCACTCTGAAACTCGAAATCGTCACCCCGGAAGCGAAAGCCTACTCGGATGATGTCGACATGGTCGTGCTGCCCGGGTTCGAGGGCGAGATGGGCATCCTCCCGAACCACGCGCCACTCCTCTCGCTGCTCAGGCCGGGCGAGCTGCGCGTGAAGAAGGGCGGGCAGGAGTTCGCGCTCGCGGTCGGCGAAGGGTTCGTCGAAATCCACCAGACCGCGGTCTCGGTTCTGACCGACATGGCGATCGAGGAAGCCAAGATCGACGAGAACGCCACCCAGGCCGCGCTCGACCGGGCTCAGGCCGCGCTCAAGAACAAGGATCTGGGCGGCGAGGAAGTTGCCGCCATCGAGGCCGCCATCGCCAAGTCGCTGGCGCAGCTCAACCTGAAGCGCAAGAAGCGGCACTAGGCCTCGCTGAGGCTCGGCATAGGCGATAGGCCGGATAGGCGGTAGGCAATAGCGATAAGATTTGGCGCCCGTGGCGAACTGCTGCGGGCGCTTTCGTTTGGATGGGGTGGTGTTTTCTTAGGGGTGGCTCTGACCTCTGGCTCAGGAGTGTCGGCGCTTGCGGCGCGCAAGCTGCTGAATTCCTTGAGCGACCATGAGTGACCGCCCATCCGCCCCGCCGACCGGACTGATCGGGCGCATCGCGCGGGTTCTGCTGGTCCGCCAGAACATGCGGCGAGGGGTCATGTTCTACCTGCTGGTGGTGGCGCTCGCGCTCGTGCTCGTGGGCGGCATTCTCTTCCCGGGCTGGCTGCGGGCGCGGCCCTGGGTGTTCCTGTGGTGGTGGGCCAGCTGCAGCGCGGTGACCTTGCTGGCGATGTTTCTGGCCATCGCCGATCTGCTCATCCTGCGGGTCACCGAGCGGGCGAACCGGCGGATGCTGGTCACGCGGATCGAGAAGGAAGTGACCAAGTCGGAGGAGGACGCGAACGGGAATGGCTGAGGCGGCGCCCATGCGCACGCCGGCGGAGGCGCTCGACTGGCTCTACGGTACCCAGCTGACCGGCACGAAACTCGGGCTCGAGAACATGCGCCGCCTGTCGGCCGCCCTCGGACTGGGGGAGCGGCCGGGACCGCCGACGTTCCGCTTCGTCCACGTCGCTGGCACGAACGGCAAAGGGTCGGTCTGCGCGCTGGTCGACGCCGTGCTGCGGGCCCACGGCGTGCGCAGCGGGCTGTTCACCTCGCCGCATCTGGTGCGCTTCGAGGAGCGAATCCGCTGCGGCGGGGAGCCCATGCCGGCGGAGGCGTTGCTGGCGGGGTTGCAGCGACTGCGCGCGCTGACCGAGGGTTGGGACCCGACACCGACCTTTTTCGAGCTGACCACGGCGCTGGCCTTGGACCATTTCCGACGGGAGGGCATCGAGTGGATCGCCTGGGAAACCGGGCTCGGCGGTCGGCTCGATGCGACCAACATCGTCGAGCCGGTCGTCAGCGTGATCACCAGCCTCGGGCTCGATCATCGCGAGTACCTCGGGAACACCCTGACGGAGATCGCGCGGGAAAAGGCCGGCATCGTGAAGCCCGGCGTGCCCGCGCTGACCGTGCCCGGACAGGCGGCCGAAGCGGCGCTAGTGCTCGCGGCCGCGGGAGTGCAGGTGGTCGAGGAATCCTGGAACGGTCCGCTCGGTCTGCGCGGCCGGCATCAGCGACCGCACGCGGCGCTGGCGGTGGCGGCGTTGCGTGCGGCGGGGTTCTCCCTCGATCCGCGGCACGTGACCGAAGGCCTCGCGGCGGCGCGTTGGCCGGGGCGATTCGAAGTGCGCGAGGCCGGACGCCTGGTGCTCGATGGCGCGCACAATCCCGCGGCGGCCGCGCTGCTGGTCGACCTTTGGCGGGAGGAATTCGGGACCGAGCGGGCGACGGTCATCTTCGCGGCGATGCGCGACAAAGATGTGGCCGGGGTGCTGGCGGCGCTCGCTCCGATCGCCGCCCGGTTCATGACCACCGCGGCCCGCAATCCCCGCGCGGCCGAGCCGGCCGAGCTGGCCGCGGCGGCCGCCGTCCACGCGCCCGCGGAGTCGGTCGCGACGCTCGCGGAATCGCTGCCCCGCGCGCGGCAATTCTCCGAGCGCCTGCTGCTCTGCGGTTCGCTCTTTCTGGTCGGCGAGGCCATCGCTTTGCTCGATGGCGCCGACGCGCCGCGACGCTCCACGCAATGACCGATTTGCGCTTCGCCCCTTGGATTCCGCCGGCTCCCTGCTAAACAAGGCGGATGCGTAAAAAGATCGTCGCCGCCAACTGGAAGATGCACAAGATCGTGGCCGAGGCGCGATCCTACATCCAGTCGCTCCTCGTGGAGCTGGGCGATGAAACCGACGTCGACGTGGTCCTGGTGCCGCCGTTCACGCTGCTCCAGCTCTGCAGCGAAATGGTCGGCGAGAGCCCCGCGGTGAAGATCGGCGCGCAGAACATGCATCCGGCCATGAGCGGAGCCTTCACCGGCGAGATCAGCCCGCAGATGCTGCGCGATCTCTTCGTCCGCTACGTGGTCGTGGGCCACAGCGAGCGCCGCGCGCTCTTCGGCGAGAGCGACCACTTCGTCGGCGAGAAGGTCCGCGCCGCGCACGAGGCTTCGCTCCGCCCGATTCTCTGCGTGGGCGAGAAGCTGGAGGAACGCGCGGCCGACCGCGTGCACGAGGTCATCGACCGCCAGCTCGCCGGCGGGCTCGAAGGCATCGGACCGAAGGAGATGCAGGAGACCATCATCGCGTACGAGCCGGTCTGGGCCATCGGCACCGGTCACAACGCCACGCCTTCGCAGGCGCAGGACGTCCACAGCCACATCCGCGCCGTCATCGCGCGGCTCTTCGACCAGGCCACGGCCGATCGGGTGCGCATTCAGTACGGCGGCAGCGTGAAGCCGGACAATGCGGCCGAGTTGCTCCGCCAGCCGGACATCGACGGCGCGCTGGTCGGCGGCGCGAGTCTCGATCCGCGCAGCTTCGCGGCCATCGTGAAGGCGGCACGCGACGCCAAGGCCTGATCGCCACGGCGCGGGGCATTCGCCCGCCGGTCCGAAATTCCTTTTTCCTCATGTCGCAGCAGCAGACCCTCGCCAAACCCGGCTCGCTGGCCGGGACGTCGCTCCACACCGGCGAAAAGGTGAAACTCACCCTCCGGCCGGCTCCGGCCGGAACGGGCTTCGTCTTCAAGCGCGTCGACATGCGTGACGAGCCGACCATCGCCGCGCGCATCGAGCACGTGAAGCAGGTCGAGCGCGCCACGACCATCGCCGAGGGCAGCGTCAAGGTGCACACGGTCGAGCACGTCCTCAGCGCGCTCTGCGGCCTCGGCGTGGACAATGCGGTCATCGAGATGGATGCGAACGAGCCGCCCATCGGCGACGGCTCGGCCCTGCCGTACGTGGAGCTCATTCAGCAATGCGGCGTGGTCCCGCAGGAGGCCGCGCGCAGCGTCTTCGAGGTCCGCGAGCCGCTGCACGTCGAGACCAAAGGCGGCTCGCTCCTGACCATTGTGCCCGACGACAAGTTCCGGCTCTCGGTCACGCAGGTGGGACCGGACGGGATGCACACGCAGTATCTCTCGCTCGAGGTGACGCCCGAAACGTATGCGAAGGAGATCGCCCCGGCCCGGACGTTCACCTACCTGCGCGACATTCAGCCGCTGCTCGACAAGGGTCTGATCAAGGGCGGCGCGCTCGACAACGCGATTGTCATCCAGGACGACGGCTCGACCATTTCGACCGGCGCGCTCCGCTTCAAGGAGGAGTTCGTGCGCCACAAGATGCTCGATCTCGTGGGCGATCTCGCGCTCTTCGGCCGGCGCATCCGCGGCCACGTGATCGCGGTCAAGCCGGGCCACGGCCCGAATGCGGAGCTGACCCGCGCGCTGGCCAAGCGCTACGCGTTGATGCAGTCGCTCATTCCCGCGCCGTTCCAGATTCCGACCGGCGAGGCGGTGCTCGACATCAACGAGATCATGCGCCTGCTGCCACATCGGCACCCGTTCCTGCTGCTCGATCGCGTGATCAGCTTCGAGGGCGAGATGAAGCTGACCGCGCTGAAGAACGTGACCGTGAACGAGCCGTTCTTCCCCGGCCACTTCCCGAATTATCCGGTCATGCCGGGCGTGCTGCAGGTCGAGGCCATGGCGCAGGCGGCCAGCATCCTGATGCTCCGACAGGGCGAGAATGCCGGCAAGATGGGCTTCTTCATGAGCGCGGACGAAGTGAAGTTCCGCAAGCCGGTGCTCCCGGGCGACACGCTCCTCATCCACGTCGAGGTGGTGAAGGCGCGCCGCAGTCTGGCCAAGGCGAAATGCCACTGCACGGTCGCCGGCGCGATCGTGAGCGAGGCCGAGGTGACCATCAGCCTGATGGATCGCTGACCGACCGGGCGCGGCGTCCGACCGGGCCCCACGCGTGCTGCCGCTCGCTGCCGCCGTGCAGGCGTGCAGATTGGGCGATGCTTCTGCGTTCCCCCTTGCTCGCCCTGCTGCTGGCCTGTGCCGGTGCGGTCCCCACGCTGCCGGCGCTCTCGCCGCCGGTGCCCAAGCCGATGACGGCGCAGGACCTGGTCCTGTTCGACCGCGTCACGGATCCGCGCCTTTCCCCGGACGGCAAATGGGTGCTCTACGCGCTGCGGCGCACGGATCTCGAGGCGAACAAAGGCATCTCCAGCCTTTGGCTGCTCGATCTGCAGACCAACGCCCAGCCGCGGCAGTTGACCGCTTCCGGGACGGACGCGTCGAGCGGTCGCTGGTCGGCCGACGGGAAGTCGATCTACTTCCTCTCCAACCGCGGCGGCTCGAGCCAGGTCTGGCGCCTCGGACTCGACGGCGGCGAAGCCGTGGCCGCGACGAAGCTGCCGCTCGACGTCGGCAGCTTCGTCCTCTCGCCGGATGGCAAGCGCATCGTCTTCAGCCTCGAAGTCTTCCCCGACGCGAAGACGATCGAGGATTCGAAGAAGCGGCTCGACGAGAAAGCCAAGCCGAAGGCCAGCGGCCAGATCTACGATCGCCTTTTCGTGCGGCATTGGGACATCTGGATGAACGGCACGCGCTCGCAGCTCTTCGCGCTGCCGCTCGACGCCGAGGGCCTCGCGGCGGCCGGCGAGCCGACGTTGCTCACGCGCGGGATCGATGGTGACGTGCCTTCCAAACCCTTCGGCGAGGACACCGAGTACGCTTTCTCGCCCGACAGCAAGACGGTGTACTTCAACGTCCGCATCGCGGGGAAAACGGAGGCGTGGTCGACCAACTTCGATGTGTATCGGGTCCCGGCCGACGGCAGCGCGACGCCGCAGAATCTCACGTCTGAAAATCAGGCCTGGGACGCGTATCCCGTGCCCTCGCCGGACGGCACCAAGCTTTACTACCTGGCCATGAAGCGACCGAAGTTCGAGGCTGATCGCTTTGGCATCATGGAGCTCGATCTCGCCAGCGGAAAGCGGCGCGAACTGGCGCCGGGCTGGGATCGATCGCCGCAGGCGCTGCGGCTCTCCGCCGACGGTCGCACGATTTACGTCAATGCGGACGACGTCGGCCAGAATCGGATCTTCGCCCTCGAGGTCGCGAGCGGCCAGGTGAAAGCGCTGACCGGCGATGGCTACGTCGGCGGCTTCGCGGTCGGGCGCGACTGTCTCGTCCACGCCACGAGCAATCTGGCTTCGCCGGCGCAGCTGTATCGTGCGGGACTCGACGGCTCCAAAAACACCACGCTGACCCGCCACAACACCGAGCGGCTGCAACGCCTGCGCATGGGCGCCTATGAGCAGTTCAGCTTCAAGGGAGCGAAGGACGAGACGGTCTACGGCTTCGTCGTGAAGCCGGCAGATTTCACGGCCGGGAAGAAGTATCCCGTGGCCTTCCTCATCCACGGCGGGCCGCAGGGCAGCTTCGGCAACGAGTTTCACTACCGCTGGAATCCGCAAACCTATGCCGGCGCGGGCTTCGCGGTGGTGTTCATCGACTTCCACGGCTCCACCGGTTACGGCCAGAAGTTCACCGATGCGGTCAGCGGCGACTGGGGCGGGGCGCCGCTCGAGGACCTGAAGAAGGGCTGGGCGGCCGCGCTGGCGAAGTACGATTTCCTCGATGCCGATCGCGCCGCCGCGCTGGGAGCGAGCTACGGCGGCTACATGATCAACTGGATCGCCGGCCAGTGGCCCGAGCCGTGGAAGGCGCTGGTCAATCACGACGGCGTCTTCGACACCCGCATGATGTACTACTCGACCGAGGAGCTGTGGTGCGACGAGTGGGACACCGGTGCGACGCAGTACGAGAAGCCCGCCGCCTACGAGCACCACAATCCGGTCAATCACGTGGCCAAGTGGAAGGTCCCGATGCTGGTGATTCACGGCGCCCTCGACTACCGCGTCCCGCTCGAACAGGGCATCGCCGCCTACACCGCCGCCCAGCGCGTCGGGGTGCCGAGCCGCTTCCTCTACTTCCCCGACGAGAACCACTGGGTGCTGAAGCCGCAGAACAGCCTGCTCTGGCACGAGACCGTGGAGGCGTGGCTCAAGCAGTGGACGGGGAAGAGGTGACAGAAAGGATGAAGAGGGAAGGATGAAGGAAGAAGGATGAAGACTTCCGCGGCCTTCATCTTTCATCCTTCAGCCTTGTTCCTTCCCCCAACACCGCGCGGTACTGCTTGGCGACGGCTGGCTCGAGACGACAGCGGATGTTGCCGGCATTGGACGTCACCTGCATTTCCAGCGTGCGCAGATCGAGCAGGGCGCGAACGCGGTTTTTGCCGTTTTCCCACTCGAGGCACCAGTCGGCCCGGAATCCGCGCGGCTCGGGCGTGGCGCGGTCGTAGCCCTTCGGCTGGCAGAAGAGCTCGCGCAGCTTCTCCTGCTCGGACGGCGGCAGGGCCAGCGGTTCTGCCAGGAACGGCTCTTCCTCCAGCTTGACGGTGGCGCGGTCCGGACGCTTGGGCTCGCGGCCGACGCCCTGCCAGACCCGCATGATCTCCGCGCGGCGGGCGATGGCTTGAATGCCGGGCAGGCGCTCCAGCGACGGGCCGAGATCGCTCAGACTGCCCATGGTCGAACCCGTCATGCGCTTGCCCGTGAAGAGGGTCGAGAGCGGCAGGAGAATGAGGGCCACGCCGAAGGGCACCGCCAGCCGTTGGAGGCGGGTGGCCAGACGTTGTTGCGGATCCTCCGGTTCCTTCATGAGCAGATGCGATGGGGATGAGCGAGCGCCCGGCCGAACCCCGGTATCCTCGCATCTCCCCGTCTGCGCAAGCGTGGCCACCGGCAATGCGCCGCTTGGACCCGATGCAACGACCTCAAGCCAGCGCCGCCGCCTGCAGTCGGGTCATCAGCGCACCCTGATTCCAGCAGTCCCAGCCTTCGGCGAGCCGGCCGTCCTCGAAGCGGAGCCAGCTGACGCCGCGAAACTCCACCGGCGTGTTGCGCGGGGCGATGCCGAGCCCGTCGCCGGAATGCGTGCCCGTCACGCGCCAGCGCAGGGCCACGCAGTCGTCCTCGGCCAGGCTTCCGTCGATGTGCACGCGCAGGTCGGGCATCGCTCCGATCAGGGCATTGCCAAACTCCAGGAAGGCCGCATGGCCCCGGATCTGCCCGCCTTCGATGTGGCCGATCGCCTCGGGGTGCATCATTTCGGCGACGAGTTCGTCGCAGCGATTGTTCCAGACTTCTTCCATCCAGCGGATGGCGGTGGCGCGGTGTTCGGCAGGGGAAGCCATAGCCCCCGAGCAAACATAAGTGCGGCCCGGCAGGCAAGCCGGCTTTTGCGGTCGATGCTGCCGGACGTCCGAAGTCTAGGCCCCGGCGGCCAGCTGCCGCGCCAGAATCTCGCCCGCGATCGCCGGGTTGGCCTTGCCCTTCGAGAGCTTCATCACCTGGCCTTTGAGGAAGTTGAGGGCGGCTGCGTTGCCGCCGCGGAAGTCGGCCACCACCTTCGGATTCGCGGCGACGACCTCGGCGCACAGCTGCTCCAGCGCCCCGGTGTCGCTGACCTGCTCCAGGCCGCGCTCCTGCACGATCGCCGCCGCCTCGCGGCCGCTGGCAAACATTTCGGCGAACACCTCCTTCGCCTGCTTCCCGTTGATCTGGCCGCTTTCCAGAATGGCCAGCAGGCCTGCCAGCGCGGCCGGCTGCACGCGGCATTCCGTCAGCGGCTGTTCGGCGGCGGCCAGCGCGGCATTGAGGTCGTTGAGCACCCAGTTCGCGAGGGCCTTGGGCTTGGCCTGGCCGGCGGCCAGCGCGCCCTCGAAATAACGGCTCAGCGAGAGATCGCTCGCCAGCGTGGTGGCGTCGTAGGTGCTCAGGCCGAGCGATTCCTCGTAGCGCCGACGCTTGGCTCCGGGAAGCTCCGGCAGCAACGCCTCGGCCGCCGCGCGCAGCGCGGTGGTGTCGACCGGCGGCAAATCAGGATCGGGGAAATAGCGGTAATCGTGGGCCGATTCCTTGACCCGCATCACGTAGGTGGCGCCGGCGGCGTCATCCCAGCCACGCGTTTCCTGCTGCAGCGTCCGACCCGCGCTCACTTCCTCGATCTGCCGCTCGATCTCGTAGGCCAGCGCGCGGCGCACGCCCGAGATCGTGTTCATGTTCTTGATCTCGATCTTGGTGCCGAGCTGCTCCTGCCCGGCCGGGCGGACGGAGACGTTGCAGTCGCAACGCAGCTGTCCCTTCTCCATGTCGGCATCGCTCACGCCGCCGTAGAGCAGCGTCTGCTTGAGCGAGGTGAGGTACGCGAACGCTTCCTCCGGCGAGGCGATGTCCGGCTCGCTCACGATCTCCATGAGCGGCGTGCCGGCTCGATTGAAATCGATGCCGCTGCCGGTCTCGAAGTGCGTGCTTTTGGCCACGTCCTCTTCCAGGTGAATGCGGGTCAGGCGGATCGATTTGCCCGGCTGCGCGATCCGTTTCTGGGCGTCCTTCGGATAGGCCAGGTCGTAGAGTTCAACCGCGCCGCCGCTGCAGAAGGGCAGATCGTACTGACTGATCTGGTAATTCTTCGGCATGTCCGGATAGAAGTAGTTCTTCCGGTCGAACTTGGAGAAGCTCGCGAGCCGGCAGCCCAGCATCAGACCGGTCAGGAGCGTGAGCTTGATAGCCTCGCCGTTCATGACTGGCAGGGCACCCGGCAGGCCGAGGCAGACCGGGCAGGTGCGCGTGTTCGGCTCGGCACCGTATTCCACCGCACAGGCACAGAACATCTTGCTGCGCGTGCGCAGTTGCACGTGCACTTCGAGGCCGATCGAGACGAGGTACATTGGCTGAAGGTTCGAAACTCGAAGTAAACTCGAAGTAAACTCGAAACTGGAAGCGACGGATTCCCGAAGACCGAAAAGCGGCACCGCATCGACCGGATCGATTTGGCCGTACGGAAAATCGATGCGCCCCGGGGCCGGATTCGTCGTTTCTGGGCGGCCATGAAAACACTCCGCCTCCTTGGCCTTCCGCTGACCGCGCTGCTGCTCGGTGCCTGCGCCGTCGCCGGCACGGTCGTGATGGCCCCGGTCATCGCCCTCGCCATTCCCCTCTTCGCCCTCGAGATGGTCGGGCGCGACGTCGACCGCTTCTTTCGCGAGGCCTCCGCGCTGCCGGCCAACAGCGCCGTGCTGACCTCCTTCGCCCGTCTGGCCGTGCCGGTCGACGGCTTCGTGGCCAAGCCGGGCACGGGCTCGGACGATGCCGTCACGCTGGTCTCGCGGCAGGGCGAGGCCAGCGCCGGCTACGGCGGGCGGTTCGATGCCGCCTCGTTCCCCACGCCGGCCGGCGCCAGCACCCCGCGCGAGGCGCTCTATCGGCAGGCTGCGCTGGCGGGACAGCAGCGCATTCTGGCCGCGCGCCAGCTCGTCTCCGGCGCGGAGGTGACCTGGCGCGGCTTCCGCTGCTGGAGCTTCGAGGCCGTGCTGCCGGTCGGCCTGGACGGACAACCCGCCTGGTGCCGGGGGATGCTGTTGCAGAAGAACGGGCGCTGCTATTTTCTGGCCCGCTCCGTGCCGCTGCGGACCGAGGCCGCGCGCAACCTCGACCCCTCCAGCCCGGAGGCGCGGCAGGCGCGGGACGAGTTTCGCGGCTTTCTGGCCCGCTTCGAGCCGAAGTCAGTGCCGCCGCTCGCCTCGACGCGGATCGGTGGCGGCGGCGCTCTCGACCTGCCGCGCTAGCCCACCATCTTGACAAAAAGTAGAGGGCGTGAAAAATGTTGCTCATGACCCGGGACGTCGTCATCACGGCCATTCGCGAAGGCATTCCCTTCGAGCTCAGGATGGCCGACGGCCGCAGCTACGTGGTGCGCGACCAATTCTCGATCGCCCTTGGCCCCACCAATGCGGTGGTCATCGATGAACGCGGTCTGCCGCACGTGCTGCCCCTGCTGACCGTGACGGGCCTCAGCTACCTGCCGCCGGAGAGTCCGTCGCAGGCGGCGTGAGCGGCGCAGTCTGCGCGGCGAGGAGCGCGTCGAAGGCCGGATCCACGTTGGCGTAGGCCGGGTAAGTCCCGGCCGGCGCGTCGGCCGGGCGGTAGCGGAAGTGCTTGTACTGCCAGAGCCAGAGCGAGGGCCGGCGGCGGATGACCTGCTCGCACAAGTCCCAGAATCGCTGAGCGAGCTCGGTCCGCGAGGCCCCCGGCGACGGTTCGAGCGGCGGATGGAAGACGACCCGGCAGGAGCCGTCGCGCTGCGGGAAGCCGGAGGCGAGGACGATGGGCGCGCCGGTCCGCTCCGAGAGCAGGGCGGGCAGGACCGGCACACATTTGCGCAGTCCGCCGAACGCGCGGAGCACCGTGGCCGTCTGGTCGGGAGGCAGCGTGAGATCGGCCAGCAAACCGGCGCCAGCCCAGCCCTCGCGGCCGCCTTTCACGGCCCGCAGCATCTTGAGCATGGCCTGGGTGCGGGGGGTGATGCGATGGCCGGAGAGTTCGCGCAGGTCGTTGAAGAAGCGGTCGAGCGCCGGGTTCTTGAATTCCTGCGCCACCACGAGCACACGCGCGCCGACGAAGCCGGTCGCGAGCGAGGCCCACTCATAATTGCCGAAGTGCGCGCTGCAGAAAATGGCGCCCCCGGAGCGCTCCCTTGAGGTCCGCATTTCCTCCACGCCCTCGAAACGGAGCCAGGGGCGGCCCGCTTCCGGTACCAGATTGGGTGCCCAGAAGAGGTCGAGGAAGGTGCGGGCGAAGTTGCGCGCCGCTCCCCGGGCGATCAGTTCGCGCCGCCGCTCGGACAGATGCGGAAAGGCGCAGCGCAGGTTTTCCAGGGCGATGCGCCGGGAGCGGGCGTCGAAGCGATGAAAGAGCGTGCCGGCGAGGTCGGCGATGCTCCAAAGGGCCCGCCGCGGGAGCTTGGGCAGCGCCCACGCCACCAGGGCCACGCCCCAGGCCTCGAGCCGATACCGAATTCGCTTCCAGCGCCGCTTCACGCTTGGACTCTTGCATGGCCTCGGGCAGGATTCCCCTCCGGATGTCCGCCCCCGTCGATCAATCTGCGCTGCTCGCCCTGGCCCAGCGCATTCTGGCTCAGCCCACCGCGCCCTTCCACGAGGCCGCGGTGCGCCGCACGCTGCGGGAATTGCTCGCTCCGCTCCCGCACGTCAGCCTGGAGGAGGACGACTTCGGCAATCTGATCGCGCGCTATCGCCGCGGCGAGAAGCCGGCCCGCTGGGTCTTCGTCGCGCATATGGATCACCCCGGCTGGGTGCGTCCCGATGGCGCGCCCAACGGCGAGTGGAAGTTTTTCGGCGGCGTGCCCGAGGCCATCCGGGAAAAGCACCGGCATCTGATCCGACCGTTCGGGGCGGATTTCGCGATGTGGGATCTGCCCGAATGCGAGTTGCGCGACGGCTGCATTTACACCCGGGCCTGCGACGACCTGATCGGCTGTGCGACCATCGTGGCCACCCTGCAGGCACTGGAGGCGGCCGGAATCGAAGCCGACGTCTACGGCCTCTTCACCCGCGCCGAGGAGGTCGGGTTCGTCGGCGCCCTGCACGTGGCCCGCTCCGGCCGCTGGCAGGAGCGGGGACTGACCTTCATTTCGCTCGAGACCAGCTCGGCCCGCCCGCCCGCGGTCATCGGGGATGGCCCCATCGTGCGCGTCGGGGACAAGACCTCGCTCTTCGACAAGGCTGCGACCGAGGAAATGCTGGAGATCGCAGCCCAGAGTGGCCTGGCCGTACAGCGCTGTCTGATGAGCGGCGGCACCTGCGAAGCCAGCGCGTTCCAGCTCTACGGGCTGCAGAGCGCCGCCCTCTGCGTCGCGCTCGGCAATTACCACAACATTACCCCCGAACAGGGCATTGGGCCCGAATATATCTCGTTGGCCGACTTCGCGGGACTGGTACAACTTTGCCGCGAGATCGCCTCTCAGACCGAACCCGCCGGCCGCTATCGGGTGCCCGAAGCCCTGCGCCAGCGACTCGAAAAGGAAACCGAACCTTACGCCCCCTATCATGGCCGAGACCGTTGATCCTGCGCTCGCGTCGAAGAAGATCCTGATCCTCGACGACAATTTCAACATCCTGCTGCTCTACCACACGCTGGTCAGCGAGATGGGGCTCGATGTCCGCACGACCTCGAACGGCTTCGAGGCGCTGCAGTGGCTGGAGCAGGAACCCTTCGATCTCATCATGACCGACATGCGGATGCCGGTCATGGGCGGCCTGGAGTTCATCCGGCGGGCCCGCGCCGCCAACGTGAAGAGCAAGATCATCGCCATCACCGCGTTTCAAAACCTGGCCGATGCGAACCAGCTCTCGAAGTTCAATGTCTATGCCACCCTCCTGAAGCCGGTCATGCTGACCAAGCTGGAGGACATCATCCGCAAGGCGCTGGCGGAGCCGTGACACCGTCTCCCGGCGCAGGAAGCTGCGCCGGCTTCGTGCGTGGGCGCCGGACTCACTGCCCCGCCGGGAACTGGTCGGGACCGGCGTTCGGGTCCAGCGACACGTACTTGTAGACGTGATCGTCGAGCAGGTTGGCCGTCCAGCCGCGCACGCTGCCGGAGATCAGATAATTGCGGGTGTAGAAATAGATCGGAATGACCGGCAGGTCGCGCAGCAGCACGCTTTCCGCCTTCTGCAGCGCGTCGAGGCGGGCCGGGGTGGCGCCGGCGTTCAGCGACTGCTCCATCAGCTGATCGAACTCCGGGCTGCTGTAACCGGTGTTGTTGTTGCCATTGCCGGTGCGGAAGATCTCCAGGAACGAGTGCGGATCAGCGTAGTCGGCGATCCAGCCGTAGCGCGCGATGGTGTAATTGAGCGTGTTCTGGGTCTGCAGGAAGACGCGCCATTCCTGGTTGGTGATCTCCGCCGCCACGCCGAGTTCGCGCTTCCACATCTGCTGGATGGCCTCGGCCACCGCCTTGTGCGATTCGTCGGTATTGATGAGGATCGGGATCGTCGGCATGCCCTTGCCGCCGGCATGTCCGGCCTCGGCCAGCAGCTTGCGGGCGCCTTCGGGATCGAAGGTCAGCCGGTCCTTCGACTTGTAGTCAGCCGGTCCAGGCGGCACGAAACTGAAAGCCGCCAGCTGTCCGGCGCGAGTCACGTTCTTTACCAAAGCCTCGCGGTCGATCGCCATGGAGAGGGCCCGGCGCACGCGGGGATCCAGCAGCGCCTTGTTCTTGTTGCGGGCGGGGTCGATGTTGATGCGATAGAAATACGTTCCATAGTACGGATCGAGCCGGAGGAGCGTGGTCTTTTCCTTGTAGGTGTCGATCTTGGTTGTCGGGACCGTGTTGGTCACATGCAGCTGCCCCGCCCGGAAGGCGCGTTCCTCGGCTTCGTTGCTCTCGATCGGATAGAAGTGGATTTCCTTCAATTGGACCTGCGTCGCGTCCCAGTATTTGTCGTTCTTGCTGACCACGATGCGGTCATTCGTCTTCCACTCCTTGAGGATGAACGGCCCATTGCCCACGATGTTTTCGGGCCGCGTCCAGCGATTGCCGCGGTCGTAGCGCTTGCCGTGTTTGTCGATCACCTTCACCGGCACCGGGAACCAGGTGTAGTGCTTCAGCAACTTGAGGAAATACGGGGCCGGAGCCTTGAGCGTGATCTGCAGACGCTTGGCCGCGACCTCCTTCACGCCGACCTGCGCGAAGTCCTTGATGAGCCCCTTGTTGTACTCCTCAGCGCCTTGCATGAGGAAGAGATTGCTGGCGTAAACCGCTGCCAGCTTCGGATTGAGGATGCGCTCGTAGGCGTAGAGAAAGTCCTTGGCGGTGATGTCCTCGCCGTTCGACCACTGCGCGTTGTTCCGGATGTAGAACGTGTAGACCTTGCCATCCGGAGAAACTTCCCATTTCTCCGCCACGCCGGGTCGGGGCGAGAGATCCTTGGGGTCGGCCATGACGAGGCCCTCGAAGAGCGCCCGCATGATGTTGTGCTCAGGGACGCCCTGGATCGTTTGTGGATCGAGGTCGGAGGGTTCCCCTCCGTTCCCGAAATGCAGGATTTGATCCTTGTTGCCCTGCGAGACTCGCGTCTCCCGCTTGCCGCAGGCGGCCAGGAAGAGGGAGGCGGTGGCCAGACAGGCGAGAAGAACTGCAGCGAGGCGGGGCGTCTTCATGAGTCGGAGGTGGGTGGGTGGAGGCCATTCCAGTGAAAATGGAAATCATGACGCTGAGAAGCCTGAATTGGCAGGGTCGGCGGGTTCGCTTCCAGAGCGGCGTCGGCCCTGTCTCGGCTTGTCAGGCGGGCTTCGCCTCCTTAGCCTTTCGGAACGTCCCCCATTCGGGGGCCATCGCTTCACCCTTATCTCTTTTCCTATGGCCAGTCCGATGCTCAACGAAAACACCTTCAACGGGGAACTGGCCGGATCCGGCCGGATGACCGTGCAGGGGGCGATTCAGAAGTCCGTTCTCCTCTTCGCGCTGCTGGTAGGGTCGGGCCTGCTGACCTTCCGCTTCCCCGGCGCCGTGGGGATGCCGCTGATCGTCGGTGCGTTCTTCGCCACGTTGGTGATTTGCCTCGCGCTCTACTTCAAGCCGCAGTGGTCGCCGGTCCTCGCGCCCACGTACGCCATTCTGGACGGCATCGTCATGGGCGCCATCTCCCTGCTCTATGCGCGCCAGTTTGACGGCCTCGTCGTGCAGGCGCTGCTGCTCACGCTCGGCACCCTGGCGGGAATGCTCGGTCTGTACAGCTTCGGCATCGTGCGCCCGACGGAGAAGTTCCGCGCCATCGTGGGCGCGGCCACGCTCGGCATCGCGCTCTTCTACCTCGTTGCCATCGGGTTCGCGCTCTTCGGCATCAAGATCCCGATGATCCATCAGGGCGGCATGATCGGCATCGGCTTCAGCCTGTTCGTGGTGGGGATCGCGGCGCTGAATCTGGTCATCGACTTCGGCAACATCGAGGAAGGCGCCGCGGCCGGAGCTCCCAAGTTCATGGAATGGTACTGCGGCTTCGCGCTGCTGGTCACGATCGTCTGGCTCTATCTGGAAATCCTCCGGCTCCTCGCCAAGCTGCGGTCGAATGACTAGCCGCTATACTCTCCTCCTATCGACGGCATTCGTCGCGGGTCTGACCGTCGTCGCCTCCGCCCAATCACAACGTCCGGCACAGGAACAACCGCCGCGGCGCGAGGCGCTCACGCTGACTTTGGGTCCCTCGCGCGGACAGCAGGCTGCGCAGGAAATCGCCGAGGCGGAGCGCGCCTTCGCTCGCCAGGGACGCGAGAAGGGCTCGCGCGAGGCCTTTCTCACCTGGCTTGGGGCCGAGGGACTGACCTTCGAACCGGGGCCCACCAAGGTGGCGGTGGAGTATCCGAAGCGGCCGGACAGCAAGAGCGTGCTGCTCTGGGGCCCGGATGAGGTGGGAGCGAGCGCCGATGGCTCGATGGGCTTTTCCAGCGGCCCCTACCTGCTCCGCGCCGCCGACGCCAAGCCCGAGGACCCCGGCCGGCATGGGCGTTTCCTGAGCGTCTGGAAACGCCTGCCGGACGGCCAATGGCGCGTCGCGCTGGATTTCGGTGCGCCCGGCGGTCGTCGCGCCGAGGTGCCCTCCTCCACGGCCGAGGTGGCGGTGCGCTTCACCGGCTTCGCCACGCCCAGACCCGTCGAGTCACGCCGCGAGGCGGCAGCAGCACAGACCGCTTTCTTCAAGGCCCTGGAAGCCGGCGACGCCAAGCCCGTCCGCGCGCAGCTGCACGACCACTTCCGCGCGGCCTGGAATGCGACCGACGGCTTCGTCGCGGGCGTCCGGCTGCCCGACACCGCCTGGGCCCAGATCGCGCCCCGCGGCTCGCGCTTCGAGGTCGGGGCCGAGACGACCTCCGAAGCGGGCGATTTCGCCTATGCCCACGGTCGCATCCTATCCGGCGACCAGGTCACCGGCCATTGGATGTCCATCTGGCTCCGCGACGCCGACTCCGACCAATGGCAGCTCGTGCGGTTCATCCGGAACGAGCCTCGCTGAGCCTCGCTGAGGCTCGGCATAGGCGATAGGCCATAGGCTATAGGCGATAGAGCGGGTGGGATCCTGGGGCGGGGGGAAGTGGATCCGGCGGCGGGAATCGTTGATTGCCTAATGGGCGAAGGGTAGGGCGAGTCGATTTAGTGAAGGGGGCGCCGTGGTTTGTCGGTGCGAGCATTGGCGGTGCGAACGGGCCTGACGTGGCGGGGGCCTTGGATGGGACCGGACTCGATCTGGTTGAGCCAGCCGGTCAGCTGGCGAATGCACGCCTCGGCGGGAATTTTGACGGCGGCAATCGCAGAGCGAGCGGGCTCGGCGCGGGGACGCGTTTCGATGACCAGCATCATCGAACGGACTTCGCCAGCCGAGCCCCGGGCGATGTCGAGCAACGCCGCCAGTCCACCGGTCGTGGCCCGCTCGAACCCTTCCGCGATATTGTTCGAGACCGAAAGCGCAGCCCGATCCAATTGGTTGCGAAACCCCGTCGAGAAGCAGCTCCCATGCTCTTCCAGCAAATCCAGCACCGCATGGTACAACCTTGCCGCCTCCTTCCAGACAGGCAGCTCATCAAAGCTCCGATACTTTGCCATTTCCTTCCGTTAACATAGATAACGCGAAAAGCGAGCTCGCGCCGTGGAATCTATCGCCTATCGCCTATTACCCTATCGCCTATGCCGAGCCTCAGCGAGGCTCGAGCAGCGCCGCCAGCTCGCGGAAGTTGACCGGTTTGGTCAGGTGGTGGTCGAAGCCCGCTGCCTCGCTGCGCTGGCGGTCGCTCTCGGCGCCCCAGCCGGAGTGGGCGATGAGCAGGGCGTCGGCGAAGTGGGGCTGCTGGCGGAGGGCGCGGCAGATGTCGTAGCCGCTCATGCCGGGGAGACCGAGGTCGAGAATGACGGCTTCGGGCCGCTGCTCCTCCGCTCGACGCAGGGCCCCGAGGCCGTCGTGGGCAATGCTGACCTCGTGGCCGATGAAGCGCAGGATCTGCGCGGTAGCTTCGGCGGAGGTCTCGTCGTCATCGACCACCAGGATGCGCCGGGGCTGCGCCGTGCGCAGGGTCGGTCGCTCGGCGGGCGGGCGCACGGGGGCCTGCTCGACCTGCTGCAGCGGCAGACGCGTGGTGAAGGTGCTGCCGCGGCTGCGGCCCGGGCTCTTCACGCTCAGCCGGCCCTCGTGCAGCTCGACGAGCTGCCGGGCCAGGGCGAGGCCGATGCCAAGTCCGCCGCGCGAACGGGTGGCGCCGCCTTCCACCTGGGTGAAAAGGTCGAAGACCCTGGGCAGCATTTCCGCTTCGATGCCGATGCCATTGTCCGCGACCTCGATCACCGCCTGACCGTCCTCGGCGCGGGCCGCGAGGCGGATGTGGCCGGTAGGTGGCGTGTACTTGGCGGCATTGTTGAGCAGATTGCTGAGGACCTGCGCGAGCCGCGTGAGATCGGCCAGCACCCACAGCGGCGCCTCGGGCAGCTCGAGCGTGAGTTCGTGGCGGCCGGCCTCGATCAGCGGCCGGCTCGACTCCACCGCGGCATGGACGACCGTCTGCACCGTGATCGGCTGTCGCTTCAATTCGATCTTCCCCTGACTGATGCGGGAGACGTCGAGCAGGTCGTCGATCAGCCGCACGAGGTGCGTGAGCTGCCGATCCATCATGGTCGGCAGCTCCGGGCGCACCGGCTCCTGCGGCTGGAGGCGAATCAGATCGAGTCCGTAGCGAATGGGCGTCAGCGGCGTGCGCAGTTCGTGGGCGAGCACGGCCAGGAATTCGTCCTTCCGTCGGTCGGCCTGCTCCAAGGCGCGGGCATACACCTTCAGTTCCTCGTGCTGGCGCGCCAGTTGTTGGCGCTGGCGGAAGAGTTCGAAGAAAACCTCGGTCTTGGTGCGCAGAATGTCGGGCTCGATCGGCTTCTGCAGGAAGTCGACTGCACCGGCCTCGTACCCCCGGAATCGCCGCCGGTAGTCGGCCGCGCCGGCGGTGAGGAAGATGATCGGCACGCGCCGCGTGCGCTCGGTGCCGCGCATCATCTCGGCCAGCTCGAAGCCGTCCATGCCGGGCATCTGCACGTCGAGCAAGGCCAGCGCCACCTCATGCTTGAGCAGCAATTCCAGGGCTTCCACGCCGGAACGGGCCTTCAACAGCACCAGGCCCTCCCGCCGCAGCAGGGCTTCGAGCGAGACCAGGTTTTCCTCCAGATCGTCGACGAGCAGGAAATGGATGGGATCAGCGGCCATGGGCGAGTTCCTGCAGTTGCTGGGCGATTTCCGAAAGCGGGACGGCCCGAGCCTGCTCACACCTTTCGAGCGCGGCCCGCGGCATGGTCGGACAATGCGCGTCAACGGGCGCCTGCACCAGAGCCGTGCCACCACGTTGCACAATGGCCTGCAGACCTCGCGCGCCGTCGCTGTTCGCGCCGCTCAGCAGCAGGCCGATGACCCCCGGTCCGAAGGCTTCGGCCGCCGATTCGAACAGCACGTCGATGCTGGGCCGCGAATACAGCTGCGGCTCGTCGGAGCAAAAACTCACGCGGGCGTCCGCCTCGACCAGCAAGTGATAATCGGGCGGAGCCACCAGCACCACGCCTGGGCACAGCTCATCCTTGTCCTCGGCCTCCCGCACCCGTAGACCGCATTTCCGCTGCAACACCTCGGCCAGCAGGCTCTCCCGCGCCGGCGGCAGATGCACCACGATGAGCACCGGCAGCGGAAAGTCGTCCGGCAGCGACGGCAGGATGACCGACAACGCGTCGAGCGAGCCGGCCGAGCCACCCATCACGACGAGGCTGGCGGGAAGCGCATTCATCGGTCGCCGCGCTTGAGGTAGATCTTCTCCAGGCGGTCGAATTCCTCGAACGCACCGGCATGGTCGGAGAAGCGGAGCGATTCCTTCGCGCCCAGCCCGAGGAAGCCGCGCCGCGCCAGCGAATCGTGGAAGAGACCGATGGCCCGATTCTGCAGCTCCCGATCGAAATAGATCAGGACGTTGCGGCACGAGATCAGCTGCATTTCCGCAAAAACCTCGTCCGTGACCAGGCTATGGTCCGAAAAAACCGTGCGGGCGCGCAGGCTCGGGTCGAACCGCGCATGACCGTAGGCCGCGGTGTAGTACTCCGAGAGCGAACGGCGGCCGCCGGACTGGCGGTGGTTCTCGCTGAAGAGCTGCAGTCGATCGAGCGAGTAGACGCCTTCCTGGGCGCGCCGCAGCGCCTCGGGATTGATGTCGGTGGCGTAGAAGATGGTGCGTTCCTCCAGCCCCTCCTCGCGGAAAAGGATGGCGAGCGAGTAGAGTTCCTCGCCCGCGCTGCAGCCGGCGACCCAGACCCGCAGCGACGGGTAGGTCCGCAAATGCGGCACGACGCGCTCGCGGATGGCCTTGAAGTAGGGCGGATCGCGAAAGAGCTCGCTCACCTGCACCGTCAGCACGCCGAGCAACGCCGGAAGGATCTTGGCGTCGTGCAGCACGCGGTCCTGCAGCTGCGAGATGCTCTGACAATCGAACTTCTCCAGCGCCTGGCGCACGCGGCGCTTGAGCGAGGCCAGCGAGTAGCCGCGGAAATCGTAATGGTACCGGTGGAAGATCGCTTCCAGCAGCAGCCTCAGTTCGAGATCCTCGGTCCGGTGCGGCATGGCTCAATTGCGCGGCATCCAGACCCGCACGAGCGAGAGGAGCTTTTCCACATCGAGCGGCTTGGCCATGTAGTCGTTGGCCCCCGCCTCCAGGCAGCGGGCCTGGTCGTTCTTCATCGCCTTGGCGGTCAGCATGATCACCGGGAGCTTCTTCCACTCGGCGCGCTGGCGGAACGTGCGCGTGGCGGTCAGGCCGTCCATCTCGGGCATCATCACGTCCATCAGGACGAGGTCGATGCGGTCGTCCGGATGCGCGAGCGATGCCTCCAGCGCTTCCAGCGCCTCGCGCCCGTTGCGCGCGATCTGCACCTTGGCGCCGCGGGGCTCCAGGATGTTGGTCAGCGAGTAGACGTTGCGGACGTCGTCCTCGACCACCAGGATCCGCCGGCCCTCGAGGATGGCATCGCGATTCTGCGCCACCTCGAGCATCCGCTGTTGCTCCTGCGGCAGTTCGGCCACCACGCGGTGCAGGAAGAGCGTGACTTCGTCGAGCAAGCGCTCGGGCGACTTGGCGCCCTTGATGATGATCGACTTGGAGTACTTCATCAGACGCTGCTCGTCGCCGCCGCGCAGATCGCGCCCGGTGTAGACGATGACGGGCGGAAAGGCGTACGAATCCTCTTCGCTCAAGGTCTCCAGCAGAGAGAAACCGGAGGCATCGGGCAGCGAGAGGTCGAGCACCATGCAGTCGAAGGTGGACTCGCGCAGGCGCGCCAGACAGTCGGCCGCCGTGCCCACGGCCACGATTTCCACGTCGGGCGAGGCCAGCAGGCGCGAGATGCTGTCGCGCTGGACGGCATCGTCTTCGACCACCAGCACGCGCCGGCGTCCGCCGACCACCCGGGCCTCGATCTGCTGCAGGGCGCGCACGAGATCCTCCCGCTTCACGGGCTTGAGCAGATAGCCGATGGCCCCGAGCGAGAGCGCGGTGGCGGTGTAGTCGGAGGCCGAGATGACGTGGATCGGAATGTGGCGTGTGCGCCGGTCGTGCTTGAGCCGGTCGAGGACCGAGAGGCCGGAGTGGTCGGGCAGACCGACGTCGAGCAGCACTGCATGCGGCAGGTATTGACGGGCGATGGCCAGCGCGTCCTCGGCCGTGCGCGAGACGAGGCATTGGAAGCCGTTCTCGTGGGCGAGGTCGAAGAGAATGCGGGCGAAGGCGGGGTCGTCCTCCACCACGAGGATGACGCGCGCGTCGACCTTGAGTGTGTCGCGATCGTCCTGGAACGGCGGCGGCGCGAGCGGCCTGGGAGCGACGGCGGCGGATCCTCGGGCAGGCTCGGATTCCGCCATGGGAAGCGCGGGAGCGCTCGGCCGCACCCTCGTCGCCGCGGCTTCGTCAGACGCCAGCGGCGGGCGGCCCGCGAAATCCACCGGCAGGAGGAGCGTGAACGTGCTGCCCTCGCCCAGTTCGCTCTCCAGCTGGATGGAGCCGCCGAGCAGGCGGGCGAGTTCGCGCGAGATGGAGAGGCCGAGCCCGGTGCCGCCGAAGCGCCGGCTGATCTTGCCGTCGGCCTGGCGGAAGGCTTCGAAGATGGCTTCGCGATGTTCCGGCGCGATGCCGATGCCGGTGTCGCGAACCGCGAACGCCAGCGCTCCGTTGGGTGCCTTGCGCACGGTCAGCTCCACGCTGCCCTGCTGCGTGAACTTGAACGCATTCGAGAGCAGATTGCGCAGGATCTGATCGAGCCGCTGCCGGTCACTCTCGAGCACGCCCGGCGTGCCCTCGGCGAGCTGCGCGCGGAAGGTCAGCCCGCGCTGTTTCGCCACCGGCTCGAAGACGCGGGTGAGGTCGTGCAGCAGGCGCGAGATCGTGACCGGCTCCGGATGGATCTCCATGTAGCCGGCCTCGATCTTGGAGAGGTCGAGAATGTCGTTGATGAGCGCGAGCAGATCGTTGCCGGCCGACTGGATCGTCTGCGCGTGCCGAACCTGCTCCTCGGTCAGGTTCCCCGTCGGATTATCGGCCAGCAGCTTCGAGAGGATGAGCGACGAATTGAGCGGCGTGCGCAGCTCATGCGACATGTTGGCCAGGAAGTCCGACTTGTAGCGGTTCGAGCGTTCGAGCTCCTCCGCCTTGGCCTGAACCGTGGATTGGGCGCGGGCGAGGTCGTCGCGCTGGGCGGCGAGCAACCGTGTCTGCTCCTCCAGCTGCAGATTGGTCTGCTCGAGCTCGGACTGCTGCTGCTCGAGGCGCGACTGCGAATCGCGCAGCGCGCGACTTTGCTCCTCCAGCTCCTCGTTGGAAACGCGCAGTTCCTCGCTCTGCGCCTGCAATTCCTCCGACTGGCGCTGCGTTTCCTCCAGCAGCTCCTGCAGGTGATTGCGGTAGTCGGCCGAGCGGAAGGCCACCGCCATCGCCTCGGAGACGCGTTCGAGCAGCTCCGCTGCGTGCTTGGGCAGCGGGCGCAGGAAGCCGAGTTCGTACACCACCTGCACCACGCCATCCGCCTCGGCGGGCGCGATCAGCAGGCGCTGCGGCCGGCCCTGGCCGAGGCCCGAGCCGATGGTCAGATAGCCCTCCGGGACCGTCGGCACCTCGACCACGCGATTCGTCCGCACGGCCTCGCCCAGCAGTCCCTCACCGGCCACGACCCGCTCGGGCGTGGCGCTTTCCGTCGGCACGCCGAGCTGGGCGACGCGTCGGAAGTGGTCGCCCTTCCGCACGTAGAGAATACCGCCGTGCGCCCCGAGGAAGGCCGCCAAGTAGCCGAGCGCGCTTTCGCCCAGCTGCTCCGCATTGCGGTCGCCCGAGAGCGCCCCGGCGAGGCCGAGGCTGCCGGTCTGCAGCCATTCCTGCCGCTGCCGCGTCTGGGCGGCCAGGTAGAGGAGGATGGCCACAGTGATCGAAAGCGCTCCTCCGAGGATGGAGATGATGACGCCGGTGACGATGGTGGACTGGTAGGCCGCATTCATGGCCGCCACGCGGCCGGTGCGGATCTCCAGCTTCACCGCGATCATCTCGGCGATGCGCTCCCGCAGGGCGTCCATGTGGACCTTGCCGCGATCGGTCACCACGATGGCGCGGGCGGCCTCGAGTCCGCTGGTCCGCCGCGTGCGGATGGTTTCCTCCATCTCGTCGAACTTGTCCCGCACGTGCCCCTTCAGCGCGCTGAGCGTGGCCTGCAGCGAAGAGTTGTCGCTGACGAGCTGCCCAACCTGCGCCAGGCGGCCGTCGACGGTGGAGCGCGCCCGCAGATACGGCTCGAGGTACGATTCCTCGCCGGTCAGGAGGAACCCTCGCTGGCCGGTCTCCGCGTCCTGCATCGTCTGGAGGACGGCGTTCAGCGCCATCATGACATCGTGCGTCCGCCGCACCCGCTCCGAGCCTTCGACCAGGGAGCGCTTGCTCTGATAGTCCAGCACGCCCGTGGCCAGGAAAAAGAGCAGGGAGAGCGCGAGACCCAGACCGATGGCGAAGCGGTGGCCGAAGGATCTGCGTTCGGGTGGGGGCGTCGAGTAGGGCATGGGCGGGCCGAGCATTGCGCAGGTCTGGCGTCCACGGAATGCCCGAATGGGGTCAGGCAATGCGCGGATTCGCCGCTCGGCCCCGCTCCGGATGCCTGCCTGCCCCGGCAAAGCATCAGAAAAGTGCGCGCCTCAGAACTCCAGCTTGGGCGGCGCTTCCACCGCGCGCAGCAGCGGGCCGCCCGCCTCGCAGAGCAGCAGGTCGAAGGGGACGATGTCGCCGGCCTTGGTGCGCTTGAGGTTGGCGACGTGCGCATCGCCCACCAGCAGACGGTCGGCCGCGCGGAACCAGGTCTTCTCGTTGACCTGCCGGAAGCCGTTGGCGCGGAAGAACTGCTCGACCTCGCGCGCCGTGGGCGGGCCGCCCGGCACGTTGGGCTGGGAAGTGACGAGGCTCCAGCCGTCGGCCCGCTCGAGCACGCCGAGGAAGCGGATGGCGTCGCCGAACTTCTCGTTGGCCAGGCGCAGTCGCTCCAGATACTCGGACGGCGTCGCCGCACGCGTCTCCAGCCGGCCGCGCACGCCGGGCATTTCCTCCACGGCGTCGAGCGCGTAGCCGGCGCGACCGGCCAGCGTGAGCTTGATCCAGCGGTCGCTGGCCAGGTCGTAGAAGCCGCGGTGTTCGCCCTGCTCGAACTGGACCGCGTCGCTCAGCTCCGGGACGAGGAGCCGTCCGCTGCCGCGGGCCCACTCAAGGAGCTGGCGGCCTTCGCGCTGTCGAACGGATTCCGCCCCACCGCCGCCAGCGTCGCGCGCATTTCCGCCTCGGCTTCGGCGGAGGTGGTCTTGGGCAGATTGGCGCGAATCTCCCGCAACTCGCGCGCCGTATCTTCGGGGGTCCGGAAGAGTTCCATCGTCGTAGGGGCCGACGACGGGCGCGCTGGTTTCTTCTTCTTCAATTCGGTCGGAGGTGTGGGGACGCAGAGCCGCAGCATCCGATGCGCCCGCGCCGCTGCAAGTCGGGCGGTCGACGGCGTGCGTCTCAGACGATCGGCTGCAGCACGGCGCGACCGTAGGCGATGAAGGCCATCAGCAAACCGAGCACCAAGCACATGACGATCGGCGGGACCTCGCGGTATTTCACGTGCACCCAGACGAAGAGCAGACTCTCCGCCGCGAGGATGGAAGCAGCCACGACCGTCAGCATCGGCTGCCAGCGCAGTGCCGACGGCACGATGAGCCCGACCGTGCAGACGAGTTCGAGCAGCCCCAGACCGAACCAGACCGCACGGGGCAGCGCGCCGAACGACGGCACGTCCTTGCTGACCTGATCGAAAAGAAAGGCCTTCATGACGCCCGAGGCGCCATACATGAGGGCGGCGAGGCCCTGGAGGATCCAAAGGAGGAGGTTCATGGTGCTTCCGGGCGAGGGTGGGGGAGGAGCGCCGCGAGCAAGGTTAGCGGGCGAAGCTCGCGCTGAGAATCCTTCTTTGCGGCCGGCGGCCCGACTTGCCGGCGGCCCGGCCGAACGTAAGGCCTCGTTTCCCGCCATGACGACCGCCCAACTCCGCGCCCGCCTCGGCTGGATCGTCCTCGGCGTCGGACTGCTCGCCGCCGCTTGCATTTACCTGCAGGCCCCGGCCGTGGAGGCCCCCGGCGTGTTCGGCGTCGACGTGCCGACCAAGAGCCAGCGTCTGCAGCTCGAGAAGATGGGCGGCAAGACACTCCTGCTGTTCGAGGATTTGCAGGAGTTCTGGGCCAGCCTCTGGCGCGGCCGTCGGCTGGCCGCGACGGTCGCAGTCCTCGCGTTGGCCGCGTTCGCCGGCTGCCGGCAGTGGGCCAAAGCCGCCGAGTGAGCCGAGGCGAAGAGGGCTTCGCGATCGCACGGCCCCTCCAGGTTGAGCCCGTCTGCCTTGCGCTTCGATCCTCCCAACTGCCGACGCCCCGCCAACCGCGCCCCTCACTCGTCGTCGTCCTCGTCGTCGTCCTCGTCGTCGCCCTCGTCGTCGCCCTCGTCGTCGTCCTCGTCCTCGTCCTCGTCCTCGAAGCGACCACAGCCGCAGGCCAATCTTCCCGCAGTGGGGGTATTCACGCGATCGATACCAACGCCCGGAAGATCGATTATCCCACCGCGCCCCCGCCCCTCATGCTGCCGGCATGAACCCTCCCCAGAATCTGCTCACGGCCACGCTCCGGGCCGAACTCCGCTGCGGCGACATCGTCTTCACGGCCATCAAGAGCCCGCTCTACCGCAAGGTCGCCGAGACCTGCGGCAGCTGGGATTCCCACGTCGGAATCCTCTTCCGCAACCCCGACGGCCGGCTGGTCGTGGCCGAGAGTCGTGTGCCCATCTCGACCTACACCTCGCTCGACCGCTTCCTCGCCCGCTCAGAGGAGGGCGCCTTCGCGATCCGTCGCCTGCGCGGCGGCCTGACCGACGAGCAGGCCGCCCGGCTGCGCGCCGAGTGCGATCGGCGCATGCGGCGCGTCTATCACCTCGGCTTCGATTTCGACGCCAATCGCGAGTTCTGCTCCAAGCTCGTCTACGGCGCGTATCTCGATGCCCTCGGCGTGGAGATCGGCCGCCTCGAGACCTTCCGCGAATTGCTCTCGAGCAATCCCGCCGCCCCGCTGCGGTTCTGGCGCGCCTGGTTCTTCGGCTTCATCCCCTGGCGCCGCCGGACCGTCACGCCGACCAGCCAGCTGCGCAGCGAACTGCTCGAGGCGGTGGCGTGAGGGAGCACGTCGGTTCCAGCGCCGTCTGGGCACGCGACCTCAGCGTTGCTCTCACTCCGCGGCGCGTGGCAGCTCGATCCAGAAGGTCGCGCCGGCGCCGGGGGTGCTTTCGCAGCCGACGTGGCCGCCCATGGCTTCGGCGAGGCGCTTGGTCACGGCGAGACCGAGGCCGTGGCTGGGCTCGTCGCCGGTGGGGCGGGGGCCGGCGCGGGAGAAGACGCGGAAGAGTCTGGCCTGCTCGGCGGACGAAAGGCCGGGGCCGGTGTCGGAGACTTCGACGCGCGCGGAGCTTCCGTCCTCGGCCAGGGCCAGGGCGAGACGGACGGCGGCGCCGGGCGGGGAATACTTGAGGGCGTTGGTGACGAAATTGTCGAGCACCTGGGCGAGGTGTCCGGCGTCGGCCCAGGCCCGGACGGGCGGACCGGGCGCGACTTCCACGCGCTGTTGCTTGGCCGCGGCGAGGTCGGCGTGGCGCGTCGCAGCCTGTGCCGCGACATCCTGGAGATTCAGCCGGACCCGGTGGACCGCCAGGGTGCCGCTTTCGGCGACGTGCACGCCGAGGAAATCGTTGACCAGCTGGAGCATGGAGGACGCCAGCTCGACGATGGCGGCCTGGGCGCGCGCGCGTTTCGCCGGGTCGGGAAAGCCGTCGGCGACGAGCTGTTCCGCCAGACCGCGGACGGAGGCGAGGGGGGCGCGGAGGTCGTGCGAGGCGATGGCCATGAACTCGTTCTTCTCGGCGTTCAGCCGGGCCAGCTCGAGATTCAGAGCGCGCATGTGCTCGCGCCGGGCGAACACGAGCCGCTCGGCCGCCTCGCGGTACCAGCTCAGCGCCACCACCACGGTTCCGAAGCCGACGAGGTTGCCCAGGGCGACCCGCAGGTCGCCGAGGCGCTCGACCGGCAGGATGAGATACCCCGCCCACAACGGCACGGCGACGCCGGCCAGCACCATGGCGGCGACCTCGCGAAAGCGCATCGGCAGGATCACGGCCGCCACGAGCAGGACCATCATCAGGTTCATCGTCAGGCCGCTGCTGATCCGCTCGCCGGGATTGCTCCAGGCCTGCGCCAGCAGGCCGACGCCGACATACCAGCTCACGACCGTGGTCCCGAACGCATTCAGCCAGCCGGCCCGCCGCGCGTGCCCGGCGAAGAAGGTGGAGCCCAGCATGACGAGCCAGATCGGAATGATGCCGAGGAAGCGGAAGCGCAGATCCAGCGCGATGGCGGCGGCGCGTTCCGGGCTGGCGTTGGCCGCGCCGGTCAGCCCGAGTCCGCCCAGCACGAGGATGCCGATGATCTGCATCGCCCGCGTGCGCGTGGCCGAACTGGCGACCCGCTCGGCGATGAATGCTTTTTCCAGCGCCGGCTCGTGAAAGCGCAGTCGGGCCGCCTGTCGCTCGAGGGCTTCGAGCGCGCCCGGGGCCGGGGTCATTTCGGGATCCCTCCGTGCCGGACGAATTTCACCGCGGCTTCCGTGCGCGAACTCACCCGCCATTTCCCGTAGATGCCGAGCAGGCAGTTCTTCACCGTGGAACGCGCCACGCCGAGGCGATCGGCCACTTCCTTGTCGCCCGCGCCGGCCGCGACGAACTCGAGCACCTCGCGCTCGCGCGGAGTCAGCTCGGCCAGCGCTCCGCCTGCGCTCGGGCCAGGCCCGGGACGCTGCTGCATGAGGCCGAGGACCTTGCGCGCGATGGCCGGCGACATGGGCGCGCCGCCGGCCAGGGCGTCGTCGATGGCCTGCTCGATCTCGTCTGCCTTCGCGCCTTTCAGCAGGTAGCCGACGGCCCCGCGCTGGATCGAATCCAGCACCGCCGCGTCGTCGCTCGAAGCGGTCAGCATGATGACCAGCGCGCCGGGGAATCTGCCGAGCAGATCCGCCACCAGCAGCGAGCCGGCCTGGCCCGGCAGTCCGACATCGAGCAGCACCACGTGCGGCGCGGGCAGGGGCGGCCAGTTCAACGCCTCCTCAGCCGAGCCGGCGGTCGCGATCACGCGGTGGCGTCCGCTGGCCCCGAGCAGCGACTCCAGATAGAGCTGGAAATGCGCGTCGTCGTCGACCAGCCCGACCCGAATGCGAGCGGCCTCCGCGGGTTGAGGACTGAGAGCTGATCCCTGCGACACGCGGGCCAATCTCTTCGCGGGTTCCTCCCTTTCGCAACCGTAATGACGAGACCGGAGAGGTCGCCCGCAGCCCGCTCGGACAAACGGCCCGGGTCCTTTGTCCGCTGGAGGCTGTTCGCTTGAAAGCTACCCTCGGCCCCGATTTTCGATGCCTCCGGTGTCACCGACGCCATGCAGTCCACCCGCTCGATCCATCCGCCCCATTGCATCACTGCCGTGAACTCGCGCCCAATTCTCCCCGCCCGGTCTTTGATCGCCGCCTTCGCCTCGCTCTACCTCGCGGGAATGGCTGGGGCGGGAACGTACTCCGTGAACAGCGACGCCTCGCTGCGGTCAGCGATCAACAACGCCAATGCGAATCCGGGATCGACCATCAATTTCACGGTTCCCGGGGCCACCATCGTGCTTTCCTCGCCGCTGCCGGAGATCAATGCCAATGTGACCATCAACGGGAATGGCAACTTCTTGAGCGGGGCGAATGCCTATCGGGTCTTGTTCGTCAATGCCGGGACGGTGGCGATCAACAACCTCAACATCGTAAACGGCTGGGCGAAGGGCGGGGATGGAGCCGACGGAAGCAACGGGCTATCGCCAGCCCTGACCAGCGGCGGTGGGGGCGGCGGCGGCGCAGGCATGGGCGGGGGGCTGTTCGTGAACACCCAGGGGAGAGTCGTGCTGAGTGGGGTGAACTTTGAAAGCAATCGCGCGCAAGGAGGAGTCGGTGGCGCGGAGTCGCGGGGGAACGTGATTTTCGGATCAAATGCGGGGGGCGGCGGCGGCGGCGCTTCTGGAAATGGGACGCGCGGACAGGGTGCCTTCATCGTGGGGCAGGGTGGCGCTGGCATCACGGGGGGTGGCGGCGGTGGCAACGGAGGCCCGTATGTGGACGGGGCTTACGCCAGCCCCGGCGGTTTCGGTGGCGGTGGGGGCGGCGGTGGCGTTTTGGGGTTTGGGGCACCCGGAGGATTTGGCGGCGGAGGGGGCGGCCTTGGTGCCCGCCTGGGTCCGGGTATCTCTTCGCAATCTTTTCCCGACCCTGGATTCGGCGGGGGAGATCCTGGAAATGCGGTTACGACCGGCTCTGGGAGCGATGCCACAACGGGCGGAGGAGCGGGTGGGAGTGGAGCGGGCTTCGGTGGAGCGGTGTTCGTCAGAGGGGGAGGCTCTATTGCGATCTCGAGTGGCTTTTTTCGTTTGAATACCGCGATCGGTGGCGCCGCCCCGCCGGTAACTGAGCCCCGAGCGAACCGGGCCGGATTCCAGGCGGGAGCGGCGATGTTCCTGAATGGCAACGGGACGCTGGAGATTTCTCCGCCGGCTGGACAGACGGCCGAGATCGCGGATGCCATTGACGATCAAAACGGGCTGGGGGGCGCTGGCTTTCTCAACGGCTCGGGCGGAAGGGGCGGCACGTGGGGCATCCGCCAACTCGGCGGAGGCACCACGATCCTGCAGGGCGGCAACTCCTTCTCCGGCGCCACCAGCCTGGAGGATGGAGTCGTGGAACTCCGAGCGGTCGGAGCCTTGGGGAGGACAGGGCAAATCAAGTTCCTGGGCGGCGTGCTGCGATATTCCGCGGCGAATCAAGTCGACTACTCCTCCATCATCACAGGCAGTGCACAGCCCATCCGGATCGACACGAATGGCCAGGCCGTCATTTTTGCCGCCGCCATCGATGGCTCCAATCTCGGCGGCCTGCAAAAGCTCGGCGCTGGCACGCTCACGCTCAAGGCGGCCAATGCCTACGCGGGCTTCACCACCGTCTCTGCCGGCACGCTGGCGGCGGAGACGGCGGCCAGTCTGCCAGGAGGGCCGGTCTCGCTGTTGAGCGGGGCCACCTTGAACCTGCCATTCACCGGCACGGCGACCGTTTCGGAAATCTACCTCGACGGCAATCTCTATCCCGGCGGCTCCTGGGGCAGTCTCGCGTCCACGGCCATCAACAAGACCGCCCTCATCACCGGTCCCGGCCTTCTCAATGTGCTGGGCAATCGGCCCAAGCTGGTCGTGGAGCAGCCCGCCGGCGTGCCGGTGAGCGGTGGCGTGGGCTACCTGATCTCCGGCGTCCCGGAGACGAAGACCTTCACTCTGAAGAACACCGGGGCGAGCTTCCTCGTCGTCCACAGCATCGGCGTCACGGGCGGGGACGCGGTCAGATTTTCCGTGAACACCGCGGGCTTGAGCAATCCGATCCCCTCGGGCGGCAGCACCACCTTCACCGTCACCTTCACGCCGCCGAGCAACTTCCGCTGGGACACCACGCTGCGGATCAGCAGCACGGATCCGGATTTCCCGATCTACGACCTCGCTCTCAACGGCAACGTGCCGGAGAACGTGCCGCCCAGCATTTCCGCGCCGCCGGTGTATGTGACGACGAACAGTCCGGTGGGCGCCGTTGCGTTCTACCCGCCCGCCGTGGTTGCGGACAACTCGGGGGCCACGCCGACGGTGACGTATTCCATCCCCAGCGGCAGCTTCTTCCCGCTGGGCGTGACCACGGTGACGGCGACCGCGACCGATCCCTCGGGCAACACCGCCTCGACCACGTTCACCGTGCGGGTGCAGGCTCCCCGCGTGGCGAGCGAGGTGGGCGGCAGCCTGGGCGCCCACAATCTGGCCCCGGCGGGCACGTCCTTCGCGAAGGACGTCATCGGAGTGGCTCCCCATAGCATCGCGGCGGTCAACGACGGGGTTTACGGCAATGATAGCAGTTGGATCGGCGCGTCCGATGACACCTTCGTCGGCATCAGTTTCGGAGCCACCCCGAAGGCGGTGAAGAGCGTGGCCTGGGGGCGGGATAATCGCCCCAGCGGTGCCCTGACCGACCGCACGACGGGCATTTACGTCATTCAGGCCACCACGGTGCCGAATCCCGATGCGGCCACCCCCGAGTCCAGTTGGACCACGCTGGGGGTGGTCTCCAGTCTCGGGGAATTGGCCCATCCCGAGCGGCGGCATCTCTACGATTTCACGCCTTTCCTCGCCACCGGCATCCGGCTGAAGACCCTGGTGACCCCTGGGTCACCGCGCCTGGCCATCGACGAACTGGAGATCTATGAAGCGGGGCTGGCCACCTTTGGGGTCTCCGCAGGCGGAGAAGGAGGCGCCTTCGCGCCTGACAATCTGGCGGCGGGCCGGACGGCATTTGCCAAGGACAGCTTTGGCGCGCCGTACTTGCCCGGCCGGCTCACCGATCTGGCCTACGGCGAGCCGAACAGCTGGGCCGCCGGCTCGGTGGACAGCTTCGTGGGCATCAACCTGGGCGCCACGCCGGTGAGCATCAATCGGGTGGCCTTCGGTCGCGACAACACGGGCAACTTCTCCGACCGCGTTTTCGGGGTGTACACCCTGCAGTACACGACCGTGCCGAATCCCGATGAGACCACGGGTGAAGCGCATTGGACCACGCTGGGCACCGTGTACTACAACCACGAGGAGCCGGGCTTCGCCTCCCCTGGCCGGCGGCACGAGTTTTCCTTTCCCCGGGTGCAGGCCACCGGCTTCCGCCTGAAGACGCTGGCGACGGGAGCCCCCATCGCCCTCGATGAATTGGAACTCTACGGCTCGCCCGGCCTGATCCTGACGAATCTGACGCTCCTGTCCGAAGGCGGGACCGCGGACCCGGGGCGCAATCTCGCCGCCGGCAAGACCGCCTTCGCCAAAGACGAAATCGGGGTGGCTCCACATGCCATTGCCCAAATCAACGACGGGCTTTACGGCAATGGGAAGAGCTGGATCGGCGGCAGTAGCGACACCTTCGTCGGCATCGACCTCGGGCAACGGCGGGTGATCGATCGCGTGGCGTTCGGCCGGGACAATGCTGACAGCGATGTCCAGTACACCTACCGGGACCGCACCGCCGGCACGTACATCCTGCAGTACACCACCGTGGCCAACCCCAGCGCGAGCACGCCGGACGCCGACTGGATCACGCTCGGCTCTGCCCAGTATTTCTCGGGAGGCGAGCAGAATTTCACCGTGCCGGCCCTGCGCCATGTCTTCAGCTTTCCCGGGGTGACCGCGACCGGCCTGCGCATCAGGACGCTGCCCGCCTTCCCCGGCTTCGGCGGTTACCTCGCCATCGACGAATTGGAAATCTACGCCCCGTATGAGCTGGACGGCGGGAACCTCGCCCTGGTGGCGGAATACGGCAGCATCCAGCCGAACAACCTGGCCGCCGGCAAGACGGCCTTCGCGAAGGATGTGATCGGGGTCGCGCCCCACGCCGTCGCCAACGTCAACGATGGCGTCTACGGCAACGCCAACAGTTGGATCGCGGGCAGTATCGACAGCTTCGTCGGCATCAATCTCGGCGCGCGCCCCATCGCGCTGAACCGGGTGGCCTTCGGGCGCGGCAACAACGATGTGTACTTCGACCGCATTTTTGGCCTCTACACGCTGCAATACACCACCGTGCCGAACCCCGATGCCAGCACGGCCGATGCGAACTGGAACACCATCGGCACCGTCCGCTACAATCGCGCCGGGGGGCCGCTCTTCACCGGTCCGCGGCATCGCCACGAGTTCACCTTCGATCGGGTGCAGGCCACCGGCTTCCGGCTGAAGGTGCTCGCGGCGGAGGCTCTCATCGCCATCGATGAACTGGAACTCTACGGTCCGAGCGGTCTCACCGTCACGGGCGCTCTCAACCTGGTAGCCGAAGGCGGCACATTCCGGCCGAGCAATCTGGCGGCGGGGAAGCTCGCCTTCGCTCAGGACGAGATCGGCGTGGCCCCGCATGCCATCGGCAAGGTGAACGATGGTGTCTACGGCAACGCCAACAGCTGGATCGCGGGCAGCAGCGAAAGCTACATCGGGATCCACTTCGGCAGCCCGGTGGCTATCGATCGGATCGCCTTCGGGCGGGACAATACCGGGGCGCAAAGGGATCGGTTCAAAGGCACCTACACCCTGCAGTACGCCTCTCCGAACGCCCCCGGCGCCTGGGTGACGCTCGGGACCGTACGGTATCAGTTTGCAGCCTTTGACCTGACCGCACCGGAAGGGCGCCACGAATTTACTTTCCCCGCGGTGGTTGCCAATGAGGTCCGCCTCGTGGTCTCGGCGGACGACGCGGGCATGATCGGCATCGATGAACTGGAAGTCTACGGCCCGACGCTGACCGCGCAGGAGACCTGGCGTCTGCGTTACTTCGGTCGCATCGACAACTCCAGTGACGCCGCCGACCTGGCCGATCCCGACAGGGACGGGCTGAACAACCTGCTCGAATACGCCCTCGGGCTGAATCCGCTGGCTGCGGAGGTCTCTGACCATCTCCTGAGCCAGCGCATCGTGAACGGGCAGTCGACCGTGAGCTTCTACCGGGCGCGGGGCGAGCTGAACTACCTCGTCTATGTCAGCACCGATCTGATGAGCTGGACCCTGATCGCGACAAATCCGGGCACGCTCGACTCGCAGGTCACGCTGACCGATCCGATGCCCATCCTGCCTGGCGCGCGGCGCTTTTACCGACTCGAAGTGGTGCCGTAGGTGGTCGGTGGTCGGTGGTCGGTGGTCGGTGGTCGGTGATCGGTGGTCGGTGAGAGGTGAGAGGTGAGAGGTGAGAGGTGCGGGGTACGGGGTGCGGGGTGCGCGGTGAGCGCGAAAGTTCCTTCCTCCTTCCTCCTTCCGCCTTCATCCTTCCCCCGTGCCAACCAACGTCCTCGGAACCGAACTCGCCTGCTGCTGTCTCCAACCGCGCACGGGCTTTTATCGCGACGGCTTCTGCCGCACCGGCCCCGGCGATGTGGGTCTACACACGGTCTGCGCGGTGATGACGGAAGAATTCCTCGGCTTCTCCCTCTCGCGCGGGAACGACCTCGTCACGCCGGTGCCCGAGTATCAGTTCCCCGGCCTCGCCCCCGGCGACCGCTGGTGCCTCTGCGTGACCCGCTGGGCCGAGGCCTTGGAGGCCGGCTGCGCCCCGCCGGTCGTGTTGGCCGCGACCCATTCGTCGGTCGTCGAGTTCGTCGATTTGGCGGATCTGCAGGCGCACGCGGTGGAGGAGGGGTGACGGGTGGGGGGGTGACGGGGTGACGGGGTGAGGG
>JAFEGM010000048.1:35221-86674 GCA_018240025.1 Verrucomicrobiota bacterium
GGGGGTGACGGGGTGACGGGTGAGGGGGTGAGAGTGGTTTCGTTAGCCCCCTGCGTTCATTCACCTCTCAGCGCACGACGATGCGGTAATAGGCGGCGGAGCCGGTGGCGTCGGGGTCGGTGAAGGTGAGGGGGACGCCGGTGGTCAGGCCGGTGCCGGCTTGCACGGGGATGGTGGCGACGTCGACGAAGGTGTCGCTGCCGAGGCCGCTGGAGCGCTGCAGGGTGTAGGTGTGGCCGGCGTAGCCGTCGATGGTCAGGCTGAGGCTGTTGCCGGTCTTCACGGCGGAGGTCACGCGCACGAGGCTGGCGGTGAGGACGACGCCGTTGGGGCCGTTGACGAAGTTGGCGGGCAGGGTGCTGCCGGGGCCGGCGGTCATGAGGTCGAGGATGCCGTCGTTGACGAAGCTGGTCGCGCCGGCGGCGTTCAGCACGGCGCCGTTGGTGAAGCGCATGGTGCCCGTATTGGTGACGGCTCCGGTCAGCGTGAGCGTGCCGGAGGTGAGTCCGACCGAGCCGCCCGCATTGATCTTCAGGTCGCCGAGCGTGCCCGCACCGAGCAGCGTACCGCTCACGCTGAGCGTGCCGAGGACGGCGCCCTGGTTGGTCAGCGTGCGCCCGGCGGCAAGGGGGAAGCCGCTGGTGCCGAAGGCGGTGACATCGAGCGTGGCGCCAGTCGCGACGCTGATCGGGCCGGCCGCGCCGAGCGTGCCGGTCGCGCCGACCCTGAGCGTGCCGGCGTTGAGCTGGGTCGCGCCGGTGTAGGTGTTGGCGCCGCTGAGCAGGAGCGTGCCGGGGCCGGTCTTGGTCAATCCGCTCGCCACCACGGCGGCGCCGGCGGGGGCGCGACCGTCCTGCAACACGGCGGAGATGGTCAGATCGACCGCGGCGCTGCCGGTGGCATCGGCCACCGCGAAGGTGGTGCTGCCGCCCGCGGCGTTGTTGCCGAGTTGGATCTGATTGAGCGCATTGATCGAGGTGGTCGAGCTGATGAGCGAGGGTGCGCTGCCGCCCGCGGTGACCGTGCCCTTGAGCTGGAAGGCCGGGAAGGTCGCGCTGGAGCCGCCGTTGGCGCGCAGCTCGCCGCCGTTGAGCGTGAGATTGACGAGCGTGTTGTAGACCCCGCCGCCGTTCTCGGCCCGGCCGCCGGGGCCGACCACGATGGTCGCGAGCGCGTTCGAGGTGTGTCCGCCGAAGACGTCCTGCCGGTCGAACGACAGGACCGCACCGCTGTTGACGGTGACCACACCGCCGAAGCTGCCGTTCGTGTAGAGCGAGGTCCCGCCGGCCAGGCTGAGTCGCCCGGCATTGACCAGCACGGGGCCGGTGAAGGTGTTCTGCGCATTCAGGACCAGCGTACCCGCGCCGGTCTTGGTCAGGCCGCTGGCGACTTGCGTGCCGCCCGCGTCGCGACTGTTCTCGAGGCTGGCGTTGATGATGAGGTCGGCCGCGCCCGAGTTGGTCACGTCGGGCACCGCGAAGGTGGTCGCGCCGCCGGCCGTGTTGTTGCCGAGCTGGATGCCGTTGAAGGCATTGACGGAAGTGGTCACGCCGATCAGCGAGGCGCTGCTGCCGCCGGCCGTGACCGTGCCCTTGAGCAGGAAGGCCGGGAAGGTCGCGCTGGAGCCGCCATTGGCGCGCAGCTCGCCGCCGTTCAGGTTGAGATTGCTGAGCGTGTTGAAGACCGCGGCGGAGTTTTCCAGGCGGCCGCCGGCGTTGACCGTGAGCGTGGTGACCTGGGCGGTGGTGTGGGCGCCGAAGGCATCGTTGCGCTGCAGCGCGAGCACCGCGCCGCTGTTCACCGCCAAGCTGGAGCCGGCGAGCGTCCCGCCATTGTAGATCAAGCCTCCCGGCGCGAGCGCCAGCGTGCCGCCGTTGACGTCGGTGGGGCCGGCGTAGTTGCTGAAGCCGCTGAGCGTGAGCGTGCCCGCGCCGGCCTTGGTCAAACCGAGCGCGCCGGCGCTGGAGGTGAGCGCAGCGCTGATGTTGAGGTTGGCGCCCGCGCCGACATTGAAGACCGGAGCCGGGTTGGCGTTGTCGGCCCGCAGGTCGACCCGGCCGGCGATGACCGGATTCGTGCCGGCGGTGACATTGATCACCGTCGGCTGGCCGGCCAGTCCGCCGAACGACCACTTCGAGGCCGTGTTGACGTCGCTCACGCCGCCGTTGGAGCTGAGCGTGCCGCCGTTGAGCGTGTAGGTCACGCTCCAGCCCTGGTCGGCGGCGGCCGAGTTGAGCAGCGTGCCGCCGTTGAGCGTGATGCTGTCGACCTTCGCGCCGGCCGCGAAGCCGAGGGCCGAGCCGACTGCGAGATCGACCGTGGCGCCGGAGTTGACCGTGAGCGCCCCGCGGATCGCGCCGATGCCGCCGGTCACCGGCGCGCTGAGGCGGAGCGTGCCGCCGCTGACCACCGTGCCGCCCGTGTAGAGGCTGGTGGCGCCGAGGACCAGCGTGCCCGCGCCGGTCTTGGTCAGGCCGCTGGCGACATTCGCGTAGGGGTCGGCGGGCGCCCGCCCGTCCTCCAGCTGGTTGGCGATGGTCAGGTCCGCGGCCGAGCTGCCGGTGGCGTCGGCCACATTGAAGGTCGTGACGCCGCCGGCCGTGTTGTTGCCGAGGTGGATGGCGGTGAATGCATTGATCGTACCGGGCGCCGAGATGGTCGAGGCCGCGCTGCCGCCGACCGTGATCGTGCCCTTCAGCTGATAGGCCGGGAAGACATTGCTCGCGCCGCCGTTGGCACGCAGCTCGGCGCCGTTGAGCGTGAGGTTGGCCAGCGTGTTGAAGGTGGCGGCGTTCTCGATCCGCGTGCCCGCATTCAGCACCGTGGCCGAGACCGGCAGGGCGGCGTGATTGCCGAAGGCGTCGTTGCGCTCGAGCGAGAGGATCGAGGCGCCGTTCAGCGTCAGCGTCGAGCCGGCCAGCGAGCCCGCGTTGTAGAGCGTGCCGGCGCCCGAGAGGGAGACCTTGCCGGCATTGACCGTCATGGGGCCGCTGAAGCGGTTCAGGCCGGTGAGCAGCAGCGTGCCCGGGCCGTCCTTCACCAGGCCGGAAGTCTCCTGATAGGTCGAGCCGTTGAAATTGGTGTCGGTCAGCGGCGAGGAGATGGTGAGCGTCGCGCCGTTGGAGATGGTGAAGGTCGGCACCGTGGTGGCGGTCTGGAGCTGCACCGCAGCGGCGTTGATGAGCGAGCTGGCCGTGACCGAGACGGCCGAACCCGAGAGGATGTAGTTGCCGTAGCGCGGATCGGGGTTGATGCCGCTGAGCGTGCCGCCGGCGAAGGTGATGGGCCCGAGCGTGTGCTGATTCGAGGAAGTCCCCTCCGCGCTGAAGACGCCGCCGGCCTGGAGCACGAGCGGCGAGCGGAGGATCGCGTTGTAGTCGGTGCCGTTGGTCCGCACCGTGGCATTGCTGATGGTCAGCGTGGAGCCCTGCGGAATGACCGGGCCGAAGCTGAAGCTGGTGTCGAGGATGAGCACGCCGCCCGTGACGTTGGTCGGGCCGCTGTAGGTGTTGGCGTGGTAGAGCCGCTGCGAGCCCGTGCCGACCTTGGTCAGCGCGAGCTTGCCGGCGCCGTCGCGCAGGAAGCCCTCGAAATCGGCGTTCTGGTTGGTCCCGCCGATGGTCAGCGTCGAGGTGGTGTTGGCCTTGTTGTTGAGGATCGAACCGCCATTCGTGCCGTAGATCACCCCGAGCGAGGCGTTGTTGCCGTTGAGATCGGCCGTGCCGCTGAGGTAGGTGGCGAGGAAGTTGCTCGCCGCGCCGAACGTCGCGCCGGTCCCGAGTCGGAGCGTGCCGTAGTTCACGGTGGTGCCGCCGGTGTAGGTATTGGCCGCGCCCAATTCGACGAGGGTGCTGGCCGGCCCGTTCATCACCACCCCCACCGGTCCGGCGATGCTGCTGCCGAAAAAATTCGTGCCGGCGCCGACGAGATTGAACTCGATGTTGCCATCGAGCGCGTAGAGCCCGCTGCCATCGGAGGTACCTCCTGCGCCTCCCGAGAGGACGGTATTGCCGCCTACGGCCGCGTCGCGCACGGTCAGGGTCGCGCCGGCCCGGAGAAAGATGGCGCCTCCATAGCCCGATCCCGCCGCCCCCGCGCCACCCACGCCCGCGCCGTTGCCGCCGCCGAATCCGCCCGTGCCGCCACTGAAGCCCCCGGCGCCGGCTCCGCCGCCGCCGCCGAAGCCCCCGTTGCCGCCGCGCTGGCTGACCGCGCCGCCGCCGCCGCCGTAGTCGCCGCCTGGCCCCGCAGGACGGCCGCCGTTGCCTCCGCCCGCGGCGCCCCCGCCGCCGCCGTAGGGATTGCCGGCCCCGCCGCTGCCGCCGATGCCATCGGCGCGGCCACCCCCGCCGCCGCCGCCGCCGAAGCCCGTGGCGTCCTGCGCGATGGGATTTCCCGGCGGCCGGTCGCCCCCGGCGCCGCCGCCGTCGCCAGGGCTGCGGGTATCGGGAATGCCCGCCGGCGTCCGGCCGCCGCCGCCGCCGCCGTAGCTCGCAAAAGCGCCGTTGCCGTTGGTGATGATGCCGCCGCCGCCGCCGCCGGCGTTGCCGCCATTTCCGTTGCCGCCATTGCCCGCGTACCCGCCGCCGCCACCGCTATTGCTGGTGGCATCGGCCGAGCCGCCATTCCCACCCAGCCCGCCCCCGCCGCCGCGACCTGCGCCGGCAGCGCCGCCGGCGCCGCCCTGGGCGGTGTTGCCGTTGATCGTGACTGCCTGGAGGATCAGCCGGCCGCTTTCGACGAAGATGGCCCCGCCCAGCCCCGCCCCACCGCCCGCGGAAGGTCCGCCCGCGCCGCCCCGGGCGAGCCCGTTCGTCAGCTGCAGGTCCTGCAGTGTGATCGTCCCGCCGGGGGCCGCGAAGAAGAAGATGCGCACCACCCCGCCGCCACTGATGGTCCGAAATCCGTCCGATTGAATCGTGAGATTGGAATTCGCATTGAGCGGAATCCAAGGGCGGAGGGGACGGGTGAGCGTGGGGTTCGTCTGGATGACGATGATCGCGTTCTGATAGCTCATCGATTGCGCCCAGCAGTACCGGAGGTCGCCGAAAAAGCCGCCCACGCTGGTGCCGTTGCCAGCGAAGAACTCCCCGGTGTCCGAGGGATCCGTGACGTAGAGGTACTGCTGCGCCGCGAGCGGGAGCGAACTCGCCATGAAGATGAGGAGCGAAGCGAGGAGGGCGCGAAAGCGAGCGGTGATCATGGCGTGGGAAGACCCCTCATGGAGTGGCGGAAAGAGGTCGAATGACGAAGTATTGATTGCCGCCCGGCTCCGCGAGCGAGCGGTGACGAGCGCCCGGCATTTTGTGACGAGCGCCGCCCCCTCCGGCCTCCCCGCGGTGGCGCGGGGCCGGGATTGCGCTAGCTGATGGCGCCATGCTCCGTCCGTCCCTGCTCTGCCTCCTGCTCGCGGCCGCCGCGCTGGCCCTGCCTGAACCGACGCTGGCGCAGAACGCGATCGAGCGGTTCTTCGGGGCGAAGCCCACGCCCAAGCCACGGAAGAAGAAGTCCGCCAGCAAGAGCTCCAGCCGCTCGGGCTCGAAGGCCACCGGCAAGTCGAAGGCCAGGCTCACGCCCACGCCGACCCCCACGCCGGAGCCGACCGCCACGCCCACGCCGACCCCGACCGAGGTCCCGACGCCAACGCCGACGCCCGAGCCCAGCCCCGAACCCACCAAGGCCGGCAAGGCCGGCAAAGGCGCCCGCAAAGGCTCCCCCACGCCGACGCCCACGCCCAAGCCCGGCAAAGGCGCCCGGCTCACTCCGACGCCCACGCCGTCACCGACCCCGCGGGTGACGCCCACCCCGACACCCTCCGGTCCGGCGCGCGGCAGCGGCATCACCTCCAGCATCACGCCATCGGAGCTGCGCGAGTTCAACGCCCAGCCCGAGCGCATCCAACGCCTCATCCGCCGCGCGCTCGAGCTGACCGAGCGCGGCCTGACCTACACCTACGGCAGCGCCGATCCGGCCAAGGGCGGCATGGATTGCAGCGGCACCATCTACTTCCTCCTGCGCGAGCAGGGCCTGAGCGACGTGCCGCGCCAGGCCAACGAGCAGTACATCTGGGTGCGCAAGAAGCGCTTCTACGCCGTCCTCAGCCGGCGCGACGACACCTTCGAACTAGCCGACCTGCAGCCCGGCGACCTCATGTTCTGGACCGGCACTTACGGCGTCGACCGCGATCCGCCCGTGACCCACACCATGCTGTACCTCGGCACCCTGAAGAACGGCAAACGCGTCATGTTCGGCGCCAGCAACGGCCGCACCTACAACGGCGCCAAGCAGAACGGCGTCAGCGTCTTCGACTTCAAAGTCCCCAGCGCCCGCCAGCGGACCGAGGCCGCGCCGGACAATGCGCCGGATTTTTCGGGCTACGGGCCGATTCCGGGAACGCGCTAGAAAAAGGTTTAAGAAGCAAGAATCAAGATTCAAACTGTCTTAAGGGACAAGTCTAAGGAAGGAGGGCGCATCGCGCGGTCCTTGGGCTTTCCTCCTTCGACCTTCCTTGAGTCTTGGTTCTTGGTTTTTGAACCTTCCGCTGCGCGGCTACGCTGCTTCCTCCACCACCAGGTGCCCCATGATGTATTCGCGGCGCGCGGGGGTGTTCTTGCCCATGTAGAAATCGAGGATCAGGTCGGCGGCGTGGAGGTTGTCCACCTCGACGGCGGAGAGCCGCATGGTGCGGGGCTCGATGAACTGCTTGAACTCCTTCGGGCTGATTTCGCCCAGGCCCTTGAAGCGCGTGATCTCGGCGGAGTTGCCGAGGCGCGCGACGGCCTGGTCGCGTTCGTCCTCGCTGTAGCAGTAGATCGTCTCCTTCTTGTTCCGCACGCGGAAGAGCGGGGTCTCGAGGATGAAGACGTGCCGGCGCGCGACCAGCTCGGGGAAGAAGCGCAGGAAGAAGGTGATGATGAGATTGCGGATGTGCATGCCGTCGACGTCGGCATCGGTCGCCAGGATGACCTTCTCGTAGCGCAGACCGTCCACGCTCTCCTCGATGTTGAGGGCGCGCATGAGGTTGTAGAGCTCCTCGTTCTTGTAGAGCGCGGCGCGCTCGAGATCGCAGACGTTGAGCGGCTTGCCGCGCAGGGCGAAGATGGCCTGCGTCATGGCGTCGCGCGTGCTGACGATGCTCCCGGCGGCCGACTGGCCCTCGCAGAGAAAGACCATCGAAGCCTCGCCGCCGCCGCGCTTCTGCCCGCGGTGGACCTTGCAGTCCTTCAGCTGCGGGACGCGCAGGGTCACGGCAGCGCTGCGCTCGCGGGCGAGTTTCTTCACGCTGGCCAGCTCCCGCCGCAGGCGGGCGGTGTCCTCCACCTTGGCGGTGATGCGCTGGGCGACCTCGGGATTGCGGTGCAGGAGATCGAGGATGAGCTCGCGCACGCGGCCGACCAGATCGGCGCGGATCTCGGTGTTGCCGAGCTTGTTCTTCGTCTGGCTCTCGAACATCGGCTCCTTCAGCCGGATGGCGATCGCGCCCACCAGACCCTCGCGCACGTCCTCGCCCTCGAACTTCTTCTTCGTGAACTCGTTGACCGCCTTGAGGATGCCCTCGCGGAAGGCCGAGAGATGCGTGCCGCCGTCGCTCGTGAACTGGCCGTTCACGAAGGAGAAATGGTCCTCGTGGAAGCGGTTCGTATGCGTGAGCGCGATCTCCAGCGTCTTCTCGCGGTGATGCAGGATCGGATAGAGCGCCTCGTCGCCGCTCTCCTCCTCGATGAGATCGAGCAGCCCGTGCTTCGAGCTGAAGAGCGTGCCGTTGTAGCGGATCTTCAGCCCGGCATTGAGGAACGTGTAGAGCCGCAGCCGCCGGGCGACGTGCTCCTCGCGGAACTCCGAGCGCTTGAAGATTTCTGGATCGGGCGTGAAGCGGATGTAGGTGCCATCAGGCTCCGGCGTCGTCTGCCGCGCGCGCTCCTGCTTCACCAGCACGCCCTGCTTGAATTCCGCGCGCGAAAACTCGCCGTCGCGATACGAGCAGACCACGAACTCGGCCGAGAGCGCGTTGACCGCCTTCGTACCGACGCCGTTCAGGCCGACCGAGAACTGGAAGACGTCGTCGTTGTATTTGGCGCCCGTGTTGATGCGGCTGACGCATTCGATGACCTTGCCCAGCGGAATGCCGCGGCCTTGGTCGCGCACGGTCACCGTGTTGCCCTCGATGCTGAGCAGCACCTCGTGGCCGTGGCCCATGATGAACTCGTCGATGGCGTTATCGATGACCTCCTTGAGCAGGATGTACACGCCGTCGTCGTAATGCGCGCCGTCGCCGATCCGCCCGATGTACATGCCCGTGCGGGCGCGGATGTGCTCGAGCGACGAGAGCGTCTTGATCTTGCTCTCGTCGTAACCGTGTTCGGGCGTCTTCGGGGCTTTGGCCATGGCAGGGCCGGGAGTGTAGCCGGATTCGGGCGCGGTGCCAGAGTGGTCCGCACTCTCCGAGTGCGGCTTGGGAGCGAGCGGAGGAGCGGAGGAGCGGAGGAGCGGAGGAGCGGAGGAGCGGAGGAGCGTGGGAGCGGAGGAGCGGAGGAGGGCTCGCGCGAAGACGCGAAGACGCGAAGACGAAGAGCAGAAGCCGCAGGCCCTGGAGTGCTCCAGCCTGCTGGAGCCATTTCCAAGGCAGCCTGCTGCCGCGACGGACGCAGCCCGAGCGTCCAACGTCCCCCGCGTGATGCCCTCCTTAGACTTGCTCCTTAAAACGGTTTGAATCTTGAATCTTGCTTCTTGAACTTTCCCGCCTCCTCCACGCCGCGGCGGCGCAGCCGGCGGCGAGCAGGCCGGCGGCCACGGTGCTGGGCTCGGGGATCGCGTGCAGGGTGAAGCCCCAGCTCACCACGGTGCTTTGGCCGAGCGGAGCGACGTCGGCGAGATACAGGGTCCAGGTCCCGTTGGCGTCGAGCCCATTGAAGGAGGCGAGGAAGGCCGTGCGCGGATCGGTCTGCACGGCGGTGAGCGGATTCACGTCGCGGGCGTCGGGCTGCCAGGTGCTGGCGCTGAGCGCGGAGCCGCCTGGATCGACCAATGTCTGGTAGGAGTGGATGTCGGTCGCGGCCAGGTCCGAGAACGTGACCGTCATGCCGGCATCGCCGTAGCCAAACGGGCTGCCGGTGGTGCGCCCGACGCGGTTGAGCAGGATGGAGAAGCCGGTCCCGCCGGGCGTGTCGTGCACGAGATAGGCGTAGAGGTCGCCGTTGAAGCCGCCGCTGAGCGTGAGGTGCACCTCGACGCTGAGGATGGAGGTGATGACGGTGCTGACGTTCTGCGAGAGCGCGAGTCCGTTGAGATCGCCGTCGGGCACGGCGGCATTCGGCGAGAACGAGAACGTCTGCGAGAAGGTCTGGGCCGGCGCGAGCCCGGCGCAGGCGAGGGCGCTGCCCAGGGCGAGGGCGAGGAATTTCGGCGTCGTCATGGCGGGAGCGTCAGAGGGTGATGGCCGTGCGGTAGAAGCGCTGGGGCGGAAGCGGGATCGTCGCGTCGAGGAAGTCGATGGCGCCGGTCCCGCCCGCGCTGACGGTGCCGGGGAAGTCCTGCCAGCTCGCGCCCAGATCGTCGCTGTACTGGATGCGGTAGTTCAGCCCCGCGATGCCGCGCCAGCGCAACTGCGCGCCGCCGGGGCCGATGTCCAGCGAGACGAAGTTCTGCGTGGCGCCGGAGCCGCCGCCGACCGTGACCACGACCGTGCCGGTGGCGACGCCGCCGCGGCCATCGGCAATGGTGTAGGTGAAGCTGTCCTGCCCGGTGAAGCCGTTGGGAGGAGTATACGTCAGCGTGCCGCCGGCCAGGCCGACCGTACCGCCGGCGCCGCTGGCGGGGGAGACGCCGGTGACCGCAAGCGCGTCGCCGTCGGCGTCGCGATCGTTGAGCAGCAGCCGGGCCGCGGGGAGCGCGACCGGCGTGTTGCGCGCGGCAGCGAGGGTGTCGCTGCCGGCCACCGGCGGCGTGTTGAGGACCAGCGTGAAATTCTGCGTCGCATTCGGCGTCGCGCCATTGGCTGCCGTGAAGACGAGCGGGAAACTGCCGCCCATGCCGGCGCTCGGCGTGCCGGCGAGCAGCCCGCTGGCGGCGGTGAAGGTCACGCCCGGGGGGAGCGTGCCGCCGGTCAGCGAGAGCGTCGGCGCCGGCGGGCCGACCGCCGTGACCGTGAAGCTGCCGGCGGTGCCGAGGGTGAAGACCGCGTTGTCCGCACTGGTGAATTGCGGCGGCGTGCTGGTCGTGAACGTGCCCACCGCGGAATAGCGCGTGCCCTGCGGGTTGGTGGCGTAGGCGGCGAAGCTGTAGCCGGTGCTGCCGGAAAGGCCGCTGACGTCGACCGTGAAGGCGCCCGTGGTCCCGCTGGCGCTGGCGCTGAGTACGCCGGGGCCGCCGAGCTGCGGATTCGAGTTCGTGGCGGTCGGCGCATAGACCACGCCGCGCGCGGTGATGGTCGAGCTGCCGTCGCTGGTCACATTCCCGCCCAACCGGGCCGAAGTGTTGGTGAGGTTCGTGACCGTCGGTTCGACCACGATCGGAGCGGCCACGGCCGGGCTGAAATCGACCCCGCGGAAACTCTGCGTCGCGGGCGCCTGGCGCAGCTGCGTGAGGGTGATCGCTCCCGGGCTGGTGGTGTTTCCGAAAGTGGCGCTGTCGGTGAAGGTCACGAGCCGATTGCCTGCGTTGCTCGCGCCCTGCGTGGTGGCGAAGAACTGGAGGCGGGAGGAATCGCCCGGATCGATGCGCGAGGTCAGGCCGTAGAACCCGGTCGGCGTGCTCGCGTTCAGCGTGTAGGCGAGCACCCAGCTCGTGCCGTTGAAGTTGTAGCGCTTCACGCCGCCGCCGGTCGCACCGACCGCGACGTAGAGCGTGTCGGGCTGGCCGTCATTGTTCAGGTCGTGGAAACGGATCGCGTTGGGCGACTCGTTGGTCGCATTGGTGAAGCCCGGCAGCTGCTGGTAGTACGCGGGTCCCGCGGGCAGGCCGTCGGAGATGAGGTTGACGCCGTTGTTCGAGGTCGTGGAGCCGGTGCTGCCGTAGATGCGACCGTTGAAGATGGTCGCACCCCGCACCGAGTACTGCCCGGTCACGCAGAGCACCTCGGCCTCGAGCGTGGGCGCGTAGCCGAAGCCATCGGCGGTGAAGATGTAAAAGCCGGTCGCCGCGGAGGAGGCGATCGCTCCGCGCACATTCGTGCCGGAGATGGTGAACGGGACCGAGTAGCGCAGCGTGCCGGAGGGATCGAGCGTGGCGTAGAGCCGCAGGATCGTGCTCGTCACGCTGGCCGTGCCGCTGGCCACGTTGTAGCCGGCCCAGCTGGCGATGGCGCCGTCGGCCGAGCGCAGGAGCTGTCCGTCGGAAGCGGCCGTGCCGCTGGCGGTCATGGCTCCGGCACCGGTCGTGGGCAGGCTGAAATTCTGGTAGTTCGTGGCGGGCGACCCGGTGGTGGCGAATTCGCGGATGACCACCGGCGTGGCGGCGGAGGTGAGCGAGCCGGTGCCGACATCGATCGTGTACACGAGCAGACTGCCCGGCGTGAGCGGCGCGGCCGGCAGGCTGGCCAGCGAGCCGACGGTGAGCGCGGCGGCCGCGCAGGCGCGGCGACGGAAAGCAGGGGAGAGTCGCATGGCGGGGGCAGGTTTAGTTTCCGCGGGCGACGAGGGAGGAGCGGGCGGCGGCCGGTGGTGGCGGCGGTCGCGCGACCGGCCGGGCGAAGACCACGCCGCTGGCCACGAGTTGGTCGTGCGCGGTCTGACGCAGGACGAGCGATTCGCTGGGCAGCAGGCCGAGTTCGCCCCCGACTTGGTTGGCGGCATCCAGCGTGAGCGGATCGAGCTGGGTCACCTTCCCGAAGATGACGAGCGCATTGAGATACGCGCCATAGCGGCTCGGATGGTAGTGATCGACGCCCCAGAGATTCATCCCCTGGCCGAGCTGCGTGAACGGATTGCGAATGGCGAAGCCCGGCGTGGAGACGGTGCCGATCGCCCGCAGCCAGGCCTCGCCAGCCGGGATGACGCCCGCGAGATTCGCATTCTGCGCGAAGGCCGCCTGGTAGCCGTCGCGCAGGTCGTTGAACATCGTCTCGATCGGCTGGCCGAAGTAGTCGCCGCTGGCCAGATAGGTCAGGTCGGCCCGCGCCCAGGTCTGGTAGAGATAGATGCGCGCGGCTGGATTCTGCTGGTGAATCGCGGACTCGAGCTGGTTGACCGCATTGACGAAGCCCGTCGGATCGCCACCGCGATTCGTCGGCACCGGGCCGGTGCTGAGATCCTGCATGACCACGACGTCCCACTGCGGCTGGGCGATGACCGAAAGGGCGTTGGTGAAGTGGTAGGCGAGGCTCTTGCCGCTGCAGGTTTCGAGCTGCACGTCGTACGTCAGCCCGGCCTGGGCGGTGAACTTTTTGAAGATGCCCGGGATGCCGCCGAGCGGATGCGGCTCGCCAAAAGTGGTCTGGCCGCGCGGGCTGGTCAGCGGCTGGCCGAAGTTGAGGTCCGTCACGCCGCCGGGCGTGTTGGCGTTGTTGTAGGTCGAGACGGGAATGAACTTTCCGTGCGTGAAGCTGTTGCCGACGAACAGCACCCGCGTGGTCTGCGCCTGCGCCGGGGCGGTCGCGAGCGTCGCGAGTATGCAGCCGAACGCGGCGCCCAGCAGGGCTCGCCAGCGGGCGCGCGGACGCGGGCAGGGAAAGTGAGCGAGGCCGGGAGCGCCGGCCGGGGCGATCGGGTGGGGAGCCATGGAGAGGACCTGCGCCTGCGCCCGGGGGATTCCGCTGCAGGCCAGGGCGGTATAGGATTTTGTTCTTCGCGCGGCAAGACGATTGGCGTCGTTCCGGATCGAAAGCGGCTCAGGCGGGGGTTTCCCTGGGGCGAGCCCGCCGCGTCTTGCGGCTTGGAGCCGGGCTCCGTTCCCGCTATGGCATGCAAAGCGCTGCATTCTGGCGCCTCCCCATGCTCCTCGTCCGTGTTCTCCCTCTCGCGGTCGCCCTGCTCGGCGCGACCTTCGCTCACGCTCAAGGGCCGCTCGCGCCGACGGGCGCGCCGGCGCCGCAGGGCAAGACGCTCACGCAGCTCGAGCCGCGCACGGACGTGGCCACGCTCGCGGGCGATGCGAACGCGGTCATCGTCATCTCGCAGCGCGGCTCGTACTACCTCTCGGGCAATGTGACCATCACCGGCACCCGCGTGGGCATCGCCATCGCGGCGAGCGACGTGACGCTCGACCTCAACGGCTTCACCATCGTGGGCAGCGCGAATGCGCCTGCGGGCATCGACTTCCGCGGCTCCCTCAGCGGCTGTCGCATTTACAACGGCCACATCGTCTCGCTGCCCGCTGGCATCGGCGTGCGCTCGAGCGGCAGCGGCAACCGCATCGTGCAGGCGGCTTTCGAGGACCTCGCGATCCGCGGCTGCACGAAAGGGTTCGATCTCGACGCCGCCCACGACGTGCGGGTCGAGCGCGCACGGGTCTCCACCATGACCGCCGGCGGCATCGACCTGAACAGCCGGGGCACGGTCGTGAATTGCGTGGTCGATGCCGTGAACGGCGCCAACGCGGTCACGGGGATCGACGCGGACGTCGTGACCGAGTGCCAGGTCACGAACCTGAGCGGCAGCACCTTGATCGGCATCGATGCCGCCCAGGTCACGAACTGCCGACTGCGGAGCGTCGGCGGCAGCGGCAGCGCCAACGTCACCGGCATCCAGGCGTCGCTGGTGCGCGGTTGCGTGCTGGAGTCCGTCAGCGGCAACTCCATCATCGGCATCTTCGGCTCGCAGGTGGTCGACTGCCGCATTTCGTCGCTCTCGCAGGTCGGCGGCAGCTCGATCAGCCTGGCCCGGGCCATCGCCGCCACCCTCATCCTCGATTGCTCCGTGACCTCCATCACCGCCGAGGCCAGCGCGAATACGACCGGCTTTTTCGGCTACGAGCAGGCCAGCCGCTGCCGCGTAGGGGCGATCTCCGCCTCGGCCGGGAGCGCCGCCGGTTTCCGACCGTCCGGCAGCTCGAGCCAGACCCTCGATTGCGGCGCGAGCTCCATCAGCCTGAACATCGGCATCGACCTCGAGAACGCGGTCGGCGCGCTCGTGCGCGGCTGCCGCTTCGCCCTCGGGGGCGCGGGCATCGGCATCGTCGCCAACGGGGTGGGCAATCGCTTCGAGGACAACACCATCTCCGGCTGCTCCGTCGGCATCAGCGCCGGCGCCAGCACGACCGGCGGACTGATCGTGCGCAATCGGGTGACCGACTGCACCGTGCCCATCAGCTTCAACGCGGCCACCTGGCAGGTCGGTCCGCGCATCAGTGCGTTCGGGGACATTACGACGACCAATCCGTGGGCGAACTTCGTCGATTGAGGTTCGGCCTGCGGCTTTGGTCGAATCGAGGACGAGGACGAGGACGACGACGAGGACGAGGGGAAGGTTGGCCTGCGGCTTTGGTCGCTTCGAGGACGACGACGACGACGAGGACGGGGGGAAGGTCGGCCCGCGGCTTTGGTCGAATCGAGGACGAGGGGAAGATTGGCCTGCGGCTTTGGTCGAATCGAGGACGAGGACGAGGACGACGACGAGGAGAAGGGGAGTTTGGCCTGCGGCTTTGGTCGATGTTGCAGATCGATGCTGGCAGTGCGCCTCACGACAGATCGAGGAGCTGACTCCTTCGCGGAATCGTCCTCGTCGTCGTCCTCGTCGTCGTCCTCGAAGCCACCAAAGCCGCAGGCCAACATCCCTCGTCCTCGTCCTCGTCCTCGAAGCGACCAAAGCCGCAGGCCAATTTCGTCTTTGCGCCTTCCCCCAAAAGGCTATGCTCGCCCACTCGGCGCGGTGCGCGCGGTATGACCAAACTGCAGCTTCAGATCCAATCCGCCGGCGGCGGTGGCGCATTCGTCGAGGTTCCCGCGGAGGTGGTCGAGCAACTCGGCGATGGCCGCAAGCGGCTCAAGGTGCAGGCGAAATTCGACGGTGTGCCCTACCGCGGACTGCTCGCGCCCTACGGCGGGCGGGTCATGCTGCTGATCCTCAAATCGATCCGCGAGCAGCTGCACAAGGACGTGGGCGATGTGGTCGAGGTGGAGCTCGTCCTCGACGAAGAACCGCGCGTCGTGGAAGTGCCCGGCGTGCTGGCCAAGGCGCTCGGCAAGGCGGGCCTGCGCGAGGCTTTCGACGAGCTCTCCTATACGAACCGCAAGGAGTACGTCGCCTGGATCAACGGGGCCAAGACGGACGCCACGCGGGAGCGCCGACTGCTTCTCGCCATCGAGAAGCTGAAGGCGGGCAAGCGCAATCCGTCGGAAAAATAGGCGACGGTCCAGGGGAGGCCGGATGCCAATTGAGGGTTGTCACCAGCCCGTCTTGGTATGGAATGCGGGCCGTGAAACTTCACCTCTCACTTCGTTCGTTCTCCTTGCCCGGGCTTTTTGCCCTGCTTCTGCTCCTCCTCACTCCGCTCGCCGCCTCCGCCCAGGAATCCGTCACCGGGCAGTGGGCCGGCACCTACACCAACAGCCTCGGCCAGCGCGGCCACGACTCGCTCTACCTGACGGAAGGCGGCGGGCGTCTGACCGGCACCTGGACCGGCAACATTCCGGTCGCCGGCCGCCGGGTGAATGCCAACACCATCCAGCTGCGTGGGCGCACGGCCACCCGCTCGTACCAGATGACAGCGGTCGTGCGCGGCAATCAGATGACGCTCAAGTACGTCGCCACGCGCCTGGATGCCGCCGGCGCCTACGAGGGCGTGTGCACGTTCACGCGCCGCTGAGCGCGCGTCCGACGTCCCCCACATTCCGCCTCACGGCGCGGTGGCTCGATAGAACCGCCGCCCCGTTTGCGTATCCGGATCCGTGAAGCTGGCGTTCGTCTCCGGGGCGGCGATGCGCTGCAGCAGCGACCACTGCATGAGGTCGTCGCTGCGCCAGACATCGACCGGCCGACCGGCCGGGCCGCTCACGCTGCCGGTGAAGCGCCCGCGGTCGTTGAAGCCGAAGCTGGCCAGGCCGACGATCTGCGCCGGACTGGCCACGCGGTAGAGCGTGCCTCGATTGGCGAAGCCGCCGCCCGCGGTGAGTCCGTAGAAGGCGCCGTCCGGCCCGACGACAGGGCTGGCCACCGGGAACCGGCCCCTGAGCGGCTCCGTGGAAGTGGGGAACGCGACGATGTCCTCGTAGCCGGTGCCGTCGGGCAGAAAGCGCGCCAGCCCGCCGCTGCTGCTCGCACCGCTGAAGCGCAGGCTGACGTAGATGCGGCCGTCGAAGCCGAGCAGCGGAGTCTCGCCGAAGACCGTGCTCGGGTAGTTGCGCAGGACGGTGAAGCCGGTGCCGTCGGTCTGACAGCGCCAGAGCGCGGTCGAGGCGAAGCCAAAGATCTGGCCGGCTGGCGTGACCAGCAGTCCGCGCGGTGTGGCGGCGGAGAACGTGCCGGCGTTGATGTCGGTCAGCGGCGTGAAGGCCGAGCCGTCGCGCGTCAGCCGGAAGAGCAGCGGCAGGGTGGAGGCGCCGTTGCGCATGGTGATGCCGTAGAGCAAGCCGTCCGGCCCCTCGGTCAGCGCGCCGGTGCCGGCGAACGAGGCCGCCGTGCTGGTCTGCGTGCGCAGGACGGTGAAGCCCGTGCCGCTGGGATGCAGCCGCACGAGGCGCTCGGTCTTGGCCGAGGCGGTGTCGAGGGCGGCATAGACGAGCCCGTCCGACGCGCTGTGCAGGATGCCGGCATTGTCGGCCAGCTGCCCGGCCGGCTGCTGCTGGATCCAACTGAACTGCCCGCTCGCGATCTCGTAGCGGAAGATGCCGCCGCCCACGCTGCCGACCTGCCGCACGACGCCGTAGATGCTGCCATCGGCCGAGGCCGCCAGCGCGCGCGGACCGCTGCCTTGCTCGGCCGCCGGCCCCGCGCCGAACTCGCGCAGCACGGTCAGATTCGACCCGTCGGGGCTGACGCGAAAGAGCGTGCCGCGGCCGTTGGCGCCGTTGCTGTCGGTCAGGCCGTAGAGCCGCTGATCCGCCCCGCGCACGAGGGTGATGGGCGAAAGCGGGAAGCCGTCGAGGCTGGGGAAGCGATGGATGATTTCGTAGCCCGAGCCGTCGCGCCCGATCCGGAAGAGGCAGTTGTCGTCCGGATTCGCCGTCGTGTAGCCGTAGAGCATCCCGTTCGGCGCCTGCACCACGCCGTTGGTGCCGCGAATGTTGAAGTTCAACCGCTTGAGGACCTGCCAGCCGGTGCCGTCGGGACGGATGCGCCAAATGAAGCTCTGCGTGCCGAAGCCGTCCTCGCCCACGCAGCCGTAGATGAAGCCGTCGTCGCTCTCGAAGCAGGGCGCGCGCAGATGCCCGGATTCCGTGTTCACCGGCGGCTCGAACATGATCTGGAAATCGCTGCCGTCGGGCCGCAGGCGATAGAACATGCCGCGGCCGCTCACCCCGCCGCGCGCGGTGAAGCCATAGAGGGAGCCGTTGCTGTGCAGCGTCACGCCACCCTCGGCCAGCACGTTGGAGAAGGCCGGCGGCGGGAAGTCGAAGAGCGTGACGAAGCCGCTGCCATCGGGCTGGAGCCGAAAGACGGTCGATTCGGTCGTGCCGAAGAGCCGCCCGGTCGCATCGAACGAGATCGGCGAGGTGATGTTGGTCAGCTGCCCAAGAGCTTGGAAGCCGCTGCCGTCGCGGGCGATGCGGAAGATGTTGCTCTGAGCCTCCGGCGAGGTCGAAGGGCCGACGTGATAGACCCCGTAGAGCAGCCCGTCGGCGCCCGGCGAGAGGCTGTTGGTCAGGTGGAACGGCCCGCCGGTTTCCGCGCCGGGCGGAAAGGTGAAATGCTTGCGGAAGTCGCTGCCGTCCGTCTGCATCGACCACAGGATCAGCTGCGGATTCAGCGCGAGGCCGTAGAGCCGGCCGTCGTCGAGATGGCAGAGCGCCGTGCCCATCGGCTTGCCGCCGTCGTCGGCCCCGCCGGTGAACTGACGCAGGACCAGGTACGCATTGTCCGCCGGATTCAGCCGGTAGACCACCCCCTGGCTGAAGGTGCCGCCCGAGCGGGTGACGCCGTAGAGGAGTCCGTCGCGCCCGAGGATGAGCGGATCCTCCGGGTTCGTGCCGCCCTGCGGGTCGCGCTGGCCGAACGAGATGAGATCGCGGCGCTCGAAGGTCTGGGCCGAAGCGAGCGGGAGGACGGCGAGGAGGGCTGCGAAAAGGAATGACCGGCAACGCATGGCGAGGGGGATGATGCCAGTTACGGCGGCGGGAGAGAAGCGATTCGGGCGAAGTGCGGCAGGTGTCGCCGTCTTGCTGTCGTCCACGGGACGGCGTGAAGGCTGGGACTCCAGCGCATGGCCCAAGCGCAGCTCGTTCGCCACCGATGCCGGCCGTTCGTCGCCTTCGCGGAGCGGACTCCGAAACGGCTTGAATTTCGCCCCTGGTCGGGTTTTTCCATGTGCTCCCTAGGGTTACCGCTTGGTGTCGTCCATGAAGGTCGTTCTGTCTTTCCTCTCCATTCTCCTTGCCTCATTGCTGCCGACCACTGCGCTGGCGGCCCCCACGGTAACGGCCGTGGCGCCGCCCGCGGGCTCCGTCAGCGGAGGGACGGTCATCACGATCACCGGCACGGATTTCACCGGCGCGATGGGCGTGACGATCGGCGGAGTCGCCGCCACCGGCGTGACCGTGGTGAATCCGACCACCATCACCGCCACCACCGGAGCGCGCACGGCCGGAACGGTGGACGTCACCGTCAACACGCCCGGTGGTCCCAGCACAGGCACGGGACTCTTCACCTATGTCGATTTCGGCGTGGTGTGGGATCTCCGTTCGGCCCCGGGCACCCGCGCGTGGACCGCGCTGGCCTCCTCGGCCGATGGCAACCTGCTGGTGGCCACGCCTTTCAGCGGTCAGATTTTCGTTTCGGCCGATGCGGGCGCCACCTGGGCTGCCCGCGACAGCAGCCGGCGCTGGACGGCGGCCGCCTCCTCGTCCGACGGCACGAAGCTCGTGGCCACCGTCTCCCCCGGCCAGATCTACACCTCCACCAACTCGGGCACCAATTGGACGGCGCGGGAGGCGAGCCGCAACTGGAACGCGGTGGCCTCTTCGGCCGATGGCGTGAAATTGGTCGCGGTCGTGAGCGGCGGCCAAATCTACACCTCGACCAATTCCGGGGTGAACTGGACTGCGCGCGACAGCAATCGCAGTTGGAGAGCGGTCGCTTCGTCCAGCGATGGCACCAAGCTGGTGGCGGTCGTGAGCGGCGGCCAGATCTACACTTCCACCAATTCGGGCGTAAACTGGACGGCGCGGGAATCCATCCGGAGCTGGACCGCGGTGGCTTCCTCCGCCGATGGCGTGAAGCTGTTCGCCACGGTCAACGGCGGCCAGATCTACACTTCCACCGATTCCGGCGTCACCTGGACCGCGCGCGAGAGCAGCCGCGCTTGGATCGCCGCCGCCTCCTCCGCCGACGGGGTCAGGCTGGTGGCCGCGGTGAATGGCGGGCAGATCTACACCTCGAGCGATTCCGGTCTCACCTGGGTGGCCCGGGAGGCGGATCGCGCCTGGCGAGCTCTGGCCTCGTCGAGCGACGGCACGAAGCTGGTCGGCTGCGCGACCAACGGCAACGTCTGGACCTCCGCCCCTACTTACACGACCACCTTCGCCGGGCTCTCGCCCTCCGTCGGAGGCGTGGGAGGTGGCGATCGCATCACGATCGACGGAACCGGCTTCGCCTTCCCTGCCACCGTGACGCTCGGAGGCGTGGCTGCCCGGGACGTGACCCTCGTGTCGTCCACCCGCCTCACGGCCACAACGAATCCTCACGCCGCCGGGCTGGTGGAGGTGCGAATTTCCACGCCGGTGGGCATCGTGACCGCGCCCGGCGTTTTCACCTACGCCTTGCCCGTCGTCACCAGCATCGCGCCCAATTCCGGTAGCACCGGCGGCGGCGTCCCGGTGACGGTGACTGGAACCAACCTGGGTGGGGCCACGGGTCTGCTCATCGGTGGCGTTCCCGCCACGGCCGTGAGCGCGCCGAGTCCCAGCACGGTCACCGCCGTGACTGGCGGGCACGCTCCCGGGGTCGTCGACGTGACCGTGGTCACGCCCTTCGGCAGCGGCACGGGGACCGGCCTCTTCACCTACGTGTCGCCTGTGCTCACGAGCCTCGCGCCGACCTTCGCCAATCTCACGGGGGGCGTTCAAGTCACGCTGAGCGGACGGAATTTCTCGGGCGCCAGCAGCGTCACGTTCGGTGGGGCAGCGGCCGGCAGCTTCGCCGTGGTGGACGACTCCACCATCGTCGCCACCGCCCCTGCCCATGCCGCGGGGTTGGTCGATGTGGTGGTCGGGAATGCCTTCAGCAGCGGCACCGCCATCGGGGCATTCCGCTATCTGAGCACTGCGCCGGGCCTGAGCGCCGTGATCCCCGCGCAGGGAGGGGCGGCGGGCGGTACGCGAATCACGCTGGTGGGATCCGGCTTCACCGGGGCCACCGCGGTGACCTTGGGAGGGGTGCCCGCCTCGAGCCTGTCCGTGATCAATGACACCACCCTGGTCGCGACGACCGGCGCCCACGCGGTCGGCCCGGTGGATGTCGCGGTGACGACGCCGGGGGGAACCACCACCCGAAGCGGGCTCTTCAGCTATGTCACCGCTGTGCCGTCGCAGGCTGGCGATCCCTTCTCGACCCGTCCGGGCCTGGGAGTGAGCAATTGGATCGGCGTCGCCTCTTCGGCCGACGGGCGGCGTCTGGCGGCGGTGGATCAGGGAGGCTACATCAATCTCTCCGCGGACGGTGGCGTAACCTGGGTCGCGCGGGAGAATCGGCGTTCCTGGCAGTCCATCGCCACCTCGGCCGACGGTCAGCGGCTCGCGGCCGCGGCCTCGGGCGACCTCATCTACATCTCGGTCGATGGCGGGGAGACCTGGACGGGCCGAGCGAGCCCGCGGGCCTGGAATGCGGTCGCCATGTCGGCCGATGGATCCCGCCTTGTCGCGGGGGTGGTGAACGGGCAAATCTGGGTCTCCAACGACGGAGGAGTCAGCTGGAGTCCACGCGAGAGCGTGCGCAACTGGTGGGCGGTTGCCTCCTCGGCCGACGGCCATCGTCTGCTGGCCGCCGATTTCACCGGGCTTCTCTACACCTCGACGGACGGAGGAGCCACGTGGACTCCGCGCGAGAGCCCCCGGATTTGGCAGAGCGTGGCTTCGTCGGCCGATGGCAATGCCCTGGTGGCAGCCGCAGGAGGCGAGCAACTCTATGTCTCCAAGGACGGAGGCGTCACCTGGATCCCCCGGGAAAGCGCGCGCAATTGGATCGGCGTGGCTTCGTCGGCCGATGGCGAGCGCCTGTTCGCCTGCGAACAGAGCGGGTCGCTCTACGTCAGCGCCGACGGCGGCCTCACTTGGGCCCCGCGCGACGTCGCCAGATATTGGAGAGCCGTGGCCAGTTCGGCCGAAGGCACGCGGCTCCTCGCAGCCGAGTACGGCGGGAGAATTTACGTTTCGAGCAGCGAGCCGCCGAGCATCGCCACCCTCGCTCCCACGAGCGGCTCGGTGCTCGGAGGCACGCCGATCACGCTGACCGGGGCGAATCTGCTCAAGACCACGGCCGTGATCGTAGGCGGCGTGCCGGTCACGGACCTCGCGGTGCTGGACGACGCGACGCTAACTGCGCGCACCGTGGCGCACCCGGCCGGGGCGGTCGATGTGGTCGTCACGACGCCCGATGGCACGGCGACGGGTGTTGGGCTCTACACGTATCTCTCCACCGCGCCGTCGACGGTCTCCGCCGTGCAGCCGGCCAGCGGCCCCAGCCTGGGCGGTCCCACGGTGACCGTGACGGGCGGCGGATTCCTCGGCGCCACCGCGGTGACCTTCGGCGGCACGCCGGCTGCCAGCTTTCAGGTTCTGAGCGACACTCAGCTGACCGCGGTGCTTCCGGCGCACGCCGTCGGGCTCGTCGACGTGGAGGTGACGACGCCGGGCGGTCCCGCCATTGGCCTGGGCGTCTTCACGTACCAGCCCACGCTCCCACAGGTGACCAGCATCAGCCCGAACTTTGGCACCGCCGCCGGTGGCAACCTGGTGGGCGTGACGGGCGCGAACTTCGGCGGCACCACCAGCGTGACGGTCGGTGGCGTGCCGCTCATCGTGCTGACGGTGGTCAATTCGCAATACCTCTTCGGCTACATCGGCGGACCGCATGCCGAGGGGGTGGCTGATGTGGTGGTGACCAACGGGGACGGTTCGGGGACCGGCACGGGGCTGTACACTTACATCGACTACACGCCGGTCATCACCGGGGTCAGCCCCAGCAATGGCAACGTGGTGGGCGGCACGCCGGTCACCATCACCGGTCGGCGCTTGGCCGGCGCCTTCGTGGTGGATTTCGACGGCGTCTCCCTCACCAATCTGCAGGTGCTGGACGATCAAACCATCACCGGGGTAACCCCTGCGCATGCGGCCGGGCCGGTGGACATCAAGGTCTACAGTCGCGACTCCGCGGTCGAGGGCACGGGCGTCGGGTTTTTCACGTACGCGTCGCTCGCGCCCACGGTCAGCGCCATTCAGCCGACCACCGGCTGGACGGGCGGCGGCACGGCGGTCACGATCAGCGGCCGAAACTTCACTGGCACCACCAGCGCGACGGTCGGCGGCGTCGCCCTGGCCAATCTGCAGGTGGTCGACGACCTCACGCTCACGGGCCGCACCGGCGCGCGCTCGGCGGGCCCCGCGGATGTGGTGGTGAACACCCCGCAGGGCACCGGCACCGGCACGGGGCTCTTCACCTACGCCAGCAACCTGCCGCCCACGGTCACGGCGGTGACCCCAAGCAGCGGTGGCGTCGGCGGGGGCACCAGCATTCGCCTGACCGGCAGCGCGCTCAGCGGGGTGACTTCGGTCAGCGTCGGGGGCGTCGCCGCCACCGGCGTGACGGTGGTGGACGACTCCACCTTGCTGGCGGTCACCGGGGCACGGGCGGCCGGGACGGTCGATGTCGTGGCATCCGGGCCGAACGGTACCGGGACGGGCACCGGCCTCTACACCTACCGCGGCCCGGTGGTCGACAGCGTCGTGCCTGCCAGCGGCTCCGTGACCGGGAACACGGCGGTCGTCTTGAGCGGCTCGGGCTTCACCGGGGTCACAGCGGTGACGCTGGGAGGCGTGGCCGCCACGGGCGTGACGGTCCTGAGCGACAGCTCCATCTCGCTCGTCACCGGCCCGCACGCGGCCGGATCGGTCGACCTCGTGCTGACCTCGCTGGTCGGACCGGTCACGGTGCCCTCGGCCTACACTTACACCTCGAGCGTGACCCTGACGGCGCTCGCCCCCACCGCCGGAAACACCGCCGGCCGGACCCTCGTGACGCTCACCGGTGTCGGCTTCACCGGGGCCACCGAAGTCCAGCTGGACGGGGTGCCGGCCACCGACTTCACGGTGGTGAACGATACCACCATCACCCTGCGCACTCCGGCGCACCCGGCCGGTCCGGTGGACGTAAAGGTGATCTCGCCGTTCGGCGAAGCGACCCGCCCGGGCGGATACACCTACGTCGCGCCGCCCCCCGCGGCGGGCGCGAGCTGGACGGAGCAACTCGCCAGCGGCACGCGGGCGTGGAGCGGCCTCGCGTCTTCGGCCGACGGCCTGCGGCTGGCCGCGGTGGAACCGTTCGGACAGATCTCCACCAGCGCGGACGGCGGAATCACCTGGAATCTGCGTGAAACCACCCGCGCGTGGACGGCCATCGTCTCCTCGAGCGACGGCACCCGCCTGCTGGCGCTGCCCGCGTACGATCAACTCTACGTCTCCACCGATGCCGGCCTGACCTGGACCCCGCGGGACCTCGCCCGCGCGTGGTCGGCGGCGGCGTCCTCGGCCGATGGCCTCAAGCTGGTGGCCGTCGCACAGGGCGGTCCGATCATGGTCTCGGCCAACGGCGGCCTGACCTGGACCGCCCGGGAGAGTCTCCGTAACTGGCGCGGTGTGGCCAGCTCCAGCGACGGCGCGCGGTTGGCGGCCGTCGTCGAGGGCGGCCAGATCTACGTCTCGACCGATGCGGGGTCGACCTGGACCGCGCGGGAATCGAATCGCGCCTGGCGCGCCATCGTGTCTTCCGCGGACGGCACCACCCTGGCGGCGATCGAGAACGGGGGCCAAATCCACGTTTCCTTCGACGCGGGCCTCACCTGGACCCCGCGCGAGTCGAATCGGGCCTGGTCCGCGCTGGCCGCCTCGAGCGAGGCGGATCGTCTCGTGGCCGTGGTGAACGGCGGACAGATCTACACGTCGGCCGATTTCGGCACCACCTGGACCGCGCGGGAATCCAGCCGCGCCTGGTCGGCGGTCGCTTCGTCCGCCGATGGCGCGCGACTCGCCGCCGCCGTGCTGAGCGGCTCCATCTGGACCTCGACCGGAGTCGTGCCCCCTACGCCGACGCCGACGCCCACCCAGACCCCGACCGCGACGCCGACGCCGTCGCCGACGCCGACCCACACGCCGACGCCCACCGCGACGCCGACGAACACGCCGACCCAAACGCCGGTGCCGACCGAGACGCCGACGCCGACACCGACCCCGGTGCCCACGGCGACGCCCACGCCCACGCCCATCCCGACCGCGACGCCGACGCCGACTGCAACCCCGACCCAGACGCCGACGCCCACGGCCACGCCGACGAACACCCCGACCAGCACGCCGACGCCGACGCCGACCGCCACACCCACGGTCACCCCGACGCCCACGCCGTCGGCGATTGCGCCGCAGTTCAACAGCGCAGCGAGCGCCGTCTTCACGGTCGGAGTGCCCGGGAGCTTCGTCGTCTCGGCCAGCGGGATTCCTGCCCCCGCCTTCTCCACCGCGGGTCCGCTGCCGGAGAACGTGACGCTGTCCCCCGTGGGGCTGCTCGCGGGCATCCCGACCGCCGCCGCCGGAGGTCAGACGTTCTCCTTCACCATCACCGCGACGAACGGGGTGGCGCCCGATGCCACCCAGGCCTTCACGCTGACCATCAACCGCCCGCCGGTCGTGCGTCCGCTCTCGCTCGGCACGACCCGCGACACTCCAGTCAGTGCGCCCGCCTCGCGCCTGGTCCTGAGCAGCTCCGATCCCGATGGCGATGCGCCCGCCCTCGCCACCGTCAGCGCCACCAGCGCGCAAGGCGGCGGGGTGGTCCGCGCGGGCGACACGGTCACGTATTCGCCGCCGGCGGGCTTCACCGGCACGGACACCTTCACCTTCACGGTCAGCGATGGCCGGGGTGGATTCGGCACCGGCACCGCTACCGTGACGGTCTCGGCGCCCAGTGCGGGCAACTCCCTCAATGTCGTCTCGATCACGATGACCCCGGGAGGTCCGCTGATCCGCGGCGCCGGGATCCCGCAGCGCGTCTACACGCTGGAGGTAAATGACAATCTAAGCGGCAACTGGACCGTCCTCACGACCGTGACCGCCAGCCGCACCGGCGTGCTGCAATACACCGATCCCACCCAACCGCTGCCCGCGAGCCGCTTCTATCGCTTCCGTTAAACGCGTCCCGACGCCTTTGCGGCGGGTAGGGACGCGATTTGCGCGTCCGCGAGCCGCCCTCGACGTGGCCTCCGCCCACCTCGGATCGGATCCACGCCAAGGAGCCAAGCTCCTTCGGCGTCGACGGCACTCCACCCGCGCCCGACGGAATCTCGGGCTCCGGCCTCGGCCATCACCGATTCAGCCGCGAAAGGCCCATGCGAGAGTCGCCGATCTCGCTATCACGTCTGCGCCGCCATGTCCGATTCCGCCCCGCCCGCTCCGCCCGTGCGCTTCCTGCACACGGCCGACTGGCAGTTGGGCAAGGGCTTCGCCAACGTGGCCGACGACGACAAGCGCGCGCGGCTGCGGCAGGAGCGGGTCGACGCCATCGCGCGGCTGGCGCAGGCTGCGACGGCGCATGGGGCCGAATTCGTGCTGGTGGCGGGCGATCTCTTCGATTCCACCCTGCCGACCGACGCCACCATCTCCGCTGCCTGTGCGGCACTTGGCGGACTCGGCGTCCCAGTGCTGGTCATTCCAGGTAATCACGACCACGCCGGCCCCGGCTCGGTCTGGGAGCGCGAGTTCTTCCGGCGCGAGGCCGCGCAGCTGGCACCGAATCTGCGCCTGCTGACCGCCGCCGAGCCGTTGGTGCTGGAGCGGGCCGTGATCCTGCCCTGCCCGCGCCTGCGGCGGGTGGAATCGGCCGATCCGACCGCTTGGCTGCGTCGACCCGACTGGGCGCAGGCGCTGCCGCCCGGGCTGCCGCGCATCGTCCTGGCCCACGGCAGCGTGCACGGCTTCGGGGCGACCACCGAAGAAGCGCGGACGAGCGGGGAGATCGACCTCGAACGCCTGCCGCTGGGCGAGATCGACTACGTCGCGCTGGGCGACTGGCACGGCGTGAAGACGATCCCGCCGAAAGCGTGGTACGCCGGCACCCCCGCGCATGACCGATTTCCCAAGGGCGGAGATTACGTGTCCGGCCACGCGCTGGCCGTCAGCGTCATCCGCGGCGGAACGCCCGAGGTTCAGCCGGTGCCGACTGCGGCCGTGCAATGGTGGCGCGAGGAAGCCGCGCTCGGCGAGGCCGGCGTGGCCGGGCTGGAGGCGCGACTGCAGGAGCGCTTCGGCGCCCGCACCGGCGAGGATGTGTTGGAGCTGCGGCTGGCGGGCGCGGTCGACTTCGCTGGATCGGTCGAGCTGGCCTCCTGCCTCGCGCGCTGGCAGGCGCGGCTGCTGCACCTGCGGCTATTCGATGCCACCACGACCGCGCCGAGCGAAAGCGAACTGGCCGGGCTGACCACCCAGGCGCTCGATCCCGTGACCGCGCGTGTGGCCGGTCGACTGGCCGCGCTGGCCGGCGGCGAAAATGGCGAGGCGGAAATCGCGCGGGCCGCGCTGCGCACGCTCTACGAGGAGGTGCGGCGATGAGGCTACTTTCGCTCAGCGTGCGGCATTACCGCGTCCACCAACAGGCGCAGGTGACGTTCGATCCCGCGCGCACCCTCATCGGCGGGCCGAACGAGAGCGGCAAGAGCACGCTGGCGGAGGCGGCGCACCGCGCGCTCTTTCTCCGCGCGGCGCTGACCGGCGAGGCGCCGCGCACGATGGAATCGCGCGGCGCCGGTGCGGGCGAGCGGCCCACGGTCGAGCTCGAATTCGAGGCGCGCGGCGAGCGCTGGCATTTGAAGAAGATCTTCCGCGCGACCGGCGGGAGCATCGCCCTGACCGATGCGCGCGGCCACACCCTGAGCGCGGACGAGGCCGAGGAGAAGTTGGCCGCGCTCCTCGGCACCGCCCTGGCCGAACGCGGCCCGGGCGCGCTCAAACGGCTGGCCGCGCAATGGGCGCATCTGTGGGTCTGGCAGGGCGAGAGCGGCGACGATCCCAGCGCCCATGCGACCCGCGAGCGCGACGCCCTGCTCGCGCGGCTGCACGATTTCGGCGGCGCCGCGCCGGTGCAGTCGGACCGCGATGCACGCCTGGCCGCCGCCTTCGCCACGCAGCGGAGCGCGCTGCTGACCGAGCGCGGGCTGCCGCGCGCCGGTACCGAACTGGCCGCGCTGACCGAACGCGCGACCGCCGACGCCGCCGCGGTCGAGGCCGCGCGCCAGCGGCTGGGCGCGCTGGAGCAGGCCATGGACGAATACGGCGCGGCCGAGGAAGTGCTGGCCGCCACGCGCGGCACGCTCGTGCAACTGACCGCCGAGCAGCGGACCCTCGAGCAGCGCGAAGAACGCGTGCGGGAATTGCAGCGTCTCGAAGCCGCCCAGGCCGCCTCGGCCCAGGCGGCGCGGCAGCAGGTGGAATTGCTGGCCGGCGCGCAGCAGGAACTCGAGCGGCGCGAGCAGGCGGTGCAGCGGACGGCGCTCGCGCTGGCTCCGGCGCAGTCCGGCGCGGAGCGGGCCGAGGGGCAGCTGAGCGAGCGGCAGCGTTCGCTCAATGCGCTCGAACAGCGCCTGCTGGAAGCCGAGCAGATCGCGACCGCGCGCCGCAACCGCCACGAATGGGCACGGGCGGCCGACGAGCATCGCTCCGCCGTGGCCGCGCGCGACGAATGGAAGGGCCGCGCCGCCCAGGCGCAGGACCTGGAGCAGCGGTTGGCCGAGACGGAACGGGAGATCGCCCGTCTGCCGGAGATCGACCGCGCGCTGCTGAAAAAACTGCGTGAGTTGGAGGATGCCTACATCGAGGCCCGCGCGGCGCTCGAAGCCACCGCGGCCACGCTGACGGTCGAGGCTTCGCCGCTGCCTGTGCTGGCGGGCCTGGAGACGCTCGCGCCGGGCGCGACCTGCCGCATGGAGGACGAGACGCCCATTGTCATCGGGGCCGACATCCGCCTGCGCCTGCATCCGGGCGGCGGGCGTCGACTCGCCGAGCTGCGGCGCGAGGCGCTCAAGGCCCAGCGCGCGCGCGACCACGAACTGGCCAAGCTGGGCGTGCCCAACGTTTCCTCCGCGACCGAATTGAACATCCGCCGCGAGACGCGCCTCGCTGAGGCCAACGTGCTCCGCTCGCAGCTGACGCGCGATCCGTTCACCACGCGACTCGCCGAAGCCAGCGCCAAGGTCGTGACCCTCGAAGCGGCCGTGGCGCGCGCGGTGCGTTTGGTGCCGGATGCGACTGCGCCCGAATCGGCTGAGGCGCTGCGCCAGCTGCGGGACCGCGCCGCCGACGAGGCCAGCGAAGCCGAGGAGGACGCGCGTCGCGCCCGCGTGGCCGCCGAGGCCGCCCGCAAGCAGGTGCTGCGCGCGGAGGAGGAATTGTCGACCCAGCGGCGCGAGCTCGAGAAACTGCGGCGCGAGCACGAGGAGGCCCAGGCCGTCCTGCAGGCCCTGCGCGGTCAGGCCGGCGCCTCCACCGAGCGCGCTGCGGCCGTCGCCCAGGCCGGTGCTGCGCACGAGGCGGCCGAGGCCGCGCTGGCCACCACCCGCGCCGCCCTCGCCGAACTCCGACCCGAAGAGATCGCGCCCGCCCGGGCCCGGCTGGAGCGGGCGCTGCAATTGCAGAATGCCGCACGCGAGCAGGCCTCGCTCCGCCGCGCCGTGGCCGAGGCCGCGCTGCGCCGCGACGGCTCGGTCGATCCGCACGAAGACTTGGCCGAGGCCGAAGCCCGGGCCGAAGCCAGCGCCGCGGAACTCGCCCGCGCCCGCCGTCACGCCGATGCGCTCACGCTGCTCGATCGCCTCTACCGCGAGGAGCAGGCGGCGTTGGCGGCCGAATTCACCGGTCCGCTGGTCGAGCGCGTGAACGGCTATCTGCGCCAGATCTTCGGCCCGGGCGCCGAAGCCGTAGTGGAGTATCGCGACGGCGAATTCGGCGGCCTGCGCCTGCGCCGCGGCGAGGCCCCCGGCGAGGCCGCGATCGATTTCGACGCCCTCAGCGGCGGCACTCGCGAGCAGGTCGCCGCCGCCGTCCGCCTCGCCATGGCCGAAGTCCTCGCGCCGCAGCACGATGGCTGTCTGCCGGTCGTTTTCGACGACGCCTTCGCCTTCGCCGATCCCCAGCGCGTGCGCGGCGTGATCGAGATGCTCGACCTCGCCGCCCGCCGCGGCCTCCAGATCATCGTCCTGACCTGCACCCCCGCCGAATACGTCAGCTGGGGCGCCCGGGTGGAGAGTTTGCGGGGCGGGCGATGAACGCGTTGCCCGCGACGACGCCGGCTCATCCCCGATAATCCTCCCGCCGCAGCACCATGCGCCAGCCCCCGCGGTAGGCTTCCTCGGTCGGGACGAAGCCCGCAGCGCGGTAAAAGGCTTCGGCGCCTCGAGGGGCGCGCGAGACGGCGAGGTCGATGAACTGGAGCTGTGGCGAGGCGAAGAGCCGCGCGAGGAGTTGGTCGAGCATGCGACGACCGAGCCCGCGGCCCTGCCAGCTTTGGTCGACCATGAAACGGCAGAGATAGGCGTGCCGGCCCTCGGCCAGCTCCCGTACGAGAAAGAAGCCGATCGGCTGGTCGCCGAGGTAGGCCGCGCGGCACCAGCCCACGGGATCGAGCCCGGCCTGGGCGATGGAATAAAGATTGTCGGCGACAAGATCAGCCTGCTCGGGCCGCACCCGCAGTTCGCTGACAGCATCGAGATTGGCCAGCGTGACGGCGCGGAATTCGAGGGTTTCCATGGGGGCGCGCAGGATAACAAACGGCGGCTTGCATCACTCCGTCCCGCGCCAGATTTCGATGACGTGCGACGGCTCGAAACGCACGAGGTCGCCGGAGCGCAGGCGGTCGGTGTGGCGCGGGTCGGAGTCGAGCGTGCCGACGAAGTGCTCATTGTCACGGCCAGAAACCAGTACCCACATGCGCTCGGCGCCGATCTGCGCGTCGCCGACGCACTGGTATTCGGGATACCGAAAGATGAGTTTCACCAGATTTCCTTCCTGCAGCGAAGTGCGTTCCTCCTCGGTCGGGAATTGCGGCAGCGGGAAGCGGTAGCTGTCGCGCTCGGTCTGCGCGATCGCCTCGAGTTCGTAGCCGTCGTGTGCCAAGCAAGCCAGCGCGCCTTCCCGGCGAGGCGACAGCTGGCGTTTCCAAGGACTCGACGGACTGGGGCGCGTCGCGTGCCAACCGGGTGGGAGATCGGCGAGTTCGAGCACGCTCGGATCGCGACGCACCATCGACTCGAGGCAGACGAGCCGGCAGTCCTCTTCCTCGGCACTCGAGCCGATGAACTGCCAGCCGTGATCGTCGGCGTCGTGCGAGACAAAGAGGATCGGCTCGTCGTCAGCCAGGACTTGGCGCGTCGTGAAAGAAGCGCAATGAGGCGGCTGGTCGAAAGGCCAGGGATCAATGGGGCCGTGGTCGCACGAGGGCATGGGTGGAAAGAATGGTGCGGCGCGGTGGGCGAAAGAAGCCGGAGAACGGCCGGCCGCAAAGACGCAAGAGAGCGCAAAGAGCCGAAGAGGAACTGCTTGGCTCCACGGCACGAAGGGGTCGTCCAAACGCTCCTTTTTGGGCCCTTTGCGCATTTGTGGCTGTCCCACGGTCCCGTTCATCCCGCTCGCCGAGCGAGATTCGCCGCTGCAAAGTGGCTCATGCAGCGCTCGCGTCTTCTCTTGGCTGTCGCCCTTGCCGGTCTGGCCTTCCTCAACTTCGTCGGCGGGCTCTCCGCGCAGCCGGCGGCGGGCGCGCCCGAGCGGATTCTGCAGCAGAGCCCCGGCATCGCGCTCGGCACCGTCGGGCGCGGCGGAGGGCTGTCGGAGGAGGCCAAGGCGCTGCGGGCCTTGCTGCGTCAACCCGGCGCGACGGCGCGGTTGGAAGCGCTCTTCCGCACCGGCAGCCCGATCGCCCAGGCCTATGCGTTGGCTGGTTTGAAGTATGCCGGCAGCCCGCGGTATCGGTCACTGGCGCGCCGCGCGATCACCCGACCCGGGCAGCTGCGCATGATCACCGGCGACGTCGTCCGTCGCGTCAGCTGGCGTGAATTCATGCAGCGTCTCGACCGGGACTACCCAACGCTGCCGTAGCCCGCGCGCTTCGCGTGCACCCGGCCCGCCGAGCGCTGTGGCTACGAGAGCGAAAGGCGGGGCAAGTAGTCCGCACTCTCCGAGTGCGGCCGGCTCGCAGAGCGCTGTGGCTACGGGAGCGAAAGGCGGGGCAAGTAGTCCGCACTCTCCGAGTGCGGCAGGCTCGCAGAGCGCTATGGCTACGAGAGCGAACAGCACGCGACAGACGGCTGAGAGCGGGAGTGGGAGTGGGAGTGGGAGTGGGAGTGAGTGGGAGTGGGAGTGGGAGTGGGAGCGGGAGTGGGAGTGAGAGTGAGAGCGGGAGTGGGAATGGGAGAATAAAGCTCGCCCACGACTCCCACCCGCGTCGGTGGCGAATGCGCTTCTCATCCCTCGCGCGTTTCGGCAGGCTGCGCCGCATGGCACTCTTTCCCCTGCTTGGCCGCTGCGGCCGCGCGGCCCTCTTGGCCAGTGCGGTCATCTCCTCTTCCCTGCCAGCGGCCGATCAGGGGCCGTGGCGGACGCTCGATGCCTCGCGCGCTCCGGTGCAATCGGCCGCGGGTCGGCCGGCCCTGATCCAGGCGCGGGCGTACCGGATGGTGGCGCTGGACGCTCCGGCCCTGCGCGCGCAGCTCGCAGCGGCGCCGCACGAGCAGCGCACGACACCAGCCGAGCCGCAGGTGATCTGGCTGCCGGTGCCGGACGGGCGCTTCGAGCGCTTCGCGATCGAGGAGTCACCGGTCATGGCGCCGGAGCTGCAGGCGAAGTTTCCGCAGATCCGCACCTACCTCGCCCGCGGGCTCGACCAGCCCGGCACCAGCGGCCGGCTCGATTTCACGGACCAGGGCTTCCACGCCCAAATCTTCTCGCCGCGCGGGGCCTGGCACATCGACCCGCGCTACCACCTCGATCAGGAGGCGTACCTGGTCTACTGGCGGGCCGATGCGATCCACATCGGTCGGCGGGTGGCCTGCCTCGCGCCGGGCGTGAATGACCGCATGTTCACCAACCTGCGCCGCCAGCCGCTGCCGGCCGCGCCCGGCGCTCCGACGCCTGCGACCACGGCCGGACCGAACCTGCGGACCTATCGCATCGCCGTGGCCTGCACGGGCGAGTACGGCGCCTTCCACGGCGGCACGGTCAACACGGCGCTCTCGGCCATCGTCACCACGGTCAATCGCGTGGTCGGCATCTACGAAAAGGAGCTGGCCATCCGCCTCGTGCTCATCGGCAACAACCAGTCGCTCGTCTATCTCGACGGCAACACGGACCCCTACACGAACGGCAACGCCAACGTCCTCGGCAACGAGAACCAGACCAACATCGACAACGTCATCGGCAACGCGAACTACGACCTCGGCCACGTCTTCCACACCGGCGGCGGCGGCGCGGCGGCGCCGGGCGTGTGCGTGACGGGTTCGAAGGCCGATGCCCACACGGGCCGCGCGCAGCCGGTCGGCGATCCCTTCGATGTCGACTACGTCGCGCACGAGATCGGTCACCAATTCGGCGCCGATCACACCTTCAACTCGCAGCAGGACGGCTGCGGCAGCGGCAATCGGGTGGCCGATTCCGCCTACGAGCCGGGCAGCGGCACGACCATCATGGGCTACGCGACCCTTTGCGGCACGGACGACGTGCAGACCTTCTCCGATCCGTATTTCCACGCGCGCAGCTTCGACCAAATCCAGGCCTTCATCGCCAGCACCGCAACCTGCGCGAACACCACCGCCACGGGCAATCGCGCCCCGACCGTGAGCGCGCCCGCGCCGGTCACCATCCCGAACGGCACGGCCTTCGTCCTGACCGCGAGCGGGAGCGATCCCGACGGCGATGCCATCACCTACTGCTGGGAGGAATTCGACCTCGGCCCGACGCAGCCCCTGACCGACGCCGACAACGGCATGAGCCCCATCCTGCGCTCGCGCCTGCCGCTCACGAGTCCCTCGCGTTCGTTCCCCACGCTCAGCGCGGTGGTCAGCGGCACGCTCCCGCTGGGCGAGAAGTTCCCGGCCTTCACCGGCACGGCCACACGCACGATGAACTTCCGCGTGACCGCGCGCGACAACCGCGCCGGAGGCGGCGGCGTGCAGCAGGCCAACACGAGCGTCAACATCGCCACCGCGGCCGGACCGTTCGTCGTCACCTCGCAGAACACCGCGGGGCAGTCCTTCAACGCGGGCGGTGCCATCACGGTGACTTGGAATGTGGCCGGCACCTCCGCGAGTCCGATCAGCACGTCCTCGGTCAACATCGACCTCTCGACCGACGGCGGCGCGACCTTCGCGGTCCCGCTGGCGGTCGGCGTGCCCAACAACGGCTCGGCCAACGTGACGGTGCCGTCGGTCACGAGCAATCAGTGCCGCCTGCGCGTCTCCGCGGTCGGAAACATCTTCTACGCGGTCAATACGGCCAACTTCACCATCGGCACCTCCGGCCCGACGGTTACGCCGATCCCGGCCACGCCGACGCCCACGCCGGTCAGCGGTGTCACGCCGACTCCGACCCCGACCCCGACGCCGCAGGTCACGCCGACACCCACTCCGACCCCGACCCCGAACAGCCGGCTCATCAACGTCTCGACCCGTCTGCGCGTGGCCACCGGCAGCGGCGTGGCCATCGCCGGATTCGTCATCTCCGGCACCGCGCCCAAGCGGGTGCTCGTCCGCGCGCTGGGGCCCACGCTGGCGAACTTCGGCGTCAGCGGGGTGCTGGGGAATCCGTCGCTCGAATTGCTGACCGGGCAGACTTCGCTGGCCACCAACGACGACTGGCGCAGCACGCAGGAGGCCGACATTCAGGCCAGCGGCTTCGCGCCGCCGAACGATCTCGAGCCGGCCATCATCCGCACCATTCAGCCCGGCTCCTACACGGCCATCCTCCGGGGTGTGAGCGAGACCACCGGCGTGGGCATCGTCGAGGTGTACGATCTCGAGCCGAACCTCGCGACCGCGCGACTCATCAATCTCTCCACCCGCGGCGTGGTCGGCACGAACGACCAGGTCATGATCGCCGGCCTGGTCATCAACGGTACCACTCCCAAGCGCGTGCTCATTCGCGCGCTCGGGCCGTCGCTGACCGCCTTCGGCGTGGACGGCGCCATCTCCGATCCGCAGGTCCGCGTGGTGGCGAACAACGTCGACATCGGCACCAACGACAACTGGCAGAGCAGCCAGGCCGCCGAGATCACCGCCGCGAATCTCGCCCCGCCCAACGCCCTCGATTCCGCCCTCATCCTCACGCTCCAGCCCGGCTCCTACACCGCCATCGTCTCCGGCGTGGGCGGCGCGACCGGTGTGGCGTTGGTCGAGGCGTACGAGCTGCCTTGAGCGGCGCGGAAAGCCCGGCCTGGCGCGCCGGCCGGGCTCGCCTGTTCGGGGCGGGCGCGGCGCGGTCGCAGGCGGGAGAGCCATTCGCGGAGGGCGTCTGGGACCGTTGGTCACGTGCTGGGGACGTTTGGTCACTTCAACCTCGCCTTTGGTCAGTCGGGTGAGGTATCCCGAGAAAGTGTTAGAGTTGCCCTCGTTCTTTCCCATGCGCCAGCACCCTTCCGCCCGCCGGCTCGCGGGCCTGATCCTTCGAACTTTTGCGTTCGCGTTTGGCGCCCTCGCTCTCTCCGCCGCGACCCCGGTCGTGACCCACGTCCTGCCGCCCAGCGGCAGCACCGCGGGCGGTACCGCCGTCACACTCGTGGGCAGCAACTTCACCGGGACCACGGCGGTCACTCTGGGCGGGGTGGCGGCCACCAGCGTGACGGTGGTCAACGACACGACGCTCAATGTGGTCACGGGCGCGCGCGCGGCGGGAACGGTCGACGCGGCGGTAACGAATCCGAGCGGCACGGGGACAGGCATCGCGGTGTACACGTACGGCGCGGCCAATTCCGCGGCGGGGGCGACCTGGACGGCGCGGCAGTCGAACCGCGGTTGGATCGCCGTGGCTTCGTCCGCGGACGGGCTGCGGCTGGCGGCGACCGCCACGAGCAACCAGCTCTACATCTCGACCGACGGCGGAGTGACCTGGACGCCCCGCGAAAGCGCGCGGAACTGGGGCGGCATCGCCAGCTCGGCCGATGGTCTGAAGCTGGTCGCATGCGATAGCGGCGGCTTGATCTACACCTCGACCGACGGCGGCGTCTCCTGGACCGGCCGCGCCTTCCCGAGCAGCTGGGGCTGGATCGTTTCGTCGGCCGATGGGACGCGCCTGGCGGTGCTCAACAGCGGCGGGCAGATCTACACTTCGTCGGACTCCGGCGTGACCTGGACGCCGCGCGACAGCGCCCGCAATTGGAACGGGATGGCGTGTTCGGCCGACGGCCGTCGGCTGGTGGCGGTGGTGTACGGCGGGTTCATCTATCAATCGACCGACTTCGGCGTCACCTGGACTCCGCGCGATTCCAGCCGCATCTGGATCCAGGCCGCGGCTTCGGCCGATGGCAGCAGTTTCACCGCCGTGACGAACGGCGGGCAGATTTACACCTCGACCGATGCCGGCGTGACCTGGACGCCGCGCGAGAGCAACCGGGCCTGGCTCTCCGTCACCTCCTCGGCCGACGGGGTGCGGCGGGCAGCCTTGGCCAATGGCGGGCAGATCTACACTTCGACCGATTCCGGTGTCACCTGGACGCCCCGCGAGACGAATCGCAACTGGTACGCCATCACCTCCTCCGCCGACGGCTCGCGCCTGGCCGCGACCGTGAACGGCGGGCAGATCTACACCTCGAGCAGCGTCAGCCCGCCGACCGTGACGGGGATCGCGCCGACCTCAGGCTCGACCAACGGCGGCACCATGGTGACGATCACCGGCACCGCCTTCACCGGCGCCACCGCCGTGACCATCGGCGGCGTGGCGGCCACGGCCGTGAACGTGGTCAACGACACCACGGTGACCGCCACCAGCGGGCCGCGCGCGGCCGGGGTGGTCGATGTGGCCGTGACCACGCCGGGAGGCACGGGCACGGGCACCGGGCTCTACACGTATGTGGCGGCGACGCCCACCGTGACGGGCATCGCGCCCACGAGCGGCTCGACCGCCGGCGGCACCGCTGTGACCATCAGCGGCACGAATTTCATCGGCGCCACCGGAGTGACCATCGGCGGCGTGGCCGCGAGCGGCGTCACGGTGGTAAATGCCACCACGATCACGGCCACCACCGGCCCGCGCGCAGCCGGCGTGGTCGATGTGGCCGTGACCACGGCAGGGGGCACGGGCACGGGCACGGGGCTGTTCACCTATGTCACGCCTCCGCCCACGGTCACCGGCATCGCCCCGACCAGCGGCTCGACCGCAGGCGGCACGGCCGTGACGATCACGGGCACGAGTTTCACCGGGGCCACCGGCGTGAGCATCGGCGGCGTGGCGGCCACGGGCGTGAATGTCGTCAACGCCACCACGATCACCGCCACCACCGGCGCGCGGGCGGCAGGCACGGTCGATGTCGTCGTCACCACCCCCTCCGGCAGCGGCACGGGCACGGGCTTGTTCACCTATCAGGCGCCTCCGCCGACCGTGGCGGGCATCACGCCCAACAGCGGTCCGACCGCGGGCGGCACGGCGGTGACGATCACCGGCACGAATTTCACCGGCGCCACCGGCGTGAGCCTCGGCGGCGTGGCGGCCACGGGCGTCTCGGTCGTCAATGCCACCACGATCACCGCCACCACCGGGGCGCGGGCCGCGGGCACGGTCGATGTCGTCGTCACCACGCCCGCGGGCAGCGGCACGGGCACAGGGTTGTTCACCTACACGGCGCCGATGACGACCGTGACGGGCATCAGTCCCACCGGCGGTCCGACGATCGGCGGCACAGCGGTGACGATCACGGGCACGAATTTCACCGGCGCGACCGCCGTGACCATCGGGGGCGTCGCCGCGACCGGTGTGACGGTCGTCAATGCCACCACCATCACCGCCACGACTGGTGCGCGAGCGGCGGGCGCGTCCGACGTCGCCGTCACCACGTCGCTGGGCACGGGCACGGGCACGGGAATGTACCTTTATGTCGATCCCGGCGTGATTTGGGATCGACGCCTGGCCGCCGGCAATCGGAACTTTCGCGGCATCGCTTCCTCGGCCGACGGCAATTTGCTGGCCGCGTTGGGCAGCTCGACCCAGATCTACACGTCCAGCAACGGCGGATCGACCTGGACGGCGCGCAACAGTACGCGGAATTGGACCGGTGTGGCCGCTTCGTCCGACGGCACCAAGCTGGTGGCCTCCGTCGGTTCCGGCCAGTTGTACACCTCGACCGATTCCGGCGTGAACTGGACGGCGCGCGACAGCAATCGCGGTTGGACCTCGGTCGCCTCCTCGTCCGATGGCGTGAAGCTGGTCGCGACCGTCACGACTGGCCAGATCTACACGTCCGCCAACTCCGGTGTTAGCTGGACGGCCCGCGACAGCAGTCGCGCCTGGAAGGCCGTGGCCTCTTCCTCGGATGGAGCAAAGTTGGTGGCGGCCGTCACCAACGGTCAGCTCTTCACCTCGACCGATTCCGGCGCGACCTGGACCGCGCGGGAATCCGCCCGCAATTGGACCGCGGTGGCATCCTCCGCCGACGGCGTGCGGCTCGTGGCCACGGTCAATGGCGGCCAGATCTACACGTCCACGGACTCCGGCGTCACCTGGACGGCACGCGAGAGCAGCCGGGCTTGGAATGCGGTCACGTCATCGGCCAATGGCACGTTCCTCGTGGCGGGCGTCAACAATGGCCAGATCTACACTTCGTCCAATGCCGGCGTGAGCTGGACCGCGCGCGAAACCAACCGCACCTGGGTGGCGCTGACCTCATCGACCGACGGCACCCGGCTCGCCGCCTGTGGCAGCAATCTGGTCCGAACGTCGGTGCCGACGTTCACCACCACCCTCACCAACCTCAGCCCCGCGACCGGCGGCGTCACCGGCGGGCGGAGCGTGACCATCGTCGGCACAGGATTTGGCACCCCCCTGACGGTCAGCATCGGCGGGGTCCCTGCGACCGACGCCCAACTGGCCGACTCCACCGCCATTACCTTCACCACCGCGAGCCGCGCGGCGGGACCGGTGAGTGTGCAGGTGAATGGAGTGCTCGGTTCCGTGACCTTGGGTAACGCCTACACTTATGTGCTGCCCACCATCACCTCGACCCTGCCGTCGAGCGGCTCGTCGGGCGGCGGCACTTCCATCTATATTTTTGGCAGCGATCTGCTCGGGATGACGGGAGTCACTCTCGGCGGGGCACCCGTCACGGGTTTGTCCGTACAGTCGGACGGGTTGGCGCTCGCGGTGACTCCCGCGGGGGCACCGGGGGCGGCCGCCGCGGTGGGAATCACGCCGTTCGGCAATGGTCCGGCGGCTGCCGGTGTCTATACCTACCTCGCTCCCACCCTCAGCGCGGTGTCACCGGCCAGCGGAAATTCGGCCGGAGGCGCCTACATCACCCTGACCGGCAGCTCGTTCTCGGGCGCGACCAGCGTCACCTTCGGCGGCACGTCGGCGAGCTTCGCGGTCGCCGACGACAACACGATCGTCGCGCTCCTGCCGGCGCATGCGGCCGGCGTGGTCGACGTGGTCGTGGCCAACCCCAACGCGAGCGCCACCGCGAGCGGTGCCTTCCGTTACTTCGGCCTCACCCCCAGCGTGGCCGGCGTGCTGCCCGCCAGCGGCACCACCGCTGGCGGGACCCGCGTAACGCTGACGGGCTCCGGCTTCAGCGGCGCGACGACGGTGACCTTTGGCGGGGTGCCGGCCACGTCCGTCACCGTACTGCATGACGGGCTGCTGACCGCCGTGACCGGGGCGCACGCCGCCGGGCCGGTCGAGGTGGCGGTCACCACGGCCAGTGGCACGGCCACGGTCGGCGGGCTCTTCACCTATGCCTACGCCACCCCGCTGCCGCCGGCCGGGACGAACTGGACCGCGCAGGCTGGCGCCGACTTCCGCGGTTGGGCGGGCATCGCCTCCTCGGCCGACGGTCGACGCCTGGCGGCGGTGGACGGCGTGGGCTTCATCTACATCTCGACCGATGCGGGCCTTACGTGGACTCCTCGAGAGACGTCCCGCTATTGGATTGGCATCGCCTCCTCGGCCGATGGCCAGCGCCTGGTCGCAGTCGTGGACAATGGCACGATCGTCGTCTCCTCCGACGGTGGCGTCTCGTGGCAGGTGCGGACGGTCAGCGGGACGTTGAGCGGGGTGGCATCTTCGGCCGACGGCAGCCGTCTGGCGGTGGCCAGCACGCAGGGAGTCCATGTCTCCAGCGACGGAGGGGACAGCTGGAGTCAGCGGCAGGCTGAACGCCCGTTCAAGGCCGTGGCGAGTTCGGCCGACGGGCTGCGTCTGCTGGCGGCGTCGAATTTCGGCCAGCTTTACGTCTCGACCGACGGGGGCGCGAGCTGGACCGCGCGGGAAAGCGTCCGCCAATGGTTTTCCGTGGCCTCTTCGGCCGATGGCACCCGCCTGGTCGCCGTGGAGACCGGCGGCCTGGTGTACACTTCCAGCGATGCCGGAGTGAGCTGGACCCCGCGGGACAGTGTGCGCAATTGGTACTCCGTCGCCTCCTCAGCGGACGGAATGAGGCTCATCGCGGGCGTTTATGGCGACCGGCTCTATACTTCGGCCGACGGCGGAGCCACCTGGGCTCCGCGCACCGGAGCGGCCAGCGCCGCCTGGACCGGGGTGGCCTCGTCGGCCAGCGGCACGCGACTCGCGGCCTGTTCTTCCGGCTACGTCTGGACTTCGTCATCCGAGGGCGCCGTCGTGACCGCCGTCACCCCGGCCGCCGGTGGCACCGAGGGCGGCACGACCATCACCATCACCGGGACCGACCTCTCAGGCACCACCGCGGTCAGCCTGGGCGGGGTGGCCGCGACGGACGTGGTGAATATCAGCGACAACATCATCACCGCGACCACCGGCGCCCGGGCTGCTGGCCTGGTCGATGTCACTCTCACCACGCCGAATGGCACGTTCCCGACGCCCGGGCTCTTTACCTACGTCGCACCGACGGTCGCCGTTACCGGGGTCGTGCCGGGTCGTGGTGCGACCGCCGGCGGCGAAACCGTGTATCTGACCGGCAGCGGGCTGACCGGCGTCACGAGCGTCGCGCTCGGGGAGGTGCCCGCCACCTCGGTGACCGTGCTGAGTGACAGCCTCGTCCGCGCGGTCACGGGTCCGCGGTCCGCCGGTCTGGTCGATGCGGTCGTGACTTCGCCGAGTGGCTCGGCGACCGGGGTCGGGCTCTTCACCTATGGCGTGCTCGCCGTGCCGGGCGGCCAGGCTTGGGTAAATCGAGACTTCGACGCTGGCTCGAACTGGTTCACCATCGCGTCCTCCGCCGACGGCGCGCGCCTGGTGGCTGCGGCTTACCTCGGGCGGATCGCGACCTCGGCGGATCGCGGTGCCACCTGGACCTATCGCACCGGGCCGGCCGCGTGGTACTCGGTGGCCTCCTCGGCGGACGGCCGCCGGCTGGTCGCGCTGGTCAACCAGGGGTTCATTTATACCTCGGACGACTTCGGCCTCACCTGGACCCAGCGGGAGAATGCCCGCAACTGGCAGCGCGTGACTTCCTCGGCCGACGGCCAGCGCCTCCTGGCTGTGGAATACGGCGGGCGGGTGTTCGTCTCCACCAACGCGGGAGTGAACTGGGCGGCCCGCGAAAGCAGCCGCACCTGGAGCAGTGTGGCGTCTTCGGCGGATGGCCAGCGTCTGGCCGCTTCGGTGGTCGGCGGCCAGATCTACACCTCGACCGACGGCGGCAATACCTGGACACCGCGCGAGTCGAATCGGGCCTGGGCCTACCTCGCTTCCTCGGCCGACGGGCAGCGTCTGGTGGCGGCGGTCAACGGCGGGCAGCTCTACACGTCGACCGATGCCGGCGTGACGTGGACCCCGCGTGAGAACAATCGCAGCTGGTTTGCCGTGGCGTCCTCGGGCGATGGCCAGCGCCTGGCCGCCACGGTGGACGGCGGGCAGATCTACACGTCGACCGATGCTGGTGTGACCTGGACCGCGCGGGCCGGCAACGCCGCCTGGCGCGAAATCGCGAGTTCGCTCGACGGCGGGCGGCTGGCGGCGGTGACCTACGGTGGCACGATCTGGACCTCGAACGGCGACCCGGCCGTGGTCACGCAAGTCCAGCCGGCCAGCGGCTCGGTCCTGGGGGGCACCTTCGTCACCATCACGGGCACGAACCTGCTCGCCACCACGGGGGTGTCGTTCGGCGGGGTGCCGGCCGCGAGCTTCCTGGTCGGCGACGACACCGCCCTGACCGCCATCACCCCGGCCCACAGCGCGGGGGTGGTCGATGTCGCAGTGGCCGCCAGCGGCGGCAGCCCGACGGTCGGCGCGGGCCTGTTCACCTACGTCGCCGAGTCGCCGCAGATCAGCGCGATCCTGCCCGCCGGCGGCAGCACGGCGGGCGGCACGGCCGTGACCATCACCGGCCGCGCTCTGACCGGGGCCACCGGCGTGAGTCTGGGCGGAGTTCCCGTCACCGGGCTGACAGTCGTGAGCGATACCATGCTCACCGGCCTCAGCGGTCCGCGCGCGGCGGGGTTGGTCGATGTGACGGTCACGGCGCCCGCTGGCTCCGCCACCGGGACGGGACTCTACACCTACGGCGCATCGACCCTGGCCGCGGGGGTGGGCTGGACCCCGGCCACTGCGGCCGGCGAGCGGACCTGGAGCAGCGTCGCTTCGTCGGCCGACGGCACCCGGCTGATCGCCGCCGCCAATGGCGGCCGTCTGTACATCTCCGCCGATGCGGGCTCGACCTGGACACCGCGCGAGAGCGACCGGAACTGGACGTGGGTCGCCTCCTCGGCGGACGGCACGAAGCTGGTGGCCGCAGTCTCGGCCGGGCAGATCTACACCTCGGCTGACGCCGGCCTGACCTGGACTCCGCGGGAGACCAATCGCAATTGGCAGCAGGTGGCGTCCTCGGCGGACGGCACCATTCTGGCCGCGGTAGTGGGCGGTGGCCGCATCTACCTCTCGATCGACTCCGGCGCGTCCTGGCAGGCGCACGAGCTGGCGCGGAACTGGTCCGGCATCGCAGCCTCGGCCGACGGCCGGCGACTCGCCGCCACGGTCAATGGCGGGCAGATTTACACGTCGAACGACGCTGGCGCGAGCTGGACCCCGCGGGAGAGTACGCGGGCCTGGAATGCGGTCGCTTCGTCGGCCGACGGTGCGCGCCTCGCGGCGTTGGTGGACGGCGGGCAGATCTACGTTTCGAGCGACTTCGGCGTCACCTGGACGGCCCGGGCGACGTCCCGCGCCTGGCGGAGCCTTGCTTCCAGCGCGGACGGGCAGCGTCTGGCGGCCACGGTCGATGGCGGACGCATCTACGTCTCCAACGACGCGGGCGTGTCCTGGACCGCCACCGAGAGCGAGCGCCCTTGGCGCGGCATCGCCACTTCGGCCAACGGCTCGCAGCTGGTGGCCGTCGCCAATCCCGGCGGCGTCTGGATTTCGCGCGGCGGCCAGCTGGTGGTCGATGCCGTGCTGCCGCCGTTTGGCGATACCGCGGGCGGCACCTCCGTGGTGGTCGCCGGTGCCGGGTTCACGGGCGCCACGGGAGTGTCCTTCGGTGGAGTTCCGGCCACCTCGGTCAATGTGCTGAGCGACGGCGCCCTCCGGGCGGTGACCGGGGCGCGGGCCGCCGGTCTGGTGGATGTGACGGTGACCACGCCGACGGGCTCGGGAGCACGCGCCGGGGCCTTCACCTACGGCCCGGCTCGGCCGCCCGGGGGCGTCGTCTGGGTGAACCGGCCGGCGGCATCCGTCAGCGGCAATGGCTGGCGCGGGCTGGCCTCGTCGGCTGACGGTCTGCGCCTCGTGGCAGTGCGGGAGGGTGACTTCTCGGGCAACGGCGTCGCCCTGTCGGCCAATGGCGGTCACACCTGGCAGCACCTGGCCGATGGCGCGGGCGGATTGCCGGCCGGGGTGTACGTCAATGCCGCCTCCTCGGCGGACGGTCAGCGCCTGGCCGTCGCCCTGCAGGGCGGCCAGATTTACACCTCCCTGGACGCCGGCGCTTCGTGGCAAGCCCGAGCGAGCGCGCGCAACTGGGTGGACATCGCCTGCTCCACCGACGGTCGCCGTCTGGTGGCGCTGGCGAACGGCGATTTCATCTACACCTCGAGCGACGGAGGCGAGACCTGGACGCCGCGGGACGCGGCGCGGGGCTGGCAGTCCGTCGGTTCCTCGGCGGACGGTCAGCGGCTGGTGGCCACCGACTACGGCGGGCGCATCTACACTTCGACCGATGCCGGCGCGTCGTGGACGCCGCGGGCCTTCGACACCCTCTGGGCCGACGTGGCCACGTCGGCCGATGGCCTGCGGCTGGTGGCCGCGGTCCGAGGCGAATTCCTCTACACTTCGAGCGATGGCGGCGTGAGCTGGACCCCCAGGGAGTCCTCCCGGATTTGGACCTCGGTCACCTCCTCGGCCGACGGTCAACGGCTCGCGGCGGTGGCGCAGAACGAATTCGTCTACGTTTCCTCCGACGGCGGCGTGACCTGGACTCCGCGTGGGCCCCAGGCCTACTGGACGACCATCGCGTCGTCAGCCGATGGCAGCCGGCTGGCGGCCGGGACTTTGGAATTTTCGAATTTTGGACGCATCTGGACCTCGAGTACGAATCCTCCCGTCGTGGCCAGCGTAACGCCCGCCGTCGGCGCGCTCGTGGGCGGCACCAGCGTCACGATTTCCGGCTCCGACTTCACCGGCGCCACGTCCGCGACCTTGGGCGGAGTGCCGCTGACCTCGCTGACCGTGGTGGACGATGCGACCATCACCGGCGTCACCGGCGCGCGGGCGGCGGGAGTCGTCGATGTGACCGTGACCGCGACGAACGGCACCGCCACCGGCCTGGCGCTCTACACCTATTCGGACCTCGCCCCCATCGTCTCGTCGGTCACTCCGGCCACCGGCTGGGCGGGCGGCGGCACGCGGGTGCGGGTCACCGGCAGCCGCCTGAGCGGCACGACTTCGCTGACGCTCGGTGGCGTGGCGGCGACGAACCTCACGGTCGTGAATGACACCACCCTCTTGGCCACGACCGGCGCGCGCGCGGCTGGGACGGTCGATGTCACGGCGGTGACTCCGTCGGGCACCGGGACGGGCCTCGGACTCTTCACTTACGCGGCCAGTCTGCCGCCCGTGGTGGGTGCGGTCAGCCCCGCGGAAGGACCTGCCGCCGGCGGCACCCGCCTTCGCGTGACGGGTAGTGCCCTGAGCGGCGTAACCGGGGTCAGTGTCGGCGGAGTCGCCGCCACTGCCGTCACGGTTTTGGACGATGCAACGCTGGAAGCGACCACCGGCGCGCGCGCGGCCGGTACGGTGGACGTCGTGGTCACGGCCCCGAACGGCTCGGGCACCGGCACAGGGCTCTTCACCTACCGCACGGCGGCGTTGCTCAGCGTCCTGCCGGCGAACGGTCCGCCCAGCGGCGGGACGAACGTCGTGGTGACCGGCTACGGCCTTTCGGGCACCACCGGCGTGACGATCGGCGGCGTCCCGGCCACGGGCGTGACCGTCCTCAGCGATGGCGCCATTTCGCTGGTGACCGGCCCGCGCGCGGCGGGAGTCGTGGACCTCGTGGCGAGCGGACCCTACGGCACCCTTACCCGCACGGCCGCCTTCACCTACAGCGTCGCGCCGGGGCTGCCCGGCGTGAACTGGACACCCAGGCCGAGCGCCGGGAGCGGGCTGGCGATGTCGGCCGATGGCACCCGCCTGACGGCGATCGCCTTCGGCGACCGCATTTACACGTCTCCCGATTTCGGCCTCACCTGGACGGCGCGGGAGAGCGCGCGCAGCTGGCGGGGCGTCGCCTCGTCCGCCGACGGCAGCCGCCTGGTGGCCGTCGCCCAGGGATCCTTCATTTTCGTCTCCACCGATGCCGGCGTGACCTGGACGCCGCGCGAGTCGGCGCGGGCCTGGTTTTCCGTGGCCTCGTCCGCGGACGGTTTCAGGCTGGTGGCGGCCGACTACGGCGGTCAGCTCTACACCTCGACCAACGGAGGCGTGACCTGGACCGCAAGGGAGAGCAATCGCTACTGGTCCTCCGTGGCCTCCTCGGCCGATGGAATGCGCCTGGTTGCGACCGAATACACGGGCCAGATCTACACCTCCACGGACGGCGGCGTGACCTGGACCCCGCGCGAGAGCAACCGCTATTGGATTGGCGTGACCTCTTCCGCAGACGGGATGCGCCTGGCCGCGGTCGTGCTCCTTGGCGGGCAAGTTTACGTCTCGACCGACGCGGGCGTGACGTGGACGCCGCGACAGTCCCAACGAGACTGGACCTCCATTGCCTCCTCGGCGGACGGACGCACGCTGCTCGCCGCACCCTCGGGCGGTCAGCTGCAACTCTCCTTCGACGGCGGCGTCACCTGGACCGCCCGGGCCCCGAGCCTGAATTGGAGCAGCACCGCGGTCTCCGCCGACGGACGCCGTCTGGGGGCGACCTCCGATCAGGTTTGGACCTCTGAGGCGCTCTTCCCCGCGCTCACCTCGCTGACGCCCGGGAGCGGCCGGACCAGCGGGCGCGACCTCGTCACGCTGACCGGCAGCGGTTTGACGGATGCGACCGGCGTGACTTTCGACGGCGTGGCTGGCACGGAGTTCGCCGTGGTCAACGATACGACCGTGACCGTCCGCACCCCCGCGCACGCGGCGGGCGTGGTCGATGTGGCCCTCGTCTCGCCTTACGGCAGCCCGAGCCTGGCAGGTGCCTTCACCTACGTGGCGCCCGCACCCGCGGCGGGCGGCAGCTGGACCGAGCGCACCTCGTCCGGCACCCGGGCCTGGAGCGCGCTGGTTTCGTCCACCGATGGACTGCGCCTGACCGCCGCCGAGGAGTTCGGCCGCCTCTACACTTCGGCCGACGGCGGCGGAACTTGGACCGCCCGCGAAGGCAACCGCGACTGGACCGCGCTGGCCACTTCGGCCAACGGCACCCGCCTGCTGGCGACGGCCGCGTATCAGCAGCTCTACGTCTCGAGCGATGCGGGCGTCAGCTGGACCGCGCGGGAATTGGCGCGTGTCTGGACGGCCGCGGCCTCGTCGGCCGACGGCCTCAAGCTCGCGGCCGCCGCGCAGGGTTCGTCCATCTTCGTCTCCGCCGATGGCGGGCTCAGCTGGACGGCCCGGGAGAGCGCGCGCAACTGGTCCGGCCTGGCCTCCTCGGCCGACGGCACGCGCCTGGCCGCGGTCGTGAACGGCGGCCAGATCTACGTCTCCGCCGACAGCGGCGCGACCTGGAGCGCGCGCGAATCGAACCGCGCCTGGCGGGCCATTGCCGCCTCGGCCGATGGCCTCGTGCTGGTCGCCGCGGTCGCGGGCGGCCAGCTCTACGTCTCGCTCGATGCCGGCACGACCTGGACCGCCCGCGAGTCGAATCGGGCCTGGTCGTCGGTGGCCGCCTCCAGCGTCGGCGACCGCCTCCTTGCGACCGTCGACGGCGGGCAGATCTACACTTCGGCCGACTTCGGCGGCACGTGGACGGCGCGCGAATCGAGCCGCGCCTGGGCCGCCGCCGCCTCCTCGGCCGACGGCACGCGCCTGGCCGCAGCGGTGCGCGACGGCTCGATCTGGACGTCCACCGGCGTGGTGGCGCCGACGGTCGTGGCCGTGGCCCCGACCTCCGGCAGCAACGCCGGCGGGACCGATGTGACCATCACGGGCACCGGCTTCACCGGCGCCACCGGCGTGAGCTTCGGCGGCACGCCCGCGACCGGGATCGTGGTGGTCAATGACACCACCCTCACCGCCACCACGCCGGCCCATGCGGTGGGGGCCGTGGATGTGGTCGTCACCACCCCGGCCGGCAGCGGCACGGGCGTGGGAGCGTTCACCTACTTCGGTCCGCCGCTCGTCAGCCAGCCCACTGCGAGCGCGCTGACCTCGACCAGCGCGACGCTCGGCGGCACGGTGGACGCCGACGGCGGCAGCGGCGTGACGGGACGCGGGGTGGTCTATGCGCTGACCAGCGTGAACTCCAATCCGCAGCTCGGCGGGCCCGGCGTGGTGGCCGTGAGCGCCGCGGGCACGACGGGCGCGTTCACGGCCTTCGCCAGCGGCCTGAGCTCCGGTGCCGCCTACACGTTCGCCGCGTATGCGACCAACGCAGCCGGCACGAGCTACAGCGCCACGGGCTCGTTCACGACGCTGACGGCGATCGAGTATTGGCGCCAGACGTGGTATGGCAGCGCGGCCAACAGCGGCAACGGCGCCGACACGGCCGATCCGTACGGCACGGGTCTGAGCAATCTGGCGGTCTTCGCGTTTTTCGGACCGGCGCAGAACCCGGCCACGGCGCGAGTCAGCCAGCTGCCGCAGCTGCAGCGCAGCGGGGGCAATGCGTTCTTCAGCTTCACAGCGCCCAGCGGCGCCAGCGGCGTGACCTATCGCGCCGAGTGGACGCCCGCGCTGGCGCCGGCGAACTGGCAGGACATCGCGGACACCGGCAGCGGCAGCCAGCACGTCTTCAGCGTGCCGACCGCCGGGCAGCCGCGGATGCTGCTGCGGCTGCGGGTGACGATGCCGTAGCGTGAGCGCGGCCGACGACCGGAGCGTAGTCCCCATGCTCCGAGCGCGGAGGCTGGGAGTTGCATCAGAGGATTGAAGTAGGCCCCCCGGCGCCATCGTCGATAGCAAAGCGGCCGGCGCGAGGTGGCGATGTGGGCCGGGGCGGAACGCCACGAGTGCTCGGTCGGCTGTAAGGCCGGAGGCGATGCACAATGCAGCGAGGAAGCTCCCCGCAGTTCTTAGCCTGTCAGCGAACTCAGCCGGCCTTCATCCTTCATCCATCGTCCTTCTTCCTTCTCTTCTCATCCTTTCCCCTCATACGCCGCATCCAGCAGCTCCACGATGTACTTCACCTGCACGTCGCGGCCCTGCTTGCGGAGTTCGCCGACGAGCTGCAGGGCGCAGCCGGGGTTGGCGGTGGCGATGATCCGGGCGCCGGTGGCGAGGGCGTTGTCGATCTTGCGCCGGCCGAGGTCGGTGGCCATCTCGGGCTGGGTGATGTTGTAGACGCCGGCGCTGCCGCAGCAGAGGGCGCTCTCGGCCATCTCGATGAGCTTGAGCTGCGGGATGGCCTGCAGGAGTTTGCGCGGCTGGGCGGTGATGCGCTGGGCGTGGGCGAGATGGCAGGGCTCCTGGAAGGTGACCGTCTGCGGCAGGGGCTGGAGATCGGCGGTGTTGAAATCGGGCAGCGCGGCGAGGAACTCGTGCACGTCCTTCACCTTGCGGACGAAGGCCTGCGCGCGGGGCTCCCAGGTGCCTTCGCCGTGGAGGAGGTGGCCGTATTCCTTCAGCGTGCTGCCGCAGCCGGCGGCGTTGACGATGATGGCGTCGAAGCGGTCGAGCCCGGCGGCCTCGTAGGCGCCGATGTTCGTGCGGGCCAGTTCGCGGCCGCCGTCGAGATCGCCGCCGTGCGTGTGCAGCGCGCCGCAGCAGCCCTGGCCGGCGGGAATGTGGACCTCGCAGCCGTTGCGCCGCAGCACCCGGATGGTGGCCTCGTGCACCGGCGCGAAGGCGGTGCTCATGATGCAGCCCGGCAGCAGCGCGACCGTGCGGCGCTTCTCGCCGATGGCGGGGAAGACCTGGCCCTCGGGTTTGACGAAGCGATCGCTGAAGACCGGCGTCATCTGCTCCATCTCGGCCATGCCCATCAGCTTGAGGATGCCGAGCTTGCGGGTCAGCCATTGCAAGCCGCTGCGCTGATAGATCCGCAGCAGGCCCGAGAAGCCGCGGAAGAGCGCCATGTTCTTGAAGAGCTGACCGAAGACGAACCAGCGCAGGCCGCGCACGGCCGCGGGCTGCTGGGGGATGGCCGACTGCACATTGCCGCTCTCCTTGGCGTGCTGGATCTGCGCGCGGCTGGCTTCGAGAATGGCACCGTATTGCACGCCGCTCGGACAGACCGCCTCGCAGGCACGGCAGTTCAGGCAGAGGCTCATCTGCTCCTGAAACGTCTGGCTCGCGAGCGGCATCTGGCCCTCGCTGACCGCCTTCATGAGGTAGATGCGGCCGCGCGGCGAAGCCATCTCCAGGCCGGTCTCACGGTAGGTGGGACAGGACGACAGGCAGAGCCCGCAATGCACACAGGTGTTGATGAGCGCGGGCTCCGGCGAGTCCTTGCCGGTGAAGCCGCGGAGGTCGGGCGATGCGGGAGGGGCGGAGGTGGCAGCCATGGACGGGAAACGGTGGGCGCGTCAGACGAGGAAGCGGCCGGGATTGAGCATGTTCGTCGGGTCGAACTCGCGCTTGATGCGGCGCATCACCTCGATCCCGCCGGGGCGCCGGCCCCAGACGTCGAGCGACGGATCGACCGTGCCCTGACCGAGCACGACGATGGAGGCGTCGGGCGCGGAGTTTGCGAGTTCGGTGTGAAAGGCCTTCAACCCGCGGCCGCGCAGCCGGAGGTACGCTACGCCGCTGAGGGCGCGGGCGGAGAGTTTGAAATCGAGCTGCTGCTTCTGCGCGCTCTGCTCCGCGGCGGTCAGGGCGGCGAGCAGTTTGGAAGGGAGAGTGGCGAGGCGGAGGACGAGTTCATCGCCCGCGAGATCGGCCGTCTGCGGGAGGTCGTGGATGTGCTCCCAGAGGACCTGATGCGCGGCGCCTTCCTGCGGCTCCGAGCTGCTCGCGCCGTGCTGCGCGGCCAGCGCGGGGACATCGCGCAGATGTCGCGCGACGGCCTGCGGCAGGCCGTCGGCCTGGACGCAAAGCGTGTAGCCGCGCTCGGCCTTGATCAGCTCGCAGGCGGTCGGCGTGAGCTTGGAAATATGCAGCGCATCGACCAGCGCGAAGGCCTTGGCCAGCGACTCGAACTGGCAGGTGATGGTGGCGGCGGCGCGGGGAATCGGCAGGAGCTTGAAATTCGCGCTGACGATCACGCCGAGCGAGCCGAGCGCGCCGAAATGCAGGCGCATGAGGTCGTAGCCGCTGACGTTCTTGACCGTCATGCCGCCGGCCTTGGTCAGTCGGCCGCCAGCCTCGGCCACACGCAGGCCGAGGAAGAGATCGCGCGCGGTGCCGTAGCCGAGTCGGCGCGGGCCGTCCGCGCCCGCGGCGAGCAGGCCGCCGACCGTCGAGCGCGCGGGCAGAGCTACATCGACCGGCAGCATCTGCCCGTTGGGCGACAGCACCTCGGAGAGGCGGGCCTTGGTCATGCCGGCACCGACGGAAATGGTCATGTCCTCGGGCGTGTAGTCGAGCACCTGGTCCAGTCGCGCCGTGGAGACCCGGACCACCGGCCGGTCGAGCGCCACCAGCGGGGTGCCGAGCGTCTGTCGCGTGCCGCCGCCGACGGGCGCCACCACCGCGCCGGCGGAGGCGGCGAGCTTCAATACCTCGGCCGTCTGCGCGGCATCGGCGGGCGCGACGACGAGATCCGGCGTGACGTGGGCGGCGCCCACGAGGGAGGCGAGCTGGTTGGAGAGAGGCATGGGAAAGGAAGAAAGAAGAGGGAGGAAGGAAGAAGGTCGGAGGCGGCGGGAAGCGGGGGCCTGTTCCCTTCTTCCTGCAGCCTTCCTCCTTCTCCCTTGGCTACACCCAGAGCTTGTCGCCGTGCTTGGCCACGAGCGCGGCGAGCCCGCCGGCCTCGGACGCGGCCTGACGGCGCTGCGCGGCGAGGTCGTTGGCTTCGAGCCGGCGCGGGAACATCTTGCCCGGATTGAAAAGGTCCTGCGGATCGAAGGCGGTGTGCAGCGCGGCCATGGCGGCGAGGTCGTCGTCGCTGAAAAGGTTCTGCATGAATTCCTGCTTTTCGATCCCGATGCCGTGCTCGCCACTGATTACGCCGCCGTAGGCGAGGGAGAGCCGCATGACTTCTTCGACCGCCTCGTGGGCGCGGTGGCTTTGCGCGGCATCGGTCCGGTCGAAGAGCACGATGGGATGCAGGTTGCCGTCGCCCGCGTGGAAAACATTGACGATGGAGAGCTGCTTCTCCTGCGAGATGCGCTTCACGTCGCGCATGATGGCCGGGAGCTTGGTCCGCGGTACCACGGTGTCGACCAGATGATAGGTCGGAGCGAGCCGGCCCATGGCGCCGA
>JAFEGM010000049.1:0-16248 GCA_018240025.1 Verrucomicrobiota bacterium
GAGATCCTGCAGATGGCGATGCTCAAGCCGACCTACGCCGTCATGGACGAGACCGATTCCGGCCTCGACATCGATGCGCTCAAGGTCGTGGCCGCGGGCGTGAATGCGCTCCGCGGGCCGAACCTCGGCATCCTGCTCATCACCCACTATCAGCGCCTGCTCGACCACATCGTGCCCGACGTCGTCCACGTCATGGTCGACGGCCGCATCGTGAAGTCCGGGCCGAAGGAACTGGCGCTCGAACTCGAAGAGAAGGGCTACGACTGGCTGAAGGAAGCCGCCTGAGCCACGCCCGCCCGCCGCCCGTCGCACGAATCACTCCAAACAGGGAAAAACTTATGTCTACACCAAAGGCCCAGATCGACATCGACCGGAGCGTCGGTGATTTCCATTACCCGATGGACTATGCCTTCGATGCAGGCACGGGCCTGACGGAGAAGACCATCGACTACATCGCCGACGTCAAAGGGGAGCCGGACTGGGTGCGCGATTTCCGCAAGCACGCGCTGCGGGTCTTCCACAAGAAGCCGATGCCGACGCACTGGGCGAGCAAGGACCTCGATTCCATCGTCTTCGACGACATCCGCTACTACCTCAGCCAGGGCACCAAGCCCAAGCGCACGTGGGACGAGGTGCCGGACGAGATGAAGAAGACGTTCGAGCGGCTCGGCATCCCGGAGCAGGAGCGCAAGTTCCTGGCCGGAGTGGAGGCGCAGTTCGATTCCGAGGCGGCCTATTCGAACATCAAAAAGGCCGTGGGCGATCAGGGCGTCATCTTCGTCGGCCCGCTGGAGGGCCTGCGCGACCACCCCGAGATCTTCAAGAAGTGGTTCGGCAAGGTCATCCCGACCTCCGACAACAAGTTCGCCGCCCTCAACAGCGCCGTCTTCAGCGGCGGCTCGTTCATCTACGTGCCGCCGGGCGTGAAGGTGAAGCACCCGCTGCAGGCCTATTTCCGCATCAACGCGGAGAACTTCGGCCAGTTCGAGCGCACGCTCATCATCGCCGACGAGGGCTCCGAGGTGATGTACATGGAAGGCTGCACTGCGCCCAAGTTCGAGACGGCCACGCTGCACAGCGCGGTGGTCGAATTGGTCGCGCTCAAGGGCGCCAAGATCCAATACATCACGGTTCAGAACTGGAGTAACAACGTCTTCAACCTCGTGACCAAGCGCGGCCTGGCCATGGAGGATGCGGAGATCAAGTGGATCGACTGCAACATTGGCAGCCGCCTGACCATGAAATATCCGGGCGTCGTCATGAAGGGACGTCGCGCCCGCGGCGAGGTCATCAGCATCGCGCTGGCCGGCGAAGGCCAGCACCAGGACACCGGCGCCAAGATGGTGCACGCGGCCGACGAGACGACCTCCAACGTGATCTCGAAGAGCATCAGCGTGGGCAATGGCCGCGCCACCTACCGTGGTCTCGTGCACGTCCCGCGCCACCTCAAGGGCTGCAAGAACAACACGGAATGCGATGCGCTGCTGATCAACCCGGAGAGTCGGACGGACACCTATCCGGCCATCACGGTGCGCGGCCAGCGCCACGCCATGCAGCACGAGGCGAGCGTCAGCCAGGTCAGCGCCGAGCAGATCTTCTACATGATGTCCCGCGGTCTGACCGAGGGGCAGGCAATGAGCCTGAGCGTGAACGGGTTCGTCAACGATCTCGTCCGCCAGTTCCCGATGGAGTACAGCGTCGAGCTCAAGCGCCTGATCGACCTGCAGATGGAGGGTTCCGTCGGCTGAGTACGGTTCGGGGCTTCCGCCCCGACGACGCCAGGCGCCCGGCGTGAGTCCGTGCCTGCGCGGCGTGCCCTGAGACTTCTCCCTTTCGACCGTTTGAAGCTTGCATTTGCCTCTTGAATTCCTTTTCCCGATGACCACCGCCGCCGACGTTACCGCCGAGATCGAGCTCGAAGAGTCCGGCCCTGCCTCCGCCGCGCCCGAGGCCACTGCCACCGGACTGTTCATCCGCCCGCCGATCCAGACCGATCAGCCCGCCTGGTTCCAGGAGAAGCAGTTTCGCGCCTGGGAGACCTTCGAGGCGACCCGCCTGCCGCATCGCAAGGATCAGGAGTGGCGCTTCACCACGCTGGGCAAGCTGGACCTGTCTCAGTACACGCCCGCCCCGCCGCTTTCGGCCGCGGAGAACCAGGCGCTCATCGCCCGATCGCACGGCAATCCGCAGGTCGCGGCGACCATGATCTTCGCCAACGACCAGGTCGTGCAGCGTCCGGAGCTCAGTCCCGAGCTGGTGGCCCAGGGCGTGGTCTTCGCGCCGCTGGAGGACGATCTTTCCAGCGCCCATCTGCACCTGATGCGGAAGTACTTCATGGCCAACGAGGCCAAGCTGGGCTCGCGCAAGTTCAGCGCCCTGCACCAGGCGCACGTGCGCACCGGCTGCTTCATCTACGTGCCGAAGAATGTGCACATCGAGCTGCCCATCGAGGTCTTCCATTGGATCTCCGGCGAGGGTGCCGCGACCTTCCCGCACACGCTGCTGATCGCCGAAGAAGGGTCTTCGGTCACGCTGGTCGACTACCACGATTCCGCCGACCGCCGGCAGACCGGCTTCACGTGCGGCGTGAGCGATCTCTACGTCGGCCCCGGCGCCAAGGTGACGTACCTCGCCGCGCAGAATTGGGGCGAGCAGGTGGTGAACCTGAAGATCAACACCGCCGAGGTCGGCAAGGACGGCCATCTCACCAGCCTGCACGTCAATCTCGGCGGACGGTATTCGCGCCTCGAGAGCCTCAATCGGCTCGCCGGCCCCGGCTCGCGCAGCGACATGCTCAGCTCGACCGTGGCGACCGGGACGCAGGAGTTCGATCAGCGCACGCTGCAGGATCACCTCGCGCCGCACACCACCAGCGACCTGCTTTACAAGAACTCGCTCAGCGACCAATCGAAGACGATCTTCTCCGGCCTCATCAAGGTCGCGCCCGAAGGGCAGAAGACCGATGCCTACCAAAAGGTTCGCAACCTGATGCTGAGCGACGCCGCCGAGGCCAACTCGATGCCCGGCCTGGAGATCCTGGCCGACGACGTCCGTTGCACCCACGGTGCCACCGCCGGGCATGTGGACGACGCCGAGCTGTTCTACCTCGAGTCGCGCGGCATTCCCCGTCTCAAGGCCCAGCAGCTCATCACCCAGGGCTTCCTGACCGAGATCCTCGACCGCCTGAACGACGAGCGTGTCACCGCCAGCCTCGCTCGCCTGCTGAACGAGAAATTCGCCCGCATGTGAGGCCGCGCTGGGGCCTCGCTGAGGCTCGGCATAGGAGATAGGGAAATAGGCGATAGCCGATAGGCGGTGGCTTTATGTCTATCGCCTATCGCCTATCGCCTATGCCCAGCCTCAGCGAGGCTTGCCTTGGCGGGCGCGACCCGCTTAGTCATCGCGGGTGCCCTGGAAGCGAACTGTCTCCGTCTTCACTGGCCGGCCTGAGGGTTGGTCCGTGGATCTTGAACGGCGTTTCCAAACCGAACGGGTCGAGGCTGGCCTGCCGCGCGCCCGCTGGGTGCTTGCGCTCATCCTTCTCGTCATGCTGCTCCCCTTGGTGGAGCTCCCGAAAATGCGGGAGGACCGTTCCCCGGAGGCGCTGCAGGCGTTTCTCTGGCTGCGCTTCGCCGTGCTGGCGCCGCTCATCGCCCTGATGTTCGGGCTGACGTTCGTCCGCACCGTCCGTGGGTGGCTCAGTCAGATCTGTGCGCTCGGTCTGGTCATTGCCTGCACCGTGCTCGCCATTTCGGTGCAGGTGCTGAATCCAGTGGTCATCTCGCCGTTCGGCCGCCTGACGGGTTCCGCGCTGCCGCTGATGATCGCCGGCGTGGTGCTGCTGCCGCTCAGTCTGCGGGACGCCGTCTTCACGGTCAGCGCCGGGAGCGTGGGGGTCTTCACGGCGATGTGGTTCCTGTCGCATCCCATGCCCTCGCCGCTGCTCATGCTGAGTGCGGCCCTCACGCTCGTGGCGCTCGGCACGGCAATCATGATCGCCGTGGCGCACCGCGAGCATGCCGCGCGGGAGATGTTCATGCAGCGCGAGCGATTGGCGGCTCTGAACACGGAACTGAGCGAGGCCAATGCGCGCCTGGCTCAGATCAGTCGGCAGAAGAGCGACTTCCTCGCCATGGCGGCGCACGAGCTGCGCTCTCCGCTGCTGGTCGCCGGGCTGACCGCCGAGCAACTCCGGGCCAAGGCCGAGCCGACGGCGGGCGAGCTCGACGAGAGCCTCGGGCTGCTCGGGGACGTGCTCACCCGGATGAACGACGTCCTGGCCAGCTTTTTGCAGTCGCAGGCCGCACTCGACCGATCGGTCGCCCACGTCGACCAGCCCGTGCGCCTGGACGAAGCGGCCAGTGCGGCCATTCGCCGGGCCGAGCCAATCACGAGCCGCAAGGGGCAGACGGTCCGTTTTCAGGTCACCTCCGCACCGGTCGTGGTGCAGGGAGACCCGGGGCTGATCGGCCAGGTGCTCGACAATCTGCTCAGCAATGCGAGCAAGTTTTCGCCCCCGGGATCGGCCATCGAGGTCAGGGCCGGAGTCAGCGCCGCCCGAGGCCGCGGCTCGATCTCGGTGACCGACGCCGGTCCGGGCTTGACCGAGCAAGATCAGGCGCAGCTCTTCCAGAAATATTCGCGCCTGAGTGCCAAACCGACCGGGGGTGAGTCCTCCACGGGCCTGGGCCTGTCGATCGTGAAGCTGCTGATGGATGCGATGAAGGGCGAGGTGGAATGCGAGAGTCAGGCGGGCAGCGGGGCGACGTTCTGGATCCACCTCCCACTCTGCGCGAGCCCCTCGCATCCGCCTTCCCCCGCGGCTTCTTGAGGGAAGCGCTCGGACGGCGCGCTCAGATCCACCGCTCTGGCCAGCCCCGGGGCCTCTTGAAAACCACTGCTCATGAAACTCTCCAAGATGGTCGAAGATCTGCGGATCGGTCTGGCCGAGACGCGGCTGCTCTCGCGGGCGGTCTGGCTCCTGATCGCGGCGTTCACGGTCGATGCCATCGCCTACTTCGGCTTTCTGACGCTCATGACGGAGTACCTCTCCTCGAACATCGGGTGGGGGGACAAATGGTCGGGCTGGGGCGTCAGCCTCTTCACCATGTCGGTCACGCTCTTCATGCTGGGCGCTGGGACGATCGCCGAGGGTTTCGGGCTGCGGAAGGCGGTGCTCGCGTCGCTCCTGATCGCCACCGTCGGCCGCGCGGCCTACAGCTATGCGCCCAATCTGGCCGGCCTGGCCACGATGGTCGTGATCGTTTCCCTGGTCCTGACTGCCCTGGGCGAAGCCATGCTGCAGCCGGTGGTGTACTCGGGGGTCAAGCAGTTCACCGATGAGCGAAGCAATGCCATCGGTTATTCGATGATCTATGCCTGGATGAACCTGGGCGTCATGGCTTCGGCGCCCATCTCTTCCTGGATCCGGCCGGCCGTGCAGGCGGTCAAGGACGCTCCGCCGGGGGCACCTGCGCAGTCCAGCGGGTTCATCGCCTGGCTGGCCAGCCTGACCGGGTCGGGCGTGCAGGCGGTGAACTGGACGTTCACGTTCGTCACCTTCCTGGCGTTCGTCGGCTTCTACTTCGGCTTCCGGAAGCGGGATGAGGCGGCGCGGCTGCGGCCCGATCCCGTGAGCGAAACGATTGACCCACGCCCGCTGGGCGAGCGGATCCGCAGCTATTTCGCGGACGGTCCGTTCACCAATGCCCGCTTCATGTTCTTCATCTTTATGCTGCTGCCGGTGCGGACGCTTTTCGCGCACCAGTGGCTGACGATGCCTCAGTACATCCTGCGCGCGTTCGGGCCGGAAGTGCAGGATCGGATGGAGTACCTGGTGAACTGGACCAATCCGGGGATCATCTTCATCTTCGTACCGCTCTTTGCGGCGCTGACCCGGCGGGTGCACGTCTTCCACATCATGGTCATTGGGTCCCTCGTGAGTGCAGTGCCGACCTTCCTGCTCTGCGCCGGGCCCAGCCTGCCCCTGCTCGTCACCTATCTCGTCATCTTCTCGCTGGGGGAAGCGCTCTGGAACTCGCGCTTCCTGGAATACGCCTCGGAGCTCGCGCCTCCGGGCAAGGTGTCGCAGTACATGGGGTTGGCCAATGTCCCCTGGCTGCTCGCAAAGGGCACCACCGGCATGTATTCGGGCTATCTCCTTTCGCAGTACTGCCCGGACAAGATCCCCGTCGAGCAGCTGCAGACCGGCAAACTCTGGTTCATCTACGGCTGCATCGCCATGCTCTCACCCGTCGGCCTCTGGCTCGCGCGCCATTGGGTCATGGGCGGATTCGCCAGCGAGGCGGAGAAGAAGGCCGTGTAGAGAGCGGCGTCGGGTGCATCGGCCCGGCCGAGGGCCGTGCTTTTTTGTGGCCAGCGCAAGTTCACCGGTCACAAAACCGGATTTTTCGCGTGTCCCATGACGAGCCCCAGTCGTCATGTCGGTCCTCCCTGCCTATGATCAGATCGCGGTGCGCTTCCATGACGCCCGCTCGGCCGGACACTGCGCCAGTGTGCTGGAGGAATACGGCTTTGCGGTGGAGTCGATCCAGCGGCTGCGCTCGGACCCGTGGACCATCTTCACCTTCGAGGAGATGCCCGAGGGAGAAATGCGGCAGAGTCTCGCATTGTTGCAGCGGCACCCCGACGTGCTGCGGGCGGAGCCGATCCAGAAGCTGGGCGAATCCTTCAGCTTCCGCATCGACAAGCTCCTGGTCGGACTGCAGCCCGGGGTCGACGCCGCCGAGGTGCAGCGCTCGCATCCCGACATCTTTCTGCCCACGCCGCCGGTGCTGGTGGTGCCGGACCTCTGCCTCTACAGCCTCGAGTTGCTGCCCCAGGCGACCACCCGGCAACTCGAGGAACTCGGCACCTGCGATCGGCGCATCGCCTTCATGGAGGGCACGTGGCGCGGGCTGCGTCCGGCCGACCTGCTCGAATTGGAGCCGCCCACCCCGCGCGCGGCCACCACGCCCGCGCCGCCGCCGCGGATCGAACCGCGCCAGCCGCATCTGGCGACCATCCGCGCGTTGGAAGGCGACCAGCGGATCGCGGGCGATCCGTCGATCCGCGTGGCGATCGTCGATTCCGGGGTCGATGGCGAGCATCCCGACCTGCGGGCGGCCCTGCGGGGCGGCGGGCGCATCGACGCGACCGGCTCCGGCAATCCGGACCCGATCCTCGGCTGGCACGGCACGGTCAGCGCCGGCCTGGCGGTGGCACGGCCGGAGGAGGGGCAGGAGGGAGTCTACGGGGTGGCGCCGGGGTGCAGCCTCGTCGGCTGCAAGTTCCTCGGCACCGAGGGCGCGGAGGTGGCCTTGGTTCAGCTGGAATCCGTCCTGCGGGCGCTCGACCACGCGCGGCAGCATGCGGACGTGATTTCGATGAGCTGGGGCCTGCCGACGAAGAACGCGATGTTTTCGTGGCAGTATCCGCCCGCCCCCTACCACGAGCCCGGTTCGGCCTCGATTCGCCGCCTGCTCGAACTCGCCCGCACGACGGGCCGCGGTGGGAAGGGCTGCGTGCTGGTGGCAGCGGCAGGCAACCAGGTCATCGATTTTCCAGCGGTCATGCCCGGCGTGCTCTCGGTCGGCGCGGTCGATCTCGAGGGACAGCCTGTCCTGCAGAGCGATGATTGGATTTCCGTCGCCGGCGCGATCGAGGATGCGGACGGCCGGCCCCCGGCGAACGGCTATCGCATCGACCTCGTGGCCCCGGGATCCGGCCTCGTCTCCACCGATGTGCTGGGAGCGCGTGGACAGACGGACGGAGCCTACGCGATCGGCGGAGCGACGTCGGGCGCCTGTCCGCTGGTGGCCGGCGCCGCGGCTTTGCTGCTCTCGGTCAATCCGGCGCTACGGGAGGATCAGGTCCGCCGCCTCCTGCTGGAAAACACCCGACGTCCCTCCGACCGCGAAGAGGTCGGTCGCGACCCCCGCCTGGGCTTCGGTCTGCTGGATGTGGCCGCGGCCGTGGCGGCGGCGCGCGCCGAGCGGCCAGCCGAAGGACCGCCACCGGAGCGGGGATCCGAATGGGTCCGGGGCAAATGAAGGCGGAGGACGTCGGAGCGGCGGTCGTCGAACACGTGCGGTCGACCGCCGCAAACCTCGGCGAGCGGCTGTCCGCTTCGCCCGCGTCCGACGGCGACCTGACCGAGGGTGAAGCGCGCTGGCAGCGACTGCGCGCGGTCCTGACCGGCTACGGTCCGGCGGCGGAGCGCGAGTTCTGCGCGCAGCATGGGCTTGCCGTCGGGGACATCGCGGCGCGGCTGAGTCCATGCCGCGTGAGCAGCTCTCCGCCCGCCTGGGCCGAGCGGCTGGGGGAACTGCTCCAGCCCCTGGGCGAGCCGGGCTATGCAGAGGCTGGGCATCCGTTCGCGGAATTGCTCGGCCCGCTGCTCGGTCGGGCGGAGCGCGCCCTGGCCCGCGACCTCGGCGGGGCCGCTGGCTGGCTGCCGGAAGCCGCCTGGAGTGCATTGCTCGGAGCCCTGCGAGCGCGCTGGGAGCGGGACTTCGCACCCGCCCTCTACGCCTGCTTCGATCTCGAGCGGAGTCTCCTTCCCGGCCGCCCCGGGCCGGGCTCCGATCTTTACCGGGCCTGGCTCGGGCGCCTCGCGCGCGAAGGACTCGGCGAGGTGGCCCGACGCTTCCCGGTGGCGGCGCGGCAGTGGGCGGAGCAGACCGTCCAATGGCAGGAAGCGCTTTCCGAGCTGACCCGACATTTCCTCGCCGACCGGACCGAGTTGCAGCGCGTCTTCGGGCTGCGGGATCCTCAGGTACGGCGGATCGACTGGCCCCTCTCCGACTTCCATGGCGGGGGGCGGGCGGTGGCCCGGCTGGAATTCGCCGCGGGAGAAGTCGTGTACTACAAGCCGGGCGATCGCTCGCTCGAGGTGGCCTTTGACCGCCTCTTCCGCTCGTGGCTGGTGCGGCGGCAGCCGTCGCGGGCCCCGGCCCTGCGCGGCCTGGTGCGGGCCGACCATTCCTGGATCGAGGCCCTGCCCGCAGGCTTGCCGGGGAGCCCGCGGGAGGCTCGCGAACTGGCCCGGGATCTCGGGCGGCTGGGCCTGCTCGGGTTGCTGCTGGGCACGACCGATCTGCATCCCGGCAACGTGCTGGCCGGGCCCGGTTGGGTGAGCGTTTGCGACGCCGAGACCGTGCTGCATCCGGAGAGGCCGGAGTTTCCGTGGCGGGCGCCGTTTCTCGAGCCGGCCTGGCGGGACCTGGATCAGCCCTTCCGCACCTTCCTGGCCTCCTTTGCGGTCGCGGGTCATCCGGACGTCCATTTGCGGTCCTGTCTCGGCCGCTGGGAGCGGGAGCCCGCCAAGGTGCGTCAGCCCGTCTGGTGGAACGTGGGCTGCGATACGCTCAGGCTCACCCACGAGCGCGGGACCTGGCCCAACGCCTTCGCGCCGGCCTTCGCCGCCCTGCGGGCCCAGCTGGGTCCCCGTTGGGCGAGGGCGTTGCTGGCCGGCGCCACCGAGGCGCGTGCCCGGCTGCTGCGGGCCGGCCCCGCCGCGCAGCGGGCGGTGCAACAGCTCGGCGCGCGGCCGCGGCGCCTCCTCTGCCGGAACACCGTCACCTACGCCTGGATGCTGGCGGAGGCCCGTCGGCCCGCTCTCTGGATCGATGGTTTCGAGCGCAGCCTGTTTTTCGAGCGACTGGGCGAGTTGAGCGGCGACGGACGGCTCCTCGACCTCTGGGAGCGGACGGCCCTGGAGTGCGGCGACGTGCCGCGCTGCGAAGTCCGCGAGTGGGCCGGGGAGCACCAGAAGCGGCTGTTCGATGCCGCCCGCCCAGTGTTCGACCCCGTGGTCGCGCGCCGGGCCCGACGTGCCTTGCTCCGAGCCTTTTCCGGCGAGGAGGATCCCACCCTCGAGGCGCAGCCCGGCGCACCGGGCCTCGCCTGAGATGGAGCATTGCCGCGCTCGGCCCGCGCTGGTGCGGGCCGGGCAGGACGACCGCCGCAACCCTCAACCCGGGCCGCAGGTCGACGGGGTGGACAGCCCGGGAATGAGCGGGATCGTCTTGCTCACCAGCTCGAGCTCCGGCAGAACCACCACCACCATGGTACTGGGGTAGAGGATCAGGGTTTTGTTGCTCGGGCACTCCGTGAAGACGAAGTCGGTGGCATTGAGCATGCCGGTCGGCATGGCGCCGCTGGCGCGGAGCACTTCCGACCAGCGCGGATTGATGCGGTCGAGGGCGGCATCCCGCTCGGGGCCGAGCAATTGCCGGCGCACCGAACCGGCGAGGGAGGCGTGGATGATGTCCTTGATGAGTTGGTGCAGTTCGGTCTGCTGTTTGGTGGCCATGGGAGGTCGTGGATGACGCAGGCGAAGGGCCTGCGTGAAGTACACGCAAAAAATCTCCGGTTGTGACCGACGGAATGCAGCTTCTGTCTCCGCTTCTCGGCTGGGGCCGACTCAGCGATCCGATAACAGCCTCTGCAGTCGGGGATCCAGCCGAAGGGAGCGTTCGTCGCGCCAGCCCAACTGCCGGGCAGTGGCCAGCCGGGCGCGCGCCGCTTCCCACTGGCTCTGCGCAGCGAGCGTAGCCGCCAGACTGTAGTGGAAGACCGGGTTCTCGCTGCCCGCATTGACCTCGACCAGGTCGAGCTTCAGGGCCTCATTGAGGAGGGTGTTCGCCTCCTCGGCCGCCCCTCCGCGACGGAGCAGGACATAGCCGAGCAGGCTCTTGTAGCGGATCCCGCCGAAGTGATAGGGGTTGCCGCTCGGGCTCGCTTTGACCGCGCGACGGAGGGCTACCTCCGCGTCCGACAGCTTGCCTCGGGCGAGGGCGATCTGGGCCTGCAGCGAGCAGGTTTCGGGGAGATCGCGATGCCCGGCCCGGTTGGCGCGCTCGACCTCCTGACTGGCCAGATCGAGCTCACCGCGGAGCAGGCGGATGTGGGCCAGGCCGAGAACGGGTTCGGGTACCGACATGTTCAGGTGGGCCGACTGTTCGTAGGCCTGGATCGCCTCCTGGTCGCGCTGGAGCGCCTTGAGAATGCTGCCCCGGATGGACCAGTTGATGGCCGTGTCCTTGTCGATGGCGCAGGCGCGCTCGGCCGAGGAAAGCGCTTCCTCCAACTGGCCGCGCTCGCGCAGCGTGATGGCGAGATTGCGGTGATTGCGCGGGTCGAGATCATCGAGCTTCGCAGCCCGGCGCTGCATGCGCAGCGCTTCGCGGAGCTGGCCCTGCGAGTAGCGCACCAGGCCCGCAGCGGCATAGGCGGCGGCACTGTCGGGGTGCGTCTCGAGCAACCGCTCGACTTCACGGGCAGCATTGTCGAGCCATTCCCGGCCATACTCGAAGCGGAGGTAACGCTGGCAGTAGGCATTGGCCAGCGTGGCCCGGGCCATGAGGTGGTTGGGATCGAGCTGCAGCGCCCGCAGGAGCAGCGAGATGGCGCGATCGTTCTTGCCCTCCGAATAGTCGAAATAGAGCGCCCGCGCGCGCTCCACCAACTCGTCCGGTGTGAGGTCGAGCTCGCCCTCCTGCAGCGGCAGGCCGCCCCGGATCCAGCGCGGGAAAAGCGCCGCGAGGGTGGGAATCTGCAGCTGGGAGTTCTGGACCCAGACGAGTCCGGCTGCGCCCAGCGCGGCCACGAGCGCGAAGATCAGCCAGCGACGGAAACCGCCGCGCGAGTGATCGCCGGCCACGCTCAGATGCCGGGCACCGCTCTCGCTCAGGCTCAGCTGCTCGCGCAAGAAATCCTCCAGGACGGCCGCGTTGGCGGGGCGGTCCTCCGGATTCAGGGCCAGCAGCCAGAGCAGCGCCGGATGCGGGACCTGTTCGCGGTCGATGCCCTTGAGGTGGCCGGCAATGATCTCGGCCCGCGAGCCCTCGAACGGCGCCCGGCCCCGCAGGGCGAACCACATGGAGGCACCGAGGCTGTAGAAGTCGGAGCGGATATCGACCGGTTTTTCGCGCAGCTGCTCCGGGCTGGCAAAATGCACCGTGCCCACCCAGCCGTTCTCGGTCAGACCGGGATCGAGCGGATCGGTGTCGGTCGACTTGACCAGGCCGAAGTCGATCACCTTGACCGCCAGCCGGCCCTGGCTGCGGTCGACCATCAGGTTCAGCGGCTTGATGTCCCGGTGGACGAGCTTCATGCGCTCGGCCTCGCCCAGCGCGAGAGCCACCTGGCGTCCGATCTCCAGGACATCCGACGCGCGCATTGGTCCCTCCCGGCGCACCAGCGCATCGAGCGNNGCGCCAGTTCCATGACGTAGTACCAGCGATCGCCGCTCCGGCCGAGGTGGAGCGAACTGGCGATGTTCTGGTGCCGGACCCGGGCGGCCAGGCGGGCCTCGCGCAGGAACCGATCGCGCGCCGCGGTCGAGCTGAGGAATTTCGCGTTGATGACTTTGATCGCCACCGGCACCTGCAGGTGGGTGTCCATGCCGCGGAAGGTCACGCCCATCCCACCCCGTCCGAGCTCGATCACCCGTCCCTCGGCATCACGCTCGATGACGTAGTGCGAGAGTTCCGCCGGCAGTTCGGAAAAAGGCCCCGGCAGGACTTCGGCCGGCGCCTCGGAAGCCTGGGAGGCGTCGGTCGAGGCCGCTCCCTGCGAATCGAACGCGAACTCGAAAGCGCAGTTGGCGCAGACCGGCCCGTGCAGCGGGCGCCCGCATTCCGGGCAGACGTTGGGGGCCTTTTCGTCCACCGACAGCGCGAGGTTGGCAGGGCGGGTACCGCTCACCGGGCCGGGAAGTGCGCGCCGGAAGGCCTCACTTTCCCTGCACCGCGTTGGGTACCGGCTTGAGGTAGAAGAGCATGAAGATGCCGATGCAGAGAATGAGCGAGCCGATCCACTTGAGCGACCAGCCGGGGTCGCGGAGGATCTGGACCGAACTCTGGCTGAGGTTCTCCGGATTCCAGGAGGCCTGCGAGATCTTGAACGTGAGCCCGGTGAACGCGGGGCCGATCCCGGCCGGGTAATTCATCGGATTGTTCATGAAGGCGTAGCCCGTGGCCGAGCCACCCTCGCGATCGGTCACCTTCAACGTGCTGCGGAAGCCGGCCGGCGAGTCGCTGCCTTCGTTGCGCTCGACCTCGAAGTTGGTCAGCTCAAGGCCGATGGGCATCGGATGCAGGCGGAATCCGTAAGTCAGGAGGGTCGACTTCGGCTTGGTCGGCAGGCTGACGCGCCAGCCGCCCGGGACCCATTCCTCGTGGGACTCGTCGCCCTTGCTCAGCCGTACGCGCAGGCCTTCGGTGAACTTTCCTTGCTCGCGCTTGCTCGGCTTCTTGCCGGTGTGCGGGGTGAACTGGGTGAATTCCACCGCCCGCGGCAGGACCTGCTCCACCGAAAGCTGCCAGTCGGCCCAGCCGGTGTTGATGGCCTTGCCGATTTCCAGGAAGCCCTTCAGCGGGGCGGGCGAGGAGGACGACCGCAGTTCGTAGGTGACCTTGCCGTCCGGGGCGACGAAGACCAGCGCCTCGTTGCCGCCCGCGGGGGTGGCTTCCTCGGCCACGGCGGCGGCGACGGCATTCTCCAACTGGCCGACCACCCGCACGAGCACCGCCGGATTCGAGGGGGTCTCGCTCTTGCTGCGCGGTTTGCCGTCGACCAGTTCGAAATCGGGCCAGTACTCCTCGATGCGCAGCTTCAGGCCGCTGCCGCTGCCGAGTTCCTCGTCCTTGCCCTTTTCGGCCACGGGGTCGAATTCGAAGGTCGCGCCCCGCCAGGTGACCTGCAGACTGCGGCCGTTCATGTCGGCCGCCAGCTTCAGCTTGGCCCCGCTGGCGATGGTGCCGGGCGCGGGCTGCGAGACCTGATCCCCCGGGCGCTGGGCGAAGACCATAATGGCCTCGTCCACCTTGGTGGAGGCGGGAGTGCCGGCCGCTGGGGGCTTGGTGCCGTCCGCGACAGGCGTCGGCGCGGGCGCCGCCGACTCAGCCGAGGCCGGGCGGAGCTTGACCGCGGCCAGACCGAGGTTGAGCGCGTTGTTCTCGGGCGAATTGTCGGCCAGCAGCCAGCGCTCGATGGTCTGATTCAGGCGGGTCGAATGCAGCTTCACCTTGGCCGCCGGATAGGCCGTGGCCGTGGACGCATCGACCGCCTTGGGCTCGAGGCCGGCGGCGAGATACTGGGCGTATTCGACGATCTCGAGCGAGTAGCCGTCGACCGTTTTGCCGAGCCGCCAGGGCGACTGCCGCGTGGGCTGGCGGCCGATGACCTCGACCGGCCAGGCGAGGGAAGGGGCGCCGTCCTGCTGCACGTGCAGGATCTTTTCGTCCACCACCAGCATGTTGTTCGGCGGGCGGCCCTTGAAGAGCGTCATGGTGCCCTCGATGCCCCAGGTGCGGCCAATGTAGGCGCCGGCGATGATGACGATGATGCCCAGATGCGTGAGCAGGAAGCCGGTGTGGCGCTTCTGCCAGGGCCAGCGCGAGAAGGCGGAGCAGGCGAGGTTCAGGCAGAGGACGAGCAGCCACGCGTCAAACCAGCGGGCATTGTAGACGTAGGCCCGCGCCACCTTCGCGTCGAAGGAGGATTCGTAGACCGTGCCGACCGCGCAGGCGACGATGAGTACCGCCAGCAGAACGACCGCCAGCTTCACCGAGCAGAAGAAGCGGTAGATCGCCTTGAGCGGATTCGGCGCCGGCTTGGGCCGCGGAGGAGCTGCGGAGGCCGTGGGTTCGGGAGCCGGGGAAACAGAAGGCATGCGGGCGGCAAGAAAGGGATGAAGCCGTCGGGAGCAAGGCGGCGGTTGGGTACAATCTTCGGAAAGGCCGATCCAAACCCGTGGCAGTGCCCCCGGCCAGCCCAAAAGCCGACCGCTGCGTCACCGCCGGCTCACTTGGCCAGCCCGAGCCACTTCGGCCGCTCGCTGACCGTCACCTGGGCGTCGCTCTTGGCCAGGGTCGCATCGATCAGCACGCTCACGTTGCCCTGCGCATCCGCCTTGAGCGTCGTCGGCCCGGATTTGGTGGGCACGGTCACCGTCGCCTTCGGATCGCCGAACTGGAAGTTCACCTTGGTCGCGGCACCGACGAAGACGCCGAGCACGCCCGCCTGCTTTTTGATGGCCGCATTCAACTCCGTCAGGCCGTCGACCAGCCGCTGATAGGGGAACGACTTCTCGGCCGGCACGGGCAGGCCGACGTCGGCCGTCATGTTCAGCGTCCCCTTGGGCTGATTGGAGACGATGAACGGATTCTCCTTCCGCAGCGCCTCGTTCTGGGGGAAGTCGCGAATGCTGCCGTCCGGCCCCAGCGCGAGCTTGGCGGCACCGGCGGTCTTGCTGTCGATGGTCAGCGTGATGTCGCCCGGCTTCACCGCGCTGTTCTTGGATGAAATGACCACACGCACGGCGACCTTGGAGCGGTCGAGGCCAGACGTCTTTTGGAAGATCTCGTCCAGCATCTTGTAGGGCAGCTTGCCGACCTCCTGGGCGGGCAGCAGGGGCGCGAGGGCAAGGGCGGCGACGACGGACAGGATACGCATGTGGGGAAGGGACGCTGAGCGACAAAGCATTCAAGGGCCGGCTGGGCGTGGCTCGGCGCTAAGCAGGTTCCGCGGCGAGCAACTCGCAGACCCGGCGCCAATGCTGCTCGGTCGCGTGAACCCGATAGTTGTGCGCGAGGCGGGCCCAACCTCGACGCCAGCGGGAGGGGTTTTCGGCGCGCTCGCGGCAGCGGGCAAACAGCGCCTCGGGATCGAAACCGTCCCAGACCCCCGCGACCGACCACAAATTGGCGGCCACGACCGGAGCGACCTCGTGCAGATAGATCATGCGCAGTTCGTCCCGCGTGTAGCCCGAGGCACGGGCGACCTCGGCGATGCGCGCCAGCTCCGCTTTCGTCAGTTCCGTGTCGAGCCAGAACTCGGAGAAGGCCAGCCAGACCGGCTGGCGGCGCGAGAGTTCGGCGGGATTGAGCGGACGCATGGCCGGCGGGCGATCTTCCCATGCCGTGCGACTGGCCGCCAGCGAGTGCGCATTCGCCAGCGGCGCCGTTCGCGTCGAGCATGGGGGCCGCCTTTCTTCGCCTTGTCCACCTCCGCCGCTTCCTCAGATCCGCTCTCCGCCTTCCTCGACCGGATCGCGGAACGCGGGCTCTCGCTCTATCCGGCGCAGGAGGAAGCGATCCTGGAAATCTTCGACGGGCGCAATGTCATCCTCAACACGCCGACCGGCTCGGGCAAATCGCTCGTCGCCGAGGCCCTCCATTTCCACTCGCTGCGGCGCGGCGCGCGCTCGGTCTACACCTGTCCGATCAAGGCGCTGGTGAA
>JAFEGM010000049.1:16359-33827 GCA_018240025.1 Verrucomicrobiota bacterium
ATGGACGAGTTCCACTACTACGCCGACCCCGAGCGCGGCGTGGCCTGGCAGGTGCCGTTGCTCACCCTGCCGCACACGCGCTTTCTGCTCATGTCGGCCACGCTCGGCGACACCTCGTTCTTCGCCGAGGCGCTGACGCGGCTGAACGGTCGCGAGACGGCCGTGGTCAGTTCGCGCGACCGCCCGGTGCCGCTCGAGTTCTCCTACGCCGAGACGCCGCTCCCGCAGACGCTCGAGGAGCTGCTCGCGGCTGGCAAAGGCCCGGTCTACGTCGTCCATTTCACGCAGGCCGACGCGACCGAGAACGCGCAGAATTTCACCAGCGTGAACGTCTGCAGCCGGGCGGAGAAAGAGGCGATCGGCCATGCGCTGGAGGGCTTTCGCTTCAGCAGCCCGTTCGGCCCGGATCTGCGCAAATGGCTGAAACACGGGATCGGCCTGCACCACGCCGGTCTGCTGCCGAAGTATCGCGTGCTGGTCGAACAGCTCGCCCAGCGCGGACTGCTCAAGGTCATCTGCGGCACCGACACCCTCGGCGTGGGCATCAACGTGCCGATCCGCACGGTGCTCTTCACGCGGCTGTGCAAGTTCAGCGGCGACCGCACCGGCATCCTCAGCGCGCGCGATTTCCACCAGATCGCCGGCCGCGCGGGGCGCAAGGGCTTCGATGACGTCGGCTGGGTGGTGGCGCAGGCGCCCGAGCATTGGATCGAGAATCAGCAGCTCGAGCGCAAGGCGGCGGCCAGCGGCAAGAAGTTCGTCAAGCGCAAGCCGCCCGAGCGGAACTTCGTCAATTGGGACAGGAACACGTTCGAGCGGCTGATCGTGGCGCCGCCCGAGCGACTGAGCAGCCGCTTCCAGCTTTCGCACGGGCTGCTCGTCAATGTGCTGCGGCGTCCGACCGACGGCTGCGCGGCGCTGCGCGAGCTGGTGCGCGACAGCCATGAGACGCCGCGGGCCAAGACCGCGCACTTCCGGCGCGGCTGGCAGCTCTTCCGCGGGCTGCGCGATCTCGGCATCGTGGAGATCGTGCCGCCCACGCTGGAGGGCGCGAAGGTCCGGGTGAATGCGGCGTTGCAGGAGGATTTCTCCATGAACCACGCGCTGTCGCTGTATCTGCACGACACGCTGCCGCTGATGGACCCGGAGGCGCCTGACTACGCGTTGGTCGTGCTCACGCTGGTCGAGTCGATCCTGGAGGATCCCGACCTCATCCTGCGCCGGCAGCTCGACCGCGTGAAGCGGCAGGCCATCGCCGAGATGAAGGCCGAGGGGCTCGACTTCCACCAGCGCCTCGAGGAGTTGGAGAAGCTGGAGTATCCGAAGCCGAACCGCGAGTTCGTCTATTCGACCTTCAACGCGTTCGCTGCCCAGCATCCATGGGTCGGCAACGACAACATCCGGCCCAAGAGCATCGCCCGCGAGATGTTCGAGGATTTTCGCAGTTTCGCCGACTACGTGAAGATCTACGAACTGCAGCGCGCCGAGGGGCTGCTGCTGCGGCATCTGTCGAGCGTTTACAAGACCCTGCGCCAGACCGTGCCGGAGGCGGCCAAGAACGAGAGTTTACGGGAAATGGAGGTCTATCTCTCGACCATGCTGCGGCAGGTGGATTCCAGCCTGCTGGAGGAGTGGGAGAAGATGCGCGATCCGAACTGGCGCCCGACGGCCGCGGGCCCCGAGGTGCGTCCGCCTGGCGCCGAGGAAGCGGCGGCCGACATCACCCGCGATGTCGCGGCGTTCACCGCGCTGGTCCGAACCCGCATCTTCGAGGCGCTGCGCGCGCTGGCCGATGGCGACCCGGCCCGGATGCTGGAGATTCTGCCCGCGGCCGAACCGGCGGAGTGGACCGCGGCGCGGCTCGGCGTGGCGCTGGAGGCCTACGAGGCGACGCACACGCGCATCCGGCTCGACCCCGAAGCGCGGAATCGGCGCCACACCTACGTCACCGTCTCCGAGGACCGCCGCCGCTGGCGGGTGGAGCAAATCCTGGTCGATGCCGAAGAAGCCAACGACTGGGCGCTGACCGCCGAGGTCGATCTCGCCGCCTCACGCGAACGTGGCGAGCCGGTGCTGCAGTTCGTGCGGCTGGCCGAGGTGGGACAATGATCCCAATCAGCCCTTCAGCGCGGCGACCAGGTAGAAACAGCCGCCCAGCGCGATGAGCGCCGAGCCCCAGCGCAGCGGCAGCGTAAGGGTCGTTTCGCGGGTGCGCCGGCGGAGGAAGGCAGCGGCGAGGAAGACCGGGATGACCACCACCTGATGCCCGGCTTCGACCCCGAGGCTGAAGGCCGCCAGCGCATGGCCGAGCGCGCCGGCGGGTAGCGAGGACATTGCCTCGAGCAGACCGCCGGCAAAGCCCAGGCCGTGGAACAGGCCAAAGGCGAAGGCGACGCCCAGACGCAGTCCGCCGCGCGACTGCTGCGGGGCCAGCGCATTCTGCAGCGCCACGACCACGATGCTCAGGGCGATGATCGGCTCGACCACGCTGGCGGGCAGGCGCACGAGATCGTACACCGACAGCAGCAACGTGAGCGTGTGGGCGATGGTGAATGCCGTCACGACCTTGATCAGTTCCCAGAGCGAGGCCGTGGCCAGCGCGAGCGCGGTGACGAAGAGCAGATGATCCCAGCCCGAGAGGATATGGTGCAGGCCGTGGCGGAAGTAGTCGGCCCAGAGCCCCGCCTTGCTGACGACGACCGGGGCGGTGGAGGCGGCGGCCTGCGGGTCCCAGGTGAAGTCGAGCGGCTGGCGCGATTCGAGCAGCAGTCCGTCGCGCGGCGCCTGGCCCGGCAGACTCACGCGCAGCACGTAGCTGGCGGTCCAGGAGACACCGGGCGCGAAGGGAATCTCGACCAGGCAATCCTCCACGAGTCGCAGCGAGCGGGCGCCGGCGGGGAGCGTGTAGTGAAGTTCGTAGTGCGCCCGGACCGACTCCAGTTCTGCGGCCGAGAACTTCGCGTCCGGCCGCGCCGGCGGCTTCACGGCCACCACCCGTCCGGCGAGTCGCTCACCGCCGCTGGAGAGCTGCACGTGGGCGAGCAGATACGGTCCATACGACGCCCACATTTCCGCCGTCGTTTTCGCCGGCCCGGCGCCCTGGCCGAAGGTGGTGCCGGTGATGACTTCCTCGGCGGAGACGTCGAATTTCAGCACCGCCTTGTCGGCCGTGACCTCCAGTTCGAGGCGGCCTTGCGCGACCGGATGGGCCCCGGCAGTCAGCGTGAAGACGAGGGCAAGCAGCAGGACGGTGAGGGATCGGAACATGGCGGACGGTGTTGGCGGTCAGCGGTGAAGATGGAAAGCGGCCACGGCAGGATTCAATTCGACCGCCCGTTTGAGCAAGGCTCGACCTTCCTCGAGCTGGCCGGCCCGGATGGCGATGTAGCCGGCGTGCTGCAGCAGATGCGGCAGTCCCTCGCGCGCTCCCGGCCAGGCCAGCGCCTCCTGTGCCAGCTTCCAGGCGGCTTCGAATTCGCCGGCCTGGTAGTGCGCCCAAGAGAGGGCATCGAGGGTGTCCGGCGTGCGCCGCAGGGCGAGATCGCGGCGGGCCAGCGCCAGCGCCTCGGCCGGCTGCGGGAGGGAGTCGCTCCAGAGGGCCACGAGGTTATGGGCGAAATACATCTCCCCTTCCTCGACCGTGGCACGGTAGGCCGCTTCGGCGCGCTCCAACCAGGGTTTGGCCTCGTCCTTCTTGCCCGCCGCGAGGAGGGCGTCGCCGAGCGCGTGGAAGGTGGCGGGCGACTTGGACGCGGCTGCGGCGGAGTGGAGCAGCGCCAGGCACTCGTCCCAGCGGCTTTGGGCGCCGCGGAGTTCGCCCAGGCGCTCCTGCACCAGCCAGGAATCGTCGAGTTTGGCGGCCTCGGTGTAATCGGCCTCGGCGGCGGCGAAGTCGCCCCGGGTCAACGCCGTTGCGCCGCGCTGCAGCAGCGCCCAGGCCCGCCAATGCGGCGCCAACATGTCGCCTTGGCTGCGGGCAAAGGCCACGGCGCCGGTCCGATGGCGTTGCTCGGCGGCGCGGTCGCCTCGCAGGCGCGCCAGCCGGGCCTGCCGGGCGTGCCAGCCGAGCGATTCGCCGAACAACTCCTTGAGCTGGGCACCCTCCGCAGCGGCGTCGTCCAGCCGACCCAGCTCGACCAGCGCATCGAAACGCAACTCCCGGCCGGCCTGGGCTTCGGGTTTGAGGCGTCTGTAAGTTTCCGCGTCAGTCAGGGCTTCGGCGAAGCGATGTCGCGCCAGGTTCACTGCCGCCCGAGCCGAGAAGGCTCCGGGATTGCCGGGTTCGCCGAGCACCTGCAGGGATTTTTCCACCGTCCGGGCCGCGCGCGGGATGAAGGCGGGGTCGCCGGTCCGGCGGTAGGCCTGGAGGTATTCCCCTGCCATCCGGTTGAGCGCCAGGATATCCTCCGGATCGCGGGCGATGCGTTCTTCGAGGAAGCGCACGGTTCCGTCCTGCGCCAATGCGGTCATCGGCGCGCCCGGTGGGCAGGCCAGCAGAAGCAAAGCGGCGAGGCGGCGCATGACGGAAAGAAAAATGCCCGTGCCGCGAGGCACGGGCATGGGAGCCGAAGCTGTTCGGATCAGTTGCGGGTGTTGTCGTCCAGCACGCCGTTCGCACGCGGCTGCTGCGAGAGGGCGAAATACGGGAAGACGTCGCGCCGAAGCACGTCGTTGCTGTTCGCGTTGTCGCTGAAGCGCGGCTTGGTCGACTGATTCGTGACGAAGAAGAGGATGGTGTCGATCGTGTCGTCCCCGAAGCGGCGGCCGTTCGGATAGGCGGCCTCCGGGTTGTTGCCGCCGCCCGGGCCGCTGTTCGCGACGCTCAGGTCGAGGCGGAGCATGTCACCGTTCAGCACGGCCACGTCTGCGAGGATGCCGATGTTGGTCGAATTGGTGCCGAGAGCCGTGAGTGTGGCCACGATATCATTGGCGAAACGACCGGCCGCGTCGTCGGTCGGGGTGGCCGAATTGTACTCGTTCTTCCGGGCGAAGGGGACGAGGGCCACATTGACGGCCGGATTGCCCATGCGGTCCACGCGGCGGAGCGGGCCGTTGGTGTCGGCCACGACCACGCCGTTGGCATCGACCTGCTGCGGATAACGCAGAGTCTCGCCCCAGACGCCGAGGCGGTTGTTGGCCGCGCGCAGGCGGCGCTTGTTCAGACTGATGGCGATGCCCAGGCAGTTGTAGCCGGCGAAGGAATCGCGGCCACGATTGAGCTGGCTCGGATCCGGCGAGCCGGAGAGCACGGAGGCGACGAAGCGGTTGAAGCCGACGATGTCGAAGAAGAAAGGATCATCGACCACCCCGGCGAAGAAGCGGATGCCGCTCTCGAGATTCTCGGTCACGACCGGCGTCGGCGCGGTGTCCGCCAGGGACGGATTCGTGCAAGGCGCCGTGAAGACGATCGGCGTGGCCGAGTTGTTGTAGCGGACCGTGACCGTGGCCGTCTGGGCGACGCTGGAGGAAGTGCGCGGGGAGAAGGTCACCGTGACGGTGCCGTCGGTCTGGGTGTCGCCGGTGGTCTCGAGATTGAAGCGGTAGACGACGTTCGGATCGAAGATGCCGAAGTTGGCCATTTCGCTCGGAACGATGAAGCCACGCTGGGTCATGGCGAGCACCACGCGCCCGAAGTCGTTCGGGTCGACGAAGGCGAAAACGTCGGCGATGTCCGCCGCCTGATCGTTCGAAGCCGTGGGAGCGTCGCCGTGGTCGGCCGCACGCAGGGCGCCGGGGAGAAGAGTGGCGGCAGCCAGCGCCGCGCCGTACAGGCAATAGTGGGAGAGTCTTTTCATGGTCGTAGGGACGATTCGATGTGACCGGCCAATTGGATGCCGGCAGAATGCAAACTGCGAAATCGAGGGCGGATTGGGGAGCAAATAATCTCGTCCCGAGAACTTTTTCGCCTTTTTGTCGAATCCTTCTTGCCAGACCCGGCGGCATACGATTTTCTCGGCGACATGAAGCTCTCCACCTTTGCCTTCTGCGCTCTCGGCGCGTCTTTTTTGAGTTTCTCTGCCCAGGCTGAAACTGGGTATGCGCTCTCTCCGACCGGTCTCTACCAGTTCGATTCCGCTTCGCCTTCGGCGTCGACCTTTCTCGGCAGCTTCAGCGGCCTTGGCTCCGGCCAGTCCATCGTCGGCATCGACGTGCGTCCGTTCAACGGCCAGCTTTATGCTTTTGGCTTCAATCCGAGCACGCTGCTGATGCAGGTGTATACGGTGAATCTCTCTGGCCCCGTGCCGACCGGCGGTCCGAGCGTGGGCCTCACGCCGGTGGGTTCCGGCTTTACGCTGACGGGCACGGATCCGAATGCGCAGTTCGGCATCGACTTCAACCCGACGGTTGACCGCATCCGCATCATGACCTCGACCGGGACGAACTACCGGGCGAATCCGATCACCGGAGGTCTGGCGGCGACGGACACCGCGCTGGCCTACGCTTCGGGCGATCCAAACGCCGGCACCGCGCCTCAGGTCGTGGGAGCGGCCTACACGAATAATTTCAACGGCGGCGGCACGACCACGCTGTATGGATATGATTTCACCAATGACGCGCTCGTCACCGTCGGAGGCCTGAACGGCTCGCCGACCCCGAACGGCGGACAGGTCTTCACCATCGCCAACATCACCCTCGGGGGCGCCAGCGGCTTCGCGGAGGATCGCGGCATCGGCTTCGATATCAGCGGCGTGACCGGTGCGGCCTATCTGTTCGGTTCGTTCAGCTTCGATGGCGGCGTGCAGAGCAACAGCCTCTACACGGTCAATCTTGGCACGGGTGCGCTGACCTCGCTGGGCTCCTTCGGCTTCGCTGTGCGCGATGTCGCCTTCATTCCGGAGCCGAGCACTTACGCGCTCTGCGCGACCGGCTTGGCGGGCCTCCTGGCGCTTCGCCGTCGCCGCAAGGCCTGAGTTAGCTGAACGCTTCTCCAACGATTCTGCAGCGGCCCGGAGCGATCCGGGCCGTTTGCTTTTCCCCGAGTCGTGCGCGTCGCCCTTTGTCACTACAGCTACCCGCCGGTCATCGGCGGAGTGGAACGCATCATGGCCGCCCAGGCCCGCCTGCTGGCAGCGGCCGGAGCCGAGGTGACGGTCTATTGCGGGGCTGGGGGACCTGATCCGTCGGCGGAGGTGCGGCTGGTGCCGCTGCTGCAGCCCGACCACCCGCTCTGCGTCGGTATGGCCAAGGAGTTGGCCGAAGGCATCCCCGGGGTGGCGTTTGCCGAGGCCCAGCGGCAGCTGGCGACCTATTTCACAGCGGAGTGGCGCAGCTACGATCTGGTGCTGCTGCACAACGTGCTGACGATGCCCTTCCATCTGGCGGCCACGGCGGCGCTCTGGGCGTGGGCGGAAGCCCGCCCGACCGCGCGAGTCTGGCATTGGATCCACGATCTGGCCGCGGAGAACCCGGCCTACCCGGAGGCGCGGCGGGACGGTTTCCCGTGGGAACTGCTCCGGGTGTCCGTGCGCGGCGTGCAGTATGCCGCCGTCTCGGAGCGCCGCGCAGAGGAGTTTCGGGCCTGCACGGGGCAGGAGGCGACGGTGGTGCCCAACGGCATCGACCCCGCGGAAGTCCTGCAGCTCACGCCGCGGGTCGCCGCCTTGCTGGGGGAGGTGGGCTGGCCGGCGGCGGACGTGGAACTGCTCTTCCATCCCGCCCGGCTGGTGCGCCGCAAGAATCTGGAACTCAGCCTGAGGATCCTGGCGGAGCTGCGTCGCGCCGGGCGGGACTGCCGCCTGATCCTTTCGGGCCCGGACGACCCGCATCAGCAGGCGACCGCCGCCTACCGCCTGGAGCTCGAAGAGCTGGCGCAGGAGCTCGGGATCAGCGCAGCGGTGGTCTGGGCGGGGCGCGACGGCCCGTTGAACGACCGCGACCTGGCCTCCCTTTATGCCGCGGCCGACCTGGTCCTATTCCCCAGCACGCAGGAGGGGTTCGGTCTTCCGGTACTCGAGGCCGCTCTGCAGCGCGTGCCGCTCGTGGCTCTGGATCTCGAGGTGCTGCGGCCGCTGGCCGGTCCCTCGACGACGTTGCTCCCGGCGACGGTCACTTCGGTCGAAGCCGCCGTAGCCGTCGCGCGCTGGCTGGATACGCCAGAGGCTCGGCACCGGCGGAAGATCCTGCGCACTTACACCTGGTCGGGCGAGGCCGGACGCACCCTGCTCCGCCTCTTAGGCTTCAGTGACGAACTCTCCAAAATACCTCTTGACCATCCGCTCCCCAGCTAGCACCTTCCCGGCCCTTTTCCGATCTATGGCTAAAGTCTGTGAAATCACCGGAGCACGCGTTCGCCGCGGGCACAAAATCCACCGCCGCGGTCTCGGCAAGAAGCAGGGCGGCGTGGGCCGGCACGTCACGGCCATGACGCCGCGTACGTTCTCCCCGAACCTGAAGAAGAAGAATGTCTTCGTACCGGAACTCGGCATCGCCGTGCCGGTCAAGTGCACGGCTCGTGCGCTGAAGACGATGGCGAAGAATGGCATCTACAATACCCTCAAGAAGGCCGGGATCGTCGAATAAGCTTCTACCCCGCACTTTCATCCCTTACCCAACCTAACCTTAGACTCCCGCAGATCATGGCATTCAGCGTCAAAAGCAAGAAGAGTGGCAAAACTTATTTCCTCCACGAGCGCGATCAGGTGCTCAAGGGTGGCCACAAGGTGAAGCTGTACTATTTCGCCGCCGAGGCGAAGGCCGGCGCGATCGACGCCCTCCCGGCCGGCTATCAGGTCGACGAGAACGAGAAGACGGGTCTCCCGCTGCTCAAGAAGACCAAGTAAGGTCTCATTCCTTTTGTGACAGGCCGGGCTGCTTGAGAAGGCAGCCCGGCCTTTTACTTTCCCGCCCCCCTTTCGCCATGTCCACCGCCGCCGCACCCGCCCCGCCGCCCCTGCCGGCCGAACGCCGCATCATCCCTGTCAGCATCCTCACCGGCTTCCTCGGGGCCGGCAAGACGACGCTCGTGAACCACATCCTGCGCGAGCAGAGCGAGTTCAAATTCGCCGTCATCGTGAACGAGATGGGGCAGGTGGGCATCGACGGCGCCCTGATCGAAAACCAGCGCGACGAGGTGGTGGAACTGGCCAACGGCTGTGTCTGCTGCACGGTCCGCAAGGACTTGGTTCAGGGCATCCAGAAGCTGCTCAAGCGGGGTGGGTTCGACTACATTCTGATCGAGACGACCGGCATCGCCGATCCCGGCCCCGTCGCCCAGACGTTCTTCAACATCCCGGCGCTGCAGAAATACGTGCAGCTCGACGGCATCATCGTGCTGATCGACGCCGAGAACATTCTCCGGCAGCTGAAAGAGACCGAGGTGGCCGGAGCGCAAATCGCCCTCGCCGATACGCTCATCGTCAACAAGCTCGATCTGGTCGGCGAGGACAAGGTCAATGCCGTCTTCAAGCGCCTGCGCGAGCTCAATCCCCATGCCGCCATCCTGCGCTCGGAGCACTCGCGGGTGCCGCTGAAGCTGTTGCTCGACGTGCATGCCTTCGACGTGGAGAAGAAGCTCGCGGCCGATCCGAAGTTCCTCGACGAACTCCGGGGCGATCGTGCCCATGCCGACATCGCCTCGTGCGCCTTCGAGTTCGACCGTCCTTTCGAGGTCTCCAAGTTCGAGGCCTTCGTGCAGGACCTTTCGGAGAAGGAAAAGGTCTACCGCTCGAAGGGCTTCCTCAGCGTGAAGGAGGCGCCAACCCGCGCCGTCTTCCACGGAGTGAACAACCGCTTCCACATCTTCTGGGATCGGCCGTGGCGCGCGGACGAGGCCCGTCGCAGCCAGCTCGTTTTCATCGGCAAGAAGCTCGATCGGGCGAAGATCGAGAAGGGGCTGCAGCGCTGCCTGGCCTAGCCGGTGCGATCCACGATCCATGGGCAGCATCGCCACCCGCACCGGGGACCAGGGCACCACTTCGCTGATTTACGGCCAGCGCGTGGCCAAGGACCATCCGCGCATCGAAGCCGTCGGCCGCTTCGACGAGCTGAATGCCGCGCTCGGCCTGGCCAAATGCGCTCAGGGCAATGCCGCGCTGACCGCGCCGCTGGAGGCGATTCAGCGGGATCTGGTCAATCTGATGGGCGAGTTGGCGGCCGCGGACGAGGACCAGCAACGCTACCTCGACTCGAAATTCGGCCACGTCACCCCGGCGGAACTCGCCCGGGTGGACGCCCAGATCGCGGAGCTCGAGGCCACGCCGATCGTCTTCCGCGGCTGGGCCACGCCCGGCAGTACTCCGGCGGCGGCGGCGCTCGATTGGGCGCGCGTCACGGCCCGGCGGGCCGAGCGCCAGTTGGTGTCGATGCGGGGAGCCGGCCTGTCGGTCCGCGATCTCTTGCTGCAGTTCGTCAATCGGGTCAGCGATCTGCTCTGGCTGCTGGCCCGGAAGGCGGAAAAGGACTGACCAGAACGGAACCCACCCGCGCAGGGAGCGAGCGAGCCGCGAAGGGAAGGGACCACCCCTTCCCATGAAGAACCGCAAACTCGGCCTCCTCCTGCTCGGCATCTACCTGATCCTCGTCGGCCTCATCGGCCTGACCGGGATGTCCCTGGGCACCCTCGGCTTCGTGCTGCCGCTGCTGGCGGCGGTCGCGGGCGTGTGCCTCGTATTGGACCGCTGAAACGGTGCCGCGACTATTCCGTGAGTCGCCGCAGCAGGGCGGACTCGAGCCCCGGCACCACGGCGAGGCGGCGGGCAAATTGCAGCAGCAGCGCCTTCTCCGCGGCCGGACGATGGGCGAAGGCGGCGGCGAAAACGGCCTTGTCCTCGACGTCGAGCCCCAGCCCGGCCACGAATTCCAAGGTGATCGGCTCGGTCCGGAGGAACAGCGCCTCCGCCGTGGCAGAGTCACGCCGGGCGAGACGTCGGCAGGCTTCCCAGACGCGCTCGGCCCGGACGTCCCCCGCCGTCGCCAGGCTCGTGTAGAGCAGCAGGGCGGTGCGCAGCCGCGCCTCCTCGCCCAGAGCCTCGAACTGTTCGACCGCCGCCGGCCACTGCTGGCGCAATACGATCGCGAACAGCTGGGACACCGAGTCGCCGGATCGATCGAAGGCCCCGGCCGCGGCTTCCCATTGTGCGCGCTGGGCGAGCAGGAGGCCTTCGGCATTCCCGGAGGCGAGCCGCGAGACGCTGCGCTCCAGGGCCCCCTGGCGCCCTTGCGTCTCCAAGCGGCGGCGATAGTCGGCCAGGAGACGATCGGCCGCCCCCGCCTCGCCCGCTGCGTCGGTGGCCAGCAGAGGCAGGGCGAAATCGCTCAGCTGGTTTGAGGTCAGCAGCTTCTTCACCTCCGGCCGCGCCAGATACTCCCCGAATCGACCCAGCCCGAAGAGGGCGATGCGCTCGAGCTGCAGAAACTCCTCCTGGCCCGGCCGCTGCCCCAGTGCCTCCCGGGCCCAGGACAATCCCCGCGCCCATTCGCCGCGGCCCAACTCATCGAAGGCGAGCGTGGAAAGCGCGTGGGCAGAGGGGGGCGTCTGCCGGGCCGCTCGCTCCAGCATCTGCTGCGAGGCGGTGCGATCTTCCGTCACCCGGGCGAGCAGGTAGAGCAGATCGGGCTGGTCGGGCTCGGCCGCCAACCGCTCCCGATACTCCGCCTCCACGCGGTCGGGCGGTTCACCGGCGGCGAGTTGGGTCGATTGATAGACCCGATGCACCTCGACCAGCAGCGGCCGGCGCGCCAGATGAGGGCGAAGCAAGGCGAGGAAATCGGCGCGCGGCACCGCGGTGGCCATGGTGCGCAGCACGCGGGCCTGGTCCAAATGCAGCCCCGCCCAGCGCAGGGCGAGCGCGGCCGCCTCCGCCGCGGGTAACTCGGCCTTCGCCACGCGCAGACGGGCTGTGGGATCCTCCACCCGCAGAAGCCCGAGCCGTCGCTTCTGCGCGTTCGCGTCCGCCGGCAGCCGCAGGGAGGTGGGGAACTCCTCGAAGACGTAGTCCAGGCGATCGAACTCGTGGCGTACCCGCGGCTTCTGCACGACGCGTCCGTCGCCCGGCCGCGCGCCGCCGGCCTTGCTATAGGTCGTGGTGTCGACCACGAGCAGCGCGCAGGCGTCCGGATTGAGCACGACCGTGGTCTGGCCAAACGGTCGGCTCCAAAAGCCGCTGTGCACGTCTGTGGTCGTCTCCCCGGCGGCGGATTGCAGCACCAGCCGGCCCTCCGGTAGCACCAGCGCACGGGCGCCGAACGCGGCGAACTGGTAATCGCGCCCGTTCACCTTGATCGAAGACGGGCGAGCGAGACCGTTGACGAGGTACATCGTACGCCGTTGACCGCGTTCCCAGGCGACCCCGAGATACGCCGTCAGCACGAGTGCGAGCAGCACGAGCGGCAGCCAGCGGGCGAAAACCCCGCCGAAGGTCCCGCCCGTGGCGGCGCGGGTGCCGCCGGGCCGCAGGCTTGGGGAAATGATCGGGGTGGCGCGGTCCCGGTGCTTCTCGGCCAACCGGCGCAGTTTGCGATATTCCCCGGTCTGAACCGAGGCTGGATAGTGCAGCGCCATTTGATCCAGCACCTCGAGCGCCCGGCGATGCGCGCCCTCGGCCTGGAAGCCTTCCACGAGCAGCCAATGGAACGGCTCCTCGGCGGAGCGGGCGCGCTGCAGTTCGGGCTGCAGGAGCGCGGCCGCCTCCTCGGTCCGGCGCGCCCGGACGAGCAGGAACGCGGCGCGCTGACGCAGTTCCGCCGAGTCGGGCTGCAGCTCCCGGGCGCGTTGCGCGGCTTCCGCGGCCTCGGCGCTGGCGCCGAAGTAGTCAGCCGCGTCGGCCAGCGCCGTCTGCACCTGGGCGTCGCGCGCGAACCGCTGGCCGAGCGCCCCGCCGAACGCCTCGAAGGCAGACCGATCCTGGTAAGCGGCCGCCGCCTTCAGCAGGTCGATGGCCGCCTCGGCGCTTTCCGGCGCACGCTGGTAGTTGGCCGCCGCCTCGGCCATCGTCTCCCGCCGAACGCGCTCCCACTCCGCCAGAGGCAGTACCTGATGGCGGTGGCAATAGGGGCATTCGCGCAGAATCCGCTTCTTCCCCAGCGGGAGGAGCGGGAGGTGCAGGAAGACGAAGTAGAGCCCGGTGTCGTAGGACCGGAGCATCCCGACGTGGCTGCAGGCCGGGCAGCGACCCTTTTCCTCGTGGAGGTTGCGCTTCCCCCAATACCACGTGCCGATCCCGTTGAATTTGTAGGGCATGGAGACCGCTCAGGCCGCGTAGGCGAGTCGCAGGTTGGGGTCGATGTCCTCGGTCAGCGGCGTGCTCAGGCCGTGCCGCTGCAGGCGCAGGCCCACGTGGCCGATCATGGCTGCATTGTCCGTGCAAAGGGATGGCGGCGTGAGGCAGAGCTCGAGCCCCGTCGCGGCGCAGCGGGCGGCAAACGCGGCGCGCAGGCCGCTGTTCAGGCTGACTCCCCCGCTGATGGCCAGGCGGCGACGCCCCGAGGCGCGGGCGGCGCGGACGGTCTTTTCGACCAGCACCTCGACCACCGCCTGCTGAAAGCTGGCACAGACGTCGGCCACCACGCACTCGTCCGCCGCATCGATCTTCGGCAGCAGGTAACGCACCGCCGTCTTCAGCCCGCTGAAGCTGAAATCGTGGTGCGCCTCGTGCAGCAGACTGCGCGGGAAAGCGAAGGCGTCGTCGCGGCCGGTGCGCGCCAGCCGGTCCACCACCGGCCCGCCGGGGTAGGGCAGCCCGAGCAGCTTGGCCACCTTGTCGAACGCCTCGCCCGCGGCGTCGTCGAGCGTGCCGCCGAGGCGCTGATACTGCCGGAAGCCCGCCACATCGATGAGCAGCGTGTGCCCGCCGCTCACCACCAGTCCGGTGGCCGGGCGCAGTTCGTCGCCTTCGTCGAAGAACGGCGAGAGCAGATGGCCTTCCAGGTGATTCACCCCCACGAACGGCCGGCCGAACCCGATGGCCAGCCCTTTCGCCGCCGCCACGCCAATCATCAGCGCCCCCGCCAGCCCCGGCCCGATGGTCGCCGCAAACGCCGCCACCTGTTCCAGACGCACCCCCGCCGCGCGCAGCGTGAGGTCGAGCAGCGGCCGCAGATCGCGCAGGTGCTGGCGCGAAGCCACCTCCGGCACCACGCCCCCCGTTGCCTCGTGCAAGGCCGCCTGCGAAGCCACCTCCGCCGCCAGCACCCGCACGCCCCCTTCCGCGCGCCACTCGAGGATGGCGCAGGCAGTTTCGTCGCAGGAAGTTTCGAGAGCGAGGAGCAAGGCGTTCGGGTCTGGCAATGCATCGCCCCGTTCCCCCGTCCGCGCCAGCCCTCGTCTCCTCCCGTCTCCGATCTCCAGTCTCCAGTCTCCAGTCTCCCGTCTCCGCTCCTCCGCTCCTCCGCTCCTCCGCTCCTCCGCTCCTCCGCTCCTCCGCTCCTCCGCTCCTCCGCTCAATCCCCCTGGCTCGCGGCGGTTATTGGCTATGTTACACGAATAAAGCGGCGTTGCGCCGCGTCGGATCCGTCGTCTTCCTTGCTTTTCCTGCCATGTCTGCCACCACCCTCGAACCGCCGGCGACCGCGCCGGGCGCTGTCATTCGCACCGATCTGGCCGCCGAGATCCTCCGGCTCAAGCGCGAGCGCAATGCCGTCATTCTGGCCCACAACTACCAGATCGGGGCCATTCAGGATGTGGCTGACTACGTGGGCGATTCCCTCGGACTCAGCTACGCGGCGCAGAAGGCCGACGCTGACGTCATCGTCTTCTGCGGCGTGCATTTCATGGCCGAAACGGCCAAGATCGTGAACCCGACCAAAAAGGTCGTGCTGCCCGATCTGAACGCCGGCTGCTCGCTTTCGGATAGCTGCCCGCCCGACAAGCTCGCCGCCTATCTCCAGGCGCACGCGGACAAGAACTACTACGTCGTTGCCTACATCAACTGCAGCGCGGGCGTGAAGGCGCTCAGCGACGTCATCTGCACGAGCGGCAACGCGGTCAAAATCGTCGAGCGCATCCCGGCCGACCGCAACATTCTCTTCGTTCCCGACCAGAACCTCGGCGCGTGGGTGACCGAGAAGACCGGCCGGAAAATGGACTACTGGCAGGGCAATTGTTACCTGCACATGGAGTTCACGCGGAAGAGCATCGAGCGCATCAAACTGGAGTTCCCCGACGCTCCCGTCGTGGCGCATCCGGAATGCACGCTGGCCGTGCGGCTGCTGGCCGACGAGGTGTGCTCGACCGAGAAGATGGTGCATTGGTGCAAGGCCCAGAGCGCGCCCGACATCATCGTGGTGACCGAGGCCGGCATGCTGCATCGGCTCGAGCGCGAGGTGCCCGGCAAGCGTTTCATCCCCGGCCCGACCGACCACTGCGCCTGCGCGGACTGTCGCTTCATGAAGATGAACACGATGGAGAAGCTGCGCGACTGCCTGCGCGACCTGCAGCCCGAGCTGACCATGCCCGAGGACCTGCGTGCCCGGGCCGAGGTGCCGTTGCTGCGGATGCTGGAGTGGAGCCGCTGAGTCCGTTGCGGCGGAGCTCTCCGCCACGGGGTGGGGGTAGGTCGAGGCCGCCGAAGCCGCCGCTTTTGGCTTCGCGTCATGGCGAAAAATTGCCTCGCCTGTGCCGGGCCCGGCCCTAGGCTGGCGGCGTTATGGCCATCAACCCCCAGCAGACATTCGCTAATTTCATTCTTTCCAAGGTCGTGCCCGCGCTCGGCGGTCAGGCCTCGGCCTCCAATCTGGAGTGGAACGCCAAGAAGTTCCTGGGCCAGGTGCCCGGCGAGAGCCTCGATGCGGCCACCTACGCGGAACGCACGCTTGCCGACCTCGAGGCCGCCGCCGCGGCCGCTCCGGGCAATGCGGACATCGCGAACGCCTTCACCACGCTATCCGAGCGCTTCGGCGTGGGTCGGGCGGTCGCCTCGTCGAGCTCCTCGCTGGAAGGCGCAGGGGCCGGCGGCAGCGGCGGGAGCGGCTCCGGCGGGGAGAAATCCTCCGAAGGCGCGGCCGATTCCGCCGGCGGCGGCGGTGGCGGCGACTTCGACATCTATGGCTTCCTGAGCCAGAAGGCCGACGAAGCCGACGAAGACCTGAGCTGGGACACCTCGGTGGTCGACCTCCTCAAGCTCCTCGGTCAGGACAGCAGCGTCTCCGCCCGCCGCGGCTACATGGAAGCGCTGGACCTCGACCCGAAGAAGGCTGGCTCCGCCGAAGGCAACGAAGACCTCCACGCCGCCCTGATGGACGAACTCGCCGCCAGCCGCGGCGAGTGGCCGGCCAAGCTGGGCTGAGCAGTCCGATGCGCGCGCTGCCGAGCGGCATCGCTCGGCAGCCAACCCTCCCGGAACGGCAACCACCAGACCCAGCCCGACGGAGCGCAGCCCTGTCGACGCCCTGATAGGACTCAGCGGCAGTTCGTAGTAGACGACTGGGCGGGACGAGGTCCCGCCCCGACATCCGCGCCCCGCCCGGCTTCGCAACCCGCCCGCGTGGCCAAGCTTTTCGGAAAAGCTTGACCACGACGCCGTTGACTGCCCACGTCCGTTGGTACGCGACATGTTGCTTTGAAAGACGACATGTCGTCGAATAACTGTTCGGCCACCCGAAATACGCATCATGAGCCTCGCGCTGAGAATCCCGCTGGTTGGGCTCGCACTCCTTGTTCTACCTTTCTCAGGCGCTGAAGAGCCACTGCGAGACCTTCCGGGCAGCTATCACCCGACACACAAGCCCGGATTCATCATGAGCCCCTACGCCCCGCGAGCCGGATTTGTCGACGTGAGGAGCTTCGAGCCCGGCGAGAGCGTGCATTGCCCTTTCACCAAAAAGATCTTTGTTGTGCCTCCGCGTGACCAGCCGATGGGAATCATCCCGAAGCGGTCATCGGGCGCAGATAGTTAGGCCGAACCAGACGGTGCAGCGAATTCCGCCAGACGTCATGCCTCCTGCTCTCGCTTCGCTCGAAGAGGCCAGGAGGCACGCCGTCTGGCTCCATCGCTGACCTCGGCGTTCGGCAGAAAAAGGCAAAAATGCGCGCTTCGCGCTTTTTGATACTCGCAAGGTCCCGAAAGTAGATGGGGAATGGACGATTCACATCAACAAGGAAGTCAATATGTTGCCTTTCCCAAAGTGGCTAGCAGCATATGATGCCATTGCGGACGGGGAGGCCGTAGCTGTGCTGAAGCATGATGGGAAGAAGTGCACACTTGAGGACGCTGACGGCGATGAGGGGGTTAACCGAGTTTTTGGGGATATGATAGTCGCACTGATGCTGGAACTTCGTGATGACGGGACGTTCAAGAAGCTGCCTCTCGCGCCTAAAGCGTTCATGGTGATCGAGGAGTTCGACGGCCGCTACGGCTGGCCCAAGCACCCAGAGAAGTGCTATGTCTCGTGAAGCACCCGCCGAACCGTGAAGCACCCGCCGAACCAATAGGCGCACATCCACCAGCCGAACCAGACGGTGCAGCGAATTCCGCCGTAGGTCACGCCTCCTGCTCTCGCTTCGCTCGGGGCAGGAGTCGCGCCCTACGGCTCCA
>JAFEGM010000004.1:0-10519 GCA_018240025.1 Verrucomicrobiota bacterium
AGGCGGTTCAAGTTATGATCGAGATACTTGAAGAAGTCGGCACCGATCTTGTCCATCTTGTTGGCGAAGACGATGCGCGGAACCTTGTACTTGTCGCCCTGGCGCCAGACGGTGTCGGTCTGCGGCTCGACGCCCTGGTTGGAGTCGAGCACGCACACGGCGCCGTCGAGCACGCGCAGGGAACGCTCCACCTCGGCGGTGAAGTCGACGTGCCCGGGTGTGTCGATGATGTTGATGCGCTGCTTGATTCCCTTCCACGGGCCGCACGAGGCGTTCCACGCGCAGGAAATGGCGGCGGCGGTGATGGTGATGCCGCGCTCACGCTCCTGCTCCATCCAGTCCGTGACCGTGTTGCCCTCGTGCACCTCGCCGATCTTATGGATCATGCCGGTGTAGAAGAGAATGCGCTCAGTGAGCGTCGTCTTGCCGGCGTCGATGTGCGCGGCGATACCGATGTTGCGCGTGCGCTCCAGAGGAAACGCGCGGTTCGGCGAGTTGGGATTCTTGACGGGAGCGTCGAGCGTAGCGGCAGACATATGCGTTCGGGTCGGACTTCGGATTGAAAAAGAACAGCGCCGGACGCGGGATGCGTGCGGCGCAGGAGGACCTCCGCTTAGTAGCGGAAGTGGGCAAAGGCACGGTTGGCCTGGGCCATGCGATGCGTGTCGTCACGCTTCTTGATCACATTGCCCTGACCGCTGGCCGCGTCCTTTAGTTCGCTGGCGAGGCCGCGGGTCAGACCCCCCTTGCGCTTCTGCGCGAAGGTGACGATCCAGCGCAGGGCGAGAGCGACCTGGCGATCCGGAGCGATCTCGATCGGCACCTGGTAGGTGGCACCACCGACGCGGCGGGACTTGACCTCAAGGCGCGGCTTGGCGTTGTCGATGGCCTTGTTCAGGATCTCGAGCGGATCGACCGCGTCGGAGCCCTCACGGCTCTTCTCGATCGCCTCGTACACGACGCGCTCGGCCAGCGAACGCTTGCCCTGCTTCATCACCGTGGTGATGAGGCGCGAAACGAGCGGCGAGGCGTAGCGCGTGTCGAGCTTCTCGGTCTTCTTGATGGTGCGGCGGCGACGGGACATGGCGAAAAATTCGGTCGTTGAAAAATGAGGGGGCTACGTCGGCTTACTTCTTGCCCTTGGCCGGAGCAGCGGCCGCGCCGGGCTTCGGACGCTTGGCGCCGTATTTGGAACGGCTGCGGCGGCGCTTCTCGACGCCGGTCGCGTCCAGCGTGCCGCGGACGATATGGTAGCGGACACCGGGAAGATCCTTCACACGGCCGCCGCGCACCAGGACGATCGAATGCTCCTGCAGGTTGTGGCCCTCGCCCGGGATGTAGGCGATGACTTCCGTGCCGTTGGTCAGGCGCACCTTGGCGACCTTGCGCAGCGCCGAGTTCGGCTTCTTGGGCGTGCGGGTCATCACCTGCGTGCAGACGCCGCGGCGGAACGGGCAGTTCTTGAGCGCCGGCGACTTGGACTTGTAAGTCACCTTGGAGCGGCCCTTGCGAACGAGCTGATTGATGGTCGGCATGAGTTTCTTTGTGCGGCGGGGAAAGTCGGTGGCGCGAGCCACGTGACGACGGAGGTTCCGCTCTCACACAAAGAACGGCGGCCACAGTCGGTCGCTACCCGCAGGGGCGCGCACTAAAGCAACGAATCGGCGGCGCGCAAGGGGAAGTGGAAGAAATGTGCTCTGGGAACGGCCTCAGGGGATGACGAATGCTCCTGGGACCGATTGGTCCAGAGTCGCCAGCACGCCCCCGTGCCGGACCGCCAACTCGGCCAAGTGGGCGTCCGTGGTGCGCGAGGCCGCCTGACACCACGCCGGCCAAGATTTCACTTCCAGATCGTCCGGTAGAAACGCGTGGTGCTCCCTCAGCCCGCGCAACATCCCGGCGAGTGTTTTTGTGGCCAGTTCCACCGAGACTCTCCCGCCGCTCCGCTGCACCGAGACGCGGACGAAGCCGAGCTGCGGAATCGGCGACGTCCACAAACGGGAGGCCGGCTCCTGGAGGGTTTTGGCCAGCCACTTGGCGACGCGGGGATGGTCGGCGTGATCGAACCACCCCCACGCTACCAGCACATTGACGTCCAACAGATAATTCACGGAAAATCTGCCGACATTTCGCGAACGCTCGCGGTCGTCAATGGCTCCATCTCCGGTCCGCCTGCAAAAATGGGCGCGCCCGTGACGGGACAGACCTTGAACTTTAGCTCCTGAGCTTTGGTCGGACCGAGCAACTGGCGCCGAATGGACTCGGAGAGCGTCAATTGATCGCGCTGGGCACGCCGTCGGAGCTCGCGCGCTTCCGCCTCCGCGACTTTGAAGGTGATGGTCGGCATGGTAATACCGTATTACCGACTGCTGCCCAGCTCAAGTTCAACCCCGCTCGTGCCGGCTGCGCTCCACCCGCCCGGCGCCGAGCGCGCGAACGAGGCTGGCCTCGACCCGGCCGTGTTCCAACGTCGGACTGCAGGTGAACAGATCGACCGCCGCGAAGGCCCGCTCGGGCCAGGTGTGCACGGTCAGATGCGATTCCGCGATCACGACCACGCCGCTGACGCCGTGGGGCTCGAACTGGTGGAACATCTCGGCCACGACCGTGCCGCCGGCTTCGCGCACGGCGTCGAGGAGAGCGGCGCGCACGACTTCCCGATCCGCCAGACGGGCGACGTCGCACGCATGGAAATCGAACAGGCTGTGAAAACCGAGCGGGGGCATGGCGGGCGCATCCATGCACCGGGGAAGCGCCGCTGGCCAGCGCTCTTGCGGCAGGGGCATGGCGCGGCGCGAGATCGTTCCGCAATTCCGGCAGGTCAGTCAGGCAGCCTTCCCCTTGATTATCTAGGCAATGATACCTAGACGTTCTAGGTCATGCCTCCCTCCGACCGCACCGAACTCCTCTCCGGCACGCTCGATCTCCTGATCCTGCGCGTGCTCAGCTCCGGGCCCCTGCACGGCTTTGCCATCGCCGAACGCATCCAGCTGGTCTCGCGCGAGGTCCTCAAGGTCGAGGAAGGCTCGCTCTATCCGGCGCTCTACCGCATGGCCGAGAAGGGCTGGATCAAGTCGGAATGGGGCCAATCGGACAAAGGGCGACGGGCCAAATTCTACCAGCTGACGCCGGCCGGTCGCCGCCAACTGGAAGCCGAAAAAGAGCTCTGGGCTCGCCTCGCCGGGGCCATCGGCGCCGTCCTCCGCAACGCCTGACCCACCCTCGCCATGAGCTGGATCACGAAGCTTCGCAATCTCTTCGCCAAGCGCCGCTACGAGGCCGAAATGGCCGAGGAACTGCGCGCGCACCTCGATCTTCGCGCCGAGCAATTGCGCGCCGCCGGCCATTCCGCAGCGGAAGCCGAGCGCCTGGCGCGACGCGAATTCGGCGGCGTCGAGCAGATCAAGGAACGCTGCCGTGACGGCCGCGCGCTGGCCGGCCTCGAGCACTTCGGGCGCGACCTCCGCCACGCGGCGCGTCAGCTGGCCCGCTCGCCGGGCTTCACGCTGGTCGCCATTTGCTCGCTCGCCCTGGCCATCGGCGCGAGCACCGCCATCTTCACGCTGGTCAACGATTTCCTCCTGCGCTCGCTGCCGGTGCGCGAGCCCGAACAATTGGTGCTCTTCCGCCACTACGCGGGCGTGCGCGGCGGCACCATGGCCCGCTGGGAGGAGGGCAACAGCGCCATCGACGCGGCGAGCGGCCGCCGCACGGGCACGTCATTTCCAGTTGCGGTCTTCGAGCGCTTTCGCGCCCAGCGCCCCGGGCTGACCGAGGTCTTCGCCTTCGCGCCGCTCTATTCCGCCAATGTGCTCATCGACGGCCAGCCCGAGCTGCAGGCCATGGTGCAGCTCGTCTCCGGCAACTACCACCGCGGCCTCGGGGTCGGCACGGTGCTCGGGCGTCCCTTGAGCGAGTCCGACGACCAGCCCGGCGTCGGTCCGGTCGCGGTGCTGTCGCATCGCTGCTGGCGCACACGCTTCGGGGCCGACCCCCGGGTGGTGGGGCGCACATTTCAGCTCAATCGCACCTCCGTCACGATCGTGGGAGTGACGCCACCGGGTTTCGACGGCGCCATGCAGGTGGGCGAATCGGCCGACTTCACCCTGCCGCTCGCCCACGTTCGGCAGCTCGACCAGGAAGAGGGGGAAAATCGCGCCGAACCGTGGTGCTGGTGGCTGCGCGTGATGGGCCGGCTCGCGCCCGACGCCGGTCGCGGACAAGTGCGCGCCGGCTTGGAGCCCGCCTTTCAGCAGATCGCGCTCGAAGGCTGGAAGGCCGCGCAGGCGCTGGAGAAATCGCCGGAGCAGCAGGCACCAGACCTGCCGACCCTTGGGCTCGATCCCGGCGGCCAAGGGGAGTCGGATACCCGGCGCGAGTTCGCTCCGGCGTTGCATCTGCTGCTCGGCTTCGTCGGCCTCGTCCTGCTCGCGGCCTGCGCCAACGTGGCCAATCTGCTGCTCGCCCGCGGCGCCGCCCGGCGCGGCGAAATCGCCGTTCGGCTGGCCCTCGGCGCGGCGCGCACACGCCTCGTCCGACAGCTCCTGACCGAATCGCTGCTGCTCGCCACGCTGGCCTCGGCGCTCGGCATCCTGCTGGCCTGGTCGGGCCGCGGGCTCCTGCTGGCGCTGCAGCCCTTCGGACAGACTCCGCTGCAACTGGACCTGCCGCTCGACGCCCGCGTGCTCGGCTTCACCATCGCGCTGACCTTCGCCACGGCCCTGCTCTTCGGTCTCGCGCCGGCGCTGCGGGCGACGCGGCTCGACCTGACCTCCGAGTTTCACGGCACCCGCTCGCTCGGCTCCCAGCCGCTGACCCGCCTCAGCCGCGCGCTGCTGATCGTGCAGGTCGCTCTCTCGCTCGTGCTGCTGGTGGGCACCGGGTTGATCCTGCGGAGCCTGTGGAATCTGCGCGGGGTCGAGCCGGGCTTCCGGACCGAGGGACTCGTGTTTTTCAAGATCGATGGCGCCGCCGCGGGTTACGAAAAGGCGCAGGCTCCCGCGCTGAAAGAGCGCCTGACCCGACGTCTGCGCCAGATTCCCGGAGTCGAGGCGGTCAGCCACTCCCGCATCGGCGTGCTGGCGCACAGCGCTTGGCGCGGCTCGATCCACGTGCCGGGTTACATTGCGCCGCCCGGGGCGCCCAAATACGTCTTCTTCCATCACGCAGCCCCGGACTACTTCGACGTGCTCGGCCTGCCGTTGGTGCTCGGACGCAGCTTTACCGGCGCCGAAGCTCCCGGCGACGCCATCAAGACGGTCATCATCAACCAAAAGCTGGCCCGCCAGTATTTCGGCGAGGCGAACCCGCTCGGCCGGCAGATCGTCCTCGGCGAGGCCGACCGGCCCGACGCGCAGCGCGCGGAGATCGTCGGCGTGGTGCGCGATGCGAAGTACACCTCGCTGCGCGACGAAGCGCCGGCCACGATCTATCACAGCTCGGCCCAGTTCGTTTCCGCTTCGGCCGCGTTTGTCGTGCGCGTGCGCGGCGAAGCCTCGCACCAGCTCGCCGCCATCCGCGCCGCGGTCCGCGAGGTGGAGCCGACGTTGCCGGTGCAGGACCTGCGCACGCTGGACGAAGCCATCGAGCGGCTGCATGCCCAGGAGACGCTCTTCGCGCGCCTGCTCGGGTTCTTCGGCGTGGTCGCCGTGCTGCTGGCCTGCGTCGGACTGCACGGCCTGATGTCGTTCGCCGTCGCGCGCCGCACGCCGGAGTTCGGCCTGCGCCTGACCCTCGGAGCGACGCGCGCCAACATCATGGGCCTCATCGTGCGCGAATCGCTCACGCTGGTCGCGCTCGGCGTCGCCCTCGGCCTGCTCGCCGCCGCCTTCTCCGCCCGCGTGCTGCAGGCCTCGCTTTACGGACTCTCCTCGATCGATCCCCTCACCTACGCCGCCACGGCGCTGCTGCTGCTCGCGGTCGCGCTGGCGGCCAGCTCCGTCCCGGCGCTGCGGGCCAGCCGCATCGATCCGGCGCGGGCGCTGCGCGATGGCTGAGGTCGAGTGCGGTGGCAGCAAGCTGCCAGGGAAGGGCTCCCGCAGGCGGGAGCGGTCCAGAGCTACGCCAACGCCCGCGCCACCTGCACGCCGCGGGTGTAGGCCTCCTCGAAGATCGAGAGTCCGCTCAAGTCCGAGTGGGCGAAATGGATGTCGCCGATGGGATGGGCGAAGCGCTCGCGCGCGCCGCCCCACATCAGGCCGGGCACGGGGCGGATCATGCCATGGCCCCAGACGCAAACATCGATCTGCCGCACCGTGGCGTCGATCTCCGGATGCACGCGCCGCAAATCGGCCAGGATGTGCTCGCACCACTGCGCATGGGTGGTCGCGAAGGCTTTCTCCCGTTCGGCGGCGGGCGGGCCATCGCAGAGGGCCTGATACCACGTCAGCACGGTCGGATCGCGCCGCTGTCCGACTTCCTGATGCCGGGCGTTGACGTAGCCGAGCGAGCGGCTGGCGTAGAAGACATTGTCCCACGCCGGCGCCGCGCCGAGGCCGCGCGGCAGGCGGTCGACGGTCACATTCGCCACGACCCACGGTCCGTATTCGAGCGGCTCGGGCGGCAGCGCGCGGAGCGGCTCGACGATGCGGCGGGCAATGAACCGCGGCACGCAGACGACGGCCTGCTTCGCTTCGATCCGCACGCTGCGCTCGCGGCCGAATTCGAAGACGTCCACGGCCACCCCGCCGTCCGCGCGCGGCGCCACGTTCCAAGTCAGGGAGCCCCGGCGAACGCGGTCGCCGAGGGGTGCACGCAGCTGGCGCACGAGCCAGCCATTCCCCTCCGGCCAGGTCAGCACGAGATCGCTCTCGGCGTTGGCGGCGATCCCGTCGCGCGCGGCGAAGTAGTGCAGGCCGGCCCAGGCGGAGACGTGGTCGGGGTTCGCGCCGAAATCGTCGCGACAGGCGTAGCCCACATGCCACTGCAGACGCTCGGATTTCCAGCCCTGCTGCCGCATCCACTCGGCCATGCTGAGCCGATCGAGGGCCAGCAGCTCCGGATCGCGCGAGCTGCGCTCGACCGGGATGGTGAAGGCGCGCAGGCCGTCCGAACCGCGCTGACGTTTGAAGGCGTCGATGCGCGCGGCGAACTCCTGGATCTCGCGCAGGTCATTGTCCAACGCGCCGTAGCGCGGAGTCAGCCCTTCCTGCCAGCGTCCCAGCACGTAGAGACGCTCTGCCGGATCGATCACGACCGCCTCTTCCGCGTAGATCGGTCGGCGTTGTTCGTCCTCGCCCACGATCAGCCCGAGTTCGCGATAGAGCTCCAGCACTTCGGCCGCGTCCTCGGTCGGCAGCGTGACGTAGTGCGCGCCCCACGGATAGCCGCTGACCGCATTGCCCCCGAACGAGGAATTCCCGCCCACTTCGTCCTCGAGTTCGAGCAGTTGGAAGTCCTTCCGCCCGCGGCGATCCAGCTCGCGCGCTACGGCGAGCCCGGCGATGCCGCCGCCGACGATGGCCACGTCGCAGCGGAGCGTCTCCGTCGCGGCCGGAAATCCCCCCGTGCGCAGTCTGTGCCCGCGCGCCGCATTCGGATGCACCACCGCGCCCGCAATCGCGCGGGATCTCTGCCCGCAGCCCGCCAACACCGCCGCACCCGCGCCCGCCACCGTGCCGAGAAAGGCGCGGCGCGTCAGTCCGTCGGGACCATCGGTGGAACGCTGCGGCATGGCGCGTGGTCGTGAAAATGCGAGCGACGTCGCGGCCGCCGCTCAGCTCGCCAATTCGCTGATCGTGGCCGGCGGCCGCAGCCCGCGCTGCAGCATGCGCTCGACGTATTTTGCGATGATGTCGAACTCGAGATTCACCAGGTCGCCCGCCACCGTCGTGCGCAGGGCCGTGACCTTGCGGGTGTGCGGGATGATCCAGAGCACGAACGACTTCGGCAGGATCTCGGCCACGGTCAGCGAGATGCCGTTGACCGCGATCGAGCCCTTGAAGGCCAGGTAATGTGCGTATTCGTCCGGCAGCTCGATCTCCAGCCGGTGGTCATCGCCACGCGCTTCGAAGCTCAGCACCTTGGCCGTGCAATCGACGTGTCCCTGCACGAAGTGCCCGCCCATGCGGCCATCGGCCTTGACCGCCCGCTCGAGGTTGACGGTGCCGTCGGGCCGCAGCCGATGGAGGTTGGTGCGTTCGAGCGTCTCCTGCAGCAGGTCGAACGTGATCGTCTCGCTGCGGTGCGCCGTGACCGTGAGGCAGCAGCCGTTGACAGCCACGCTGTCGCCCGTCCGCACCTTGGGCGCGAGCGTCGGGGTCGAGATCTGCAACTGCACGCCCTTGTCGCTGCTCCGCCGGAGCCAGACCACGCGGGCCGCTTCTTCGATGAGTCCTGTGAACATGTTGGGCGCGCAACAGAAGGTGAAAGGTGAAAGGTGAGAAGTGAAAAGTGAGAAGGAATGGTCGCCATCCCGGAAGCCGATGCGCCAAGCCGTGCGATCATCAGTCTCACACCTCTCACTTTTCACCTTTTACCTTTTACTTCTCACCTCTCACCTCTCACCTCTCACCTCTCACCTCTCACCTCTCACCTCTCACCTCTCACCATGATTGCCGGCATCGACCTCGGAACGACCAATTCGCTCATCGGTGTGATGGAGGCGGGATTCCCGGTGCTTCTCGCGGATGCGGAGGGGCGGCGGCTCACGCCCTCGGTGGTGCACTATCCGGCCGAGGCGGGCGCGGCGCCGGTCGTGGGCGCGGCGGCGGCGCGGGTCCGACTCCTCCAGCCGGCGCGCACGGTGCATTCGATCAAACGCTTCATCGGCGCCCGCGGCGGCGAGACGACCACCGCCGAGGACGCGGCGCGCATGCCCTACGACGTCGTGGCTGCGCCCGGCGCGCCGGTGCGGGTGCGGCTCGGCGAGCAGCTGCTCAGTCCCGAAGAAATCTCCGCGCAGATCCTGGCCAAGCTGAAGGCCGACGCGGAGCGCGCGCTCGGCGTCAGCGTCGATCGCGCGGTCATCACGGTGCCCGCCTACTTCAACGACGCCCAGCGTGCGGCCACGCAGCGCGCGGGCGAACTGGCCGGCTTCCAGGTCGAGCGGATTCTCAATGAGCCCACCGCCGCCGCGCTGACCTACGGACTGCAGCGGCTGGGCGAGCGGGCGCGCGTGGCGGTCTTCGATTTCGGCGGCGGCACCTTCGATCTCTCCATCCTCGAGCTGCGCGAGGGGCTCTTCCAGGTGCTCTCGACCAATGGCAACACGCGGCTCGGCGGCGACGACATCGACGCGCTCGTGGCCGACGAACTCGCCCGCCGGCTGCAGGCCGCCCTGCCCGCGGCGGATCCGCACGCCCCGCTTCTGCGCGCCGCGCTGCGCGAGGCGGCCGAGCAGGCCAAGATCCGGCTCTCCGACGTGCTCGAGACGCCGATCGAGATCCCCTTTGCCGCCGGCACCGAATCGTTCGCCTGCACCTTCACCCGCGCCGACCTCGAAACGCTGGCCCGCCCGGTGGTCGAGCGCACCCGCCGCCATTGCCTGCGAGCGCTGGAGGATGCGAAATGCGCCGCGAGCGATCTGCAGGCGGTCGTGCTGGTCGGCGGTTCCACCCGCATGCCGCTGGTGCGGCAGTTCGCGGGCGAGCTCTTCGGCCGCGAACCCGACACCACGCAGCATCCCGATGAGGCCATCGCCCTCGGCGCCGTCATCCAGGCCGGCATCCTCTCGGGCGCCGTACAGAACGTCACCCTGCTCGACGTCACCCCGCTCTCGCTCGGCCTCGAGACGCTCGGCGGGTTGATGAACGTGCTCATCCCGCGCAACAGCACCATCCCGACCAAGGCCGGCGAGATGTTCACCAACGCCGCGGCCGGCCAGCGCGCCATGCGCATCCACGTCCTGCAGGGCGAGCGCGAGATGGCCCGCGACAATTTCTCGCTCGGTAGCTTCGAACTCGAGTTCGAATCCGCCCCGCGCGGCCAGGCCCGGGTCGGCGTGCAGTTCTCGCTCGACGCCAGCGGCATCCTCACCGTCCTGGCCCGCGACACCAAGACCGGCGCCGAGCGGGTCGTCGAACTGCGCAGCGCGGTCGATGTGAGCGATCAGGCCGTCGAGCAAATGCTGGCCGGCTCGCTCGAGCACGCCTTCGACGACTTCCACGAGCGCCGCCTGACCGAAGCCCGTCTGAAGGCCGAGGAATTGCTCCCCGCCGTCCGCGCCGCCCTGGCCAGCGCTGCCGATCTCCTCCCCGCCGCCGAGCAGGCCGACATCACCGAGAAAGCCGCCGCCGTCGAAGCCGCCATCGCCGGCGACTCCCTGCCCGCGCTGCAGTCCGCCGTGAGGGCCCTCGACGACGCCACCCAGGCCCTCGCCGCCGCGCTGGTCGAACGCGCCATGGAGGAGGCGGTGCTGCGGAAGCTGTAGCCCGCATTTACCGAGCGCGGCTGCTTGCGCTGAGACGAGACTGGAGACTGGAGACTGGAGACTGGAGACTGGAGACTGGAGACTGGAGACTGGAGACTGGAGACTGGAGACTGGAGACTGGAGACGGGAGACGGGAGACTGGAGACGGGA
>JAFEGM010000004.1:10589-117052 GCA_018240025.1 Verrucomicrobiota bacterium
GACGGGAGACTGGAGACGGGAGACGGGAGACGGGAGACGGCAGGACGATGACAACGGCCCAAGAGCCGGTCGCGCCCGCCGGCCGAAGGTCGGACCTATGACAGCCCAGGCCGCAGGCCTGGGTACCCAACGACAAATCCGCCGAGCCCTGAAAGGGCGGCCACCGGGCAACGTCAGCCGCCCAAGAACGCGATCGGCCGCGGCGCTTTCCAGTTGCGAATGTTCGGCGTGTGGAAGTCGCGATCGATGACCATCTCGTGCTTGAGCTTCTTCATGGCGAAGTTCGAAGGACGCCCGGGCCGGTCAACCGCCGCGGACCCCGACCCGGCCGGGCGTCCGCGGCGGCATGGGGCGCGCGTTCAGGCGGCGAGGACGAGCGTGCGGACGCTGCCGGTGGTGGTGCCGTTGGCGTTGGTCACGCGGGTGCGCAGACGGACGGTCTGACCGGCGGCGAACGGGCCGAGCGCATTGCCGCTGGGATCGGCCGTGGTGGAGTGGGCGAAATCGGCGTCGGCCCCGACCACCTGCCATTCGAGCGTGTTGGTCGCGCCGGCATCGAAGGAGCCGGGATCGTAGGCCACCAGCAGCTGACGGCCCTCGGCGCCGCCTTGCAGAATGTTGCGCACACCGAGGGTGCCGGGCAGGTGGGCGGATTCGGTCTCGATCTGCCCGAGCGCGGAGTCCAGGGCCGGATTCGTGCGCGCCTCACTCTGCAGCTTGGCGTAAAAACGCTTGTTCAGCCGATCAACCGCCACCGCGGCCACGCGCAGGGCGGTGCGCGCGGCGGTCACGTCGGCGGCGCGGTGCTCGACGGTCTGCTCCAGGCCGGGCTGCGCCGCCATCAGCTGGGCCAATTCGGCCGCGCCGCGCCCGCCCGCGGTCACCGGCCGGCGTTTCGGCCCGAGCCCGGCGAGGTGGGCGTCGATCTTCTGCAGCGCGCCGACCAGCTTCTTGCCGCGCTCCAGCGCGCGCTCGCTGGTCCGCGGCGCGATGCCGTAGGCCGGCCCGAGCAGGTCGATGAGGGCGGACTCGGCGGGGACGGTGTCGTCCAGTTCCGCCTCGGCGGCGGCCGGCAGCGCGTAGGTGAGCGACTGCAACGCGAGAAAATTCTGCTGCGCCACGTTGCCCGCTGCGTCGAACTCGACCAGCGCCTGGTCGCGCGCCAGCGCCAGCGCGTCGAGCGACCCGCTGGCCGCCTTCAGCTCGGCCGCACCCGTTTGGCCGACGGCGATTTGCGGGAGGTATTTCTCGATCACGGCGATCGTCTGCGCCGAGCGGTTCTGGATGGCTTGGTAGTATTCCATGAGGAGGATGGGATGGGAGTTTGGCGTTTTCTCGGTCCGGGCGGATTCCCTGGGTGCCTTGGTTGTAGGAAAGAATCTTTTTTTAGGAAGCCAAAAATCTGTGCCGGATCGGCCCGACGAGGAGGATGCCGTGGGCTGGGCACAGCGTGCTGCGCCGTACTCGAGGCTGCTCGGCGCCGGCGTCATCCAGGCTTGCGGCGCCACCGAGGGGTGGCGCAGCGCGCGGACCGGACGGGTTTTCTTGCGCGCCGTCCGCCGAAACTTGGCCCGCGCAGCCCGGGTGTCTGCCGGCCCGGCGTCCGCTCCGGCCTCCTCCACTCTTGGACCGGCACGGTCCACGTCGGACTGATGAGCCGCGGCGCTCTGGGACCGGGGCGGCAGCCCGTCAGCGATGCCTCGATGGCCGCCGGACGAACCCGCGGTCCCCCGGGGCATCTCCGCCAGAGCGACAGACGAAACGGCCACGCCTCGGGACGAGTCGGCCTCACGCCAAGGCGTATCCCCGTACCCGGCCGACGCATCCGCTAGCCGCGCAGACGAATCCGGTGCCTGAGCAGACGAATCCGCAGGCCGCGCCGACGAATCCGCAGGCCGCGCCGACGAATCCGGAGGGAAAAAAGACGAATCCGACCCCCAAAAAGACGAATCCCGTTTGGAGAATCAATTTCTTGGCCGCTTCAGAGGGGCGACTCTGGAAGCGGGTTGCCCCCGGGCCGCCGCCCGAAGCGTTCGGCGGACCTACCAGCATCGGGCGACGGCGGCATGATTCGCCCGCAGCGAAAACCGCGGGACTGGGAGACGGCCGGTTCCATCGGCGGAGCGGAGGGAGCTGCGGGGCGGAAGCCCAGGTTCTCGTTGCGGTTGCCCGGCGTGTTCCTGTTGCGGTAGGCCGAGCGGCAGTTGCGAGCGTTCGAGTTCCAACTGCCGCCGCGGTTGACGCGGTTGGCGCCCCTGGCCGCCTTCCTCCACAAGGTGGACCGGCCTCGATGGCTGTCACGCCCACGGCCGACTCGCCCGGCGGGTCTGGTGCACGAACGCCGCCAGGCTGGTCAGGCGTTGTTGCGCCACGGCTTCCGTCAGTTCTCCCGCCGCCAACGCCCGTTCCACGGCCCACACGCGACGCGCAAAGCGCACTCGGCTGCGTCGATTCGCCCGCGCGGGGCCCTGCGCTCGCACGCGGTGGCCCAGGAAATCCATTCCGTGGGCGGTGCGATTGGCGTGGATCTTCAGCTCCAGCCCCAGGTGCTCGGAGGCGTAGTCTCGGAGGGCCGCCGTCCATTCGACCGCAGTCTCGGACGCATGCACCCAGACCGCGAAATCGTCCATGTAGCGGACGTACGCGCCCTCCCGTCGGCGCTCGGTCACGAAGCGGTCGAGCGGCCCGAGGTAAAGATTGGCAAAATGCTGGCTGGTCAGACTGCCGATGGGCAACCCGCGCTCGGTGCCGGGGCGCCAGCTCTCGGTCAGCTGGTCGAGCAACGCCAGCACCCGCCCGTCCTTCACCCGGCGGCGCAGCTGCGCACGCAGGCGCGCCCGGTCGATGCTCTCGAAATACTTGCGCACGTCCGCCTTCACGAACCAGCCGTGGCCGCGGGCGAACCGACTGGCCGCGGCCAGCGCGGCAAACTGGCCCTTGCCCGGCCGGCAGGCGTACGTGTGGAAAATGTGGGCGCGCTCGAAGACCGGCTCGCAGACGTTCATGACCGCATGGTGCAACACGCGGTCCGGAAAACAGGGCGCGCTGATGAGGCGCAGCTTGGGATCGCGCACGTGGAACTCGACTGTCTGCCCCTCCGGCCCCTCGCCCGCCTCCAGCCGCGCAGCCAGGCGCTCCAGCGAGCCTTCGAGATCGGCCGCATAGCGCTGGACCGCCGAACTCCGCCGCACCCCGCGCGCGGCTTTCCAAAAGGCCAGCCGCAGATTCTCCCGCGCCACCAGCTGTGGCCAGAGCCCGCCGGCGCGTCTCATGGCGCGGGCGAGACGGCCGGGGCCGACTCCGGCGGAGCGGACAGCACCGCCAGGACGGCAGCACCGTAGCGACTCACACGCGCTTCGCCGATGCCATCGATCCCGCGTAGCGCCTCCCGCGTGCGGCACTGGCGGCGCACCATCTCGGCCAGTTGTTCGTTCGTGAAGACGGAGAACACCGGCACGCCCTCCTTCTCCGCCAGTTCCTTCCGCACCAGGCGCAGGCGGGCGAAGACTTCGAACTGCGCTGGCGAGAGCACCGCCCGGTAGTCGACCCGCTCCGCGCTGCCCGGGCCGGCCCCGGCGCCCGGCCCGCCCGGCGCGTCGAGGTAGTCGATGCAGAAGCACCAGTGCGAGTGCTCGCCCTGCTCCACCCAGCGGCGGTCGACCGAGAGCACCCGATGAGAGCGGAGGAAGCCGTTCAGATCCGCCTCCTGCTGCCGGTCGCCGCGGGCGGGGATGGTGTAGAAGCGGAAGGCCATGGGACGAGCGTGGAAGGAGGGTCGAAATGCCCTGCGATGGCCGGGCGAGAAAGGCGATTTCGCGAAAAATTTCGCCCGCTGCGCGGGGCCCGCGACCGGCGCGATCCCTCTGCGCACGATCACCGCCTTTCCCTTCGCCGCCTTGCTCCGCTGCGGCGCTTCGGGCGCGGCGGCGTCCTCTGCCCGCTCCGCGGCTCTACTGGGCCGATGGAACGACTGCGGGGCGGAAGCCCAGGATCTCGTAGCGGTAGCCCGGCGCGCTCCCGTCGCGGTAGGCCGAGCGGCAGCCGCGAGCGTCCGAGTTCCAACCGCCGCCGCGGTAGACGCGGTTGGCGCCCGTCCTTACCACCGGATCCACTTCATCCTTGCCGCTGTACGCTTCGAAACCGTCCGCGCACCACTCCCAGACGTTTCCGATCATGTCGTGCAGGCCCCAAGCGTTGGGCTTTTTGCCCGCCACGTCTCGCGGGCCCGCATTGCCGCCGGGATACTGCTTCTCTTTCCAGCCTGAGGTATCCCACCCAGTTCCCTTGAATCCCACCGAACTGTTGCCCCCATACCAGGCGATCTCGTCGAGCACCGGAGCGTTGTTCTCGCCGACGATGCGCAGATCGCCCGCCGGCGTGGCTTCCCGGGTCCCTGCTCGGCAAGCGTATTCCCATTGCGCCTCGGTCGGTAGCGTGGCCGTCCACCCATCGGGTACCTCCGGTAGCTTCGCGCACCAACTCTGGGCCTCCTGCCAGTTCACATAGTGCATGGGCACATTGTCCCCCTCCGGCCCCAAACATCCCGCAGGATCGCTGTCGATCTTCATGCCCCAAAGCTCCCGCAAGGTCTGAGATTTCCCATTGATCGTGTATTTCGTGTCGTCGCGCAGAGCTTTGACCACCTGCTGGCGCAGCGTCGTGTTCATCAGGCGTTTCCACTGACCGACCGTCACCTCGGTCTCGGCCAGCCAGAACCCTCGGGTCAGCGTCACCGTGTGGCGGACTTCATCCGTATCCCTGCCTGCCTCACCGGTCGGGCTGCCCATGACGAACTCCCCCTGGGGACACCACCGGAACGGAATCCCCCCGATCACCCTCCGCTCGCCCGCCTTTTCCCCGGCGAAACGCTCGTAGGCCGTGCGCACGGGCGTGGGCGTGACCGTCGGAGCCGGGCGCGGCGTAGCGGTGGGCATGGCCGTGGGCGGCAGGGTCGGCGCCGGCGTGGGGCGGGGCGTCGGGGCTGCCGTCGGGACGGCGCTCGGCGCGGGCGCCTGCGTGGGGCGGGGAGTCGGGGCAGCACTGCCCTGTCGACCGCCGGGCTTCCCGCCGAACCATCCAGCACTGGCCCCAAGCCACCCCAGCAGCCCGGCCGCGCCGACGGACGCGAGGCCGAGGAGCAGGGCGCGGCTCTTCGGCCGGGGCGGCAGAGGCTGCTTGGAGCTGGCGCGCTCGCGTTGAAGCGCTTCCTCCGCGGCCCGGATCACTTCGGCGCGTACTCGCTCCACTTCCGCCTTGAGCTTCGCTCGCTCTATTTCTGCCATTCGCGTCGTTTCGTGAATGGACTTCTCCGCCTTGGCGGCGCGATCCTGCGCCGCTTGTAACTCGGCCGCGGACTGCGCGGCTGCGCGCTTGGCTTGCTCGGCCGTCTGCTCGGCCTGATCGGCGCGAGCTTTCTCGCGCTCGTAGACCTTGACCGCCTCACGCGCCAGCGTCTCCCGTTCTTGCTGAAGACGCCTCGCTTCGGCGGCGGAGCGCTCCTGCTCCGATCGCTCGAACTCTCGCCGGCGCTCTAGCTCGGCCTGCGCGATTTTGGCCTCATCGCTGGCTTTGGCTCTGTTCAGCGCCAACTCGTAGGCGGATTTGACACGAGCCTGCTCTACCTTCGCTGCCTCCGCTGACTCTTGGATGGCCTGCTCCGCCTTGGCCGCCCTTGCCTGCGCTAGGCGCAGCTCTTCTGCTGCCTGCGCGGCCGCGCGTTCGGCTTGGTCGGCTCGTTCCTTCTCTCGTTCGAACACCCTTTGTGCCTCACGCGAGAGGGCTTCACGTTCGCGCTGAAGCCTCTCGGCCTCGGCCGCCGCGCGAGCATGTTCCTCCCGCTCTTTTGCCGCCTCGCGATCTCGTTCGGCCTGGACGGCTTTGGCCTGATCTCCCGATTCAGCGTCGCTCAGAGCTTGCACGAAGTCTGCGGCTCGTGCCCACGCGGGAGACCCTGGCGCCAAACCACAGCGCAGGGCCTCATTCGCCGCCGCCCCGAGCGCCGGGACCGGCCGCCAGTCTCGAACTGGAGGATGCCCGCGCAGCAATTCATAGATCAGAGCCGCCAACTGCCGAATCGTAGACTCCCCCGCTCCGATCTCGCGCGGGGCAGTGACGGTCGAGCCAGGTGCAGCATCGGACTCGGGCAGCAACTCGATCCGAAATGGCTCTTCCCAAGTTTCGGGGGGCTGATGGGTTCGATCCAGCAGTTCAGCCGGAGCCAACCTACGCGGACCTTGAAAGACCACGCGGACGCGCGACGGCTTGAGCGGTCCGGACCATCCAGACCTAAAGCCATCGCAGATGAGCAAGGCACTGATCAGTCGAGACGCACCATGCCAGTTGAGCGAGCCCTGGCCGGCCATGACCCGCTGCAGGTCGAAACTCTGATCGCCGCCTCCGCCTCCCCCGTCGATTCGCTCAGCCCGCGGTGGGACGGGTTCGCGAGAGGTCCTCGCCTCTCCGAGATCCGGTTTCGAAGGTCTCAGCGGCGGCTTGATGGGGTTCTTTCCCTGCAACAGTGCCTCGAGCCTGCGCGCCACGACGTGAGGCTTGTCCAGGCGATCATCAGGATCTTTTGCGAGCATCCGATCGAGCAACTCGATCAGTTCAGGAGGATAGAGAGGAGATAGACGATCGAAGTCAGGCTTGGTTCCCGGGTCCGAAATCGCGCTGGCAGCTCTGACCCGATTCCATCCGAAAGGAGGCTCGCCCGTGAGAAGAAACCAGAGCGTGCAGCCCAACGAAAAGATGTCGGAACCGTGGCCGAGATCGTGCCTTTGCTCGATTTGTTCCGGGCTAGCGAACTGCGGGGTGTAGGGTGCCTTAGTGTCGCCAGTGATGTCTTTGACGGTCGCGGCCCGGGACGACAGAGACCCGTCAGGCACGCGGGCGAGGCCAAAGTCGATCAACTTGATGCGCGCCTTCCCCGACACACGGATGAGCATCAGATTCGACGGCTTGATGTCTCGGTGAACCAGCTTCGCCTTGGCCGCATCGTTGAGCCCCAAAGCCGCCTGCCGAGTGTACTCCAACGCCAGGGGCAGGCTCAACGGATGGACGAGCGGCTCTTCGGAGAGATCGTCTTCGCTCCGGTCATCACTGGAGGGAAGAACCAGACGCTCGAGCGTCGTGCCATTCAAAAACTCCATGACGTATCCCGGCTCCTTCGTCCCACGGAGCAAGTTGAAGACAGTGACGACGTGCTCAGAGCCTTGCACCTTCGCCAGTGACTGCGCTTCTCGCTGGAAACGCTCCCGTGCTCGACTGTCGCCGAAGCCCGGCAACATCATTTTGATCACGACCTCTCGTCCAAGGTCTACGTCATGCGCGCGGTAGGTCACTCCCATGCCGCCGCGGCCGAGTTCTACCCTCGATCCATCAGCTCGCAGATAGACCCGGTATCCGCCGAGATCTTCGTAACGGTTCGGATCGATTGTGTTCTCCGACATGGCCCAGACTGGCCTATGTGACTGCTATTCGCTTGGCAAGACAGATGCGTTTGGCGCAACCGCTCAATGCAAATTCGAAATCCCGGATCAGGGCGCAGAGTACGAGCCGAACTGCCACACCTCCCCTCCCACCAACCCACTCCGCCAGCGCTCCGGAATGCGGCTCGCACCCGCTGCGGCGCCGAGCAACGCGCCGAGGACGGCGCCGCGGTGGCAGTTGTCGCCGCCGAGGTTGGTGTTGGCGATGAGGCCGGCTTCGAAATCGGCGGCGTATTTCCAGGCGAGATAGAGCGAGGCGGGGAAGGCGTCCTCGATGTAGCAGGCGGAACTGACGCGCTGGCCGATGACGACTTCGTCGGGCTCGCGCGACCAGCGCTCGGCCTTGCGGGCGGAGAACCACTCGGAGGCGTGGGCGAAGATCGCGCGGCGCAGGTCGGCGCCGCGGAGGACGTCGCCGAGAATGCGGGCGAGCGCTTCGCCGGCGCGGGCGAGCTCGGCGTGGCGATGCGTCAGGCTGAGGTGCTCGCGCACGGCGGCCAAGGCAGCGGCGGTGTCGACGCCGAACCAGGCGCAGAGGACGCCGACATGCGCCAGGCCGCCGATGTGCAGATCGCTCCCGCCGCATTTGCGCGGCGCGGTGCCGCGGGCGTAGGCGGCGAAGAAGTGGCGGTGGTATTCCTCCACGTAGGTGTCGCGGTGGGCGCCGGGCGTGAGCATGAAGGCGATGTAGCGCTCCAGCCAGTCGTCGGCGTCGTAGCCGCCGCGGGCGGTGAGGGAATCGAGCAGCACCCGCGCGAGCTGGAGGTTGAGCGTGTTCTCGCCGGCCCGCAGGAACTGGTGGTAATGCACGCCGCGTTGGCCCCAATACTGCGCCTGCTCGCGGAGGATGTCGCCGCGTGCGTTCGGCGCTGTGTATTGCGAACGCCAGAGGATGCTGTCGGGATGCGGCGAGCGCGGGGCGAGGTAGTCGCGCACCACGCCGTAGTCGCGCCGCAGCGCCGCGCGGTCGTAGTACCAATGCACCGGCATGGCGAGCGCATCGCCGACAAACGAACCCCAGGCGCAGCCCGCGCGCCGATCTTCCGAGACAGCTTCCATGAGCGCATCGGTCCGACGGGCGCCGCGCGAGAGCAAGCGGCGAGCGTGGCAGCGAGCGGAGGAGCCGAGGAGCCGAGGAGCCGAGGAGCCGAGGAGCCGAGGAGCCGAGGAGGGTGGTCCGCACTCTCCGAGTGCGGCCGGGCGGCGGGGGGTGCGTAGGAGCCGCGGAGAGCGGTGCGGCGAGCGATGCGGACACAGCAACTGGCCACTGCTCGGCGAGCCGGCCCCGCTCGGAGCGTGCGGACGAGGATGATGTCGGCTTGCCGACTCAGCGATACGGCGCGCTGTTGCGCTCGCACCAGGCGATGGCCGGCGGCAGACCGCGCTGGGCAGCGGCGACGTAGTAGATCCGCGCGGTAGCGAGGTCCTTGTTCACGCCGAGGCCGCCTTCCAGGCACTGGGCGTAGAAGAACATGCCGACCGGATTGTCGAGGTCGGCGGAGCGCTTGAACAACTCGACCGCGCGGCGCTGGTCCGGCCGCGCCATGCCGAGGCCGCGCATGTAGTAGCTGCCGAGGTTGGCCATGGAATGGGAGTTCCCCAACTCGGCGGCTTTCTCCATCAGGCGGCGGGCCTCGCTCGGATTGATCGGCACGCCGTTGCCTTTCTCGTAGGCCACGGCCAGCGCGTCGAGCGCGCGGGTGTTGTTGCCGTCGCGCGCCAGCACTTCGCTGAGGAGCCGGACCGACTGCCGGTAATCTTGGCCGACGCCGCCCTTGCCGTCGCGCAGGCATTCGGCCAGCAGCACCTTGCCCTGCACGTCGCCGAGTTCGGAGGCCTGCCGGTACCACTGCGCAGTGTCCTGCGGCCGCGGTGCGAGACGGGGACCGCCTTTGAAAAGCAGATTGCCCAGACTGACCATCGCCTTGGTGTTCCCCTTCTGCGCGGCCCGCGAGTAATAGTCCGCGGCCATGCTGGCATCGGAGTTCTCGGTCATCTCGCCGAGGAAGAGCAGCGACGTCTGCGAACCCGCCGTGGCCGCGCGCTCCAGCAGCGGCTTCAGCTGATTGAACCGCCGCACCCGCTGTTCGGGTTCCTTGGCGGCGTCGAGAATCCCCGCGACCACGGTCTCGAGAAATTCGACCGCGCCGCTCTGCTCCGGGTAGTCCTCGACCACCCGCACGTACGCGCCCAGCTCTTCGCTCGGATTGCCCGCCAGATTACGGCGCTTCACGTCCTCCAGCGCGGCCAGATAGCGGGTGCGCCGGTCTTGCGGCTCGGCCACCGGCGTGGGCGTCGGCACCCGGGCAACGAGCGTCGGCACCGGCGTCGGCGTCTCGGCCGGCGCGGGCGTCGGCACGGGGGTGTTAACCGCCACCACCTGGGTCGGCGCCGGCGTCGGCTGCGCCACCTGGGTCGGCACCGGGGTGGGATTGACCACCACGTCGCCGCCCGGCTTTTTGAGGAAGAAATAGCCACCGACACCGCCCCCCAGAAGGACCGCGACGATGGCGATCGGGACGATGGGCGAACCCGATTTCGCGGGCGCCGCGGTGGTCACATTCGGCGGGATCGGCGGCAGACTCGGGCCCGGCTGGGGCGCGGTCTGCCACTGCTGCGGGGGCGGCGGCAGATTCGGGCCGGGACCCGGCGGCGGAGCGACCTGCGGCGTCGGCGCCACGGAGGTGCCTCCTCCCCCGCCCTGTCCGCTGCGCAAGGCCTGCACGAGCTGGACCGAGCTGACGTAGCCACCCGGCGCGAGCGCGCGCCGGAGTGCGATGTTGCCCTCCTCGGAGAGGGTCGGCAGAGGCGGAATGCGGGCGGTCGACCCAGCCTGGACCCGCGGCGGCGGCGAACCGCTCAGCAGCTCGAAAGCCAAGGCCGCGACCTGGCGCGGATAATCGACGGCACCTTCGGAGGCCGTGCCGGAATTCGTCGGGGCGACCAGCGTCTGCTCCGGCGAGTAGGTCGCGCCGCCGCCCGAGCCAAGCGAGACAGGATTCAGCTTCGGTTCGAAATCGGGCCACTCGGCCAGCGGCGCCGACAGGAACGCCGGTCGGGCGGTGACCTCATAGTCGACCCGGAAGCCGACCATCACCTGATTGAGCGCGAGGCCCAGCGAATGCAGGCCGCGTTGGGCCGCGTAATCGGCGGCCTCGGCCACCGGCTCGAGGATGGCGGCGGCCTCCTGGGCATTGAGCCGGCTGCGCCCGCGCATCAGATCGAGGAGCGAGAAACCGTTCACCCACTCGGAGACGAGGATGTTGTGGCCTTCGGGGATGCGCTCGAGGGAGTAGATCTCGACGAGGTTCGGATGCGGGGCATTGCGGGCCGCCTCCACCTCGCGCTCGGCCTTCATCTGGGCATCGGTGCCGAGCAGGATGGCCTGATGGATGACTTTGACTGCCACCGGGCGGTTCTGGTCGTTGTCGAGCCCCTTGAACAGTCGTCCGCTGCGCCCGTCGCCATAGTCCTCCAGCAGCCGGTAGCGTCCCGCGAGCACGGCGCCCTTGGTGGGCGGCACCGCGCTGCTGACTGTGGCGGCGGTGGCGGCGCTGGTCGTCGGAGTCGCCGTGAAGGCCTGGGTGGCGAAGGCATCGCCGCCGCCCACGGGCAGGCCGGGATCGGACCCGGCGGAAAAATGCGTGGCGGTGGCATCGGCCGCGCTCAGCGCCCGGATGGCGGCCTCGACCTCGCGCCGCAGTTCGCTGGCGTTCTGCGGCCGCATGGCCGGATCCTTCTCGATCATCCGCCGCAGCACCTGGATCAGCTCCGGCGGCTGCCCAGCCAGGATCTCGAAGGGCGGCGGCTTCTGCAGGTGGTCCCGCATGATGCCCGCCAGCGAGCCGGTGAAGGGCGGCTTGCCGGTCAGCATCCACCAGAGCGTGATACCCAACGAGTAGATGTCCGAGCGGACGTCCAGTTCGTGCTCCTCGAGCTGCTCCGGACTGGCGAAATGCGGCGTGCCGACAAAGCCGGCGACCGTGACCGTGGCGTCCTCGGCACCCTTTTGGGCGCTCTTGGCCAGGCCGAAATCGATCACCTTGACGAAGAGCTCCTCGTCCTCGTCGGCCACCAGCATGAGGTTGGCCGGCTTGATGTCCCGATGCACGAGCCCCTCGCGCTCGGCGGCCCGGAGCGCCTTTGCCACCTGGAGGGTGATCTGCAGCGCGGCCAGCGCCGGCAGCGGACCGTGGCGCTTGACGCGCCCCTCGACCGTCTCGCCGGCGATGAATTCCATCGCGTAGAAGTAGGCGTTCGCGTCCTCGCCCAGATGGAAGACCGCGGCCACGTTCGGGTGGCTCAGGCGGGCCGCCGCCCGGGCCTCGCGGACGAAGCGCTGACGGGCGATGTCGCTATTGAGGTAGGTCGTGTTGATGACCTTCAAAGCGACCGTCACGCGGAGGTTCGTGTCGAACGCCTTGAACGTGATGCCCATCGCGCCCCGGCCGAGCTCGAACAACGAGCCGTCCTCGCGGCGCAAGACCTCGTAGTGATGGAATTTCTCGTTCTCGGACATCGCGCGACGCGTCCCCGGAGGACCGCGAGTGCCCTCTGTGCCACAAGATTCGTTTCCGCAACAGTCCCGAGTTTCGGATGCGTTGAAATGAAGCGTTGCCGGAGTGTCGGGATTGATTATAACCGAGGTCGAATTTCCCCTGAATGGCCGCCAAGCTTCGCATCACCACAGTCACCGGCGAAAGCTACGACGTGCCGATTCAGAACACGGCGACGATTGGACGTACCAGCGAGAACACGGTTTGCCTAAACACGAGCGCGCACATCAGCCGCCAGCACGCCGTCATCCGCTGCCATAACGGCTATGAATACCAGATCATGGATCTGGGCAGTCGGAACGGTACGTACGTGAACGATCAGCGCGTCGTCCTGCCCGTCACGCTGACGCACGGGTCGAAGATCCGCATCGCCAACAACGAGCTCATCTTCGAGCAGGAAGCCGAGCCGGCGGGCGAGGATGCGATCGAGGCCACGTTGGCCGCGAGCACGGACCACCACGCGCAGAGCGTGCGGCCGGCGGCCATCCTGGTTTGCGACATCCGCGGCTTTTCCACCATGTCCGAGAAGCTGCCGGCCGAGTCGCTTTCCCAGCTCCTAGGTCAGTGGTTCCGCGAGGCCGGCAATCTCGTCCAGCGCTCGGGCGGCATCATCGACAAGTTCATTGGCGACGCCATCCTGGCCTACTGGCAGCCCGCCGGCTCCGCCAGCGACACCATGGCCGACGGGCCGCATCCCGAATGCGGCGCCGCCTTCGAGGCCGCCCGGGCCATGCTCCGGCTGGCGCGCAAGATGCACTGGCCGAACGACAAGCCGTTCAAGATCGGCATCGCCCTGCACCACGGAAAGGTGAGCTTTTCGAACATCGGCCTGGTCGCCCAGCGCGACGCCACCATCATCGGCGACGCGGTCAACACCGCCTTCCGTCTGGAGAGCATCATGAAGGCGCTCAACCAGGAACTCCTGCTCTCGGAGAAGATCGTGGAGTGCCTGCCCAATGCCTCCGATTTCGTCGATCTGGGCGAGCAGGCGCTGAAGGGCAAAAGCCAGCTGGTCCGGGTGTTCGGGGTACGCGAAGGATTCGAATTCTGAGAATTGGCCTGCGGCTTTGGTCGCTTCGAGGACGAGGACGAGGACGAAGTGCGCGCGGCGGGAGTTCTAGCCGCCGCGTTCCGATGCTTCTCAGATTTCGACCGCTGCGGTCTGATCGCGCCGACCCGGCAAGCCTCCCCTCGTCTTCGAAGGAACAAAGCCGCAGGCCAAGTTTCCCTCGTCCTCGTCGTCGTCCTCGTCCTCGTCCTCGGATCGACAAAGCCGCAGGCCAATTTCCCCCTCGTCCTCGTCCTCGAAGCGACCAAAGCCGCAGGCCAAGTCCCCCTCGTCCTCGTCGTCGTCCTCGTCCTCGTCCTCGTCCTCGCATCGACCAAAGCCGCAGGCCAATTCTCCCCTCGTCCTCGTCCTCGAAGCGACCAAAGCCGCAGGCCAAACTAAGGAATGATGAGGATCATCCCCGCCCGCAGGTTGGTGGGTTCCCCCTGCAGCGCGTTGTGGTTGGCGTCGAGCAGGTCATTCACCCGCTGGGTGCTCTGATAGAACCGCTTGGAAATGCCCGCGAGCGTGTCGCCCGGCTGCACCTTGTAGGTCCGGCTCTGGGCGGCGCCTTCGCGCTCCGCGGCTTTCGCGGCGGCCGCAGCCGCCTTGGCCTCGGGCGAACCCGGCGCGGGCTTGGGGCCGGCGCCGGTGGCGAGTTCCTCGGCCGTGGGCGGAGCGTCCGGCGGAGCGTTCGTCTTCTTGCCGCGCGGCACCGAGGCGGTCGATTTGGCCACGGCCAGTTGCTGCTTGAGGGAGAGGTTTTCGTTGCGGATGCGCGCGGCTTCCTGCCGGTTGATGAGCGTGCCCCCGGTCAGGCTGGTGGCCAGGGTGACCTCGGCCCGGGCGATGTTGGAGCGCGCCTCGCGAGAGAATTGCCCGGTCTGGTCGATCTCAAGATACCGCCGAAAGTGGTGGACGGCGCCGATCGGGTCCTTGAGCTGGTCGTGATAGATCAGGCCCAGTCGAAAATGCGCTTCGGCCGTGCGCGGGGTGCCGTCCACGGCCCGCTCGTACTCGGCCACCGCGCCGCGCAGGTCGCCCGCCGCCAGACGCTCGGCGCCGGCCTTGAGGTGCTTCTTGGAATCGTCCTTCCAGCCCAGCTTCTCCAAGCGGTCGCAGCCGGCCAGCGCGCCCAGGCAAAGGCCCAGAAAAAAAAGCTGACGCAGAGATTGAACGAAAGGCTGCATTCGACCGTATTAGATCCGTGCCGCGCCCACTCGTCTCCACGACCAGCCCGCGCGAACGGCTCCGCCCCACGATGGCGGTATTTTGCGCGGCGGCAATGGCGCTCGCGTTTTCCGCCCAAGGCTCGTTCGGGGACGCGCCCCAATATCGCCTCCGGCTGAATCTGCGCAGCGAGGTAGAGCCGGTGCCGTGGGCGGAACCTTTCAGCAGTCCGCGCGCCCTGACGCTGGGCGAATTCGTGCCGCCGGTGCGCCCGCTGAACGTGCGACTCGACTGGGTCGAGCCGGAGCCCTGGGACTGGGCCGGCCTGCGCCGGCAGCTGCTCAGCGGCATTCGCGGCGCGCGCAAGATGCGCTTCCAGGAGTTCCGCCTGACCGTCGAAGCGGCGCGGCCGCTCCCGGCGCGCAGCCCGGTTGGGCCGATCGTCGATGCCTCCACCGCGGCGCGCGTGCGGGCCCGCCTGGCCGGGGACGAAGTGCTCCGCGGCACCGGAGCCACCGCCATCTGCCGGGAAGGTCGCGTGCAGCTGACCGGTCAATTCGCCCGCGTGGCCCAGACGGCCCGGGCGCTCACACTCGCCCTCAGCGTCGAGGGCGTGCGGGAAGCAGCCATTGGTTTACCCGATGACCTCGCCCGCGAAGTCCGCGCCGGACGCTAGTGGAATTGCCTGGCCCGACCCGCTCGGACGCCAAAGTCGCTTCGCGGGGCGGCCGCCTGCCCCTTCACCGCTCGTCGCGGGCCCAAAAAAAATGCCGGACCGAACCCACCTGAGCGGGTCCAGTCCGGCGAAATCCGTTCTGCCGGCAGTCTCGGAGGTGAGGCCGGACAGCGTCAGCAGAGATAGGAGTGTCGAATTACTTCGACATCGTCTTCGTGGTGGTGGCGGGAGCCGGAGCCGGGGCGGGCTGGGCGCAGGCGCCGAGGCCGAGGGCGGCCGCCGCAACGGCGACGAGGAGAAGAGCTTTGATGGCTTTCATGGTCTTGGTTTCACCTTCCTTTCTTAGCTGAGTGCAGACTGAGGAGTGGGCGATTTCGGTCAATCGCCGCCCCTTGGCAAGGATTATTCCCAGCCACGTCCGTGGCGAGCCCGCGCATTTCTTTGACACCGCGCCGCGAATTGCCCCAATAGAGGCACCATCGGCCGATCCCCCCTTGGCCGGAAATTCGCCCACCCATTTCGCGTCCACCCGCCATGCTTTCCATCGGCACCCGCGCACCCGATTTCACCCTTTCCAGCAAACAGGACGACGGCCTCAAGCTCGTCACACTCAGCGAACATCTGGCCCGCGGCCCGGTCCTGCTCCTCTTCGTCCCCATGGCCTTCACCGGCGTCTGCACGGAGGAATTGTGCAGCGTGACCCAGGGCCTCGAGCGCTTCACCAACTCCGGCGCCACCGTGCTGGTGGTCAGCGGCGACAACCCCTTCGCGCAGGAGGCCTGGTGCAAGAAGGAGGGCTTCACGCTCACCCTGCTGAGCGATTACGAGCACAAGGTCGCCGCCAGCTACGGCGTGGCCTACGAGTCCTTCCTGCCGCAGTTCAATCTCGGCATGGGTGGCGTGCCCAAGCGCTCGGCGTTCGTGATCGGCAGCGATGGCATCATCGTCCACGCCGAGTCGAACGACGACCCGAAGAAGCTGCCCGATTTCAAGACCATCCTGGGCAAGCTGGCGACCGCGAGCTGAGCGGATCCCGCCGCCGCTAGAGCCCCGCCAGCGCCTGGCCGGCGAGATCCTTCACCTGGCAGCCAGCGGCCTTCGCGACCTTCTGCGTGGCCAGCGGGCTGATCTTGCCGAAGGCGTCCAGCGCGCGCTGCGCCACCGGCACGGCGCGGACCGCGGCCGGGAGCTGGCCGACGCGGTCGGTCACCTTGGCGGTCAGGATCGGATTGAGGATCGCGCCGCCTGCATCCGCCGGCCCCGCACAGCGGGCCGTGCCGCCCAGCTGCGCGAACCGCAGCCACGCGCCGAGCATGACGAACGTCGTCTGATCCTCGCCCTGCCGGGCCTGATAATGCCGCCGCCGATCACGGATGATGCGGCTGACCAGGGCCTGGGCCTTCTGCCATTTCTCCTGCTTCGCCAATTCCAGCACCCGCGCCTTCCGGCGTTCCGCCCGTGGCCCGGGCTCGCTGTCTCCGGCGGCGGCGACCATGCGTTCGAAGGCCTTCTCCACGGCCGCCGCGTCCTGGCCTTCGACCGCCGCCCGCAGATCGGCCTGGCGCGAGCCGTAGCGCAGCGAGCGGGCCGAGGGGTGGTCGAGCGGCACCGGCGCACCGCCTGTCGCCGGAGTCGGCGGCGTGTAGCTCGCCACCTGGCTGATCGCCTCGCGCATCTCCTTCGGTTGCAGTTCTCCCACCCGCTCCTCCGGCAGCGCATCGAACGACTCCTCGTCCTCGGCCCAAACCTGGGCTGTCGCGAGCAAGAAAACCGCCAGTAGGAGCATTGGCCTGCGCATCACGCATTGGGGCCAAAATCTCCCACCCATGGGAAGCGAATTCGCGGCTTGCGGCCGCTGAGCCAGCAGCCGCCGCCGCATCATTTCAGTTCTTGAAATGGCGGCGCTCGTCGTCGCCGGTCGGGTCGTCTTCGGACTCCTCGGCGAGTTCCTCCTCCGCCGCCGCCAGATCCTCCTCGGAGAGCTCTTCCTCGGCGAACTCGTCGCCCTCTGCGGTAGCGTCGTGCTCGGCGTCCTCGGGCAATTCCTCTTCCTCCGCGGCCAGCTCCTCTTCGGACAGTTCGTCTTCCGCCTCGACGTTTTCGTCCTCGGCGAGCTCTTCGTCCGCCGCAGCCAGTTCTTCCTCGGACAGCTCGTCCTCCGCGCACTCGGCGTCCTCTTCGTCGCTCTCGGCCTGATCCTCGGCTTCGGACTCTTCGTCGCTCCCGTCCTCGCCCGTGTCTTCATCCTCGGCCCCGGAATCGGACGCGTGCGCTTCGGTCCCGTCCTCCTCGTCCTCGCTGGCGCCATCCTCCGCACCGCTCGCTTCCTCGTTCTTCGCGCCGAAGACGTCGTCCCAGGCGATCCCGCCGCCCTTCGTCTCGTCGAATCCCACGATGTCGCCGAGCCGGAAGGTCTCCAGTTTGTCGAACAAGCCTTTCTCGATGAAGCCCGTGTATTCGCGCAGCGGTTCGGGCACCACATCGTTCCAGGGGACGAGGTCGAGCAGCTTTTTCGGGTCGAGTTCGATATTCTTGTAGTCGATCGACTTGAAGACGTTCGGATCGAAGTCCACGCCCTGGCCGCCATTGGTCACCGGCTTCTCGTCCCGACCCCAGATATCGTTCGGCACCGGCAGCGCCTGGTCGCGCGAGGGCACGAAGATCCAGGAGTCGCCGAGGTTGAACTTCTCGTTCATCAAATAGTTGTAGGGAATGTAGCAGTAGCCCTGGTCACCCCACGACGTACCCCACGAATTACGGACGATGAAGACGCCCTCGCTGTCGGAGTAGCCGACCGCGCACATGGCGTGCGCGCCGTGGTCGGTCCGGCCCACTTCGCCCGGCGTGGGCATCGGCACGACCCCGCCGCGCTGCGTGGCCTGGTCGAAGGAATCGAAGAGCAGCGAGCCGAAGACGATCGGATTGCCCTCGGCCAGGCACTGCTTCCAGGCGGTCAGATCCATGGGCACCTGCCGGGTGTCGTGCACCAGATTGCGCGCGCCCTCCTCGTACGACGCCGCATTCGGCTTCTTCAGCACCAACGCCTTTTGATACGGCCACGTCGCCTCGGCGCAGGAGCCGAAATTCTGCAGCCCCTCCATGGCCAGCTGGATGACGCTGCCGGCGTCCTTGTCCTGCTCGTTGTTCCGCCAGCGGGCGTTGTAGTAGATGAAGAGTCGGCTGACGTCGAAGTCGCGGCTCGTCCAGCGTTTGACCCAGTATTCGTAGGAGGCCGCCACCGCATTGGCCGTGCAGGACGAGAGCGGGCCCTGATCCTCGACCGGCGTGAGATGCCCGCGCAGATCGACCTTCGGCGGCAAGGCGCTGGCGCTGCGCACCTTCGTGCCGGGCTCGTACGTGCGCGAGCCCGGACGCGGCTGCATCGGCTTGTAGCCCGAGGCGGAGAGCGCGCTGCCGACGACCTCGGCCACTTGTCCGGCGATGCTCAGCCAGCGCTGCCAGCGGTTGGCCGGAGGCGTCTCGGCCACGGCTGCCACCGCCGCCGCGGCGGCCCCGCCCTTGAGGATGGCGGGCGCACCACGGGGAGGCGTCGGCGGAAGCTTGGGCGGAGTGGTCGTGGGCTTCAGCGGGTTTGCCACGGGTGGCGGCGGGAGTTTCGCCGGCGGCTGACTGACCGGCGGAGGCGGCAGCTTCGGCGGCGCGGGCGCGGGCGCGGCCTTTGGGAGATCGGGCCGGAACTTCTCATTGAACTTCGCCCAGGGATCGCTGCCGTTGCTCATGGGCCGCATCATTTCCACGACCGGGTCGGCGGCAAGCGAATCGCGCGCTGCTCAGCCGCCACTCGTCCCGGGCCGGCCAGCGCGACGGAAATCGCCCGGCGTGAGCCCCGTGGCCGCGCGGAACTGGCGGGTGAAGGCGCTGTGATCGTAGTAGCCGCAGCGCAGCGCGACTTCGGCGATGGAATGAGTCGATTCGAGCAGGAGCCGATGCGCCGCCTGCAGGCGCGTCTGGCCGATCAGCTGGGCGGGACTGAGGTGGAAAATGCGCTTCACCAGGCGCGCGAAGCGCGCCGGCGGCAGGCCGGCCCGCGCGGCGAGATCGGCGGGCGTGAGCGGCTCGTCGAAGTGCGCCTGCAGATGGTCGATCGCCTCGCTGAGCGACTCCGGGATCAGCCGCGCGGCATCGGGCGCGGCCAGATCGCGCGAGAGGACCGCCACGCCCACGACCTGCCCGGCACGATCGCGCAGCGGCAGCTTGTGCGTCAGGCACCAGCCCGTGCGGCCGTTGGCGTAGAGGTGCAGCTCCAGCTTGTTGGCAATGCGCTGTCCCGTGCGCAGCGTCAGTTCATCCTGCGCCGCATAGCTTCGCGCCAGCTGCGGCGGAAAGCACTCGTGCGGCGTGCGTCCCAGCAGTTCGGCCTTGAAGCGGCGGCCGCAGCGCTCGACCAGGCTCTGGTTGACCGCGCGATACCGCCCGGCGCGATCCTTCACGCAGAACACCACGTCGGGCACGAGGTCGAAGAGCTGCTCCGCCAGCGCAGGCGAGGCCAGGATTTCGTCGAGAGCGGTCGGAGCAGGCACGGGATTGTGCTGAAAATGCTCTCTCCGATGCGCATTCGATACAAGACACGCGTGGTAGCTTGAGAGCGTGAACGACGACCGCCCCGCTCCGCTGCATGTCATCGATTCCCACACCGCCGGCGAACCGACGCGCGTGGTGCTGAGCGGCTTCCCCGCGCTCGGCGAAGGCCCGCTCTCCGAGCGTGCGGCCCGGCTGGCCCGCGAGTTCGACCGCTACCGCTCCGCCGTCTGCAATGAGCCGCGCGGTTCGGATCCGCTGGTCGGCGCCCTCCTCTGCCCGCCGCACGATCCGTCCTGCCGTCTCGGTGTGATCTTCTTCAACAACGTGGGCTGCCTCGGCATGTGCGGGCACGGGACCATCGGGCTCGTGGCCAGCCTCGCCCATCTCGGCGAACTCGCGCCCGGCATCGTGCGCATCGACACTCCCGTCGGCCCGGTGGAGGCGCACCTCAGCGAAGCCGGCGAGGTCACCATCGCAAATGTGCCCAGCCACCGCACCGTGCGCGATCTCGCGCTCGATCTGCCCGGCGGCGGCTCCGCCCGCGGCGATGTGGCCTGGGGCGGCAACTGGTTCTTCCTCGCCGGCGAGACGACGCCGACGGTGCCGGTCGAACTCGGCCAGATCGAAGCGCTGCTCGACCTCTCCCGGCGCATCCGAAGCGCGGCCAATGCGGCCGGCCAGCCGGTCGATCACGTCGAACTCTTCGGCCCGCCCACCGTGCCCGGCGCGCACAGCCGCAACTACGTACTTTGTCCGGGCGGGGCCTACGACCGCTCCCCCTGCGGCACCGGTACGAGCGCGAAGCTGGCCTGCCTGGCCGCCGACGGCGTGCTGGCCGAAGGCGAGGAGTGGGTGCAGGAGAGCGTCATCGGCAGCACCTTCCGCGCGCGCTTCGAGTGGCTCGACCGCGCCACCGGCCGCATCCGCCCCTACATCACCGGCCGGGCGCACGTCACCGCCGAAGCCAAGCTTCATCTCGATCCCACCGACCCCTTCTGCTGGGGTATTCGCCATGGCTGAATCCAAACATCTCGTCGTCTGCGGCGGCGGCATCCTCGGGCTGTATTGCGCGCATTACCTCGCTCGCGATGGCCACCGGGTCACCCTCATCGAACGTCACGGGCCCGAGCACACCACCTGCGCCGAGGGCAGTGCGGGCTACATCTCGCCCAGCCACGTGGTTCCGCTGGCCGCGCCGGGCATGGTCTGGATGGGCCTGAAGTGGATGTTCAATCCGCGCAGTCCATTCTACCTCAAGCCGCGGCTCGACCTCGATTTCATCCGCTGGGGCGTGCGTTTCGCGCGTTCCTGCAATGCCGCCCACGTGGCCCGTTCGGCGCCGGTCCTGCGCGACCTCTGCCTGGCCAGCCGTGAGCTCTTCGTCGAGTTCTCGGCTGAGGATGCGGGCGGCTTCGAGCTGGAGCGGGCCGGACTGCTCATGCTCTGCCAGACCGAGGAAGCGCTCGGCCACGAGGCGGAGCTCGTCCGGCTGGCCAACGAACTCGGCGTGGAGGCGAAGGTGCTCGACCCGCGCCAGACCGCCGAGGTCGACGGCAGCGGCGTGCAGATGCGCGTGGCGGGTTCGGTCTTCTTCCCCATCGACGCGCATCTCACTCCCACCCTGCTCATGCCGCGCCTGCGCGCCCGGGTGGCCGAGGCTGGCGTGGACGTGAAATGGAACACCGAGTTGCGTGGCTGGCGCACGTTTGGTGGGCGCGTCGCGGCGGTGCAGACGAGCGCGGGCGAAATCGCGGCCGACGGCTTCGTGCTGGCGGGCGGGTCGTGGTCCGGCGAGTTGGTGAAATCGCTCGGCCTGACGCTGCCGATGCAGGCCGGCAAAGGCTACAGCCTCATGCTGCCCGCGCCGCGCCGCTCGCCGCGCATTCCCGCCATCTTCGTGGAGAAACGCATCGCGGTCACGCCCATGGGCCGAACGCTGCGTTTCGGCGGAACCATGGAATTGAGCGGGATCAACGACACCATTCGCCCGGAGCGCGTGCGGCAGATCGTCGAATCGGTCCCCGAATACTATCCGGAGTTCGGCCCGGACGACTTCGCCGGCGTGCAACCCTGGTTCGGCCTGCGCCCGGTCTCGCCCGACGGCATGCCCTACATCGGTCCGTTCGCCAAGTTCCCCAATCTCTACGCCGCCTGCGGCCACGCCATGCTCGGCGTCACGCTGGCACCCATCACCGGCCGGCTGGTGGCCGAGCTGGTGGGCGGCCGCCGGCCCTCGGTCGCGCTCGACCTTCTTCACCCCGATCGCTTCGCCTGATCCCCCGCCCCGCCACGACCATGAACTGGACCGGAGTCCTGCCCGCCATCACCACCAACTTCCGCGCCAACGGCGCGCTCGACCACCCAGCGCTCGTGCGGCATTGCCGCTGGCTCATCGACCGCGGCTGCCGGGGCATCGTCTGCGGCGGATCGCTCGGCGAGGCGGCCACGCTCAGTTTCGAGGAGAAATGCGACCTCATGGCCACCTGCGTCCGTGCCGTCGGCGATCGCGCCCCGGTCGTGCTCGGAGTCTCGGCGCTCAGCACCGCGGAGGCGGTGGCACTGGCCAGGGCCGCGGCCAAGACGGGCTGCGAGGGGCTCATGGTCCTGCCGCCCTACGTCTACAGCACCGACTGGCGCGAGATGAAGGCGCACGTCGCCGCCATCATGAAGGCCACGCGGCTCTCCTGCATGCTCTACAACAATCCGCCGGCCTATCGCACCGACTTCACCCCGCCGCAGATCGCGGAGCTGGCGTCCGAGCATCGCAACCTGCACGCGGTGAAGGAGTCGAGCGGCGACGCGCGCCGCATCAGCGCGCTCAAGGCGTTGCTGGGCGACCGGCTGACCCTGCTGGTCGGCATGGACGATGCGGTCGTCGAGGGCGTGTACGTCGGTGCGACCGGCTGGATCGCCGGACTGGTCAATGCCTTCCCGGACGAATCGGTGGCGCTCTTCGAAGCCGCGCTGGCTCGCGATCAGGCCCGCGTCGACGCGCTCTACGCCTGGTTCCTGCCGCTGCTCCGGCTCGATACCGTCCCGAAGTTCGTGCAATACATCAAATGGGTGCAGGCCGCGGTGGGGCGGGGACGCGAAGTCGTCCGGCCGCCTCGCCTGCCCCTCGTGGGCGAAGAACTCGCTCTTGCCCAGCAGACGCTGCAAGCCGCGCTGGAAGGCCGCCGTGCCCTGGGCTTCGGCGATTGATCTCCCTCCGCCCCAAGTCCACCGACCCGGCATGAATCCTTTTTCGCTCCTCGGCTTCCGCGATGGCGCGCCCGGCGGCGCCACCTTTTGCGCCTTTTCCACTGCGGAGGATCGCGAGCTGGAACCTGTCTTCCACTCCGCCAGCGCCGCCGAGGCAGACCTCGCGGTCGAGCTCGCCGTGGCCGCAGCGCCGCGTCTGGCGGCCACGAGCGGCGCGGAACGCGGCGCCTTGCTCCGCGCGTTGGCGGCCGGGCTCGAGGCCCAAGCGGCCGCGCTGGCCGCGCGGGCACACCTCGAGACGGCGCTGCCGCTGGCGCGCTGCCAGGGCGAGATCGGCCGCACCTGCGGACAGCTCCGGCTCTTCGCGACCGAAGCCGAGAGCGGCCGCTGGGCCGATGCGCGCATCGAGCTGGCGCAGCCCGACCGCCAGCCCCTGCCGAAGCCCGACCACCGCTCGCTCCGACGTCCGCTCGGCCCGGTGGCCGTTTTCGGCGCGAGCAATTTCCCCTTCGCGTTTTCCACGCTGGGCGGCGACACCGCGGCGGCGCTCGCGGCGGGCAATCCGGTCGTGGTGAAGGCGCATCCTGCCCATCCCGGCACGGCCGCGCACTGCGGCCAGATCGCCCGCGCAGCGGTGCGCGAAGCCGGTCTGCCCGAGGGCACGTTTTCGCTGCTCTTCGATGCGGGCCACGGGCTCGGAGCCCACCTCGTGCGGCATCCGGGCCTGGCGGCCGTCGGCTTCACCGGCTCGCGCCGCGGCGGGCTCGCGCTGATGGAACTGGCCGCGCGCCGTCCGCGTCCGATCCCGGTCTTCGCCGAGATGAGTGCGGTCAATCCCGTCTTCCTCCTGCCCGGCGCCTTGGCCGCACGCGGAGCGGAGATCGCGACCGGGCTGGCCGCCTCGATCCAGCTCGGCGTCGGGCAGTTCTGCACCAATCCCGGCCTGGTGCTGGTGCCGCGCTCCGCCGCCACCGAGGACTTCCTCACCGCGCTGGCCGGGCGCATCTCGGCTGCCTCCGCCGAGCCGATGCTCACCCGCGACATTCACCGCGCCTACGTCGCTGCCGCCGCGGCGCGCGCCGCGACCTCCGGCGTGCGCCTCCTCGCTCGCGGAGCCACCGGTTCCGGCGCGCGCGCCGAGGCGCAGCTCTTCGCCACCACGCTGGCCGACTTCCGGCGCGAGCCCGCGCTCGGCGAGGAGATCTTCGGTCCCTGCTCGCTGGTCATCGAATGCGCCGATCTCGCGGAGATGCGGGCTTTCGCCGAGGAAATGGAAGGGAGCCTGGCGAGCTGCCTGTTCTTTCAGCCGGAGGAAATCGAATCGGCCCGCGCGCTGGCCGCCGTCGTGGCCACCCGCGTCGGACGGTTGGTCGCCAACGCCTTTCCCACGGGCGTCGAGGTCAGCCCCGCCATCGTGCACGGCGGGCCCTATCCTGCCACCAGCGACGGCGCCAGCACCTCGGTCGGCTCGCGCGCGATCGAGCGCTTCACCCGGCTCGTCTGCTGGCAGAGCTGTCCGCCGGAATTGCTGCCACGCGAGCTGCATTGACCGACCAGGCAGATTGACGCCCGAGGCGCCGGAGCGGACGCTTACACTCCCGCGCCCATGCCGTTCGATCTCATCGCCGCCGCGCTCGCCGAGGACCTTGGTTCCGGCGACGTCACTTCCCGCTACTTCGTGCCGGCCGAGCGCCAGGCGGCCGGCGTCATCGCGGCGCGGACCGAGTGCGTCGTGGCGGGCGTCGAGGTCGCGCGCGAGGTCTTTCAGCGGGTCGACCACGCGCTGCAGGTCGAATTGCGCTGCGCCGACGGCGCCCGCCTGGCTCCGGGCGGCGTGGTCATGCGCATCGCGGGTCCGGCCCGCTCGCTGCTCACGGCCGAACGCACGGCGCTGAATTTCCTCCAGCGCCTCTCGGGCGTGGCCACGCTGACCGCCCGCTACGTCGAGGCGGTGGCCGGCACGGGCGTGCGCATTCTCGACACCCGCAAGACCACGCCGGGCTGGCGGCTGCTCGAGAAGGCCGCGGTCAAGGCCGGCGGCGGCACGAACCACCGCTTCGGCCTCTACGACATGGTGTTGGTGAAGGACAATCACCTCGTGGCCGCGCACGATCTCGCCGGCCTGCAGGCGGCCATCCAGCGGGCGCGGACCGAGCGGCCGGAGATTCGGGTCGAGCTCGAGGCCGACACGCTCGAGCAGGTCGAGGCCTTCCTCGGGCTGCAGGGCGTCGATTTCATCCTGCTCGACAACATGCCGCCCGAGCGCCTGCGCGCCGCGGTCGAGCTGCGTCGTCGTCTGGGGCGGAACGACGTGCAGTTCGAGGCCAGCGGCGGCGTCACGCTCGCGACCGTGCGGGCACTGGCCGAGACCGGGGTCGATGCGATTTCCTCCGGCGCTCTCACGCACTCGGCCGTGGCCGTCGATCTCGGGTTGGATTTCGAGGATGTAACCTGAGCCCGGGCTTCGTGTAGGATCCGACCACGCCATGTCCCAAAGCTCCGACTCCGATTTTCCCGCGGTCCCCATCTCGAGCGAATCGCCCAGCGCGCCGCCCATCACGACCCCGCCGACGAAGGTCGAAATCGCCTCCTGGATCATCGCCGGCACCACGCTGCTGCTGGTCATGCCGCTGCACCTGCTGCCGACCATGCTGGCCGGGTTGCTGGTGTATCAGCTCGTGCATGCCATCGCGCCGCTGCTCGACCGCCGGCCCACCAGCGCGCGGGCACGGATGTTCGCGGTGCTCATCCTGTCGACCATTATCATCGGCACGATCACCGGCATCATTCTGCTCGCGGTCGCCTTCTTCCGCAGCGAGGCCGGCAGCTATGCGGGCCTGATGAAAACGCTGGCGGAGATCATCGAGAAATCCCGCGCCACACTGCCGGACTGGATCAATGAGCACATCCCGACCGAGGCCGACGAATTGCGGCGGATGTTCACGGATTCGCTGCGCAAGCACGCCCCGCAGCTGCAGGACGCGGGCAAGAGCTTCGGACTGACCTTCGCCCACATCTTCGTCGGCATGGTGCTCGGCGCGGTCATCGCTCTGCGGGAGACACGGCCGCTGGGCGATCTGCGTCCGTTGGGCCGCGCGCTCTTCGAACGGGCCGGGCGCTTCTCCGATTCCTTCCGCTCGGTCGTCTTCGCCCAGGTGCGCATCTCGGCGCTCAACACCTTCTTCACCGCCATCTACCTGCTGGTGGTCCTGCGGCTCTTCGGCGTCGACCTGCCCCTGACCAAGACCATCATCGGCGTCACCTTCCTGGCGGGGCTCATCCCCGTAGTGGGGAATCTCATCTCGAACACGCTCATCGTGATCGTGGGCCTCTCGCACTCGATCCAGGTGGCGGCCATTTCGCTCGGGTTCCTCATCGTCATTCACAAGCTCGAGTACTTCATGAATGCCAAGATCATCGGCTCGCAGATCCACGCCAGCGCGTGGGAACTGCTGCTGGCCATGATCGTGATGGAAGCGGCCTTCGGCCTGCCGGGCGTCATGGCAGCGCCGATCTACTACGCCTACATCAAGCAGGAGCTGGCGGATCGCGGTCTGGTTTGAGCGCAACAGCCGGGGCAGCGGCGAAGGGTGGCAAGAACCGCTCCGGCGGCTCCCAGCCAAATCGAGCCCGAGGGATCGACTCGTGTCTTTCGGGATTGCCAACCCACGTAATTCCGCGTAGGATGCGACCTTACATCGTTCCATCGATGTCTAGGCTGGAATCATCATTAATAATGAACGTCTGAGGCGACACGCTGTCTCATCCTTCGTCACCACCCTCCACCTATGAGTCTTCTCGCCATTTCCCTGTTTGTTTTCACCATGGCGCTTTCGCTGTGGGCCACGTGGCGCGTGAAGCGCACCGTGATGAAGTACAGCGAAGTCCCGGCGGCCTCCGGCCACACGGGCGCGCAGACCGCTGCGGCCATTCTCGCGGCAGCCCAGATCCGCGATGTCGAAATCGTCGAGGAAGAGGGCTTCCTGGGCGATCACTACGATCCGATCAACAAGCGGCTCGTGCTCTCCAGCGAGAACTACCACGGCACTTCGACCGCGGCGCTCGGCATCGCGGCCCACGAATGCGGCCACGCGCTGCAGCACAAGGTCGCCTACGCGCCGCTCGAGTGGCGCATGGCGGCAGTGGGCGCCACGAACTACGCCAACATGGCGGTCACGTTCCTGCCGCTGCTCGGCATGTTCACGGGCTTCCTGTCGACCTACACGGGGCTCCTGATCATGGCCATCGCGTGGGGCGTCATCATGCTCTTCAACCTGGTCACGCTCCCGGTCGAGTTCGATGCCTCGAACCGCGCCAAGCTGATCCTCGGCCAGATGGGCTTCATCCGCCAGGGCGAGGAAGCCGTGGCGGTGAACAAGGTGCTCAATGCCGCCGCCCTGACCTACGTGGCCGCGTTCCTGACCTCGCTCATCTACTTCCTTTGGTATCTCATCCCGCTCCTCACGGGCGGTCGCAGCTCGAACGACTGACGCAGGTCAGTCGCCCGGGATGAACTTCCACCGCGCGCCCCGACCGGGGCGCGCGGTTTGTTTTTCCGGGGACGTCTCCTATTCGCGTACCCAGAGCCGGCCGGCGTTGGGCCGGGCACGGATGACGGCCTTGGTGCCTGAATTGAACGCCAGGAAATCGGCCTCCATGCCGTCGCTGAATATGACGCCCTGATCAGCCATGGCCGAGGTGATCTCGAGCGTGTCCTCGGCCGTGACCGGGCCGCTGACCAGTTCGGTGCCGGTGGTCCGGCTGGGGAAGGGCTCGCGCACCGAATAGATCAGAAAGGGCGAATCCCAGGTCATGACGTTGGGCCGCGGCGGCCGACCCGCCAGCGCGGCGGCGCCGGCCTCGATGCTGCGCAGCCAGCCGGTCGAGCCGAGTCCGGTCGAGACGATCACCCCGCTCGACGACTGCCGCTCCGTTTGTCCCCACGAGCGAATCTCATAACGGGCCGAAACGTGCGTCCGCGCCCCGATGAACAGGTCGTTCACCGCCAGCAGCGTCTGCCCGGTGTTGAGTTCCGCGGCCGCGAACGTGATGGATCGACTCGGCAGATCCTGGCGCAGCACCCGGGGCAGCACCCGCCGAAGATCGTCCACCCGGAACGGCAGCAGCACGCCATCCCAGCGCTCCGGGTCGGGATTGAGCCCGAGGAGCGGTCGCTGTCCGACATACTTCAGCACGTTGGCCACGAGTCCGTCCTGCCCGAGCGCGGCCACGTGATCCTCCGGACCGAAGACGTAGTTGGGCAGATACGCGCGATCGAGCACGAGCAATCGACCGGCCTCGCCAAAGGCCGCGCGCGCGTCCCGCAGGGCCGCCTCGTAGGTGGCGTGCTCGCGTTCGTAATCGGCGAAATCGGCGCCCAAGTGCTCCACGTAGAAGCGGGCCTGGGCGATGGTGTTGAAGCGCGCGATGAGGTCCTGCAGACGGGTGCGGCGCGTGACCAGGACGAAGCGCGGAGTGTCGGTCTTCACCGCTTGCGGCCGTTGGCCCCGGCCTGGTGGCCGAGCAGGTTCTGGAGCAGGTCGGGCGTGATGTTGAGCTGGCCGATGCTGTCGGCTCGCGTGGCCAGATCCTGGAATGCCTGGGCGATGAGTTGCTCGGGCGCCATGCCGCTGCCGGCCACCGCCTGCAGCACCCGCGGATCGGCCCCCATCAGGGCGGCGAAGAGGTGCTTCACGCCGTAGGCTTTGGCATCGGCCTCCTGCCGCGCGTTCTCGGCTGCCAGCGCGACCAGCTCGCGGTTCTGCTCCTCCAGGCCGATGCGCGCCCGCATTTCCTGCGCCTTCAGCTCCTGCTCGCGCTCCTGCACCACCTGATCGGTCCGCAGCTCGTTCTCACGGATGGCGCGCTCTTGTTCCACCGCCGCGTTGCGCCGCGTGTAGGTGGCCTCGTCCGCCTTCCGCAGCAGCGCCTCGCGCGTCTCGGCCTCGATCGCCCGAGCCGTTTCGGGCGTCGGTTTGATGGCCAAGACCGAGAGCCCGAGGATCGTGAGCCCGAGCGCCGCCAGTTCGGGCGACTGTTCCAGCCCGCTGCGCACTGCCAGCGCGATGGCATCGCCCGCCCGCAGCGCCTCCTGCAGCGGCCGGGCCTGCAGCTCGACCTTGGCGCGGACCTGCACCGCATTGGCCACCCGCTGCGGCAACTTTTCCGGGTCTTCCGTGCGATAGCCCCGGCCGTCGGCGTGGAGCGTGAAATCGAGCAACTGCGCCAGCCTGGCCGGATCGCTCACCCGGTAGATAACCGAGCCCTGCAGCGTGACCGTCTGAAAATCCGCCGTCGTCTCCTCGAAGATGAAGCCGATCTCCGTGCTGCCCGTCGGGATGCTGACGAGCGTCGCGTACGGCGCGAAGTACCAAAACGCGAGCCCCGCTCCCGCCCGTCGCACCCGGCCCTTGGAGTAGTGGATGACGTGCTGGGTGGGCGGCACCTTGATGAAGCGAAAACCCAGGAACGAGGTCGCAGTGTTCATAGGTGTATAGATGACACCTTATGAAAAGCGTTCAATTTACAACAAAACGGCTCCCGCTCCTGTACTGGGAACTTCGTCATTTCGCCACCCTACTGAGCGAGTCGGACGCTCGGAGAGGGCGAATACTTCTCCTCAAAGCGCATCCAGCGCCGCCTTGGCCCGCTTCTTCATCTCGGGATCGTCCTTGTCGCGGGTCGGCATCTTCAGCGCGGTCTCGAAGAGAATGCGGGCCTCGTCCTTGCGGGCCTTGTTCAAGGCCACGGTCCGCCCGAGCTCGAGTACGGTCGCCACCCGTCCGGGGTCCAGCTCGCGGGCCTTGCGGAAGTGCTTCTCGGCGTCCTCGTTCGAAGCTGGCGGCAGCGAGCCGTACACCATGCCAGCGATGACCTTCAGGACCGCGTTCAGGTTGGCGATCTCATAGTGCCAGACGCCCAGGACGTAGTGCGCCAGATCGCTGCGGGGTGCGAGTTGGATGGCCAGCTCCGCATGCTGGCGGACCAGCTTCGACGTCTGAATCTTCTCCTTGTTCGGCAGGTGCTTGGCCAACCGCCCGCAGCAGACCGCCATCACCACCTGGACCTTGCCGTCGCGCGGGGCCATTTCCACGGCCCGACGCGCGTAGCCGAGCGCCTTCTCCCCGATCACCCGCTTTTCCGCGCTGCTCCCCACGTCGCCCATAGCCAGCGCATACTGGGCGGCAATGCGGCGCAGCACCTCGGGGTTGTTCGGCTCCTGCTTCTCTGCCGCGAGGAAGAACTGCAGGGCCTCGGTCGTCTTCCACTTTTTGTCTGCCTCGTCGCCTTTCTGGAGCAACTGCGCCACGCTCTCCTCCGCGGCCGGCAGTTGCGGCAGCAGGATCCCCAGGAGGGCGCAAAGGTAAAAAAAACGTCGCATGGCGTGCGCGGCATAGCGGAATAAAGGCCCGGGCGGAAGGCAATTCCTCCAACTCGGCTCAACCCTTTTCGGCTACGCCTCGCCTGTCTTCGCGGCCGCCATCGACTTCGGCGGCATCCACCGATCGAGTTCCCGGCGGAAAACTTGTCCCACCACTTCGGCAAACTCCCGCACGCTCCAGGCGCGGCCGCTCTCGACCTCCAGCGCGGTCATGACCACGCCGCCCAGGCCGCAAGGTGTAATGTCGGCAAAGGGCGGCAGCGCCGCCTGCGTCACGTTCAGGGCGAAGCCGTGGAAGCTGATCCAGCGCCGCACCCCCACGCCGATGGAGGCGATCTTTCGGTCCTCCACCCAGACGCCCGTGAGCCCTTCGCGCCGCTGCGCCGTCACCCCGCATTCGGCCAGTGCCACGATTAGCAGCTCCTCGATGGTGCGCAGATGCAGGTGCAGATCGCGCCCGCGTCGGCCGAGATCGAGGATCGGATACCCGACCAGCTGGCCTGGGCCGTGGTAAGTAGCCTGCCCGCCGCGGCCAATGGTGAAGAGCGGCGCCCGCAGCCGTGCTTCGTCAAAGATCGAGGAGCGATCCGGCGTGCGGCCAATGGTGAAGACCGGCGCGTGCTCGAGCAGGAGCAATCGCTCCGGCGCAGTTTCGGGGTTACCGATCCGCTCCTCGACGCGGAGTTCCTGCGCGCGCAGGCCGGCCGCGTAGTCGACCCCGTGGCCCAGCCACTCCAATTCGAGTTCCATCACCATGACTGCTCGCCCGCGTCCGCCATGGCCTTGCGCACGGCCAGGCCGATCGCCAGCAGCGCGGGCAGCAGGCCGATCAGCGCCTTGACCCACCCCGCCGCCACCCCTTCGCCGGGGGTGAAGCGGATGAGCGCCCAGGTCAGGACCGGCGAACCCACCAGCAGCAGCGCACCCAGCAGCGGCAGATAGGAATAGAAGTGTGCGTTGATCAGAACCCCCAGCAGCGCGAGGGCGGTCAGCGGGGGAGCGATCCCGAAAACGCCCGCATTCGGCCGCCACCAGCCCACCAGCACCAGCGGACCCAGCACGGCCGCGTAGATACCGGCATGCTGTCCGAGCGAAGCGCCGCCGGTGGCCGCCGCGGTCCCGGCCGTCACGCTCAGGAGCGTGGTGCACCAAAACGCGGTGGTGGCCGGATGTGCCTCGCGCCCGAGTCGGGCGACCATCGCCCAGACCAGCACGCCCAAAGCCAGCACCAGTCCGGTCACCCAGACGGCCTGGATGGGCGGCGAGTTCTGCCAGAGGGGACGAATCATGGGGATGGAGAAGGCCGTCACCAGGATGACCATGAGCAGCACTCGTCCGCCCCCTTCGGTCATGTAGGCGAAGCAGAGTGCCGCCAAGGCCGCCCCCGCCGGCAGCCAGATCAGCCAGTGGGTCGCCTCGCGCGGCAGCCAGGGCACACCCTGCAGCGTCAGAAGCTTGCCCCAGTCGAAGGCCGGGGCCGCCGCCTCGCCATAGCCGCCCGTGGCGCCGGCCGCATTCGCGATGGCCCAGCCCAGCCAGAATCCCACCATCATCCCCAAACCGGTGCGGAACGCCGCCGTCGGCGCGTCCTTGGCCGGCCGTCCCGCGGCCAGCAGCGCGCAGACCCCGCTGACGAAGGCCGGCACCAGAAAGGTCAGCAGCAGCTTGGTGCGAAGATCCATGCCCGGCAGCATCCCGAGCGGGCCGGGTCGAAGCAAGCGAATGCACGCAGCATTCCGTCACTTGCCGGATTATGTTTGTATATTAATATTCTTTTGTCTCACGACCCACGCGCGCCTTGCCGTCCGCGCATTGCGCCGCCTCCGACCCCGCCTAGATTGAACCTGCCGATGCGACCGGACGATTTCGAATACGCCCTCGAGAACACCCGGGTGTTGCTCGCCCCGCAGCAGCGCATCCGCACCTTCGGCAGCACCACCTTCCGGTTTCATTTGCTGACCGAAGCGATGGACCGGCCGGATCAGATTCGGATCCGGCGCGGCACGATTGAAGCCGAGAAGCCGGCTCTTTTCACGCCAGAGAATGCCGCCCGCCTGCTGCTGGAAGGCTTTGGCGAGCGGGCGGAGGCTTTCGCCGAGGCCCTGCGCCAGATCCGGGACGACCGCTCGGCCCGGGCCGCCCTCTTGCGCTACGGGTTCCAGGTGCGGAAGTCGGAGGTGGTGGAGGACCTGGCTCACGGCTCCCTGGAGGAACTGGGCGACCGCGTTTGCCGCCAGGTGGCGAACTCCTCCGACGACCTGGCCGCCGTGCTGCTCGGAGTCGAGGACGGCTGGGAAGTGGGCCTGGTGAAATTCACCCTGGATCTGGTGGCCCAGTCCGGCCGCGACAATCTGGACGATTTCCGTCGGCGGGGTCTGGTCTGATGTGCGTATGAGAATCCTGAAATTGGTCATCCTGCTGGGCCTCGTCCTCGGCATCTTCGGCGGCGGCGGCTACTTCGCCTGGGTGATGCTCTACAAGCCGGCCCAGCCCACCCAGACCGAGCGGGCCACGCCGAAGGCGCCGGCGCCGCCCACGCCGCCGCCCGATCCGGCCGCGCCGCAGCTCGCCAAGGTGAAGGCCCTCCGGAAGGAGAAGAAGAATGCCGAGGCGCGCGAGCTGCTCGAGGCCATCGTGCTGAACTACCCGGCGGCGCCCAGCGCCGACGAAGCCCGCGACCTGCTGGGCGAATACAACGCGGACCTCGCGCTCTCCAGCCAGCCGGCACCCGACAAGGTCGAGTACGCGGTCAAATCCGGCGACTCCCTCGACAAGATCGCGCGGCAATTCAAGACCAGCAGCGAGCTGGTCATGCGCTCGAACAACCTGACCAACACGATCATTCAGCCTGGACAGCGGCTGGCCATCTTTCAGCCGGACTTCACGCTCGAGTTGCAGTTGACGGCCAAAAAGGTCGTTCTGCTGCACAAGGGGAAATTCTTCAAGCAGTACGCCGTCCGCGCCGCCTCCCTGCCCGGCGGCGTGGCGCGGAGCACGGAGTTGAAGACCAAGGTGGCCGAGAAGGTGGCTTGGCGCGACGGCAAGCGGGTGACCTTCGGCTCGAAGGAATACCCCGGCAGCGCGCGCTGGATCGTCTTCGCCCAGGCGGGCTACACGCTCTATCCCGAAGCCGCGCCCGGCACCGCCGGACCTGCCGCCGCTGCCAAGCCGCCCACCGGGCTGGGGCTGGACCCGGCCGAAATCGAGGAGTTGCATACGCTCGTCAGCCCCGGCATCGGGGTCACCATCGTCCCCTGACGAACCACCGGATGAAAGCCTCGCCCATCCGGTCAAACTTGCCCCCCGGACGTCCGGCCTGAGCTTCGTCCTTTCTCCCCGCCCATTCTTTCTGCATCGTCCCCCCATGAACATCGCCCCGCTGGAGTTCGAGAAGCCCATCCTGGAATTGGAACGGAAGCTCGATGACCTGAAGAAGCACCTGCGCGGGCAGGACGTGGACGTCGATCCGGAGGTCAAACGCATCTCCGCGCGCATCGCCCAGCTCAAGGTGGACATCTATTCCAATCTCAATCCGTGGCAGCGCGTCCAGATCGCCCGCCACACGGCCCGGCCGTATGCGCTCGACTACGTGGAGCGCTGCTTCGAGGACTTCGTGGAGCTGCGCGGCGACCGGCTCTTCGGAGACGACCGGGCCATGCCGGGCGGATTCGCCACCATCAACGGCCACCGCTGTGTGGTCCTCGGCCACCAGAAGGGGCGGAACACCAAGGAGAACATCCTGCGCAACTTCGGCTCCGCCAATCCGGAGGGATATCGCAAGGCGCTCCGGCTGATGCGCCTGGCCGAGAAATTCGGCCTCCCGATCATCACGCTCATCGACACCCCGGGTGCCTATCCCGGCGTGGGCGCCGAGGAGCGGCACATTGCCGAGGCTATCGCGGTCAATCTGCGTGAGATGATGGTGCTAGAGACCCCCATCATCGCCTGCGTGATCGGCGAGGGCGGCAGCGGCGGCGCGCTGGGCATCGGCGTGGCGGATCGCGTGCTGATCCTCGAAAACGCCTACTACTCGGTCATCAGCCCCGAAGGCTGCGCGGCCATTTTGTGGAAACATCGCAGCCATGCACCCGAGGCGGCGGCCGCGCTGAAACTGAGCGCGCCCGACCTGCTGGAGCACGGGATGGTCGATGAAGTCGTGCTGGAGCCGGCCGGGGGCGCGCACCGCGATCCTGCGGCCATGGCGGAGAGTCTCAAGGCGGCGCTGACGAAGCACTTGGTCGAGCTGAAGAAAATCAGCACGAAAAAGCTGCTCGGCGGACGCTACGCCAAGTTCCGCAAGCATGGCGTCTACACCGGCGTGAAGTAGCCGGCGGCCGCCTGCCATGCCTGCCACCGACCGTTCGGCCGCCCGACTGGCGCTGGCCCTTTGTCTTGTCGTCGCGGCGGGGTTCAACCTTTTGGTCACGGCGCTGCGGCTCGAACCCGCCTGGCCGCTGACACCCTGGGAATCGGCCCTCTTTTCCGAGGGCTGGCGCTGGTCGCACGGGCTGCCAGTCTACGACCCCAGCCGCGCGACGCATCTTTACGGTCCGCTGCTGACCGTGCTGCTCGCCGGGCTGGAAAAGGCCTTTGGCTTCGATTTTTTTGCGGCCCGCGTGACCTTCACGCTCCTGGGGGTGGCAGCCTGCGCGTGGTTCGCACGGCTCATTCTGCCCCAGGCCGGGCGCGGGTTTGTCGTCGTGGCCGCCGTGACGCTCTGCTCGGTCAATCTGCAAACGGGGCTGAGCTTCCCGCTCAGCTGGGCCGACATGCCGGCCCTCCTGTGCTCTGTCGCCGCCTATGCCGCTTTGGCTCGTCCGCACGTGGGTCCGCTGGCGGGCGTGACGGCGGCGCTGCTGCTGCTCGCGGCTGTCTTCTGCAAGCAGACCTTCGGGCTGGTCGCAGGCGTCTTCGTCCTTCTCTGGATCTTCGACCGTTCCTGGCGCGAACGAGCCGGACTCTGGCTCCTACTGCCCCTGGCCGCGGTGCTGACGGCCCTCGCGATGGTGCATTGGCTCGCCCCCGTGGTCTGGCAGCAGATGGTCGTGATTCCATCCTCCATCAGGCTGTCGCCCGAGCGGGCCGCCGACGGGCTGATTCAAGTCGCCCGTGGCCATCCGCTCTGCTGGCTGGCGCTGGGCTGGACCTGCCTGCGCCCCTTGGAGCGCACTCTCTGGTCGGAAGGACGTGCCTGGATCGTGGTCGGAGCAGCACTGCTCGCCGGCTGCACCTGGACTTATGCCAAGGCCGGCGGCTACTACAATTCCCTGCTGCCGATGCATCTCTTCCTCCATGCCGTCGCCCTGCGTCTGTTGCATGACGGCTGGCGCCGCGATCCCGACGTTTCCGAGCGAAGCTGGGGCTTACTGGCGGTGGCCTTCCTCTGCTCCACCCTCGGTGGCTGGCAGGAATCGCGTCGACTCCTCGACATGACGCAGGGCGATGCCACCCGGGCGCAGTGGATCGAGCGGGCGCGGCAGCTGCCGGGCCGGGTGATCTGCCCCGAGGAGCCAGCCCTGGCCCTGCAGGCCGGCGGTTATGCCGGCCTCAGTTTGTATTTCGAACTGGACGCTGGTGCCGTGGATGGAAACTGGCCGGCGGAACCGCCGCCTCGCATCCTGCGCGAGTTGGAGGACGCCCGCTGGCTGCTCACCGTGCGGGCCAGCTACCCCACGGTGCTGACCCCCGGCTGGCTGCAGAGCCACGGCTGGCGTCCAGTGCCAGTCCCCGGCGAGGAGCGCTCCATCTATACCTTATGGGCGCGCCCATGAACGGGATTCGGCCCTGGCGAGGGCAGGACTTTGCCATCCTGCTGACGCTGCTGGTGTTGGGCCTCGCCCTACGGTCGTGGAGCGCCACCACCCGGCGGCCGCCCGTCGGCGACGAGCGGGTGTATCAGGCCTATGTCGAGTGGACCCAGCAACATGGCTTTTCGAACTACGCCGATTTGGTGGAGACGTTCCTGCAGGATCAGCGTGACGCCGCGGAGCCGCTGCTGCCTCCGACGCGCGTCGTCTTCGTCGCGGGCGGCCGCTGCATCCAACTCCTGACCGGTTGGTCGGCCATCGAATCGCTCCGCCACTTCGCGCTGCTCAGTTCGGTCGGCCTGCTCCTCAGCGGTTGGGCGATGGCGTGGCTCTTGCGCGGGCCGCCGCTGGCCCATGGCACGCTGCTGTTGCTGGCCGTCTCGCCCCTGCAGTTGATCTGCTGCCGCTACGCTTTCGTCGACGTCGCCTTCGCCTTCACGGTGTCGCTCGGTCTCGTCGCGCTCGCCTGGGCCTGGCGGGGGCAATACCGCGCCGCAGCGGCGGGCATCGTCGTGGCCTTTCCATTGATTGTACTGACCAAGGAGTCCGCTGCCTTCATCGTCCCGGCGCTATTGGCCGGCCTGTGGCGACCATGGCGTATGGCGGACGCCGACGGTCGGCGGGTCCTCCTGCTTGGGGTGCTGGGCGCAGGAGCCCTCAGTGCGCTGGCGGTCGGCTGGCTCTTCGGGGGTCTGGGACCGTGGCTCGAGGCGGTGCTGATGCTGGCCGCCAAGACCAAAACGTCCCAGTATTCCGCCACCTACCAGAACGGCCCCTGGTTCCGCTACATCTTCGACTACCTGCTCGTGGCGCCGGTCGCCCTGCTGGGGTTCGTGTTCTGCCTGCGCGAGGCGAGGCGCGAATTGGCGCCTTCCGGCGACGGATTCCTGCTCTTCTTCGGGCTGAGCCTCCTTCCGATGTCTCTGCTGGAAGCCGGCTTCAACCTGCGTTTCGCGCTGGTCTGGGACCCGCTGCTCCGCCTCTTTCTGGCAGCCGGCGTCTTACGCTGGGGCCCGGAAAGCACCGCCCGCGCCCGGCTCGGGGCCTGGGTTTTGGTCGGCATCGCCGTGGTCGAGGCCGCCCACTTCGCCTTCCATTTCGCCCACGGCCGGCTGTATGATCCAGTGACCCTGAGCCTGCTGCGCGCGCTCGGAGTCTACCGGGGCGACTACCTCTACGACCGCTGAGAGCTACCAGCGATCCCGCCAAGCCACCGTCGCGTAGCGCTCGGCCGCGAGGACGCCCGCGCGTCGTTCGATCTCGGCGGGGTCGCCCGTGAAGGGCGCGGCACCGCGCGCCAACTCTCCTCGCAGCGCCTCCCGCAACTCGGGCGTCAGGGGAGGCCCCTGCAAGCTGCCCTGATGAAGCAGCCCCATCCGGGTGCGACGCTGGGCGCCTCCACCCACTTTGCCATCGCCGACCATGAGATCGGAACAAACCGGGGCCACGAAGCAGGGAGCGGGACCGTCGGCTGGGCGCCCACCCGCGCCGCAGGCTCCCGCCAATGTGGCTTCGATGCCAATTCGCCCGAGGGCGGCCCGCAGCGTTTCGTGGATGCAGCGATAGGACTCCAACGGGGTGGCCTGCCCGAGCACGTGCGTCCGGGGGACCACCAGCGCAAAGGTCACGTCGGCCGCATGATCCACCGCGCCGCCACCCGTCCAGCGGCGCACCCCGATGCGGTCGGGGAACTGGGCCTGCACGGTCGGCCAGCGGTCGAAGTAGCCGAAGGAAACCGCCGGCTCCGCCCACCGGTACACTCGTAGAACGGGCACCCCGCGGTCGGCGGCGACGGACAGCAGCGCCTCGTCGAGCGCCATATTGAGGGCGGCGGGACGCGGAACTTCGTCGAGCCAGACCTGCCAGTCAGAGCCGTTCACAGGATGGTGCCCGCCATCTCGCAGCCGATCCACTCCGCGGCCAGCGCCGGATCCTCGTGTTGCGTGATGGGGCGTCCGATGACGAGATAATCGGCCCCGGCGGCGATGGCCTGTCCGGGCATCATGACCCGGTTCTGGTCGTCCTTGCTCATACCCCAGGCGGGCCGCACCCCCGGCACCACCAGCGTGATCGAGTCGCCGAAGGCGCTGCGCAGGGCGCCGACTTCGTGCGGGCTGGCCACGAAGCCGTTCAGCCCACGGGCCTTGCCGAGACCGACGAGGCGCGCGACCTGATGCACCAGATCCGCCTCCACGCCGGTTTCATGCAGCGTCTCGGCGGAGTGACTGGTCAGCACGCTGACCCCGAGCAGCAACGTGTCGGCACCGGCGGCCTCCCGGGCGGCCTCGATCATGGCCGAGCCCCCCGAGAGATGGATGGTGAGCATGTCGACCCCCAGAGAGACGGCCGAGCGGACTGCCCCGGCCACGGTGTTCGGGATGTCGTGAAACTTCAGATCGAGGAAGATGCCGGCCGATTCCTCCGAGGCCGCCCGCAGCTTCGGGATGATGCCCGGCCCGCACCTGGTGAAGAGCTCGAGGCCGACTTTGAAAAGTCCGACCGCTCCACGGAGACGCTCGGCCAGTTCCAGAGCCTCCGCCTCGCCGGGCACATCCAGCGCGACGATGATCCGGTCCTTGGCGTTGTAGGGTCGCTTCATGGGCCGCGAGGAAACGCGACCTGCCGGGGGAACGCAACCGCGGACTAAGCCAATCGCGTCACCCGACTTAGCGGGCGGCCGTCTTGCGCGGCGGTTCGTCGGCTCCGGCGTAGGCCAGTGAATTCCGGAAAGCGGCGAGCTTGTCCGCGAAGTTGGTCTTGTTGAAATCGCTCCGGGCGTCGTTGGCCATGAAGAGCTGGTTCATCGCCTCGGCCGACTTGGCCCAGCGCTCCTTGTCTTTCGCCCAGAAGGCGGTGAACGCGCGCGAGAGACCGAGCGTGACTCGCAGAGCTCGCTGCTGCAGGGCTGGGGTCGACTCGCCGCTGGAGCGGAAATCGCCCTCCAGCGCGCAGAGACCGTCCATGAGCTTGCGCGTCATGCCGGAGTCCCAGGCGCGCCGCGAGGCTTCCTTGGCGATGTTGTCGGAGACTTCCTGCACGCGGATGAAATTGCCGGGCGAAAACTCGACATCGGTCAGATTCTCGTATTTCGGGAACTCGCCGAGGATGCCGACCACCTTCTGCATGGTCCAGAGCAGGCCGCGCCACTGTTCACGCTCGTAGTCAGCCGATTCGGCCCGCTTGTTCAGCGCCCAGCTCATCTCGCGGAGGGCGGTCGCCTGCCCGACCAGCCAGGCCTGCGGCCCCTGGAAGTCGCCCTTGTCGATCCAATGCTTCGGCTGCGCGACCGACTGCGCGTCGAGTTCGAACACCAGCGGCGGGTGACCCGCCTTCTGCAGATCCGGCGCCAGCACCTGATGGCAGGCGACGCAGTTGTTGGCGCGGTTGTAGAGATTGTCGAGGTCGCGCATGCCAAGACCGACCCGCTGCGCGTGCGAGAGATCGAGCCGTGTATGGGCGCTGATCCAGCTCTTCGACGGTCCATGGCAGTTCTCGCAGGAAATGCCCTCCTCGGCCCGCACGTTGGCGCTCAGACGCACCGGGGCAATCGAGGCCATGGGCGCGTGGCATTCCGTGCAGCGCGTCGTGTCCTGCGCCTTGCCCAGCCCCATGGCCTGCGCCATGCGCGCCGAGCGTTCCGTGGCCAGCGTGGCCCAGCTCTTGGCATGGGCGTCGCGGCCCTTCCAGATCGTGTAGGCGTTGCGTTTCTGATCGCCATCCACCACCACGGTTTGGTTGCTCACCGGAGCGGGACCGCCGCCGTGGCAAAGCGTGGAGGCGCACCCGAGCGCACCGACGAATTCCGCCCGGGCCACGTCGCGATAGGTCGTGGCCGTGACGATGGCGGGAGTCGGGCCCGGCAGGGGGTCTGAACTCTGGGCGGCGACCTCACCGGACTGCACGGCGCCAAGGAGCAGGGCGACTACGGGGGCTGCAAAGCCGCGGCGGACGGTGCGAAGTTGTGGGAGACGCATCACTTTCACGTTGCGTTTCCATAGCGGTTTTGATGAAAACGCGGCAAGAGGATTCGTGCGGTTCTTGAAAAAGACTGACGGCTCCGAAACTCACCGCGGTCCCGATTGAAACCCCGAATTCGAGAACCCTATGGCGCGACGTTTCCCCCCTCCGGAGGAACCGTCTCAGGCCAACTCCAGCCTGCTTCCGCAGGGTCGCTGAAATCCTCCCACCCGCGTCAGTCTTAGTGTTCCTCCTTCTCTCACACTGAGCCGATTCACCGCCCGATGCTCATCAATTTCTCCCACCGTAACTGGGCCTTCGGCACCGTCATCGCGACGCTCGTCTCGATCCTCTTCTACCTGATGTGCTTCCATCCGGAGATGATGCAGAAGCTCTTCGCCTACCGCCTGCCGGACTGGTTCAAGATGAACCCGCGGCCACAGCACCTGAGCGTGGGCAACTCGCCCCTCGGGCTGCTTTACGGGACGTTTTCCTTCGGCGTTTTCCTCTTCGCGGTCCTGCTGGCTTTCCGGCGCAAATTCCCCCTCCTGCGCCTCGGCAAGGTGCAGTATTGGCTCAAGGCCCACATCTGGCTCACTCTGCTGACCATTCCGCTGGTCTTCATGCACGCCCAGTTCAAGTTCGGCGGCACCCAGACCAGCATCCTGATGTATCTCTACATCATCGTGATGGTCAGCGGCATCTACGGGGTCGTGTTGCAGAACGTGCTCCCCTCCTACATGCGGGAGCGGCTGCCGCTGGAGACGGTCTTCGAGCAGATTCCCTTCCTCACGGCCCGGATCCTCGATTCCGCAGTGCGCCTGCGCGATGACATTCGCGAAACCGTGCAGCAGGCCGCCACGCTGGGCTCGCACGCGGCCGCGCCGGTGGTGGCCCTCGCTGGCGAGGCTTCCACGATCAAGGAACACGATGACTCGGCCGAGACCATCCTCGAGGCCATGGAGCGCGATATCATTCCCTTCCTCGCCGCGACCAAAGGCGAAGGCCGGCTCTCGGACGGACGTCTGGCCGAGGAGTTCTTCAATCTCCTCCGCCTCAAGACCAAGCCGGAGTATCACCCGAAGGTCGACGCCGTCGAAACCTGGTGCGCCGAGCGCCGCAGCATGGATGCCCAGGTCAAATACCAGCACCGACTGCACCTCTGGATTCTGATCCACGCTCCCCTCAGCTTCATCCTTGTGGGCATGACCGCTTGGCACGCGGTGGCCTGGCTGGTCTTCTACTAACCGACGTATGGCCCTCCCTAAACGCACCCAGAAGCAGGTCGCCGAACGCCTCAAGGGCAACCTGGACTACTTCGAGTCGCCGGCGGGCATCCGCACGCTGCGGGGCTGGCTGTACTTTTTCGGCATCGTGCTGGCCATCGCCCTGCCCTTCGGCTGGCACATGTTCATGGCCTCGGAGGAAGTCTTCAATCCGGGCCCGATCTCGCGCGCGCATGCGCCGATCGCCCATGACTGCGGCACCTGCCATCCCCAGCTGGCTCAGATCCGGAAGCAGTCGAATCAGGTTCGGGAAATCTACAACGAGCCCTACTGGCAGCGGATCGACCAGGCCTGCCAGACCTGCCATCAGGGCTTCGCCCTGCATTTCCCGAACACGATCCCGGACGACACGACCGGGCACAAGGGAGCCTTCGAGACCAATTCGTGTACCTCCTGCCATCGTGAACACCTCACGGCCGAGAAGATGGTGGCCAGCACGGATTCCAACTGCGCAGCCTGCCACAACCGGACGGACCTGATGGCCGCCTCGGCGGAAAAGGGGCGGAAGATTCCCGCCAGTCGCTTCCCGACCCGCCCGAACGACGGGCTCAAGTACTTCAAGAAGGATCGGCCGCTCAACGGCTACACGCAGGTCTTCCCGAAGTTCGATCAGGGGCACCCGATCTTCCAGATCCACGAGCAGAATCTCAAGGACCCGAATCCGATCCGCTTCAACCACTGGCGGCACTCGCAGGCCGATATTCCGGTCACCTCGAAGGGCGAGCGGGCCAATGACTGCAATTTCTGCCACAAGCCGGACGGCCGCGGCAATTTCCAGCGCATCAGCTTCGAGAAGCACTGTGCCGACTGCCACGCGATCAAGTTCGATCCGAACACCCCCGGCCTCGAGATTCCCCACGGCCGTCCGGAGCAGGTCCGCGAGTTCCTGCGGGCCCTCGACGTGAAATACATCGAGTACTTCCGCAAGCTCGAAGGCAACAACGAGCAGCGCGTGCGCGAGCGCGCCGGCACCGCCATCCAGGGGCTCATTCAGACCTACGGCCAGCAGAGCAGCGCGGACGGCAGCCTGACCAAGCTGGAGCGCCAGGTGTTCTTCAATGGCATCGCCCCCAGCGGCGGCAACAACCCGTTCAACCGCAACCTGAACATTACGGAGCGGGCCCAGTTCACCGGCTGCGCCTACTGCCACACCATGACGGAGCAGCGGAACTCCACCCCCATGGTGGCCGCGACCAACATGGCTGACCGCTTCCTGTCCAACGGCGAATTCAACCACGCGAAGCACGGCATGCAGTCCTGCTCGCAGTGCCACAACACCATCGCCAACAGCCGCGAGACCAGCGACATCAACATCCCCACGCAGCAGAGCTGCACGGAGTGCCACAACAGCGGCCCGCGCGGGGTGAAAAACGACTGCCAGAGCTGCCACCACTACCACGCGCCCGGCTACAAGACGGTCAACGCGCCGAAGATCGCCGAGGCGGAAGGCCAGACGTTGCCGACCACGCGCGAAATGATGCTGGCCCGCTGATCGGCCGCCGGGTGGCGCCGGCGGCTCAGTCGGGCGTGGCGGCCAGATCGAGCCGCGGCGCGGAGGCGGCCGTCCACGGATTGACCCGGAAATTCGAGGCCTCCAGCCCGCGCCGGAGGCGATCGCACAGGTGGCAGACCTGCCCGACGGCCAGTTGGTGGTGCTGGTCGGGGTAGAGGCTGAGGTTCTTCTGCGCCAGGGCGAACAGCCGGGCGGCCGGGCTCAGGCGGCCTTTCTGCAAATGCACGAAGGCTCCCGCGAGTTGAATGAGTCCCTTGTAGAAGAGCGCGTCGGGCTGGTCGCGGGAGGCCAGCCAGAGATCCTCCAGGACATCGTGCGCCTCGTAGTACTCCCGTGCATTGAAGAGGGCGAAGTAGCCGGCATAGCGGGGGTCGAGCACGACTTCATCGTTTTCCGCCGCCAACCCGGCCAGCAGCTTGGCCACGCGTTGGTTCTTCTTCACCGAGCCAGTCTCGGCGTCTGGATCCGTGCTGTCGAGTCTGCGGCCCGGCGGGTCGAGCCTGATGAGAAAGTCCGGTTCGACGATTTGCCCCGACCGCGGTAGGCTCGGCGCTTCCCGATGCCCACTCTGACCCTCGCCATGCTCGGTGCGATCCTGGTGCTGGGGGCGCTTTCCGCCTTTTTTTCCGCCGCGGAGACCGCCATGTTCGCCCTGCGCGGAGCGCAGATCGATGCGATCAAGGCCTCGCGCCCGCGGGACGCCGAACTGATCGCCGGCTTCCTGGCCCGCCCTCGGCAACTGCTGGGCATGCTGGTCCTGGCCGATGTGGCGGCCAACATTCCCCTCTGCCTGCTCTGCCTGCTGCTGATGGAGGAGCAGATTCCCCGCTTGTTCGCCTGGGAAATGCCCCGCTGGGCGGCCGCGCCCATCCTCTTCGCCATCGTGATCGGCGCCTGCGACCTCGTGCCGAAGATGCTGGCTCTGCGCCGTCCCCTTCCCATCGCCAGCCTGGCGGTTGGCGTGCTGCATTTCGTCAAGCCCGTGCTGGCCCCGCTCGGCGACGCGCTGGAGCGGCTGAGCGAACGACTGAGCGACCGCTTCACGCCGCGACTGTGGCAGCAATCGGCCCCCCTGACCGCAGAGGAGTTCGAAACGATGACCCAGCTGGCCGCGGAATCGGGGACGCTGCGCGGCAGCGAAGGTCCCATTCTGGCCGAGATCCTGAATCTCGGGCACAAGACCGTGAAGGACGTGATGACCCCGCGGGTCGACGCCTTTGCTTTGCCTGACGACCTCGGCGTGGACGAGGTGGTCGCCCGTCTGCGCGGGGCCGGGCGGCGGTACGTGCCGGTTTATGGCGATACGCCGGACGACATTCTCGGCGTGCTCGATGCCCGCGAGTTTCTGCTTCAGCCGGCCGGGGAATCCTACGTCGAACGGCTGCTCCCGCCGTCCTTCGTGCCGGAAACGATGGGCGCATTGAACCTGCTCCAGTCATTCCTCAACCGGAAGCAGGGTCTGGCGCTCGTCGTGGATGAGTTCGGCGGTTACGAAGGCGTGGTCACCCCGGCCGACCTGCTGGAGGAAGTCCTGCAGGACGCCATGCCGGGCGGCGAGGAGCCGCTCAAGATCGTGGAAGCGCCCGACGGCTCGATCAAGGCGAGCGGGCAGGCGCGGCTGGACGATCTATCCGAGCGCCTCGGCATCGAACTGGCGGCCGACGGGATCGACACCCTGAGCGGCCTGATCGTCCACCAACTCGGTCACGTCCCGCGCACCGGCGCCGAGTTGTCGCTCGGCGATGGTTGGAAGGCTCGCGTCGAACGCGCGTCGCGACGGCGGGTGGAAGCAGTGCGTCTGGAACGGGAGGAAGCGGCATGACGAAGTCTTTCCTGCTTCTGGCCGCGCTGCCGGCGTCGCTCCCGCTGGCCGGGCTCTGTCTGGCCATTTCCTTCCTCTTCACCGGCATCGAGGCCGGCTTGCTGGCGGTAAATCCCGCCCGCCTGCGCGCCCGAGCCCGGGCCGGCGAGGCGGCGGCGCAGCGCCTCGAGCGCCTACTGGAGCGCCCCGAACGGCTCTTCGCCACGGCACTGCTGGTGACGAATTTCATGGATCTTGCCGCCCTGGCGCTGGTCACCGGCGTACTGGCGGCGGAATTCGGGCTGCAGGGCTATCTGCTCGCCCTCGTGCTCGCCTTTCCCGTGTATCTGCTGGGCGTCCGGCTGCTCCCGAAAGCGCTCTTCCGGCGCTTCCCGTTTCGCACCCTGGCCCTGCTCGCCGGGATGCTCGAGTGGGCCTCCGTGCTGGTTTCCCCGGTGCTGGCCCTCGGAGGCTGGCTCTCCCGCCGGCTCGGGCTGGGCAGCGCCTTCAACCCGCTGCGTCTGTCCATCGCCCGCGAGCAGTTCGCCTCGCTGCTCACTTCCGACTCCTCCAGTCTCAGCCCGCGGCAGCGGGAAATGGCGTTGCACGCGCTCGGCTTCCGCCGGGTGCAGGTCGGCACCCTATCCCGTACGCTGCCCGACCCGCTCGAGCTCCGAGCCGACGCCACCCTGAGCGAGTTGCTGGCGCAGGTGCCGGCCGGAGCCGAAGTCGTGCAGCTGCGCCGGCCCGGCACGACCGAGCCGGCCGCGCTCGAGCGGCTCAGCGATCTGGTCCTCGGCCGCAATCCCGACTCGCGGGTGGGCGATCTGCCCGCTCCGCTCGAAGTGGCCGCGGCCGATCCGGCCCACCGCGTACTGCGCCAACTGCGCGCCGAGCGCCGCGAAGCCGCGCTCGTGCGGCTGCCCGAAGGCGGCCTGAGGGTGATCCTGGCCGACGACCTGGCTTTCGCGCTCCTGGCCGGAGCGCGCGGACGGTCCGCCCGCTGAGCCGATTCAGCGGCGACCGCCCTGAGGTACCACGATCTCCCGATCGCGGTGCAGCAGGATGACCTGTCCGTCTTCGATGCGTTTGACGGTCACGGCTTCGTTGCCCACGGGAATGCGGTCACCGACTCCCCGGTCCTTCCCGTTGATGATCGCGATCGGGGGGTTGCCGAGCAGAATGGCCGAGATCTTGAACTGCTCGGCCCGGATCTCGGTGAATGTCGGGGTCGCGACCGATTCCACCTTTTTGGTGTGGCCGATCGGCAGGAAAGGACTGCGCCGGATGCCTTCCCGGGAGAAGGACGAACGGTTGGTGAGCTTGATGTCGGCCGCCGAAGACGGAGCCGCCGGGGTTTGCGCACCCAGCGAGGCGGTGAGGCAGACGCCGGAGATGAGAAGGGCGAGAGACTTCATGCTATTGGGCCTTCAGGATGGAGTGCACTTCGAAGGTGCAGGAGACCAATTCGGGATTCTCGCGCATCGCGATGGTCAGCGAGGTGATCTCGGTCATGACCTCTTCGTTCTCGAGCCCCGTGAGAGCGATCGCCAAGGTAAAGAAGTCCGCGTTCGGGATCTGCATCTGCCAGTTCGAGATGACGAACTTCTTGTCGAATTCGCGATCCCCGGAGGAATCGTTGCCCTTGTTCACCACGGAAACGGAGTCCTTGGGGAACCCTTGTCGGGTAAAGAACCCCTTCACCCGGGGCGGATACCAGGCGACTGGGGCGCCGTCGGGGATGAAAGCCTGCGCCTGAGCGATGAGCCCGGACGCCGCGGCCGCCTTCGTCTTCAGATCGCCCAGTCCGCGCAGCCGGACGTTGGCCTCGGCAATCTTCTTTTCCAGGGAGGCCGATTCGGTCTTGGCGCGACCTACGCTCACCTGCAAGGGTTTGAGCAGAAACTCGAAGTATCCGTAGATGACGAAGCAAAGCAGCAGAAAACTCAAAAAGATCTTCTGTTGCTGATCCTTGTTCAGCGTGATCTTGGGAAGCTGGAAGCTCATGGGGCAAAAAGGCTAGCGGGTGCCGCGGCGGGGAGTGGGCGTCGGCGTGGGGGCAGGCGGCTCCGGCGGATGCGGCTTCACGAATTCGATCCGCAACGAAAAGCGAGCCGTGGGCAGATCCTTGTCGTCGACCTTGGCTGTGCCCCCTGATTCGTCCAGCGTGCGGAAATTGACGCTGACGCGCTCGAAGCACTTCCCGATCCCCGCGATCAGCGTGTTGCGGAACTTCTCCGCCGCGGCGCGCGGTTCAGCGCCGGCCGCCAAGCCATCGAGTGTGACCGAGATCGAGTTCGACTTGCGGATGTTCACTCCACTGAGGCTCACGATCTGCACTTCCGGCGGGACGTTCCGCGTCAGGCACTCGAGGAAGGGCCCCCAATAGAAGCGGTTTTCGATGCGGTAACTCAGCAGCGTCGACTGGGCGATGGTCGTACGCGCCTCGGTCTCCGCCTGGGCGATGCCGCTGATCTCCTTCTCCTTCTTCGACCACTGCGCGCGCAGATCGTCGCGCTGGCCGAAGGCCGACTGCGAGGAGATGTATTCGTAGACGTAATAGACGACGAAGAACGCCACGATGCTGGCGATCAGGTACGTTCCGAGTTTCAGTGGATCGAGCTGCTTTTGGCGCTCGAGCTTCTGCTGCTCGTGGAGGAGATTGATCGTGAGAGCCACGGGATCGGGAGTTGGAAAGGGTCAAATGCCTTCGCGGAGGACTTCCAGCGCGGCGCCGCAGGCCGCATTCAACTGGTGTTGGTCGATCTGGAACGCGTCGCGTTTCGACTTGGGCAGCGCCATTTCGCAGCGCTCGAACGGGTCCCAAAGCTCGCAGGGTATGTCCAGTTCGTCGCTCAGGATTTGCAGCGGCAGATCCGCCCGAACGAGGGCGCCGCTGAGGTGCACGCGGCGGATTTCCTGATCGCGCTGGCCCTCGAAGAATCCGATCGAACTGCGTAACTGGTAAGCGAGCGAGGACAGCGAAGCACGGCCCGCCTCGGTCAGACCAGGGTCCCCCTTCTCGATGAGCGTGATGGCCGCTTGGCGGTCGATGGCCCCGTCGCCCGAGATGGCGTCGACGAAGTGCCGCCCTCCGTATTCCACCACCCGGACCAGCACCAGCTCCCGTTTGAAGCCGACCAGCACGACCGTCTCGTCGTTGCCGATGTCCACCAGCATGAAGGCCTCGTTGTTGAAGAGTTCGGGCTTGGCGAATTCGAAGGCGTTAAACGTCGCCAGCGGGGTGACCTGCAGGCGATTGAGGTCGATTTTGTTCTTTTCGAAGGCTGCACTGATCGACAGCACGTCGGTGCGGGGCAACCCGGCCACGATGTACTTGAGATACTTGTCCGGGGGCGGGGTGTTGAGGGCCTCCTCACCCTCCTTCGCCTCGGTCGGCTTGGGCGGCTCGCCGAGCAGGTAGTCGCAATCCAGGACGTATTCTTTGCAGTCCTGATTGAGCAGCGTCATGTCGTTGAACTTCAGCGCGTCGCGCAGCAGCTTCGGCGGCGTGGGCGGCTGCTCGATGACCCGGACGATGGCCTTCGGATGCGAGACCGCGGCCGCATAGCCTTTGGCGGACCCTCCCAGATCGCTCAGCAGCAGCTTCAGGTGGTGGGCCATCTGTTCGGGCGTGTGAGGCCCGCTGCCGATCTGGCGGATGGCGTAGCTATTGAGGTGGAATCGGTTGGCGGCCTTTTTTTGCAGGGTCACAGCCTTCAGGCTGTGCTGACCGAGGTCGATTCCGATGGCGGTGCTGATCGCTTTTGGCATGGGAGATAGGCGCGAACGACAACGAGCTGCCGCAGCTCTCACCTCTTCTAGCGGAGCGAAATTGGAAAGCAACCACGGCGAGTGGTGGGTTGCAGGTGGGCAGCAGGCGGAATGCCGTGCTTTTGGGGAATCGCTCCCGGGTCGGGGCGATTTTGGGAATGGCATTGTGGAAAGCGGCTTTTCGCCTTTCTTCCGGCATCCGCATTCACATGCCGCGCTTCCTATCCGTACCCCTCGCCCTGCTCGCCCTGGCCCTCGGCGCCTGCTCCACCCCGCTGTACTACGACGATCCGCCTCCGCGGTTCAACACGTATGGCCGCGGAGACAATCCGCCGCCTCCGGCCTACGCGCCGCCGATCGACCAGCCGCCCGGGGCGGGATCGCGCAGCCCGGCTTCTCCGCCGATCGCCTCCGACGTGGTCCCGGAACCGCCGCAGCCCGCGGTGCCCCGCGTCACACCGCCGCCGGCCCCGCCGCAGCAGCTGCCGAGCGGTACGCCGGTGGCCGGCAAGCCGGGTTTTGTGACCAGCCCCTACGCCCCGCGCGCCGGCTACGTCGACACCCGCGGCTTCTCGCCCGGCGAGCAGGTCAAGTGTCCTTACTCGGGGAAGATTTTCCTTGTTCCGTAACCGCCTTCAACGCCACGCTCTCCCTTCCTAGCCATGTCACGCCTCCTCCTCGTTCCCGTCGTCGCCGCCTTTGCGGCGCTTGGCATCGCTTCCTGCAACTCCACCGACCGCCCGGTGCAGCGCCCTGTGCAGGAGGCTCTTCCGACGCCCAAGCCCTCGCCCACGCCGACGCCGACGCCGGCCCTCACTGCGCCGTCCGTGACCCCTCCTCCGGTGCAGTCGACCGGCGACGTGAAGTACGCCAAGCCCGCTCCGGGCAAGCCTGGTTTCGTGACCCTGCCGGGCAATCCGGCCCTGATCGACGTCCGCGGCCTCTCCCCAGGTGAGCAGGCCAAGGATCCGGTGACCGGTCAGCTCTTCCTCGTGCCCTGACGACCGCGGTGGCGCTGCCGCTGCAAACGCTCGCTGTCGCGGGCCCCGGTCTGATCGGTGGCTCGCTTGCACTGGCTGCGCGTCTGGCCGGTCTCACGGTCGTGGTTTGGAGCCACGATCCGGAGGAGGTCGAACTCGTGCGCGCGGCCGGGTTCGTCGCCTCGCCAGACCCCGCCATCCTGGCGGAGGCTGATGCCGTGGCGCTCTGTACACCGCCGCCGACGCTCACGACCGTGGCTGATCGAATCGGCCCCTATCTTTCGCCCGCCGCGTCCGTGACGGAGGTGGCCAGTGTGAAAGGAGGGATCGAGTCGGCCCTGCGCCAGCGCTTCGGCGCACGCTACGTCAGCTCCCACCCAATGGCCGGGACCGCCCGGGCCGGCTTTGGCGCAGCCCAAACCGATCTGTTCCATGGCCGGCGCTGCCTGCTGCTCCCGGGCGGCGCCCCCGAGCACGAGGAACGTATCGGACGGCTCTGGCGGACCGTGGGCGGCGAACTCCTGTCTCTGCCCGCCGGTCGGCACGATGCGACGGTGGCCCGCATCAGTCACCTGCCGGTGCTGATCGCCACCGCCATGGTGCACACCGCCGGCCGGCAGCCCGATTGTCTGGCCGCCAGCGGGCCCGGGTTCCTCGACACCACCCGCATCGCCAGCGGGCCCCCGCCCCTCTGGCGGAGCATTCTCACCGCCAACCGCGCTGCCGTACAGGCGGCGCTGGCCGACTTTTCCGCGGAGCTGGAGGCGCTTCGTGGCGCCCTGGCCGAGCCCGATGGCGGCGAGCGGCTCGAGCAACTGCTCGCCCGGGCCTCATCCCTCCGATCCGACCTGACGCCGGGGTCGGCCAAATCTTAGCTGGCGTTTTTCGTCGTCTTCGCCACCCTCCGCCCGCCATGGCTTCTCTTCGCGTTCGCAAAGCTCCGCGCATTTCCGCGGAGATTCGTGTGCCCGGAGATAAGAGCATCTCGCACCGCGCGGTCATGCTGGCCTCGCTCAGCAACGGCACCTGCGTGCTGCGCGGCTTCCTGCCCGGCGAGGATTGTCTGGCCACGGTCAATGCCTTGCGGGCGCTCGGCGTGGACATCGAGCAGCCGGAGCCGACCACCCTGATCGTCCGCGGCGCGCGCCGCAAACTCGCGCCCGCCGGCAAGCCCATCGACTGCGGCAACTCCGGCACGACCATGCGTCTGCTGGCCGGATTGCTGGCCGGGCAGGAATTTACGACCACCCTGGTGGGCGATCCCTCGCTTTCTCGCCGGCCCATGCGCCGGGTCATCGAGCCCCTGACCCTCATGGGTGGCCGACTCCTCGCGCACGGAGAGAAGGACGCGCCGCCGCTCGAGATCGTCGGGCAGCCGCTGCGGGGCACGGAATACCGGCTCCCCATCGCCAGCGCCCAGATCAAGAGCTGCGTGCTGCTGGCCGGCCTTTTCGCCGAGGGGCGGACCACGGTCATCGAGAGTGCCCCCAGTCGGGATCACACCGAGCGGTTGCTGGATTACTTCCTCGTCCCCTTGCAGCGCGAGATGGTCGATGTGGACGGCAAACGCGAGTCGCGCCTGACCATCGAAGGCGGTGCCATGCCGGAGTCGCGCGACTTCAATATCCCCGGTGACATCTCGGGGGCCGCCTTCTGGCTGGCTGCCGCTGCGGCTCAGCCAGGCGCCCACCTGCTGGTGAAGGACGTGGGGCTGAACGACACCCGCACGGGGATCCTCAGCGTTCTGCTCCGCATGGGCGCACGCGTCCGCGAGGTGGTCGAGAGCATCGACCAGATCGAACGCATCGGCAGCATCGAGATCGCGGGCGGCGAACTGCGTGGCACGGTCATCGAAGGCGGGGAAATCCCCAACGTGATCGACGAACTGCCCATCATCGCGGTGCTCGGCGCGCTGGCCGAGGGAGAGACGATCATCCGCGACGCCGCCGAGCTGCGGGTCAAGGAAACCGACCGTCTGGCCGCGCTGGCTGCCAACCTCCGCGCCATGGGTGGTGAGGTGGAAGAGCAGCCGGATGGCCTCGTCATCCAGGGAGGTCGGCCGCTGAAGGGCGCCACGCTGCCGAGTTTCGGCGATCACCGCATCGCCATGGCCTTCGCCATCGCCGGCCTCTTTGCGAGCGGCGAAACCGTGATCGAAGACACCGACTGCATCGCCACCTCCTATCCGGGCTTCGAGGAGACGCTGCAGCGCGTGCTCGAACTCTCCGTCGAAGGCGAGGCCCCGACGCCCGTGATTTCCACGGCCCCGCCGACGTAGGCGCGGGTGGACCCGGCCCGCCTTCGGAAGGGGGAGGGATTTCACGAGAAACCGGTTTCGAGTTGCGAGTTCTCTCCGAGGCTGCCCTGTTGCGGGAAGCGCCCGAGGGGAGACCTCGTGGCCTTCGGTTTCGACCACGCCTCTCGTCCCCCAATGCATCTAGTGATCGCCATCGACGGACCCGCTGCCTCGGGCAAAAGCAGCGTGGCCCGCGCGCTCGCCTATTCGTTCGGTTTCGCCTACATCAACACCGGCGCCATGTACCGCGCCGCCACCTGGCAGGTCCTGCGCCGCGGGGTGGATCCGCTCGACGAAGCCGCGGTGGCCGCGGCGATGGAAGCCAGCCAGATCGTGACCGGGCTGAATGGGCTGAAGGAATCGACCATCACGCTCGACGGCGACGATCCCACGCCCTTCCTGCGCGACGAGGCGATCAACCACCACGTCTCCAACGTCTCGACCGTGCCGCGCGTGCGCGAGTTGCTCGTGGCCCGGCAGCGGGCCTACGCCGAGCGGGACGACATCGTCATGGAGGGCCGAGACATCGGTTCGGCGGTCTTCCCGCAGACCCCTTACAAATTCTACGTCGACGCCTCTCCGGAGGTTCGGGCGCAGCGCCGCGCGGCCCAGGGCGAGGGCGATTCGATCGCCCAGCGCGACCGCATCGACAGCACCCGCCGGGCCTCGCCGCTGATGATCGCGGAGGACGCGCAGGTCATCGACAGCTCCCGCCTGACGATCGAGGGCGTGGTCGGCGAGATCATCGGCCGGCTGAAGCTCAAGCGCTTTCCGCTGCCGCCGCTGGCCCGCCTGACACGGGAATGAGTCTTCGCGCTGCCTGAGGGCTCACCACTCGTACAGCGCGCGCAGTTCCATATCGGTGCGCCGCAGCCGGCGGGCCAACGTGCGGGCGAGGCGCGCGAAGACCTTCACTCCGATGAGCGGGTCACGGTGCGAAGCTTGGTCGAAACGTTTGCGCGAGATGGCGTAGAGCTTCACGTCGGTCGTGGCCACCGCCGAGGCCGAGCGCTGGCCTTCGTGCAGGAAGGCCATCTCGCCGAAAAAGTTCCCGCGGCCCATCGCGGCCAGATTGTGGTAGCCGGTCTCGCGCAGATGCAGGACCATGCGGACGATTCCGCTGCGGACGAGGAAGAGCCGGTCGTCCGTGCTCCCGCTTTCGAAGATGGTCGCCCCGGCCGGGAAGGTGACTTCCTCCAGGCACTCGGCCACGAACTGGATGGTCTGATCCGCCTCGAACTCGCGGAAGAGGTCGAACTCGGCCAGTTCCAGCGGGCGGGCCTCGTCCGGTCGGGCGGGCGACTCCTCTGCCAGAATGCGGTCCTCCACCCACTGCAGGGCGTCGTCGAGCGTCCCGAAACTGCGCACGTTGGGCCGCATGACGCCGACGTGCTGGAAGTACTCCTCCAGATTGTGCCCGCTGGGCAGACTGGCAGGCAGGCGGGAAAAGATGAGATAGCCCTTTCGTTCGGCCAGCCGAGCCTCGAACTGCTCGAGCAGATGGGCGGCGCTGAAATCGACCGACTTCACCCGCCGCAGATCGAGGATGAGGTAGCGACACGACTTCAAATCCTGCGCCAGTTCGTTGTAGAGCTGATCCGTGGTCCCGAAGAAGAGGTTGCCCTGCAGTTCGCAGACCGTGGTCTGGGCGCCGCAGCGCTGCAGGGTGGCCACGTCCTCGGGCAGGCGGTGCTGTTTGGAGGAAATCTGTTCGCCCGAGATCTTGCGGCGAATGACCGAGGTCTGGATCTGCTCGCGCAGGAACAGGATGATGGCGAAGGCCACGCCTGCCCCCGCCGCGGCGATCAGATTCGTGCTGACCGCCACCACCACGACCGTGGCGATGACGGTGAAATCCAGCATCGTGGCCCGCTGGCGGAGGAGCTTGAAGCTGCCCCAATCCACCATCCGCACCGCCACCACGAGGAGGATTCCGGCCAGGCCGGCCACCGGCACCCAAGCGATCCATTGACCGAAGAGCAGGAAGGCCGCCAGCACGAAGCCCCCTTCCAGCATTCCGCTGAGGCGCGTCTTGCCGCCGCTCTCGAGGTTGACCAGCGTGGCACCCATCGTGCCTGCACCGGGCATGCCGCCGACCAACGCGGACAGGGTGTTGCCGATGCCTTGCGCAAGCAGGACCCGGTTCGAATCGTGCCGCGTGCGGGTGAGGGCATCGACCACCACGCAGGTCTTCAGCGTGTCGACCGAAAGCAGCACGGAGAGCGTGATGGCCGGCACCGCCAGCGCGGCTAAATCGGCCAGCCGCAGGCTCGTGACGGCGTTCCAGGGTCCGGAGAGGCCGGCCACGATGTGCGAGAGATCTCCGCCGATCGGACCGATGACGAGCTTGTTCTTTTCCAGCGTCAGCAACTCCGGCCGGATCAAGCCGAGGAGGAAATACACCAGCACGCCGATGGTCAGGCCGATGATCGGTGCCGGGACCCGGCGGGTCAGGCGCGGCGCCAGCAGCACGCCGGCGATGGTGGCCAGGCCGACCACGATGGCGGGCCATTGCCACAGACTGGGCGAGTTCAGCCCGGTCAGCAGCGGCACGCCGCCACCGAGCCCGAGAAACTTCGGGAACTGTCCGAGGAAAATGATGACGCCAACGGCGCTGAGGTAGCCCGAGACCACCGGGAACGGGATGTATTTGATCAGCCTTCCGCCGCCAGAAAGGCCATAGACCACCTGCAACAGCCCCGACAGGACGGCCACCAGGACCAGCACGACCGCCAGGCGCTCCGGCGGGACCGGTCCCTTCACGCCACTCAGCGTCTCGGTGCAGAGCGCCGCCAGCACCGCTGCCGCCGGCGCACATGGCGCCGAAATGAGACGGGGAGCACCCCCGACGAACGAGGCCGCCAGCCCGAGCACGATGGCCCCCAGGATGCCCGAGCGCACCCCGCTCGCCACGTAGTCGGCCCCGAGGAGCGAGTATACCGCCACACCGAACGCGATGGCCGACGGCAGGGCCACCAGCATGGCGGCAAATCCGCCCCAAAGTTCACCGGCCCAGCCACCGCTCGCTTGGGCAGGCTGCACGGAAGCGGAAGAGGAAGATGACATGGCAAACCGCAGAACCGGCCGGGGGACCGGATGCGGCGTTTTAGGGGGCCGCGCTGAATGCGGCAAGCCTGTAACAAAACTCCCGCCCGCTTTCCACTCGGCTCGATCAGCTGCGCTCCGTTTGCCCGGCCTGCGCTCCGCTCCTCAGCCGTCGTGTCAGCGCCCCCGCCAGACACATTGCCGCCACCACCCCGCCGACCACCGTGCCGGGCTCGGGAATGGCATAGAAGAAGGTCCGCGCGTTGCCGCTGAAGGCGCCCAGCGTGTAGGTCCCCCGGATGAAGTAGTTCGGGGTGGAGACGGCGAAGATGTTCAGCCGATCCTGATTGTCCGCGCCGGGCGAACTCGAGAGCACCGCCAAGGCGAGGCCCGTGCCGCGACCGAAGACGGCGTCCACCAATTGGGTGTTGGGCCCGCTGGTGATGTACGTGTCGTCGCCCCCGCCGAGCATGCCGTCCAAGCCGAAGAGCACACCGATGGTCCGGTCGTTATAGACATAGCCGCCGGCCGGGACTGTGAACATGATCTCCGGAAGGTTGCTGTCCGCCTGGAAGGAGACGTCGGCGATGCTGAATTGCGCATCGCCCGCTCCCCGGACGATGCCGAAGCCGAAGAAGAGCCGGTTGCCGAGTTCATTCGCAAAGGCTGGCCCGAAGGTACCGCCGGGATCGGCATCGCCCATCCAGGACGGAAAATCGGTCACCACGTTGGCCGTGTTCGGGAGTGAGGCATCGTTGGGCAGTCCCTGGTAGTAGCCCGGCGTGCCAGGGGTGCCGAGGGAGCCCGCACCCTGCAGCAGGGCATTGGCGGCATTGCCGTTGTAGGTCGGCCCATTGGGCGAGAACTGCGCGTTCGGACCGATCGACGGCACGACGAACATGTTCGGATCCGCCTGCAGTCCGGCGGTGGCAAGGCATCCCAGGGCGATGCAGACGGCGAGCCGCAGTACGTTCATTCGGCGAGGTTACCTGGCGCCGCCGCCGATGGGAAGATCGAAGCGACCGTCCATAGCCGCGCCAAGGCGCGTCCGTTGGCTCACAAGCCGTCTCCGGGTCAGGGCTGGATCAGCGCGCTCTGCGCTGCCCGAATGCGATAGAATCCCTTCGCGTTCGGATCGGTCGCGCTAGTCGTCGAGGTCGTGCCGCCGCTGGGGAGAATCGTCCCACCCAGCGCCGCGAACGCGCCGGGATTCAGATTTGCGTTGTACTCCAGCGTGTAGAAACGCGACGGCACGCTGGTGAAGGTGATGTTCAGATTGGAAGCGGCCTTCACGAACGAGGTGATCTTCAGCGTCGAATTGGGATCGTTCGGATCGGTCCCGTCGAGATACTCCTGCAGGTCGCTGATGCCGTCGCCGTCGCGATCGGTCACCGCACTGGCGATGGCCAGGCTGCCGAAATTCTGCAGCTCCCAGGCGTCGGTGATGCCGTCGCCGTCGGAGTCCACGCCCTTCTTGATCTTGTCGGTGAAGACCAGGACGGTCAGATCGCCCAGATTGATCCAGCCGATGTTGGCCCCGTAGGCGTAGCCGGTCAGTTTGCCCGTTTGCAGGTCGACCTTGGGATCGCCGGTGGCCTCGAAATTGATCCAGCCCACGTTGGCCCCGTAGGCGAACCCACGCAGACGCCCGTCCTGCTGACGGTTGACGCCGAAGTCCGTGGCCGACGTGTTGCTGTATTGAATCTGGTTGCTCGGGGTGCCGCCGCCGAAGTTGATCCAGCCGATGTTCGCTCCGTAGGCGTACCCGGAACAGACGTATTCCCCGATGACGACGCCGTTGGTCGCGTCCCCGCGCATTCCGATCCAGCCCGCGTTGGCCGCGTAGGCGTACTGGTTGGTCGAGTTGATGGTCGTCTGCGCGGAAGCGGAGAGCGCCGCCGCACAGAGGAGGGCGGCGGAGAGGGCATGGCGGCGGGAGTTCATGGGCGGACCTTTGAGGTGTATACCGGTTCGATACGCCATCGTTACAGGAAAAGTTGCACCCTGGGAATACGACCTTTGGGGGATACGGCGATCTGGGAAGCAGCTTCGCCTCCTTCGAGGGCGAATCGGCCCCGGCCGGGAAAGGCGGCCCGCGACCTTCGCCAAAGTCGGGTTTGGACATCCCTCAACGCTTGCCGTCGGCCCCCGGGATGTGTTTGCTCGAATACGTGTACGGCATGGTCAACAAGGCGGTGCAGGATCTCGTCACTTCCCGCTTCGGCGCGGAGAAATGGCAGGAGATTCGCGAGAAAGCAGGCGTGGACGACGAACTCTTCGTCACCAACCAGGGCTACCCCGACGAATTGACCTACCGGCTGGTCGAGGTCGCTTCCAGCGTGCTGCAACTCCCGGCGGAACAGGTGCTGCAGGCCTTCGGGGAGTACTGGATCCTGGAAACGGCGCAGGTCGGCTACGGCGCCATGATGCGCGCCGGCGGCAAATCGCTCCGCGAATTCCTGGTCAATCTGCCCAACTTCCACACGCGGGTGAGCATGATCTTTCCGCATCTCCAGCCGCCCCGCTTCGGCTGCACAGAGATCACCGACAGCTCGCTGGAGCTGCACTACCACACCCACCGGCCCGGCCTGCTGCCCTTCGTGCTGGGGCTGCTTTCCGGCCTGGGGAAAATGTACTCCACGCCGGTGCAGGTCGAGACGCTGGCCAGCCGTGCGGACGGCGCCGATCACGACGTTTTGCGGGTCCGCTGGGGCGAGCCTGAACTTTCCGCGACATGAACTTTTCGGCGCCCGTGGCCCAGCAGGCCCGCATCGGACTTCCTCCTCAGATTTTCGCCCGGGCATTCCCGTTTCATTTCGCCCTCGATGCCCACGGCCGCATCGTCCAAACCGGCGTCACGCTTCGCCGGCTCTGCCCGGATCTGACCGGCGCGGCGACGGTCGACGAGGTGTTCGACGTCATCCAGCCGGCGGAGCGGGGGCCGCTCAGCTCCCTGATGCACGAGCACGGGTCGTTGCTCTTCATCGAGCATCGGCCGACGAAGATCCGCCTGCGCGGCCAGTTCGCGCGGGGCGACGCCCCCGGCACGGCCGTGTTTCTGGGCTCGCTCTGGCTGACCGATCCCGGCGATCTCGACCGACTCGGGCTCTCGTTCGAGGACTTCGCGGTCCACGACCCCATCGTCGACCTCCTGCAGGTCGTACAGGCGCAGAAGATCGCCTTCGAGGACATGCAGCGGCTGGCGCAGAGCCTCACCCAGCAGCGCGGCCAGCTGCGGGCCATCAACGAGCAGGCGCGCAAGGGCGAGGCCGAAGCCCGCAAGCTGGCCCACGTCGCCGCGCGCACGGACAACCTGGTCGTCGTGACCGACGCGGCCGGACACGTCGAGTGGGTCAATGAAGCCTTCGTCCGCGCCACCGGCTACCAGCTCGAAGACATCCGGGGACGGCGACCGGGCGACCTGCTGCAGGGCCCCGAGACGGATCCGGCCACGGTGGCGCTGATGCGCAATCGTCTGCGCGAAGGCGAGGGCTTCGAGACCGAAATTCTCAACTACCGCAAGGACGGCACGACGTACTGGCTCCACGTCGAGGTGCAGCCGATCAAGGACGAGACCGGCGCGATCACCAATTTCATCGCGGTCGAGCGGGACATCACCGCGCAGCGCCGCGAGGCGCAGCGGCATCGCCTGCAGGCTGCGGTTTCGCGCGCCCTGGCCAACGCCGATTCGCTGCGCGAGGGCATCGCCCGCGTCATGCAGGCCATCTGCCACGGCCTGGGCTGGCAGTTCGCCGCCTTCTGGGTGCGCGAGCCCGACGAACCCGAATTGCATTATGTCGAACTCTGGCACGAGCCGGGGGAGGACTACGGCGATTTCGAAAAGAAGACGCGGACCCTGCGCTACGCCCCGGGCGACGGTATGCCCGGGAGAACCTGGGCCACGCGCGACTTGCTCTGGATTCAGGACGTGGCCCAGGACCGCACGCTGCCGCGAGGCCCGCTGGCCGGGCTCGTCGGGCTGCATGGCGCGGTGGGGATCCCGCTGGAGAAACGGGGCGAAGTCGTCGGCGTGATGGAGTTCTTCGCCCGCCGCATCGACCAGCCCGATGCGGAGACCGCGCGTCTGCTGGCCGGCTTCGGCGCGCAGATCGGGCAGTTCGTTTCGCGGCAGAATGCGGAGGCGCAGTTGCGAGCCAACGAGCAGCGCCTCTCGCTCGTGCTGGAGGCGTCCAGCTTCGACTACTGGGATTACGACCTGCGGACGCGGAACGTGGTCTCGAGCCAGCGCTGGCTGCGTCGGCTCGGCTACGAACCCGACGAACTGCCGGGCTCGGACATGGAGGCTTTGCAACACCCCGACGACAAGCCGCGGGTGGAGGCCGCCATGCGGGCCCACCTCGAGGGGCGGACGCCGGGGTTCGGGGTGGAGTATCGCCTCGCGGAAAAGAACGGCGGCTGGCGCTGGTTCTATCTGCGCGGCCGGGTGGTGGAGAGCGACGAAAACGACCGCCCGGTCCGGCTGGCCGGCGTGTCGCTCGACATCTCGGATCGGAAACAGCTCGAGTTCGAGCTCCGCGAGGCCAAGGAGGCTGCGGAAAGCGCGAGCCGGGCCAAGAGCGAGTTCCTGGCCACGATGAGCCACGAAATTCGCACGCCGATGAACGGCATCATCGGCATGGCCGGCGTGTTGCGCGGAACGCCCCTCACCACGCTCCAGCGGGAGTGTCTCGACGCGCTCGGCACCAGCGCGGAGGCGTTGCTGGAGATCCTCAACGACATCCTCGATTTCTCGAAGATCGAGTCGAGCAAGCTGGAGCTGTCGCCGACCGAGTTCTCGCTGCGCGAACTGGTCGAGAGCGTGGTGGATCTGCTCGCCCCGCGCGCCCACGCCAAGGGCCTCGAACTCTCCTCGGTCCTGCGCGCGCCGCTGCCCGAGCGCGTCCGCGCCGACGAGGGGCGGCTGCGCCAGATTCTCGTCAATCTGGTCAGCAACGCGGTCAAATTCACCGAGCGCGGGGAAGTGCTGCTGCGGGTGCAGGCGCTGGGTCCGACCAATGGCGCCGCCCGGCTGCGCTTTTCCATTCGCGACACGGGCGTCGGCATCCCGGCGGAAGCCGTCACGCGGCTCTTCTCGCCGTTCGTGCAGGTCGATGCCGGCACAGCCCGCCGCTACGGCGGCACCGGCCTCGGGCTGGCCATCTGCAAGCGTCTGGTCGAACTGATGGACGGGCAGATCGGGGTCGACAGCGAACCCGGGGTCGGCTCCACGTTCTGGTTCGAGGTGCAATTGGCCGTCGTGACGAGCGCCGACGAGATGGCCTTCGACGCTCACCTGGCCGGCATTCGCGTGCTCATCGCCGACCCGCACCCGGCCGTCTGCGAATCGATCGTCGCCATGCTCGCGCCGTGGGGCGTCACCTGCGAAAGCGCAGCCACCATGACCGCGCTGCGGGCCGAGCTCGCGCATGGGCTGAAGATCGGGGAGCCTTATGCCTCCGTCCTGCTCGATCGCGATCTGCCGGGCGGTTCGCTCGACGAACTGATCCGCGATCTGCGACTGGAGCTGGACGAAGCTGCCCCGCGCTTCGTTTTCCTTGCACCGCTCGAAGCGCAGAACGAGCTCAGTCCCGCGGCCGCGCGCGCCGATGCGGTGCTGACGAAGCCGGTGAAACAGTCGTCGCTCTTCGATGCACTGCTCTCGCTCTTCGCCCGGCGGCGGGCGGCACGCAGCGAACGGGTCGAGTCCTCGGCAGCCGGCGCGCCCGGAGCCACGCTCCGCCCGTTGCGCATCCTGGTGGCGGAGGACCACGAGATCAACCGGCGCGTGGCCATGCTCATGCTCGGCCAGCTCGGCTACGAGGCCGAATACGCCGCCGACGGCGAGAAGGCCCTGCGCCGGCTGGAGGAGCAGGAGTTCGACCTCGTGCTGATGGATTGCCAGATGCCCGTGCTCGACGGCTACCAGACCGCCAGCGAGATTCGGCAGCGCGAAGCGCGCGGTCATTACGGCGGTCGGCGGCGCGTCCGCATCGTGGCCGTGACCGCCAATGCGCTGGCGGGCGAGCGCGAACGCTGCCTCGCGGCCGGCATGGACGATTACATCAGCAAGCCGGTGAAGCTCGATGTGCTGCAGCGCGCCTTGGACGGAACGCCTCTGCCGGCCATCGGCCCCGCCGTGTCCGCCGGCCCGGGGGAATTCGCGACCGACCTCGGTCCCGAGGTCGAGGCGGCGCTCACCATGCTGGCCCGCGATCTCGGCGCCGCCTCACTCGCAGAGCTGCTGGAGTCCTTCCTCCGCGACACGCCGTCGAGCCTCGACGAGCTCACCCGCCTCGCCAGCACTGGCACGCGAGAGCAGTTCGGCCGCGCGGCCCACTCGCTGGCCGGCAGCTGCAGCATTTACGGATTGAATGCGTTGCGCACTTCCGCACTCGCTTTGGAGGATCTTGCAACTGACGGTCAGTCTTTGGCAGAACTCGGGGAGTCCATTCCGCGCCTGCGTGACATGTACGAGCATGCGGTGCCGGAGCTGCGACGACTTCTCGCCTGCGCCCGAGCCCATGAGGATCCTCTTCGTCCATGAGCGCCTCGGCGCCTGGGGAGGCGCGGAGGCGAACGCCCTGGTTACGGCCGCCGAGCTGCGGCGCCGCGGGCACTGCGTCGGGCTGGCCCACGGCGCCTCCACCGGCCGGGGCGAGGCGGCTTGGCAGGACACCTTCGAGGCGCGGTTTCCGCTCCCGCCAGGGGCCTCCGCGGCCGCGCTGGAGGAGGCGGTGCGGACGTTCCAACCCGAGGTTGTCTACCTTCATAAGATGGCCGACCTCGACGTGATCGCTGCCCTCGCCGACGGCCGCGTGCCGGTCGTGCGGATGGTCCACGACCACGACCTGTACTGCATGCGCAGCTACAAGTACGACTACTTCACCCGCGCGGTCTGCCACCGCCCCGTTTCGCTGGCCTGCCTGGTGCCTTGTCTCGCCTGCGTAGCCCGCAATCCCGAAGGTCGCTGGCCGCTCAAGTGGGTCTCCTATCGCGCCAAGCAGCGCGAGTTGCGGCTGAACCGCTGCTTCGCGCGTCTCGTCGTCGCCACCCGCTACATGGAGCGCGAGCTGGTGCAGAACGGCTTCGCGCCCGACCGCATCCGGCTGCACGCCCCTGTGCCCCGCAGCGGTGACCCCGGCGTGCGGGCGGATTTCGGCCCGCGCAATCTGCTCATCTACGCCGGCCAGATCATCCGCGGCAAAGGCGTGGATGTGCTGCTCGAAAGTCTCGCGCAGGTCCAGGCGCCGTTCGAGCTGCTCGTCCTCGGCGAGGGCAATCACCGCCCGCATTGCGAGCAACTGGCGCAGCAGCTCGGTCTGGGCGGAAAGGTGCGCTTCGCCGGCTTCGTGCCGCAGGACGAACTGAAACGCCACTACGCCGCAGCCACCGCCATGGTCATGAGCTCGCTCTGGCCCGAACCCATGGGCGCGGTCGGACTGGAGGCGATGCGCTACGGCCTGCCGGTCGTCGCCTTCGATGCCGGAGGAATCGGCGAATGGCTGCACGACGGCGAGAACGGCTTCCTCGTGCCATGGAGCGACCGGCGCGCCTACGCGGCCCGGGTCGACCAGCTGCTGACCGACAAGGATCTGGCCCGCCGCCTCGGCGCGCAGGCACTGCGCTTCGTGACCGAGCGCTTCCATTTCGACACCTACATCGACGGCCTCGAGGCGCTCTTCGCTGAGACGGCCGCCCTCGTCCCGCGCGCCACCGCCGCATGAATCGCCCCGACCCCCAGGAAGTCTCCGCGCGCATGGCCGAGCGGCTGCACGCGGCCCAGTCGCCCTGGGAACGCCGCCGGCTCAATGCGCGCGTGGCACTGCGCCGCCTGACCTGGCGGGTAGTGGTAGGCGGCACTTTCGCGCTCAAGCGCTTCCTCGACATCGTCATCAGCCTGACCTGCCTGATCCTCTTCGCGCCGCTCTTCCTGCTCCTGGCGCTGCTCGTGAAACTCGACGGCGGCCCGGTCTTCTTCGCCCAGACCCGCGTGGGCTTCCGGGGCAAGGAGTTCAAAATGCTGAAGTATCGCTCGATGATCGTGAACGCGGAAGCCCGGCTCGCCGAGCTGCTGGCGCAGAACGAAAAGGTCGGCGGCGTGACCTTCAAGATGAAGAACGATCCGCGCGTCACGAAAGTGGGCCGCTTCCTGCGCAAGTCCTCGCTCGACGAGCTGCCGCAGTTCCTCAACGTCCTGCGCGGCGAGATGTCGATCGTGGGTCCCCGCCCCGCCATCCCGCGCGAGGTGGAGCAGTATTCGCAGGCCGACCGCCGCCGCCTGCTCGCCAAGCCCGGCATCACCTGCCTCTGGCAAGTCGGCGAACGCGAAGGGCGCGTCTTCGAGATCGGCGACCGCAACGCCATCGGCTTCGACGAACAGGTCGAGCTCGATGTCCGCTACATCGAGACCCACTCGTTCTGGCGCGATCTCTGGCTCATGCTCAAAACGGTGCCCGCCATCCTGTTCGGAAAGGGAATGTAGCCATGTCCGATTTCCTGCTCTGCTGCCCTGCGATCGGGCCCGGTTTCGACCTGCTCGGGCGGCCCCGCCCGCTGGCGCTCTTTCCCTTCCTGGGCCGGCCGCTGCTCGATTTGGCGTTGGCCGATCTCGCCGCGCGCGGACGTCGCTCCGGCCTCGTGCTGACCAACGACCGGCCGGCGGAAATCGCGGCCTTTCTGCTCGAGGGCAAGCCGTGGGGCCTGCGGACCGAACTCGTGACCACCGCCGGCGAGCCTGCGGCCGAGGCCGCGCAGCACTTGCCGGCGGGGGCCGAGTTGGTTGTGCTCGACCATCTCCCCGGGGCCGCCCCGGGCGGCCTGTGGGATGCGCCGGCCGCGCTTTTCGCGGCGCTTTCGTCGGAACTCGGGCGCTCCGGCGCGGACCGCCTGGGCATCGTGCAGACGCAGCCCGGCGTGTTCGTCCACCGACGCGCCCGCGTTTCGCCGCAGGCTCATCTCAGCGGGCCGTGTTGGATCGGCGAAGGCGCGGGCATCGGTCCCGGCGCGGAGATCGGCCCCGGCGCGATCATCGAGCAGCACAGTCTGGTCGATGCCCAGGCCACGGTGGTCGAGAGCTTCGTCGGTCCCGAAACGTACGTCGGTCAGATGACGGAACTCCGGCAGTCCTTCGCCTGGGGCAGCGGCCTGGTGAAATGGAGCACCGGCTCGCAAACCGAGGTGACTGATCGCTTCCTCTTGGCCGCTCTCGGCACGCGCGCGCCGACCGACGGCAGTTTCCTCGGGCGCGTGAAAGCCGCCTGGAAGGCCGCGTTTTCCAGCGCGCGCGACTGATCCCTGATTCCCCTCCCCCATGAAAACCCTCTCTCAATCCGCCTCGCTGACGGTCTCTGACCTGACCGAAATGAACGCCGCCAACAGCGCCGGCCTGCGGGACGAGATCCGCGCCTCGCTGCTCGAATCCCAGCTCGAGCTCAACCTCGACCTCTCGGCCACGCGTTTCATCGACAGCAGCGGTCTAGGCGCCCTCATCGCGCTGCAGAAGACGATGCGGGCCCGCGGCGGGCAGCTCCGTCTCCTGCGACCATCCCCGGTGGTGCTGCAGATCCTCGAACTCACCCGGCTCCATCGCGTGCTCGAAATTGTCCCCGCCTGATCCCCAGTTCGAAACCGGCGCAGGCGCGACCTTCCGTCACCGCGCCGCCTGCAACCTCGTCGCGGTGCGGGAAGCCACGCGTCTGCTGCGGACCTTCCTGCAGGCCAGCGGCGTAGCGGAGGCCGAGGCGGACGCGCTCGAACTCGTCTGTGCCGAAGCGGCGAACAACGCCGTGCGTTACGCTACCGAGGCGGGCCGGGAGCGGTTGGTGGTGATCGAGGCGCTCTTGGGCGCCGGCTCGGTGGAACTCCGGGTGACCGATCACACACCCGGTTTCGACCTCCCGCTGGAGGTGGAACTGCCCGATCTCGACGCCGAGTCGGGCCGGGGGCTGTTTCTCATCCGGTCGATCATGGACGAGGTCGATTACCTCCGCGGCCGGGACGAGAACGTGCTCATCGCCCGCCGCGCCCTGCCGCGTCTGCCGGGACGCGCGCCGACCGCGCGGGAGCTGGAGCTCGAGGCGGAACTCGGCCAGATGACCGAGGAGCTGGCCTCGGCCTACGAAAGTCTCTCCGCCATCTTTCGATTCTCGACCGCGCTCGGTGGTTCCGAACGCGGCCCGGCCTGGATCGAGAAGTGGATGCTCGAGCTGTGCCGGGTCACCGGCGCCGATTGGTTCCAGTTTCGGCTGGCCGACCCGAAGGATCTTTCGCTCCGGATCGTCGCCTCGTCCGCGGTGGAGCCTGCGCCACCGCTAACCGCCAAAGCGGGCGGCGAAGACCTGGCGGAGGTCCGCGCCATCCTGACGCGACAGGACGTCTGGTTCGATCGACGCCAGGCCCTGGCCGAGGCGGACCCACTCCTCGCCTTTGGCCGGCGCATGAGCGGCGTGGTGCATCCGATCTTCGTCGGCGCCGACCCGACCGGAGTGCTCACGCTCGGTCGGGAAATCGAGGCGGACCCCTTCAGCGCCGGGCAGGTCAACGTCATCCACACGCTCGCCGATTTCCTCGGCATCGAGGTCTGCAATGCCCGCGTGCAGGACGAGAATCTGCGCGCCCGGGTGCTGCATCGAGAGCTGGAAATCGCCTCCAGCATCCAGGCTTCGCTGCTGCCCGCGGTCATCCCGCAGCAGCCCGGGCTCGCCCTGGCCGCCACCATGGCGGCGGCGAGCGAAATGGGTGGCGACTTCTACGACGTCATCGAGATCCCCGGCACGGGCACGCTCCTGGTCATCGCCGACGTCATGGGCAAGGGCATGTCGGCCGCGCTCTTCGCGGCCATCTTCCGCAGCCACCTGCGTTCTCGGCTGGATCTGGCCCGCCAGCCCGAGCAGCTCCTGACCTGGGTGAACCGCACCCTCTTCGCCGACCTCGATCGGGTGGACATGTTCATCACCGCCCAACTCGCCCTGGTCGATCTCCCAGGGCGGCAGGTGCGCATCGCTTCCGCCGGCCACTGCCCGCTGCTCTTGGCCCAACCCGGCGGCGAGGTGCTGGAGTTCGGCTCGGAAGGACCTCCGCTCGGCATCGAGGCCGAAACCGCCTATCTCGGTTCCGCGCTCCCCCTGCGCCCGGGCGACACCGGCATCCTGTTCACGGATGGCGTGCCCGAGATGAGCGATCGCGAGGGCGATTTTTACGGCCTCGCGCGCTTCAAGTCGTGGTGGGGAGAGCGCGCCGGCGGCACGCCCCCGGGCGAACTCGGCCGCGCCCTGATGGCGGAACTGGACGCTTTCCGCACCACCCGTCCGGCCCGTGACGATGTGGCCTTCGTCATCTTCCAACACCCTGCATGAACGCTCGCATCCTCATCGCCGACGACGAGCCGCACATGCGCCGGGTCATCGAACTCAGTCTCCGTCGCGGCGGCTACGAACTGGTCATCGCGCGCGACGGCCACGAAGCCGTCCGGCTGGCGCGCTCGGAGCAACCCGCGCTCATCGTCATGGACGTCAACATGCCCGAGCTCAACGGCGTCGAGGCGTTGCGGACGCTCAAGCAGACGCCGGAGACCGCCGCGATCCCCGTCATCATGCTGACCGCCCGCGGCCATGTGCTGACGCGCCACGAAGCGGAAAGCTCCGGCGCCGCGCTCTTCCTGACCAAGCCCTTCAGCCCGACCCAGCTGCTCGACGAAGTTCGTCGGTTGCTGCCCCCTGCCTCTGCGACGCCATGAAACCCATTCTTCCGCTTTTCATCATGCTGGATGCCGCGGGCTGGGAGATCCTGCGCGACCGCGACTTCCTCACCGCCGAAGCGCCGCATCGGCGCAAGCTCGAGAGCGTCTTCGGCTACAGCTCGGCCTGCGTGCCGAGCATCGTCTCCGGCCGCTGGCCCGATTCGCACCGCAACTGGTCGTACTTCGTCTACGACCCGCCGAATTCGCCCTTCCGCAAACTGAAGGGCCTCCGCCTGCTGCCCAATGCGCTGACCAGCCGGCGCATCGTCCGCCGCATTCTCACCCGGCTGCTCAAGCGCGGCCTCGGCTTCCGCGGCTACTTCGATCTCTACAACATCCCGTTCCAGTACATCTCGCTCTTCGACTTCTCCGAGAAGAAGAGCCCGTTCACGCCCGGCGGGATGAACCGCGGGGAGAACATCTTCGATTTCCTCACGCAGCGCGGGATTCCCTACTACATGAACGACATCGAGCGGCCCGAGCCGGAGACGCGGGACCAGCTCATCGAACGGATCCGTTCGGAGTCGATCGACTTCGCTTTCGTGTATTGGCCGGGCCTGGACGGGCTGATGCACCTGCACGGCAACGACTCGCCGCGCATCGTCGACCAGCTCGCCGGCTATCAGGACTGGATCGGCGCCATCATGGCCGCGGCGCGCGAGCACTACGCGGACTTGCGGCTCTTCGTCTTCTCCGACCACGGCATGGCCAATTGCGACGAACATCTCGATCTGCGCGCCGTCATCGAACGGCTGCCGCTGCGGTTCGGCGAGGACTACACCGCGGTCTACGATTCGACCATGGCGCGGTTCTGGTTTCATCGGCCGGCCGCGCGGGGGGCGATCGAGGCGGCGCTGCGGACCGTGCCGGAGGGCCGTGTCATCGAAGACGCCGAGCTGGCCGAACTGCACACGCTCTTCGAAGACCGGTATTTCGGCGAACTCATCTTCCTGCTCCGCGAGGGCGTGCTGCTCGTGCCCAGCCACATGGGGGAGCGGCCCATTCGCGCCATGCACGGCTACCATCCGGCCGACCGCCACAGCAAGGCGTCGCTGCTGACCAACCGGACCGATGTGCCTGAAAGCATCACGGCCATTCCGCATATCTACCAGCTCATGACCACCCACGCGCTCGCCGCCCAGGCGGCCAACGGGGGCGCCCCGGCCTGACCATGCAACCGTCGGGCCCCAGGTGCATCGTCCACGTCCCGCGCCGCTTCATCGCGGAGGAATGGGGCGGCACGGAGACCGTCATCCTGGAGATCGCCCGCCGGCAGCAGCGCGCCGGCTTGGAGCCGCGCATTCTCACCAGCATGGCGCTGGCCCGGCAGCGCACCGAGGAGATCGGCGGCATCCCGGTGGAGCGATTTCCGTATTTCTACCCCTTCTTCGGTCTGACCGCCGCCGACCGCGCCGCCATGGACAAGAAGGGCGGCAATCTCGTCTCCTTCTCGCTGCTGCACCGGCTGCTGCGCCTGTCGGATGTCCGTCTTTTCCATGCCCATGCGCTCAAGCGCCTCGGGGGCGAGATCCGCACCGCGGCGCGGCTGCGGCGCAAGCCCTACGTCGTCTCGCTACACGGCGGCGTGTTCGACGTCCCGCCGGCCGAGCTGGCCTCCATGGCGGAGCCGATCGCCGGTCGCTTCGAGTGGGGGCGCTTCCTCGGGGCGCTCTTCGGCTCGCGCCGTCTGCTCGACGAAGCGGACCACGTCATCTGCGTCGGCCAGAGCGAGCTGGAGAAGGCGCGGCAGGCGCTGCCGCACGATCGCGTCAGCTACCTGCCCAACGGCGTCGACACCGCCCGCTTCGCCCAGGCCGACGGCGCTGGCTTCCGCGCCAGGCACGGCCTCGCGCCCGATGCCTTCGTGGTGCTCAATGCCGGGCGCATCGCCGCGCAGAAGAACCAGCATCTGCTCGTGGAAGCCTTCGCCCGCGTGCTGGCGGAACGGCCGGGCTCGGTGCTGCTGCTGATGGGACCGGAGACCGATCCCGACTACGGCGCCCGGGTGCGGGCCGCGGCCGAACCGCTGGGCGGCGCCGTCCGCCTGCTCGGCAGCGTGCGCAACGACGATCCCGACCTCGTGGCCGCCTTCCACGCGGCCGACCTGTTCGCGCTCCCCTCGCGTCACGAGCCGTTCGGCATCGTGGTGCTCGAGGCCTGGAGCGCCGGCCTGCCCGTGGTGGTCAGCAGCGTGGGCGGATTGCGCGCCCTCGTGCGGCAGGACGAGACCGGGCTGTTCTTCGATCCAGAGGGCGAGTCCGCCGCCGAGCGACTGGCCGAGCGCATCCTCTTCGCCGCCGCCCGGCCGGAACTCCGCCGCCGCCTCGGCGCCGCCGGCCTGGCCGAGGCGCGGGCGCAGTATGACTGGGACCGCATTCACGACCGCCTGGAGGGCATCTATGCCCGCGCCGAAGCCCATGCCGCCAGCCGCGGCCGCCCGTCATGAAGGCCGGCTCCGTCACCAGCACGCTTTGGCGCACCTCGGTTTCGAGCTATCTGCGCACGCTCCTCCGCCTCGGCCTCGGGCTCGTCACGTTTCGCCTGCTTTTTCAGTCGCTCAGCCCGGAGGATTTCGGCTTCTGGGCGCTCCTCTGGAGCGTCTTCGGCTACGGCGTGCTGATCGACTTCGGCCTCGGCTTCGCCACCCAGAAACGCGTGGCCGAACTCGTGGCCCACGCGCGCTGGGACGAGCTGAGCCGCGTGCTCTCGACCGTGCTGGTCAGCTTCTGCGGGCTGGCGGTGGTCATCTTCGTGGCGGCGTGGTTCGGGACCGATTTCGCGCTTCGCCTGCTGAACGTCACGCCTGAGAACCTGCCGCGGTATCGCGACGTCACCCTCCTCTTTTTCGGCGGCATGGCGCTCGGCTTTCCGCTCGGACTCTTCCCCGAGATCCTGCGCGGCCTGCAGCGCGTCGAGACCGCCAATCTCGTGGCCAGCGTCTCGCTGGTGGCCAATTTCGTGCTCGTCGTCGCCGCCGTGCAGCTCGGCTGGGGACTGAAGGCGCTCGTGCCGATGGCCCTTGCCTGCACGCTCGGCCAGGACCTCGTCTGCGGTCTGCTCGCGCTGCGCCTGCTTCCCGAGGTGCGCCTGCGGCTGCGCCTGTTCGAGACACGGATCGCCCGGGAGACGATGCAGTTCTCGATCTTCGCCTACCTCATTACCGCAACCAACCTGATCCTCGGGAAGTCCGACCAGTTGGTGCTCGGCGCGATGCTCTCGGTGGCCAGCGTGGCGGTCTACACCGCCGGCGCGAAAGTCGCGGAGATCTTCGCCCTCGGCACCAAACAACTGCAGGAGACGCTCTCGCCCGCGGCCGCCAAAATGCAGGCCACCGGCGACACCGCCGGCCTGCGCGAATTGCTCCTGCAGGGCACGCGACTCAGCCTGCTGGTCGCGCTGCCGGCTTACGCGCTCTTCGCCCTGCGCCTGCCGGAATTCATGCGTCTCCTGACCGGCTCCGGGTCTCTGCCCGACGACGCCTGGTGGACCGGCCAGCTGCTGCTCGCCTGGACGCTCAGCACGGTCGCCACGAATGCGGCCAGCAAGCGGATCTTCATCATGACCGGGCATGAACGCCGCCTGCTTTGGATCGGCGTGATCGAGGCCGTGGCCAATCTCGGCTGCACCATCGGCCTGCTCTGGCTCTATCCACGCGTCTCCAGCGCCGCGCTCGGTTCGCTCATCCCGGGCGCGCTGCTCGGCTGGCTCGTCATCTGGCCCTGGGCCGCGCGCGAGGCGGGCTCGACGTCCTTCGCGCTGTTCCAATTCGCGGTCCGGCCCGCATTGCTGGCCGCGGTGCCGGTGGCGCTGGTCCTGGGCGGACTCGGCTTCGTGCCGCATCCGAGCGCGATTCCGCCCACCCTCGTTTTCCTGGTCGAATGCGGCCTCGCCACCGCCGCCGGCCTCGCGGGCGTGGTCGCCTTCGGGCTTTCCCCGGAAGAGCGCGCCGCGCTGACGCGCCGACTTCGCCGCACCCCCGCCCCGTCCACGCCATGAGCACGCCCGCCCTCAGCATCGCCGTCCGGTCCTTCAACGAAGCCTGGGCGCTCAAGGACACGCTGCCCGCCATCGCCGCGCAGGACTTCACGGACTGGGAGCTGATCGTCATCGACTCCGGTTCGACCGACGGCTCGCAGGATCTCATCCGGGCCGCCCAGCCTGCGCATTTCATTCAGATCGAGCCGCACGAGTACAATCCGGGCCGGGTGATGAACCGGGCCATGCGTCTGGCCCGCGCCGACCGGGTCATCTTCCTCAACTCGGACGCCACTCCGCAGCATCGCGAATGGCTCTCGCGCCTGTCCGCGCCGCTGCTCGATCCGCAGGTCGCCGCGGTCTTCGGCCGGCAGATTCCGCGGACCGATTGCGAGGCGGTCTATGCCTGCGACTACGACCGCTGCTTCGGCCCGAAGCGCGAATCCGCCCGCTGGGATCACTTCTTCAGCATGGTCAGCAGCGGCCTGCGCAAGGATGTCTGGTCGCGCCGGGGTTTCGACGAGGCGCTGCAGCTTTCCGAGGACGACGAATACACGCGCTGGTGCCGCGCCCAGGGCTTCGAGGTCCTCTACGTGCCCGACGCCATCGTCATGCACTCGCACAACTACACCCTGCCGCAGGCCTATAAGCGGAGCTTCGGCATGGCCCGGGACATCGGCTACGGCTGGCGCGGTCCCGCCACGCAGTGGACCTGGCTGCGCACGGTACTGCTCGGGACGCTGAGCGACCTGCGCCACGATGTCCGCTTTTGTGCCCGGCACGGCCGGCTGGGGGAATTGCCGCACGCCGTGCGGGTCCGCTGGCGTCAGCGGCAGGCCAAGCTGGATGGATTTCGCAAGGGCCTGGCCGAGCAAACCGCGACCCCGAAGGAGGCATGAAGGTTCTCTTTCTCACGAATCTTTACGCGCCCCACCACATCGGCGGCTACGAGCTGATCGCCGGTACGGTCAGCGCCGGCCTGCGCCGCCGCGACCACGAAACGCGCGTCCTGACCTCCACGCACCGGGTGCCCGGCCGCGGCGAGGCCGAGGATGAATCGAGGGTCGAGCGCAGCCTCCGTCTGCACGGCATGGACGGGTATCCATGGCTCGGCATCCAGGCGGTGCGGGAGATCGAGCTGCACAACAACCGCGTCCTGCGCGCGACGCTGGCGGGATTCCAGCCGGACCTGGTACACGTCTTCAATCCGGCCGGGCTCTCCAAATCGCTGCTGCTCACGCTGCAACGCCTGGACTTGCCGACCGTCTACTTCGTCTCCGACCACTGGATCGTCCGCAACCTCGCGGCCGACGTCTGGCTGAACTGGTGGAATCGCGACGAGGCCGGCGCCGCCCACCGCCTCCTCCGCGCGGCCTGGACCATGCTCGGCCGGCGCCGCGCCTGGGATACGCTCGCGCCGACCGACCCGACTAGCGCGATCGAGTTCCGGCGGATCTACTTCTGCAGCCGCTATCTCCGCGAGGAAGCCGTGGCGAAGGGACACCGGGTCGGTCACGGCGAGGTCATCTACAATTCCGCCGACACCGTCCGCTTCCACGGTCCGCCGCGCCGGGCCGACCAGCCGCTGCGCCGGCTCCTCTACGTCGGGCGGCTGCATCCAGACAAGGGCGTCCTGACGCTGCTCGAGGCGTTGGCGGCGGCGCGGGATCGGTGGCCCGGCGAGCTCACGCTCTGCGGCGGGGGCGCGGCGGACTTCGAGGCGCAGCTGCGTGCGCGGGTCGAGCGCGACGGATTGCCGGTCCACTTCCGCCGGGCCGGCGCAGACGAAATGCCGGAGGTCTATCGCAGTCACGACGCGCTCGCCTTCACCTCCGAATGGGGCGAGCCCTTCGCGCTCACGCCGCTCGAGGCGATGGCCTCGGGCCTGCCGGTGATCGGCACCACCACCGGCGGCAGCGCCGAGATCTTCCGCGACGGCGAGAACGCGCTCACCTATCCGGCGGGCGACGCCGCCGCCCTGTCCGCCTGCCTTCTGCGCCTGGCCGGAGACGACGCTCTCCGCGCCCGGCTGGCCGCGGACGGTCAAGCGGAAGTGGCCGCCCGCTTCGGCGAGGAACGCATGCTTGCCCAAGTCGCGGCCTACCTCGAAGCCTCCCCGGCGCACTGGCCCGCCCGCGGCCGGCAGAAAGGAGGTGCGGCATGAGCGCAGGACGCTTCACCGTCGATGGCGATGCCGCTTTGGAGGCTCACCTCGCGAATGTCTGCACCGCCATGGCCGCCGAGGTCGAGGGCATCTTCGGATCGGAGGTGGAAGGCCTGCTGCTCGGCGGCGGCTACGGTCGCGGCGAAGGCGGGGTTCTGCGCACGCCGGCGGGAGATCGTCCCTACAACGACCTCGAGAGCTACATCTTCGTCCGCGGCAGCACGCTCCTGGCGGACCGCCGGCACCACGCGGCGCTGCACGCCGCCGCGGAGCGGCTGACTGCGCTGGCCGGGATCGAGGTCGAGTTCAAGCTCGTCAATCGCCGCAAGCTGCGCGGCGGCACGACCATGTTCTTCTACGATCTGGCCTGCGGACATCGGCGCCTGCTCGGTTCCGCGGATCTGCTGGCCGACTGCGCGCATCAGCAGAATGCCAGCGCCATTCCGCTCGATGAGGTCACCCGGCTGCTGTTGAATCGGTGCACGGGCCTGCTGCTGGCCGGCGACCGGCTGCGGGCGGAGCCCGTGACCTCGGCCGAGACCGACTTCGCCCAGCGCAATCTCGCCAAGGCGGAACTCGCGCTCGGCGATGTCGCCCTGGCGGCGCACGGCGAGTACCATTTCAGCTGCCGCACGCGGCACGAGCGGCTGGAGCGCTTCGCCGCCCAGGGCGTGCCCGGGCTGGCGGAAATCGTGCAAATGCATGGCAACGGCGTGGCCTTCAAACTGCATCCGCACGCGGCGTCCGCGACCGAAGCAGGCGCCATCCGCGAGCGTTGGGAAAAAATCCTGCCGACCGCGCGCGATCTTTGGTTCTGGCTCGAGGAGCGCCGTCTGGGCGCCTCCTTCGGCTCGGTGCGGGCCTACGCGCTGAGTCCGCTGAACAAGTGCCCGGAGACGCACGGTCTCAGGAATCGGCTGGTCAATGCCAAGGCGTTCGGGCCCCGCGCGGGCTTCGCGCCTTCGGGTCGAGGCCATCCGCGGGAGCGCCTGCTTTCCACGCTTCCGATCCTCCTCTGGGAGCCGGCGTTGCTGCAAGACGACGAAGTGCGCGCGTTCGTGGCAAGCCGCCTGCTAAGCCCGGGCTCTTCTCTTCCCGATGCTATCCGAGCCTACGAACGCCTCTGGCTGCGCTTTCGCTGAATTTCCGATGAACGCCGCCCCCGTCGCCGACCCCGCCCCGCCGCCCGCGGCCGCGAGCCAGTGGGGGTTGCTGCAGGCGGACGTCCGCCGCAATCTGCGCGACTACGAGCCCTGCTCGGGCCTGCGCCGGCTCGCGCTCTGCCTCACGCTGAACAGCATCCACGCGCTCGTGCTCCTCCGCCTCCAGCTCTGGTGCGCGGCCCACGGACTGCCCGGCATCTTCTTCAGCAAGCCACTCTTCTGGTTCTTCGGCATCGAGGTCGCCAACTCGGCACGCATCGGCCCGGGCCTGCGCCTGCCGCATCCGATGGGCATCATCATCGCGCCGAACACGACCATCGGAGCCAATTGCGATCTCTACGCCGACACCCGACTCGTGCTCGGTCATGGCAGCAAACGCGGTCCTACGCTCGGCGACGGCGTTTTCCTCGGCGACGGAGCCAAGGTGGTCGGCGGAGTCACGGTCGGCGCCGGCACCGTGGTCGGCGTTTCGTCGGTCGTGACCAAGGACCTGCCCGCCGACGTCACGGCGGTCGGCATTCCCGCCCGCGTCATTCGCCAGGGCCGGCCGGAACTTTCCCCCGAGGCATGAAGATCCTCTCGCTCTATCCCACCGTGCCCTGGCCGCTCGACCGCGGCACGCACCAGCGGAGCTATCACCTGCTGCGCGCGCTCGGCGAGCGGCACGAAGTGGATGCCGTCATGCTGACCGAGGACGGCACCGACGCCTCGCCGGAGCCGTTCGCTCCGTTCTGCCGGCAGGTCGAGTTCCTGCCCTTCCGGCATCCGCAATGGAAGACGCTCCTCGGCGGACGCCTGCTCGATCCGCTGCCGTCGAATGTCGCGCATTGGGCCGATCCGGAAGTCGCGCGCCGACTGCAGGAGCGGATCGCACGCGAACGCTACGACCACATTCACCTCTGCGACCTGATCCTCGCGCCCTACGTGCTCGGGTCCGGCGTGCCCTTCTCGGTCGATCGCTCGCGGGTCGATCTGCAATACCAATGGATGGAGCACCGCAGCCTGCAGCTCGGCTTCGGCACGCGTCTGCTGCGCTGGGAGAATTACGCCAAGCTGTGGTGGTTCGAACGCCGCATCGCCCGCGCGGCCGCCTTCGAGGTGGTCTGCGGCCCGGACGACGAGACGTTCCTCCGTCGGCACATCACCCGCCGGGGCCGCATCCATGTGGTCGGCAATGGGGTCGACCTCGGCTTCTTCCGGCCGGATGCAGCCAGCGAGCCGCGCGACGCGGAGCCGACCGTCCTGTTCTGCGGGGCGATGGACTACAATCCGAACGTCGACGCGCTCGACTGGTTCTTCCGCGAGATCCACAGCGCCGTCCTCGCCCAGGTGCCGCAGCTGCGTGTGCTCATCGTCGGCAAGAATCCGGTGCCGGCGGTGCAGGCCCACGCGACGCGGCCCGGCGTGACGGTCACGGGCACAGTGCCCGACGTCCGCGCCTACTACCGCCGCGCCTGGGCGCAGATCGTGCCGCTGCGCATCGGCGGCGGCACGCGGCTGAAGATCCCCGAGAGCATGGCCATGGGCACGCCCGTGGTCAGCACGCCGATCGGCGCGCAGGGGCTCGACCTGCAGCACGGCTCCGAAGCGCTGCTGGCGGAAAGCGCGGACGATTTCGCGCGCGAGACCATCCGCCTCCTGACCGACGCCAGCCTCCGCTCCGCCGTGGAAGCGACCGGCCGCGCCGCCGCGCAGGCCCGCTTTTCCTGGGCCCGCATGGGCGATCTGCTCTGCCAGGCCTTCTCCCCTCGCCCGCAGCCATGAACGCCGCCGCCCCCGCTCCCGCGCTCGAATCCGGCCAGCCCATCGCCATGCTGGGCGTGCCGTTCGACAACGTCACCCGGCAGCAGGTCCTGGCGCGGGTGGATGCCATGGTGCAGTCGCGCCGGCCGCACTACATCGCGACCGCCAACGTCGACTTCCTCGTGCAGGCGCTGGAGGACATCGAGCTGCGCCGCATCCTTTTCGATGCGGATCTCGTGGTCTGCGACGGCACTCCGCTGCTCTGGGCCTCGAGCTGGCTGGGCAATCCGCTCCCCGAGCGCGTGGCCGGCTCCGACCTCGTGCCGGTGCTGCTCGAAGTGGCCGCGCAGAAGGGATATCGCATCTTCTTTCTCGGCGGACGCGACGACATCGCGAAGAAGGCCGAGGCGAATCTCCGCACACGCTATCCCGGACTCGTGATCGCCGGCCGCTACAGCCCGCCGCTCGCGACCTTGCTGGAGATGGACCACGCCGACATCCGTCGCCGTATCCAGGATGCGCAGCCGGACATCGTGCTGGTTTCGTTCGGCTGCCCGAAGCAGGAGAAATGGATCGCCATGAACTACCGCGAGTCCGGCGTGCCGGTCTCGATGGGCGTGGGCGCCACCATCGATTTTCTGGCCGGCGCGGTCTCGCGCGCGCCAGTCTGGATGCAGCGGTCCGGTCTGGAATGGATCTATCGCCTGCTGCAGGAGCCCAAGCGTCTCGCCCGGCGCTACGGCCACGATCTGCGCGTCTTCGGCCTGGCCATCGTGCAGCAGTGGTGGCGCATGAAACAGCGGCCCGCGCGTGGCGCTGGCCCGGCTGTGCCATCCACGCCGGCTGCCACCCCGCCGGCCGAGGCGGCGGCCCCTGCGGGCATCTCCGTCCTGCGACTGCCGGAGCGCCTCGACGCCGCCGCGGTCAACACCGAGCGCGCGGCCTGGGAGGCGGTCGATCGCCGCTCCGGCCTCGTGCTCGATCTCAGCGGCACCACGTTCATCGACAGCACCGGCGTCGGCTTTCTCATGCGCCTGCGCCGCCGCGCCCGCGAGGAAGGCGTGGGCTTCGCGCTGGCCGCGCTGCAGCCGGCCGTGGCCCGGGCGCTGACCATGATGAAGCTGGCCGACTTCTTCCCCACGGCGGCGGACGTGGCGGCAGCCCGCGTGCTGCTCGCCCAGGCCGCGCCGGCCTCGGTGTCGAGCGCGGCCGCGCGGCAGCTGGCGCTGCACGGCGAGGTGACCTCGCTGACGCTCGCCTCCACCACGCAACCGGCCGAAGCGGGGCTCGCCGCGCTGCCAACGGGAGACGAATTCACCATCGACCTCGCGGGCGTGACCTTCATCGACAGCAGCGGCATCGGCGCACTCGTCCGTCTGCGGAAGCTCGCCACGCGCGGCGGAGTGCGGCTGCATTTCCGGAATGCGACCGAACCGGTGCGCAACGTCCTGCGCCTCACCCGCCTGACCGAGTACATCCTGGGAGGCCCGGCGACATGAGGATCGGCCTCACCACCTCCGTCATGCAGCGGGGCCGATCCGGCGTCGGCCAGTACATCCTGAGCCTGGCGCGGACGCTGGCCCAGCGCCCGGCCGACGGCCACGAGTTCGTCCTCTTTGTCCTGCGGGAGGATCTGCCGCTCTTCGATTTCGCCGCAGGCCGGCTCCAGCTCGAGGTCGTCGAGGAGGCGCAGCGCAGCGCGGTCCGCGACATCCTCTGGCATCACACCCAGCTGCCTGGACGGGCGCGGCGGCTCGGCCTGGACGTGGTCCACGTGCCCAGTTATCGCCGACTGACGGCCCGCGGCGACTACGCGCGCGTCGCCACCATTCACGATCTCGCGCCGTTTCGACTGGCCGGGAAATACGATTGGGCCCGCATGCTCTACGGCCAGCAGGTCGTGCCGCGGCTGGCCCGGCGACAGCATGCGGTCATCGCGGTGAGCGAAACCACCGCGGCTGACATCCGTCATTTCCTCGGCGTCCGCGACGACCGGCTCTCGGTCATCCTCAACGGCATCGACCACACGCGCTTCCGCCCGGATCCGACGGCGACGCGCGAGGGCTCCTTCCTCTACGTCTCGCGTCTGGAGCATCCGGCGAAGAACCACGTCCGGCTGATCGAGGCGTTCGAGCAGTATCGGGCGGCCGGCGGCACGTGGGAGCTGCATCTGGCCGGCAGCGACTGGCACGGCGCGGAGGAGATCCACGCCCGCATCGCCCGCAGTCCCTGCGCCGGTGCGATCCGCCGGCTGGGCTTCGTGGCCGACGCCGATCTCCCGGGCCTCTACCAGCACGCCGGCGCCCTGGTCTATCCTTCGCTCTTCGAAGGTTTCGGCCTGCCGGTGGTCGAGGCCATGGCCTGCGCCTGCCCGGTGCTCTGCAGTACCCGCGGCTCGCTCGGCGAGGTCTCGGCCGACGCCGCGCGGCACATCGACCCCGAGGCGCCGGCCGACCTCGCCGCCGGCCTGCGCGCCCTGGCGGAGGACGAGGGCCTCCGCGCTGAACTGACAACCCGCGGGCTGCGCCGGGCGCAGGACTTCGCCTGGGAGCGGGCGGCGCAGCAATGCCTCGCGGTGTACGCCGCCGCCCTCGCCCGCGCACGGGGCAGGACAACCGCGGACGAGTAATGTATGGCTGCAGACGCCGATCCGCCTCCCGCCGAAACGCGCGGTGCCGGCGTGCCTGCATCCGTCTCCGCGGACATGACCGATCCCAACGCATCTCCAGCCAGCGGCGCGCCGCTCTCCGCCCCTTTGGCGGAGGCGGCCAAGCCCGGCTTTCAGCTGCCGGTGGATCCCTTCCGGGCGCTCGATGCGGTCGTCCGACATGCCCGGCAGATCCTCATTGTGGCTGCGGTGGTTGCGCAGGTGCTCGCCCTGCTCGCCTTCCTGCGAGTGCGCGACCAATACGTGGCCGCCGTCCAGCTGATCCGCCAGGAGCCGCCCAACGCGTTCCGGGTCTCCGAGTCGGGCGAGGCCTTCAAGCCGCGCGCGCTGACGGTGCAGACGGTCCTCAGCCTGATGAAATCCAACACGCTTCTTCAGCGCGTGAGCGCAAAGCTGAAGGGTGCGATCACGCCGGGCGAACTGCTGCGCAGCCTGAACATCGTGGCGGAGAAGAACACCGAGATCATCCGGGTGGAGTTCAAGACCGCCGCGGGGTCGGAGACCGCGGCCCGCGTGATCAACGCCTACGTCGGCGAAGTGGTGGCCTTGACCCGCGAGATGCAGTCGGACGAGGCCACGGTGGTGAATCGATTCCTCAAGCAGCAGATCGCCCGCTCGGACGAGGAGCTGCGGCGCATCGGTCTGGAAATCCAGGCGTTCAGCCGCGAGGCCAAGTTCCTCAGTGCGGACAAGGAGATCGATGCCGCCCTGCGCCGGGTGAGTGAGATCGAGCTGAAGTTCGAGGGCACCCGCATCGAGTTCGAGTCGATCGCCGTCCGCATCGCCGCGACCGAGGCGGAGCTCGCGAAGCACAGCCCGAGCGCCGCCAAGCTGCAGAGCGCCCGGGACGAGCTTTCCAGCCTGCTCACGCGCCTGACGGACGAGAATCCGCTGGTGAAGGAGCAGCGCGCCCGCATCGCCGCGCTGGAGAAACAGGCGGCTGAGGCGCCGGCCGGTCCGATGGCCTTTCCGCAGAAGGGCGAGAACGGCGTGGCGGAGAACCTCTTCCTTTCGCTGGTGCAGCTGCGCGCGCAGCAGAAGTCGCTGGCCGAGCAGACGCGCATGCTCGACGAACTGCGCAAGAACCTGACCAAGGAGCTCGGCGAGCTGCCGGAGAAGGAGCAGCGCTTCGCCCGGCTGCGCGCCCGCCAGCAGTCGGTCGAGACCGCCCGGCTGATGATGGCCGGCCGGCAGCGCGAGGCCGAGCTCTTCGAGGAGAATGCGCTCGGCTACTATCGCATCATGGCCGCCGCCGGCGCCGACGACGTGGAGGTGCTCTCGCGCTGGCGCAAGATCTTCCTCGCCCTCGGCGCCGGGCTCGTGCTCGGCCTGGGCGGCGCGGCCGTCTGGTTCGCCTGGCGCGCGACCCGCGACGGCGTGCTGCGCTCGCCGGCCGATTTCTCGCGGGTGGTCGGTCAGCCCGTGCTGGCCACGCTGCCGGAGGGCGTGACGACCGCCACGGCGCGCGAGGCCTGGGCCTTCCGGACCTGGACGACGCTGCGCAACCGCCTCGCGCTGGGCGACGGCGGACTCGTTTGTGGCTGGCTTGCGCCCGCCCCCGGCGTGGCGGGGCCGCTGCTGGACCTCTTCGGCCGCGCTGCGGCGCAGCGCGGAGCCCAGGCGATCATGCTGGCGCATTTCGAGGCGGTGGAATCGCCCCTGCTCGATCAAGTCCTGGCCCAGCCGGCCGACGTCCTGCCGCTGCTCGAGACCGATCCGCTGCTGCACGTCCACATCCCGGGCGACTTCGCCTGGGACGCCGCGCGCCGGAAGGCCTGGCGCCAGGCGGAAGCGCTCTGGCGCGAATACGGAATCGTCGTCTTCCTCGAAATCACGCGCCCCGAAGAGCCGGAGTCGGTCCTGCTCGCCGAGCAGCTGCCGCAGGTGGTCTGCCTCGGCCGGAGCGGCGAGGCCAGGGAGGAGGACTTCGCGCATCTGCTCGTGCCCTACCAAACCGGCGAATGCCAGCTGCGCGGCGTGGCGGTGGATCGGGCCCCGCTCCTCCGTCCGCGCTGGCTGGTCGAACGATTCGGCGTCCTGCTCGCCTCCGCGGCGCTCGGGCTCGGCGCGCTGGTCTTCCCGCCGACCACCTGCGCGGAAACCCTGCCCGCCCGGTCCAGCGCGGTCCGACCGAAGCGCGCGGCCTGGCAGGAGAAGCTCACGCTGGGCGCCGGTGACATCGTGCGCATCTCCGTCTACGGGCATCCCGAACTTGGCCAGCCCGAGGTTACGCTCGGGGCCGACGGACGCATCACCTTCCTCAATGTGAACGGCTTCCCGGCGGCCGGGCTGACCATCGACGAGCTGCGCGAACGGCTGACCCGCGAGGTCAGCCGCTACTACCAGAACGCGCGCGTCGTGGTCGCTCCCGTGGCCTTCCTCAGCAAGCGCGTCTACGTCCTCGGCAAGGTCGTAAACAAGGGGGCGATCGTGCTGGAGCGCCCGCTCACCATCCTCGAAGCGGTGGCCGAGGCCGGCGGACTGGAGACGGGACTTTACCAGCAGAACACCGTCGAACTGGCCGACCTCCCGCGCTCGCTGCTGGTCCGCAAGGGCAAGCGGCTGCCGGTCGATTTCGAAAAGCTCTTCATGAAGGGAGATCAGTCGCAAAATCTCGCGCTCGAACCCGACGACTACATCTTCTTCCCCTCCTCGAACACCAACGAGTTCCACCTGCTCGGCGCCGTGGCCCGGCCGGGGACCCAGGGCCTGACCGGTGGGTCCTCGGTCATCTCGGCCCTCAGCGTGGCCGGCGGCTTCACCGATCGCGCCTGGCGCCGGCGCATCCTGGTCGTGCGCGGTTCACTGACGCAGCCGAAGGCCTTCATCGTCGATCTCGACGCCATCCTGGCCGGCCGCTCGCCCGACTTCCGCATCGAGCCACGCGACCTCATCTACGTCGCCGACCGCCCGTGGGCCAAGGTCGAGGATCTGCTTTCGGTGGCCATGAATGCCTTCACCCAGGCCGCGGTGGCCAGTTGGACCGGCGCGAACATCGGCCCCATCATCAAGCGCCCGCTCATTCCCAGCCCATGAAGGCGCGTCCGCTCCGCCTCGCTTGCTGCCTGCTGCTCGCCGGCGCGTCGGGACTCGGCGCCGCCGAGGCCGTCCGCTTCGACCCGCGGGCCCCGGCCAAGGCGGCCGCGCCGGACTTCAAGCAGGTCTCGCGCACGAAGCGCGCCCCGACCGATCTGCTCAAGCCGCCGGCCGATCCCTACACGGTCGGCGCAGGCGACAAGCTCGAGGTCGAGATCCTCGGCCAGGCCGGCAGCAAGCAGGTGCTCCTGGCCGGTCCCGACGGGCGCATCTACTACGATCTGCTCCCATCGACCGATGTCCTCGGCCTCACGCTGGCGGAAGTGCGCGAGCTCCTGCAACAGCGGTTGCGCGAATTCTACCGTGAGCCGCAGGTCTCGGTGAATGTGGTCTCCGCGCGCAGCAAGCGCGTCTGGGTGCTCGGGCGGGTCAACAAGCCGGGGAACTACCCGCTCCTCCGCCCGACCACGATCATCGACGCCATCTCGCAGGCCGGCGGGCTCTTCACCTCGCGCTTCTCCGGCAGGACCGAGGAACTGGCCGACCTCGAGCACAGCTTCATCATGCGCGGCGGCCGGGTGCTGCCGGTGAATTTCCACCGCCTGCTGCGCGAGGGCGACATGAGCCATAACATCTACGTGCGGCCCGACGACTTCGTCTATCTGCCGTCGGCGCTCTCGCAGGAGATCTACGTCATCGGCGCCGTCCGCGCGCCCCGCGCGGTGGGCTTCACGCAGGACATGAGCCTCGTCGCGGCCATCACCACGGCCTTCGGCCCGCTGCCCGGCGCCGACCTGCGGCAGGTCTGCATCGTGCGCGGCTCGCTGGCCGATCCGAAGATCGCGGTGGTCGACTTCCACGAGATCACGCAGGGCCGTGCGACCAACATCCGGCTCGAGCCGCGGGACATCGTCTACGTGCCCGTGCGCCGCTGGAACTCGCTGCTCGCGGTGGCCGATCTCATCGTCAACACCTTCGTCCGCACGGTCGCGGCCAACGAGGGCAATCGCGCCGGCGCGGCCAACGCCCAGCCGGTGGGCGTGAACATCAACATCGGCAAGTAGCGCCGCTCAGCGCTCGACGGTGTGGCGCTGGAAGCGTCCGTAGAGCCAGGCCCGGAAGCGGCTGGAATGCAGCGCGCGTTCGGCGGCCTCGCCCTTCCGCACCGCCCGCCACCAGGCCAGCGCGGTCGCCTTCGGACCGAGCCAGCGCACCTGCAGCCCGTGGCGTGCGGCCAGCTGAAAGGCGATGGAGGCGAGCGCGAAGTCGCGCGCCCCACCCGAGCGCAGATAACGGAAGCGGAAGCGCAGCCGGCAGCATTTCCAACCCTGCCGCACCTGGCTCAGCGCCCAGGCGTAGTCCTCCATGCCGACCAGCGTCTCGTCGAACGGCTCGCGCTCCCAGAGCGAGCGCCGGAGCACGCCCATGCTGTTCGAATAGATGGAGCCGAACTTCAGGCCCTTGGCCTGCAGCTCCGCCCAGGTGATGGCCTCGCTGAAGAACGGATCGTCGTCCCAGCAGCCGCTGGCGCAGGCGCCATCGGTGCCCAGCGCCCGCACCATCCGGTCGAGGGTGTCGGCATCCTCCAGCACGGTGTGCGAGCTGAGCACCGCGATGAACTCCTGCGGGCAGGCGCCGACGGCGAAGTTGAGCACGCGCGAATGGTGGTAGGACTGCCGCCAGTCGAGGATGCGCGCGCCGGCCGCCTCCAGCAGCGCGCGCGAGCCGTCGCGGCTGCCGCTGTCCACCGCCACGATCTCCGCCGGCGGCAGCGTCTGCGCGGCCAGCGCCGCGAGCACCCCGGGCAGCGTGGCGGCGGAATCCTTGAAACGGATGATCACGCCGACGCGCGGAGCGGGAGCTGGGGCCATGAGATCGTGAGGCTCAGAGTTGCTGCAGTTCCGGAAAATCGCGCAGGAGCGTGGGCCAGTCGAGAGCGCGCGCACCGGCCGGCTGCAGCATGACCAAAACGGTTTCACCGGACCAGCGGCGAAGCTGGAGGCGCTGCAGAATGGTGCCGGTCCAGGCGCGCCAGGCGTTGGGCTGCCGGGTGCGGCCATCGCTGTACCAATAGACCGCCTCGCTCCGCTCCTGGCCGCGCCGCAGCTGCACGCGGCGGGCCTCGCCGCCATCCAGCGCCAGGGTCTGCTGCCCGACGATCTCCCAGCCCGCGCCGCGAAAGCAGTAGGTCGGATCGTGCAGCGCGTGCCGATTCCCCGTGCCGTCGATGGCGATGAGCACGCACTGCTGTCCGCCGACGTCGTAGGTCCGCTTGCGCCACGTGGCGCCGGCGAGCACCGCCTGCTCGACCGGCTGCAGCGCCAGCTCCGCGCCGCGGAAACCCGCGCCCTTGAGCGGCAGCCGGAGCAGTCGCCCGCTGCCCGCCGGGGGGAATAGGCGGGCGCAGGCGAGCCAGACTCCGACTGCCGCCAGGAGCAGTCCTAGAAAAACGTGGCGCGGCCTCACGCGCGCCTCCCTTCCCGGAATTCCAGCCACAGCACGCTTGCCGCACCCGCGCCCGCCAGCAGCAGGCGCAGGCCAAGACTGACGGTGGGCGGGAGCGCGTGCAGCGCCCAGCCGGCGGCTGGCATCCAGGCAAAGGCCGAGATGATCCAGGGCGCCAGCCGCCAGCGTCCGTCGAGGAAGGCCGCCGCGGCGAACGGTGCGCCGAAGAGGGCGAGCGCATGCACGCCGAGCGCGAGTCCGAGCAGCGTGAGCGCGAGCGAAGCGCCAGCCAACCGCGCGCGCCGGCCCGCGCCCGCCGGCCTCGCCGGGCCGGGGCCGCGCAGGAGCACCGGAGCGAACCAGAGCACGAAGATCAGCCAGCTGTGGCGCTCCAGCGGGGCGTGCAGCCAGTGCACGGCCATCGGCACAAGGGCGCAGACGGCGGCGCCGGCGGCAAGCCAGGCCAGAAGCGAATCCGGGCCCTTGGCGTCGGCGCCTCGGCGCAACGGTGGCTGCCGGCGCGGGAGCGGCAGCGCGGCCACGGCCCCGACGACACCCGCGATGACCACGAGACCGATGAGCTCGTGCGCGGTGCCGGTCGGCGTGCGCTCGCCCAGCGAGAGCGCCAGTCCGCTCAGCACGCCGATCCGCACCGTATTGGCCACCCACGCGAGCAACGGCAGCATGCACAGACCGAGCAGGAGCCCCCGCCGCGTGCGCACGCGCAGCGCGAGCAGCAGGGCTCCCGCCAGCAGAATGGCCGGCAGCGTCTGCAGGCCGGAGCAGGCGGCCTCGACGGAGATCGGAGTTCCCTCGACGTTCAGCAGCGTGCCCTCCCGGGTCACGGCCAGACCAAACGCGGCGAACGCCTGTTCGGTCACCCAGGCGCCGCTCAGTCGGAACCACCAGCCGAGTTCGGTCGTCTCGTGCGCCACCCAGGGCATCGCCAGCACCAGCAGCGGCAGCAGGCGCGCGGCGCGGTTCCGCGCCTCCGGTGACCGACGCCGACGCAGCCAGCTCCAGGCCGCGGCGGCGAGGCCGAGCGCGCCGAGCGAGCCGGCGCCGAGCGCCAGCTGAGCGGCGATGAGCGTGGCGCTCAGGCCCTCCCAGCGGCGGTGCGTGGCGGGCTCCAGCGCGCCGCCCCACGGCCCGCCGAAGCGATGGAAGAGCAAGAGCCCGGCGACGGCGCGGAGGAGATCGGTCCCCAGGTCCTGCTCCAGCGGGGAGGCGGCGAAGACGACCCCGGCCACGAGGGTCAGGAGCGCCAGGTGCGGTCGTTCGTCGAGGGTCTTCATTTTCCAGCTTCAGCGGCATCGATGCGCACGAGATTGGCGCGCAGTTCCAAGGCGTCGGGGAGCTCCCGCAGCAGCTCGAGGGTGAGGCGACGGGCCTCGGCCCAGTTTCGCTCGGCAAAGGCGCGGCGCGCCTGCTCGACCCGGGCCGCCAGCGATTCCGGCGCGGCCGGGCGCTGCTCGGCCAGATCGAGGCGGGCCAGCTGTTCGCGCCCGGCCTCGCTCGCGACCAGAGCCGGCTGCGCCTGGACGTAGCGGCGCGCCGCGACCAGATCGCCACGCTCGAACGCCGCTTCGGCCAGCAGCCAGGCGGCGCGCGCGCCGGCCGGACCGGGCTGGGCGCTGAGAGGCACGAGGCGGGCCAGACCGGCCTCAGATTGGCGGTCGGCGAGGAGGAGCTCGGCCGCCAGCACCTGCAGCGTGGGCGTCTGCTTCCGACCCTCGAGGAAAGCCAGCGCCTGGGCCGGGCCGGACGGCCCCCGATAGCGCAGGCATTGCGCATAGCCGTAAATCAGCCACTCCGGCGTCGAGGCCTCGTCGGCCCAGGTTCCCTCCGGCAGCGCCTGCAGCGCGGCGGCCCGAAAGCCGGCCGCGAGCAGAGCCCCGCCCAGGACGCTCGGGCCGGTCAGGAATGTGTGTGCCTCCGCCGACGGACTGACGCCCGTCTTTTCCTGCCGCGCCAGTTCCTCGAGTTCGCCGAAGAAGGCGTGCGCCGTCGCGTCGCTCGCGCTCGGGGCGGCCACCGGCAGACCCGGTGGATTGAGCGAGCCGTGGGCCCGATAGTTCAGAAGGCGCGCCAAGGCCCGCTCGAAGCGCGGAGCGGCCGCCCGGCCGCGCTGCAGCCGCGAAGGCAGCGCCTCGCGCACCGCGGCTTCGTCGCCGCGCAGAAGCGCATCGACCGTGCGCAGCAGCTCGACGTCGTCGCGCCCGCGCGCGGCCAGGGCGACATTGCCGTCGCGCTGCTGCGCGGATTCATCCCAGAACCGCCCGGGCGGCAGCGCCGAGAGCCAATGCACGAAGGGCGCGAGTCGGCCCGCCAGGCCAGCCGGCGGCGTGGACGGCGCCAGCGACGGATCGACGAGGCGCGACCAGACGGCCGCCTTCAGCCAGACGAAATCGAGCGTGCCGATCTGCGTCGCTTCCTTCCAGGTGGCGAGCGCGAGTTCGAGGCTGCCCTGCCGGCGGTAGAACTCGGCCAGCTGATCGCGCAGCAGCGGATTCCCCGGCGCGGCCACGACGGCCGCGACGTACTCGACGCGCGCAGCGGCGAAGCGGCCGGTGCTCTCGAGCAGCTGTCCGCGGAAGCTGCGCACCTCCGGATTGCGCGGATCGGCCAGCTGGGCCTGTTCGAGCAGGCGCCAGGACTTGGTCAGATCGCGCGGCGCCTCCAGCAGCGCGCGACGCACCAGGCGCATCGCCTCTTCCGCATTGGAACCGCCGGGAATCTCCAGCAGTTGCGTGGCGCCGGCGACATCGCCCGTGCGCACGAGGTGATCCGCCTCGAGCAAGCGCCAGGACGCCGGACGCGTCTCGCGACCACGCCAGGCGGCGCGCACGGTCTCCCAGCTTTCGCTCCGGCGGCCCTGCATGAGCGCGTGCCCGACCGCGAGACAGGCCGACTCGTCGGCCAGCACACGGGCCGGCTGCTGGTCGAAGGTGCGGAGCAGTGCCGGCAGATTGCGCTGGGCCGCCTGGGCCGAAACCTCCAGCGCATTCCAATCCAGCTCCTTCGCCCGCGGACGATGCACGGACGCGAGCGCCAGAGCATCGGCGGGGCGACCGCTCGCGACGAGTTCGCCGGCGCGAGCGAAAGCCCGCTCGCTTTGGCGGACCAGCACCCACTCGCGCCAGGCCCGGAGGCCGAGCACGACGGCGGCGACGACGAGCGCGAAGATCAGGAAGCGACGCATGGCGGAGCGAGGCGCGTGGTGATTGGGGGAACTCAGGCCGCCGCGGTGGCCCGACGACGGCGCAAAACGAGGGCGAGGCCGGTCACGCCGGCGAGGCTCAGCCAGGCCGCCGGCTCCGGGGTGGCCGTCAGGCGGGCGACATTGGCGAAGCCGATGTCGACGGCGAAGAGCACGTCGTTGAAGTCGCGATCGCCCCCGCCCAGCAGATCCTCGAAGCCCAGGATCAGATACGACGTTCCGGGCACCGCGAAGGCGACCACGTGGTTGATGTGGTCGGGATTCGCGCCGGCGTTGGTCGAATAGACGTTGCGCCCGCCGGCCGCGCCGTTGGCGATGAGGAAGAAGTCCAGCAGCGTGCCGGCATTGAAATGCCCGAGGTCGACGAAATCGCCCGGCAGCAGCGGATTCGACGGCGTGCGGCCGGTCGTCTGGCTGGGGTCGTAGGTCGAAACCGAACTCGAGGCGTTGGGGAAAATCAGCTGCGGATTGCCCGAACTGGTGCCCGTCCCGCTGGGGTTGAAGCCGAGCGTGTTCTGATAGCCGGCACCCTCGCCGAGGAAGGTCACGCGAACGTCGGACGCATTCTGCAGCAGCAGGCGGGTCGGATCGAGCCGGAGCGCCGCGTCATTGATCGCGTGGCCTTCGCCGAGCTGCTGGCTGAGCAGCGCGGTCAGGGCCGGAAGCTGCGTGGCGTTGAACTGGGCCGAACGGGCATCGGAACCTCCGGCCATGACGGGCGAGACGATCGAGAGACCGCCGGGCCGCGGCGTCGCCTGCACCGGACTGGCCGTCTGGGCCGAAAGCGGGCGCGTGGCCCCGAAAAGGCCGCAAAGGCCGAGCACGAAAGCGAGCGTCTGATTATGGTAATTCATGACGCCGGCCCCCTTAGCACGGGCCGTGCCAGGCGCGTTTTTCAGAGATATTCCGCTCCAAGGCGGGCGAAAATCGCCCGTGCAAAATCCGTCTGCATTGCAGATGCAATGCTGCCGACCCATGCCATCTTAGCTTGCATGCTCCTGATCCCGCCCTGCCGGACCGCGCCGCTGTGCGAGCAGCGTGCGACCCGCCTCGGCTATGCCTGCCGACGGCTGGAACCAACCGAGGTACCCGGCCTGGAAGCAGGGAATGTGGATGATCTTTGCCTGATTCCCTTCGAGCTGCTGGCGGAGCCGGCGTGGCCGGCGCTGCGGGCGCGACTCTGGCGGGCCAATCGAACCTTTGTCGTGGCCGGCTCGAAGCTGACGACCGCCCAGGTGATGCAGGCGGCCCGCGATGGCGCGCAGGACGTGCTCGACCAGCGCGACACGGAGGAACGCTGGCGCGACAGCCTCGCCCGGGCCACCGAATCGCAGCAGCTCTGGCTCCGCCTCTACGGCAGCCAGGCTTTGCAGCTCGGCAGCGGGCTGCTGGGCGATTCGCCTGCAATGAAGCGGCTGCGGCTGGCGGTCGATCGCATCGGCCCGAGCGGCGCGACGGTGCTACTGCTGGGCGAATCGGGCGCGGGCAAGGAGCGCGTGGCGCAGGCGCTGCACGAGGCCGGCGGCGGCGGTCCCTTCGTCGCGCTGAACTGCGCGGCCGTGCCGAAGGACCTGCTCGAATCGGAACTCTTCGGCGCGGAGAAGGGCGCCTTCACCGGCGCGCTGAAAGATCGGCCGGGCTTGGTCGAGCAGGCGGCGGGCGGCACGCTGTTCCTCGACGAGGTCGGCGAAATGGACCTCGCGCTGCAGCCAAAACTGCTCCGCTTCCTCGAGACGCGACAGGCCCGGCGGGTCGGCGGCACGCGCGAATACCAGACGCAGGTCCGCATCGTCAGCGCGACCAACCGTATCTTGGAGGACGAGGTCGCCCGCGGCGCGTTCCGGGCCGATCTGTTTTATCGGCTCGCGGAGATGACCCTGCCCATCCCGCCGCTGCGCGAGCGCCCGGAGGACATTCCGCGGCTGGTGACCGCTTTTCTCGCGGCCGCCTCGGAGCGCTTCGGCAAGCATTTCGACCGGATCGAGCCGGAGCTGATCCGCCGCTTCCAGGCCCACTCCTGGCCCGGCAACGCGCGCGAGCTGCGCAGCGCCATCGACCGCCTCGTCATCCTCTTCGATGGCCCCATCCTGCGCGCCGGTTGGTGGGAGCCGCCGCGGTCCTTGGCTCTCCCGATCGCGGAAAGCCGGGCGCTGCCCGCGCTCCCGCCCCTGCCGCCGGCGCGTCCCGAGCCGCTCGGCGCCGCGCTGCCCAATCGGCGGCAGAAGCAGGAGCTGGCCACGCGCCTGCTGGCGGAGAGCGACAACAACTACAGCTGGGTGGCGGCGCAGCTCGGGATCGACATCACGACCCTCTTCCGCTGGCGCAAGGCCGGCAAGGTGCGCGAAGCGAGCCCGCCGCCATGATCGACTTCATCAAGGCGGGCATCGTCCTTCCGCTGTACTTCCTCGTCGGCCCAGCGCTCGGATTCTGGCTGGCCGACCGCCGTCCGGCGCAGCGCGGGGTCTTCTGCCTGATGGTCTTCATGACCGCCTGGTTCCCGACCAAGTTCACGCTCACGCTCGGCTCCATCGAGCTGTATCGCGGACACACCAAAGGCTTCGAATTCTCCCTCATCGAGGTCCTGGCCATCGCGCTGCTGGTCGCGGCCTCGCGCACGCGGACGCAACTCCGACCCACCCCGCCGCTCATCCCCGGCGGCGCCTGGCTCTACCTGGGCTGGTGCGCGCTCATGACCATCTCGATTTTCGCCGCCTACAACTCGCTCTACGTCTGGATGGCGGTGCACAAGTTCACCAAGATCGTGCTGCTCTTCATCGCCGGTTTCCATTTCCTGCGCGAGGAAATCGATCTGACGTGGCTGACGCGCACCATGGCCGGAATGGTCCTGCTCATGGCCGCCATCTGCCTGAAGATGCGCCTGCTCGACGGCGCCTTCCGCACCACGGGCTGGTTCGAGCACCAGAATCCGATGGCCATGTGGGCGTACTTCGCGGCCCTGCCGGCCTTCGCGCTCGGTCTCCGGCGCGAGACACCGCCGCGCGATGCGCTGCTCTATCTGGCCGGCGGCGGCGCGGCCGGGCTCTGCGCGCTGCTCTCGGTTTCGCGCGGCGCGCTGGCGGCCTTCGCCGTGGGCGCCGGGCTGATCCTGGGGCTGGCGTATCTGCGCGGCCCCTCGCGTCGCCTGACGGCCGTCAGCATCTGCGCGGCCCTCGGCGCCGTGGTGGTGGCTTCGACGATGATGAAATCGGTCTTCGATCGCGTGGCCCAGGAGAAGGAGCGCGCCAGCTCCGAGGTCGATCTGCGCGTGGTCATGATCGACCAGGCGAAGGCCATGCTGCGCGACTCGCGCATCGGCATAGGCTGGAACAACTACGGCATCGCCAACAGCCGCCCGCACGGACGCTACAGCGAGATCCTGGAGGAATGGGACGCCAGCCGCGGCTTCGCGGTCATCGACGACTTCTACTTCAGCAATCCGCTGACCGAGAGCTACTACTGGCTGTTGCTGGGCGAGAACGGCTACCCCGGCTTCGCCGGCTGCCTGCTCTTTTTTGCCGCCACCGTCTACTGGGCGCTGCGCAGCACCTTCGCGTACTGGCGCGAGCCCCACGGCTGGTTCTCCGGCGGCGTGCTGGTCGTGCTCAGCCTGCTCTATCTGCACTCCACCGTGGAGCGCGTACTGAGCCAGACGAAAAACCTCTCCTTGCTTCTACTCGTGGTCGGCGTGATCGCGCGGCTCGATTGGGAACGTCGGCAGCGCAAGGCCCTGCGCTGAGAAGCGGGTGGAGAATACGGCTGCAAAGACTCGGCCTCAAAGAACGCAAAAGAAACAGGCCGCCCGACAGGCTGAAAAGGCGGAGGCAGGGTGCGGGAGGCCGGCATCTTTTTGGGCCGCAAAGACGCAAAAAGTGCAAAGATCAGCAGAGTCGGCGTCAGGGTCGGGAAGGTCGACGAGATCGCGGAGACGGACCGTCCCTATCTAGATGGTTTTTGTTTTTTGAGGTCTTTGAGTTCTTTGAGGCTAAGCTTTTCTGATCCAGTCGATCCGAAGCAACCTTCGACGACCTACAACCAGGCCGGCAGATGCGTGCCGCGGGTCAGGTCGTCCATCGTCTGGCGCTCCCGCACGACCGCGGCCTGCGCGCCGCTGACCAGCACCTCGGCCGGGTGCGGGCGGGTGTTGTAATTCGAGGCCATGACGAAGCCGTAGGCACCGGCGCTCATGAGCGCCAGCAGTTCGCCGCTCTGGGTGACCGGCAGCTCGCGCGCCTGGGCGAAGAAATCGCCGCTCTCGCAGACGGGGCCGACGACATCGGCCGATTCCCGCATGGCATCGGCTGCGCGCTGATGCACGGGCACGATCTCGTGGTAGCTGCTGTAGAGCGCGGGGCGGATGAGGTCGTTCATGCCGGCGTCGACGATGACGAAGCGCTTGGCCGGCGTGGTCTTGCGATAAAGCACGCGGGTCAGCAGCACGCCGGCATTGCCCACCAGCAACCGGCCGGGTTCGAGCAGAATGCGCACGCCGAGTCCGCGCAGGAGCGGGGCCACGGCGGCGGCGTAGCCTTCGAGGGTCAGCGCGGGCTGGGCTCCGACGTCGCGGCGGTGCCACCACTCGTTGTCGCCGCTGGCCAGCGAGGATTGGTACATGATCCCGATGCCCCCGCCGATGCTGAAAAACTCGAGGTCGTAGGCCGCCTTCAACCTCTGCACGAGCGGCAGCATGCGCTCGACGGCCAGCGCGAACGGCCCCGCCTCGGTGATCTGCGAGCCGATGTGCATCTGCACGCCGACCGGACGCAATCCGCCCAGGCGCGCAGCGTCGGCATAGACCTGCTCCACGCGCTCGAGGCCGATGCCGAATTTGTTCTCCGACTTGCCGGTGGTGATGAACTTGTGCCCGCCCGCGCCGACGTCCGGATTCACCCGCACGGCGAAGGGCGCGACCCGGCCCGTTTCCTTGGCCACCTCCGAGATGGCTTCCAGCTCGGCCTCGGACTCGACGTTGAAGCTGTGCACCCCGTGTTCGAGGGCGTAGGCAATCTCCGCCTTCGTCTTCCCGACTCCGGCGAACGTGCATTTGCCGGCCTCGCCGCCGGCCGCGCGCACGAGGTGCAGTTCGCCGCCGGAGACGATGTCGAAGCCCGCGCCTTCCTGGGCCAGCAGGCGCAGGACGGCCGGATTCGAGTTCGCCTTCACCGCGTAGCAGATGAGGTGGTCGATGCCGTGGAGAGCCTGATCCAGCCGCCGGTAGTGGTCGCGGATGGTGGCGGCGGAATAGACGTAGAGCGGCGTGCCGTGCTGCGCGGCCAGCGCCTCGAGATCGGCGTCCTCGCAGTGCAGGACGCCGTTTCGGTAGTGGAAGGAATGCATGAGAGAAGCCGCCCGGGCCGCGGGCGGCGGGTTGAAGGTGACGGACGAGCCGCGGAGCCAGCGGCCTCAGCGTGCGATGCCGAACTCGGCGCGGCGGTTCTGCGCGTGATCGGACTCCGAATTCCCCGGCGAGACCGGCATTTCCATGCCGAAGCTGACCGTCTGGATGCGCTGGCCGCTGATGCCGAACGAGATGAGCCGCTCGCGGACCGCGCCGGCGCGCTTCTCGCCCAGAGCGCGGTTGTATTCCGCCGTGCCGCGCGAATCGGTGAAGCCGGCGATGATCAGGCTGGCCTGACTGCCGCGCAGAAAATCAGCCACTGCGCGCACCTTGCCCTCCTCGCTGCCGCGGATGGCGAAGGAATCGAAGTCGAACTGCACCGAGGCGAACTGCCCGCGCTGCACGTTGGGGCCGAAGAACGCGGTGCCTTCGCGACGCTCGGGCAGCGGAGTGCCGGTGACGCTGTCGCTGTCGTAGCCCGTGCGGCCGGAGGCGTCGGTGTTGCCCTGCTTCTGCGCACAGCCCGCGAAGAGCAGGAGGGCGAGCATGGGGATGAGAGTGAGGAGGCGGGTGAGCGCGTGCATGGTCGAAGGAAGGATGGGCGCCGCGGCCCGCTCGGGCCCCGGCAGGGTGGCGAAAGAGGTGGGCGCGAGCCGCGCTCAGCGGCTCATGGTGGGCTCGGAGATGCGGCCGAGGCCGCTGGCCAGCGTCTTCTGCGCGCCGGTGGCGGTGTCGAGCATGACCAGCGCGGAGCCGCTGCTGAAGACGAGATGGCGCGAGTCGCCGGCCCAGGCGGGATCCTCGCCGGCGGCCACGGTGCGCGCATTGCCGGTGTTCAGGTCGAGCACCACGATCTGGAAGCCGCCGCTGCGGGTGACGAAGGCCAGCTTGGTGCCGTCGGGCGACCAGTTGGGCTCGGTGCAATAGCTGTAGCCCGTGCTGATGCGGCTGCCCGTGCCGCCGCCGGCATTGATCCGATACAGCTGCGGCGATCCGCCCTGGTCGGACACGTAGATGAGCTCATCGCCCCGCGGGGACCAGGTGGGCGAGGACTCGACCCCCGGCGTGCGGGTGAGGCGGCTGGCTCCGCCGCCACCGGCGCTGCTGACGTAGAGCTCGGGATTGCCGTCGCGCGATGCGGTGAAAGCGAGACGCGAGCCGTCGGGGGAGAAAGCCGCGCCGGTGTTGGTGCCGGGGAATTTCACCACCCGGTCGCGCGAGCCGCTGGCGAGGTCGATGACGTAGATGTCCGCGTAGCCGCTCTGGTAGCCAGTGTAGGCGAGCTTACGACCGTCCGCGCTGAGCGCAGGGCCGACGCTGATATTGTTATCGCGCGTCAACTGCACCACGCCGGAGCCGTCGCCGTTGCAGGTGTAGACCTCCTTGCGGCCGGTCTTCGTGGCGATGAAGGCGATCTTGGCCCGGGCGAGTTCCGGTGGGAACGAAAAGCCCTGCTTGCGGATCGTGATGGAGGGCTCGTCCTGGGCGATCAGGGGCAGGGCGAGAACGGCGGACGCGGTGAACGCGAACAGAAATCGGCTGGGAATCACGGTGGTTTCGGACGAGAGAATCCTTCGTGTCATTCGACGACAGTCGCAAGCGCGGCGGGCCGAGGCCTGCTATGCTGACACACATGCGCGCCGTTTCCGTCGCTCTGCTCCTGGCCTTCGCCGGCTCCGTCGGCGCCCAAAATTCCGCCCCGCGCCAATCGAACGGCGGCCTCGCGACCGAGCGTCGCGAACTCATCGACGCCCTCGGCGCCGCCGAATTGCCCGAGGCGTTCAAACTGCTCCGGCAGTATTACATCGACCCCGGCGCGCTGAAGGACGAATCGCTCCAGCGCGCCCAGCTCGAAGGCCTGCTGGCGCGGCTCGGCCCGGGCGCGCGCCTGGCGCCTCGACGCACCACTGCGGAGCCGGCGGCCAAGGCGGATCCCGCCAGTCCCTACCGCGCCGAGGTGCTGAAGGGTCGCATCGGCTGCATCCGGCTCGGGGCCTTGAGCCGCGAAAATTTGTCGCTCCTGGACCAGACGCTGCGCGACTACGCCCAGCAGAAAATCCCGCACCTCATTTTCGATCTGCGCGCCACGCCGGCGGCGACCGATTTCGATCTGGCCGCGCAGGTCATCAATCGCTTCGCGCCCAAGGGCCGGCCGCTCTTCTCGCTGCGCAAGCCCAACGGCAAGGACGAGCGGCTCTTCACCTCGAATGCGGACCCGCTCTACAGCGGCTTCGTGGTGGTGGTGGTCGATGCCGGCACGGTCGGCGCCGCGGAAATCGTGGCCGCCGGCGTGCGGCTCAACACGCGCTCCATGACGGTCGGGACGGCCACCGGCGGACAGGCGGTGGAATACGCCGATCTCGCGCTCGGTCAGGAGACGCTGCTGCGCGTGGCCGTGGCCGAGGCCGTGCCTTCGGCCGGACCGCGCATTTTTCCCGAAGGCGTGAAGCCCGATCTGACGGTCGAGGGTGCGCCCAGCGGCGCAGAGCGTGAACGCGTGCTCAAGGCCGCGCTCGACAAAACCGGCTTCGCCGGCGTGCTCGACGACCCTGAACGCATGCGCATCAACGAGGCCTCCCTCGTGGCGGGGCTCAATCCGGAGGTCGAGCTGCTGCAGGAAGCCCAGCGCCGCCGCGGCAAGCCGGTCACCATCATCCCGCGCGACGTCGTGCTGCAGCGGGCGGTCGACACGGTCACGACGGTTACGTCGCTTGAGCCTCGCTGAGGCTCGGCATAGGCGATAGGGGGTATAGGCGATAGGCGATAGTGAAGGCTGGGCTTGGCCTGGTGCCGGACCCGGTGTTGGCTGGGCGGATGAACTACCCGCGCAATGTCGTCAGCATCCATCCGTACTTCAAAGTCAGCCCCGAGCGCATGGCCGAGTTCCGGGCCGGGCTCGCGGCCTTCATCGAGCGGACCTCCAGCGAGCCGGGGGCGCTCTTCTACGAATTCACCGCGCAAGGCGACGAGATTTTCTGCCGCGAAGGGTACGCGGGGGCCGAGGCGGCGCTGGCGCATCTGCAGAACGTCGGCGACCTGCTGGCGGCGGGGCTGAAAATCGCCACGCTGACCCGGCTGGAATTCCACGGGCCGGCCGAGGAGCTGGCGAAGATGCGCGGGCCGCTGGCGCACCTGCCGGCGGTCTGGTTTGAACGCATCGCCGGGCTGCGGGTCGATTAACGAAAGTCAAGCGCGAATTCTAAGCGCAGCCGGCCCACGTCCGAAACGGTCGCAAGATTGGCAGAGTGATTGCGCTCGCCTCCGCCATCCTTTTGCGGAATTCTCGCGGCCGGCTCCTCCCCAAGTATGCGCAATCTCACTCGCTCCTCTTTCGCAGTTCCGCTGCTTGCTCTCACCGGCTCCTGCCTGCTCGCCTTTTCGGCCTCGGCGCAGGCTCCGACCGTCGCCTGGCAGGCAACGGTCGTGAACGGCACCCATGGGCGGGCCAACGCGACCGGCGTGGTCAGCAACGGCGACATCATCTCGGCCGGGCAGATCACGGGGACCAACGCCACTTCGGACCTCCGCGTCACGCGGCACCGCGGCTCCGATGGTGTCGCGCTCTGGACCCGCGACATCAACAACGGAACCAACAGCGAGAACGTGAACGACCTGCTGGTCGACCCGGCGACGGGCGATGCGTACGTCTGCGCCCGGGCCTCAGTCACCGGCCAGCAGCTGAACTGGTGGGTCATCAAGATCAACGGCGCCGATGGCACGGTCGCCTGGACCTACACCTTCGACTCCACCACGGTGACCAACGGCAACGACGAGTCGCGCGCGATCGCCCGCACCAGCGACGGCAACATCGTGGCAGTGGGCAATGCGGACGGCGGCACCCGGGCGCGCGTGGCCAAGATCAACGCCACCACCGGAGCGCAGATCTGGAGCTTCACCAACCCCGATACCGTTCAGCTGAGCGACTTCTTCACGGTCGCGACCGATAGCTCAGGGAATATCTACGCCGGTGGCACCTACAACGCCATCGTCGGGCCCAACATCATCACCCGGGGTTATCTGGTGAAGCTCTCCAGCAGCGGCACGGCCGTCTGGTCCGTCACGCCGGTCGGCCCGGCCACTTCGAACCAGAACGACAGCGTGCAGGCCCTGACCGTCGATCCTTCGGGCAATCCGATCGCCGCCATGTCCAGCCGCCAGGCTCCCGGCACGGCCACGGTGACCGATTACGTCATCGTCAAATTCAACCCCGGCACCGGCGCGGAAGTCTGGCGCCGCACGACCAACGGCGCCGCCAGCGTTTCGGACGCTCCGGCCGATATCACCACCGATGCATCCGGCGACGTTTATTCGGCCGGCTTCATCCGGGAGGGCACCGGCACCGGGAATCGGGTCGGCTTCATCCAGAAGCTGAGCGGGACGGACGGCAGCGTGCTCTGGCAGGTCAAGAAGGACGGCCCGGACCAGACCGCCAACGGCGGCGATCGCTACATCAATCTCGCCCTGTTCGGCGGCTCCGTGTACGCCCTCGGCACCCTGCAAAACACCACCACGGACCTCATCGTCACCCGGGTGGATGCCACCTCGGGCACCGAGCTTTGGACGGCCACGTTCGACTCGGGCTTCGCTGATACCCTGACGCAGACGCGCCACCAACTCAGCGTGCTGGGAGCGGATACCGTCGCTTTCGGCGGCGAATTTCTCAACACCACGACTTCGGGCGTGGTGGTGAAGCTGGCTCCCTCGGCGCCGACGCCGACGCCGACCCCCACGCCGCAGCCGACGGCCACTCCGACTCCGACGCCGACGAACACGCCCACGCGGACGCCGACCCCGACGAACACGCCGACCAGCACGCCCACGGCGACTCCGGTGCCGACCGCGACCCCCACACCGACGCCGACGAACACGCCGACGAATACCCCGACGAACACGCCGACGCCGACCAATACCCCCACGAATACGCCGACGCCGACGAACACGCCGACCAGCACTCCTACGGCGACCCCCGTTCCGACCGCCACCCCCACGCCGACGCCGACTCCGACGAACACGCCGACCGCGACTCCGACGCCGACCAATACGCCGACGAGCACCCCCACGGCGACGCCTCTGCCCACGGAAACTCCGACGCCCTCGCCCACGCCGACGAACACGCCGACGCCGACGCCCACGCCGACGAACACGCCGACCGCAACGCCGACGCCCACCAACACCCCGACGCTGACGCCCACGCCCACGGCGACGCCGACCAATACGCCGACGCCGACGCCCACGCCGACCCCGACCGTTACGCCCACGCCGGCGCAGGCACCTGCGATCACCAGTGCGGCCTCCACCGTCTTCACCGCCGGCGTCTCCGGCTCGTTCCAGGTCACCGCCACCGGCCTGCCCACGCCGACCTTCGCCACCATGGGGCCGCTGCCGGGCGGCGTGACGCTCTCCCCGGCCGGGTTGCTTGCGGGCACGCCGAACGTCTCGACCGGCGGACAGACCTTCGCCTTCACCATCAGCGCCTCCAATGGCGTGCCGCCTGACGCGACGCAGTCCTTCTCGTTGCGCATCAACCGCCGACCGGTCTCGCAGTCCGCTGGCACGTTGGCCACCAATGCCAACGTCGCCGCCACCATCAGCGCCAGCAAACTGCGCGCGCTGATGTCGGACCCTGACGGCGATGCGCTCACGGTCACCGGAGTCGCAGCGACCTCAGCCCAGGGCGGTTCGGTCACCCTCGTAGGAAATACGGTGACCTACACTCCGCCGAATAACTTCACCGGCTCCGATTCGTTCACCTACACGGTCACGGACGGCTTCGCCGGCTCGACCGGCACTGGCACCGTGAACGTCTCGGTGCGCTCGAGTCAGGCGGCCTCCCTCAACATCGTTTCGGTGACCCAGGGAGCCGGAGGCACGCTGGTCGTCGCCCAGGGCATTCCGGGCTTGCGCTATGCCGTCGAAGCGTCGGATACCATGCAAAGCAGCTGGACAAATCTCTCCGGTACCCTCACAGCAGATACGAACGGTCGACTGCAGTATCTCGACCCGACGCAGCCGCCGCCCGCGCAGCGATTCTACCGGGTCGTGAGTGTGCCCTGAACCCATCTCCCAGAGCCCTTCCATGAAATCTCTTCCGCTCCTGACCGCTCTGGTCCTCGTCGGCAGCGCCGCCACCGCCGAAGCGCAGTTCCTCGAGGTCTACAACGCGACGCCCAACGTCACCATTCCGGACAACGATCTGACCGGCGTGGCCAGCACGATCACGGTGCCGGGTTCCTCGATCCTCGACATCACCTCGCTCACCGTCACGCTGACCGTCACCGGCGGCTTCAACGGCGACTTCTTCGCCTACCTCGTGCACACGGCGATCAACGGCTCGTCGGCTGGATTCGTCACGCTGCTCAACCGGGTGGGTACCACCAGCGGCAATCCGGATGGGTATGCGGACAGCGGATTTGACGTGACCTTCACGAACAGCGGCAGCGATATCCATCTCTACCAACTGGTTTCCAATCCCGCCGGCGGCCAGCTGTTCGGCACCTGGTCGCCCGATGGGCGCGCGGTCAGCCCGTTCGCGGTGACCGACGCCACCCCGCGGACCGATTCCCTGCTCTCCTTCAACGGCTTCGGCGCCGCCGGCACTTGGACGCTCTACATCGCCGACGTCGCCGGTGGCGACCAGGGTCAGTTCGTCTCCTGGGGCCTGCAGATCGCCGGGGTCCCGGAGCCGTCCACCTGGGCGGTCGGGGTCGGGGCTCTCTCTGCGCTCGGCTGGCGACTGCGCCGGCGTCGCACGCCGCAGGTCGAGTCCTGAGTCGGAGACCGAGCCGCGGGCTGCAAAACGGTGGCTTGAGCCGGGTCGAGTTCGCGCCCGTCATCTAGCTTGGACGCGACACCAGCGGCAGCAAGGCTTCAGCCTCGGGCAGCGCTTGCCGCAGAGCATCGAAGAACGCCTCCTCTGTCACCCGATTGGTCGCCAGCAGGTGCACCGATTCCTGCGTGGCCGTCGGGACACGGGCGAGATCGTCCGGCGAGCAGATCACGATCTTCGGCGTGGAGCGGAACTCCTGGCTGATGACGGACTCCACGCCCTCCATTCCGAGCGGATCGACGCCGCAGTCGAACACCACCAGATCGAAGGTCCGCTCCTGCGCACGACGCAACGCGGCCTCGGCGGTGGTGGCGTGGAACAGGTGAACGCGCGGGGAGGTCAGCCAGCGTTCGAACTGCTCGCGCGAGGTGGCGTGATTCGTGATGATGAGCACGGCGAGGTCGGCGACGACGTTGGCATTCATACTCGGTGCTTTCGCGCCTGCCCTCCGCTGTGGATGGCCCACCCTCGACGTGCCTGAGGTCGCATCCGCGGGGACGCTCTCCCGCGAACCAGCGGCAGCGCCATGCGAGTGCTTACCTACAATGTCCACAGCTGCCGCGGAACCGACGGAGTCGTCGCGCCGGAACGCATCGCCCGGGTCATCGCGGCCACCGGCGCTGATGTCGTCTGCCTGCAGGAGCTCGATGTCCACCGCCCCCGCAGCGGGCGCATCCACCAGGCGGAGGTGCTGGCCCGGACGTTGGAAATGGATTTCCACTTCCACCCGGCCCTGCGGCTCGCGGCGGAGGAATACGGCGATGCGATCCTCTCGCGCTATCCGCTCCGCTTGATCCGCTCGGGTCCGCTCCCGCAGCCCTCGCGCCTGCACGAACCGCGCGGCGCCCTCTGGGTCGAGTTGGACGTCGACGGAACGCGCTGGCAGCTGCTCAACACCCACCTCGGGCTCGCCCCAGGCGAGCGGCGTCAGCAGGCGCTCGCGCTCTCCGCGTGGCTCGAGGCAGCCCACGAGCTGCCGCCGGTGCTGCTCTGCGGCGATCTCAACTCGCTCCCCGGCAGCCGTGTGCATCGGGTCCTCGGCTCGAGCCTGCGCGAGGCCCAGCGCGCGCTCCGGCCGGCCCGGCCGCGGCCGACCTTCTCCACGCGCTTCCCCTGGATCTGCCTCGATTACATCTACGCCAGTCGGGAGGTCGAGGTGGTTTCGGCCGAGGTGGTCGATACCGCCCTCGCCCGCGTGGCCAGCGATCACTTCCCCCTGCTCGTGGAGGTCCGACACGCTCCCGTCCAGTCCCGCCAGACCCACGCAGCCGCCCGGTCAGACGCGATGCAGCCACACGCATGAAGACCTCGTGGATCCTCCTCGCCGGCTACGCTCTCAGTCTGGCCGTCATCCCGCATGTCCTGCTGGCCAAGAAACGCCCCGGCGCCACGCTGGCCTGGGTTTGGTTCATCCTGCTGGTCCCATACCTTGGCGTGCTGCTCTATTTCGCGCTCGGCACCGACCGTCTCAGACGCCGCCGCCTCCGCCAAGCCGAGGCGCGCCAGCGGCAGAATACGACGCCGAGCGCCACGGCCGCGGCTTTGCTGGCCGGGGAGGCGCCCGGGCGACAGCATCTGCTGCGTTCCCTCGCCGCCATCAACGAGGTGCCCGTGAGTTCAGCCTGCTCGCCGCAGCTGCTGATCGATGCCACCGCCTTCTACCCGGCGCTCGAGGAGGCCATCCGCGGGGCCCGCTCGCATGTGCACGTTGAATTCTACGTTTGGAAGGAGGATGCGGTCGGCCGGCGCTTTCTCGACCTGCTCATCGCGGCCTGCCAGCGCGGCGTGGAGGTGCGGCTGCTGCTCGATCAGATGGGCTGCCTGCACACGCGCACCGCCTTCTTCGAGCCGCTGCGCGCCGCGGGCGGAAAATTCTCCTGGTTCTACTCGGGCCCCTACCACCGGCACCTGCGCTTCGTGAACCTGCGCAACCACCGCAAGCTGCAGATCATCGACGGCACCGTCGCGTTCGTCGGCGGCATGAACATCGGCGAGGAGCACCTCGGCAGCGGCGAAAGTCCGTCCTGGCGCGACGCGCAGATCGAGCTGCGCGGCGAGATCCTCGGCCAGCTGCAGGAGTGCTTCGCCACCGACTGGTTTTTCGCCACCGGCGAGGAGCTGCGCGATCGCGCCTACTACCCAGCGTGCGCGGGCGGCGAGTCCGGTCTGGCGCAGGTCGTGGCCGGCGGCCCCGACCTCCCGCGCGAGCCCGTGGCCAAGTCGCTCGTCGCGCTTTGCACCGCGGCCGAGCGCCGGCTCTGGCTCGCCACGGGCTATTTCTGTCCGGACAACCTCATCGTCTCCGCCCTGCAGATCTGCGCGGCCCGGGGGGTCGACGTCCGCCTGCTCGTGTCCGAGAAAAACGACCATCCCTACCTCGTGCGCATCGGCCGCTCGTTCTACGCCGATCTCCTGCGCTTCGGCGTGCGCGTCTACGAATACTCCGCCGGCATCAACCACACGAAGGCGATCCTCTTCGACGACGACTGGCTGATGGTCGGTTCGGCCAACTCCGACCATCGTTCCATGCGGCTGAACTTCGAGCTCAACGTCCTGCTGCATTCCGCCCCGGCCGCCGCGCAGCTGGAGGCGATGATGACGGAGGACTTCGCCGCCAGCACCGAAATGCACCTGCGCGAATTCACCGATCTCCCGCTGCCGCGTCGCCTGCTGGAAGCCGCGCTCCGGCCGCTGGCGCCGATGCTGTGAGCAGTTGATGGGTGACGAAGCGTCAGGCGCCTGTCGCGATGGAGTGGTCCATCGGCACGGACGCGCTCCTGCGCGTTCGCGAAGCGCCCCAGATGTCGCGTTCGTCCACGACCTGGTGGGGACGCGTTCCTGCGCGTCCGCGAAACGCCCCCGACGTGGCCTTCGCCCACGACCCTGGTAGGGATGCGCTCCTGCGCGTCCGCGAACGTGGGCCCAACGCCGCCTTCGCCCACGACGTGGGAGGACGCGCTCCAGCCCCTCCGCTGACAGCCGGAGTCCCTCCGGTTTGCTTAGTTTGTCCGCTTCTGTTCGCAAGCAACCCGCAGAGGGCGGCACCGTTTTCACCCTCGCTGCCGCGCCTGAGCGCAGTCCCTACCGCATCGTCGACGCACGTCGAATCTTGGGCGACGCGCGGACGCGTAGGAGCGCGGTCCCTACCGCATCGTCGACGCACGCCGCGTCTTGGGCGACGCGCTGCCGCGCCTGAGCGCAGTCCCTACCGCATCGTCGACGCACGCCGCGTCTTGGGCGACGCCCGGACGCGCAGGAGCGCGTCCCCACCAGGTCCTGAACGCACCACACATCGTCGGAAGCTCGCGGACGCAGAAGTAGCCTCCTCCCGACATCGACGCCTGTTCTTTGCGATCTCTGCGTTCTTTGAGGCAAGAATACCAGACGTCGCACTCGCGCCGGACTCGCGCCGCGCGCCCCTCCTACTTCCGCCGCAAGCCACGTCCCTACCACGCCAACCGCGCCGAAATCGGCCCGACCTCCGGCGACGCGGCGGGAAAATCAGGCGCCTCCCAATCGAGCCCGAGGGTCTTCAGCTCGCGCCGCAGATTCCGCAGGTCCCAGCGCCAGATGGCGCCATCGGAGCTGACGCCGACCAGCGTGGCGCCATGAGCACCGAAGTAGAGCCGGCTGGCGCGACCTTCCAGCATGGCCAGGCGGCGGCCCTCGGGCAGCGAGAACAGATGCACGCGGGAAGATTCATCGACCGCGGCCAGCAGGCGGTCGTCGGGCGAGAACGCCGCATCCTCCAGCTCGCCCGGCAGCTCGATCACTTGGCGCCAGGGCTCGAGCTCCCAGACGTGCGAGGGGCCGTTGGCGCTGGAATAGAGATACCGCCCACTGCGGCTGAACGTCACGGTGCCGCCACGTCCGGACTGAAAGGCGCGGACCAATTCGCCAGTCTGCGCATTCCAAAGACGGCACGATTTGCGGTCGACCAGCAGATCGCGCGAAGCCGGCGCGGTGGCGACGAAGCGGCCATCGGGACTGACGGCGGCCTGCCAGATGCCGCTCTGCGGGAGCGTGAGGGTGACCTGGCCCGCGCCGGTCAGATCGCGCAGCAGCACCTGCTCGAAATCCTCGCGCACGAAGGCCCGCCGCGTGCCGAGGCCACCGGGCGAGGTCAGAAGGTAGTCCGGCGTGGGGTCCAGCACCTCGGCGGGTCCGACCTCCAGCTGCTCCGGCGAGTTCCACGTCAGCCGGTGCCGCTGGAGCCCGCTGCGGACGCTGCTGATCCACAGCCACCGGCCGTCCGCGTCGAACTGGGCCGATTTGCGCGCGCCGGGATCGAGCGGCCACGCGACCAGTTCGCGGCCGTCGCGACCGTCGCACAGGCGCACGCCGCCGCGACCGGCCACGACGATGAGACGTCCATCGGCGGAGTAGTCGGCCGCGCCGAACTCGGCCAGCGCATCGCCATCGAGCCGATGCGGCACGTAGCGCAGCACATCGTTGGCCGCGACCTGCGCGGTGCCGGCGTCGGCGCCGTAGGGGCTTAGCGCCAGGCGCCGGCCGTCGCGGGTGAAGCGCAGCACGGGCTCCGCGGCGGGCGGGCTCAACAGCAGGAGCGGCGTGCCCGTGAGCGGCTCCCAGAGGCGCAGGGTGTAGTCGCGTCCCGAGGAGGCGAGCAGCGCGCCGTCGGGGGAGAATCCGAGCATCGTGGTCGTCCGGGTGTGCCCCCGCAGAGCGTGCCGCAACCGGCCAGTCGGCGCATCGAAGAGGAAGATCGGGCCGCGATTCGAACTCGCCGCCACCGTGCGACCGTCGGGGCTCCAGGCCAGCGCTTCCACGCCCATCTCGGCCTTGAGCGCGACCCGCACGCGGCCGTCGCTCGCGGAAATGATGCGCGCTTCCTCGGCGCGACGCCCCGCGACGACGAGTTCGCGGCCATCGGGTGACCAAGTCAGGCTGTCGGCCCGCGCCTCGGGTGCCAGACGCGCGAGTTCCGCGCCGGTATCCGCCGCTCGCAGTGAAACGCCGCCGGTTGGGACGCCCACCGCCACGCGGGCTTCGTCGGGAGCATAGGCCACGAAATTCTCCACTCCGACGGGTGGAGTGGGCGGATTCCAACCCGGGAGTTCCCAGGCCAGGGTGAGCGCGCCGTCGGCCCCGACACGAAAGAAGCGCACCGCGCCGTCGGCGTAGAGCGCACTGAGCCGCGTGCCCGATTCCGCCCACGGCCCGATGAACTTCACCCGCGCGCCGGGGCCGCCGGGCGGGGTCCAGCGCGCGACCTCCGCCTGATCCGACGCGCGGCGCACGGTCAGCACGCCGTCGGCCGGCTCATTGGCGTAGAACTGGAGCGTCGGATCGAAGGCCAGCGGGCCGTAGCTCAGGCGCTTGGCTGGCCAGAGGCGTTCAATGCGCAGGTCGGGCAGCGCAAGCGCCGCAATGGCCTCATTGCGCAGTTCCAGGTCGGGTCGGATGGCCGCGGCCTTGGCCACCGCCTCCAGCGTCGCAAAGCGCTGCCCGGCCCGCCCGGTCAGGCGCGAGGCGCGAGCCTGGGCCAGCAGCGCCTGCCGCAGTTGCGCGCGCTCCTCCCGCTCTGCCTCCTGCGCCCGGCGGGTGGCCTCGCGAAAGCGCGCCGCCGCGATGGTCGAGCCCACCGCCACGGCCACCAGCAGCAGGGCCGCGAAACCGAGCGTGGCCGCCAGCACCGGATTCGCCCGGGTCCAGCGCGCAGCCCGTTCGGGCAATGTGGCCGGCCGGGCCGAGATGGAGCGGCCCGCCACGAACGCCTCCAGGTCGTCGGCCAGCGCGCGGGCCGAGCGGTAGCGCGCAGCCGGATCCTTCTCCAGGCACTTGAGGCAGATGATCTCGAGGTCGCGGGGAATTCCGGGATCGCGCGCCCGCAACGGCGGCGGTGAAGTCTCGATGACCAGACGGAGCGTCTCCAAAGCCGTCTCGCCGGCGAAGGGCGGACGGCCGGCCAATTGCGCATACAGGATCGCGCCGAGCGCATACACATCGCTCGCCACGGTCAGCGTACGCGTCTCGCCGCGGGCCTGCTCGGGCGAGACGAAATGCGGCGTACCCACGCCGGTCTGCGTGAGCGTGGGGTCATCGGTCCGCTGGTAGAATCGGGCCAGTCCGAAATCGGCCACGAACGGCTCCCCGGTCGCATCGAGCAGAATGTTGGCCGGCTTGAGATCGCGATGCAGAACTCCGCGCTCGTGCGCGTGCTGCACCGCCCGGGCCACCTTGGCCAGCAGGGCTGCGACCTCGCGAGGCGGCCGCCGCGGCGCGGTGGCAAGACTGCCGCCCTCGGCCAGCTTCATCGAGAAGAAGGGCACGCCTTCGGCCACTCCGACGTGATGGATCGGCAGGATGTGCGGATGATCCAGCGCTGCGGCCGCCTCGCTCTCGCGCTGGAAGCGCTCGCGCGCCCCGGGCACGGCGAGCAGGGCCGGCGAGATCGTCTTCAGTGCGACGACCCGCTGGGTGCCTTGCTGGCGGGCGCGATAAACCACGCCCATCCCGCCGCGCGCGATCTCGCCCAACACGACGTATTCGCCGAAGCCGGTGGGCGCCGGATCGTCCGGCAGCGCGTCCCAAACTTCGTCGCCACCCGGCACATGGCCACCCGCCCCGGTCGAAGGCGGCGCGAAGATCCGCTCGAGCGCCGGGTCGGGGCGCGGGGCAGGAGCGGAATTCGGCGGAACCATGGAACGAACGACACTTCCGAAAATCGCCCGCACGGTTAAGGGCCCGTCCCGCACTTGGCGATTCCCATTTGCCCGACTTCGTAGTTTTCTCGGCCCGATGAAAGCCAAGCTCACCTTCGTCCTCCTCCTCGCCGCCCTCTCGCTCGGCGGCTGCGTGTATCTCAGCAACGAATCCACGCCGCTCGCGCAGAAGGCCGACTACGCCCGCCGCGCGGCGGAAAAGAAGTAGGCGCGAGGCGGCGTGGGGCGCTCGGGTGAGAAGCTTGGCGGCCCGAGGCGGTGCGCTCCGTTCCGCGGATGGATGCGTCTAGAGGCTACCCCCCCCAAGGCTGCAGTCCGGCGGTCAGGCTGGCTGGTGGTGCGCCGATGTTCAGCCCGCGCGACCGGCCGCACTCGGAGAGTGCGGACTACTGACCCCTTTGCCACGATTGAAGGCGTCTGAGCCTCCGCGCGGGATCGAGAGGGACTGGAACTGCTCGCCGCGGAACATTTTCCCGAGGAGCACAATCTGGCCGACGTGGTAGGGCACGTGGGCCAACTGGCGCGCGATGGCCTGGGCCACGCTGTGCGGCTCGGTGCGGATGGTGACGATGCGATCGAGGTCCGCGGGCCCGAGGGGAGCGAGCGCGCCGAGCAGGCATTCCCAGCCTTCGCGCCAGAGCCTCTCGACCTCGGCCCGGGAGGTCAGATCGTCCTCGAACTCCCGGTCACGCTGGCGCCAGGGCTTCTCGCCGTCGGTGGTCAGGAAGTCGGTCCAACGCGAGAGCATGTTGCCGTGCAGATGCTTCACGATGACCGCGATGCTGTTGCTGCCCGGCGCGGGGACGCGAAAAAAATCCGCGTCATCGGTCAGCTGGGCGAAGGTCTTCTCGCCGAGACCGCGGTAGTAGGCGAACTCGCGGCGAGCGCTGTCGAGGTAGTCTTGGACGGGCATGGGCAGAAAAGGAGGAAGGAAAAAGGAAGAAG
>JAFEGM010000050.1 GCA_018240025.1 Verrucomicrobiota bacterium
TTCGAGCTTCCGACTTCCTTCGAGTTTCGAGTTTCGAGTTTCGAGCTTAAGACGAACGTGTGGCTGTCGCGTAAAAATTCACGCCCCCGATGTCTCTCAAACTCATCTCCACCGACTTCGACGGCACCCTCGTCCCCGCCTGGGACGCGCCGCAGCGGTTTTGCGATGAGCTGGTCGAGCTCCTGCAGGAGATCCGCCGCCGGGGCATCGTCTGGGCCGTCAACACGGGCCGCTCGCCGGCGCTGCTGGAAGAGGCCTGGGGCACGGTCGGCGTCGATTTCCACCCCGACTACGCGCTGACCAGCGAGCGCGATGTCTTCCGCCCCTGCTCGCAGCGCAAAGGAGCCTGGGTCGATTTCGGCGATTGGAACACACGCGGCTTCCGCGCCCATCGCGAGCTCTTCGACACTGCGCTACCGCACCTGCGACAGGCGGTCGCCTACATCAAGGCGAAGATCGGCGCGCGCATCCTCTACAACTTCGACCACGTCAACGACCCCTCCGAGCCGGCCGGCCTCACCACCAAAACGGAGGCCGACATGGACTGGGTGGTCGCCTACCTCGACGAAATCCGCACCGCCGTCCCGAAGCTGCATTATCAGCGCAACAGCATCTACCTGCGCTTCTGCCACGAGGACTACGACAAGGGCACCGCGCTGTCCGAACTCGCCCGCCTGCTGGACATCAAGGCGGACGAGATCTTCGCCGTCGGCGACCACTACAACGACCTGCCCATGCTCGGGGGTCGCCACGCGGTCCACGTCGCCTGCCCTGCCAATGCCATCCGCGAGGTCAAGGACACCGTCCGCAGCGCCGACGGCTTCCTGGCCAAGCGCGAGGACGGCTACGGCGTGGTGGATGCCTTGAAGCGCCTGCTGTAGCGGCACTGGAGAACCCGCAGGCGCGGCCGCAAATGCACTGAACTTCGAACTTCGAACTTCGAACTTCGGACTTCAGACTTCCTTCGAGTTTCGAACTTCGAGTTTCGAACTTTCTCTGAAAGCGCCCTTCGCGCCCGCCTGCCGCCTGCCGCCCCGTTACTTCGCTCCCACTCGCCGACGACGCCAAACGGCCCCGCCGAGCGTGCCCACGGCGGCGAGACCGCCCAGCACGGTGCCGGGCTCCGGGACCGCCGCCACCGTGCCGGCGATGGCGGTGCCGGTGAGAGTCATCGAGTAGGTGCCCGCCGAAAGAGCCCCGCTCGCGTAGAAGGAGTCGATGACCAGATAATACGTGCCCGGAGTCACGTTGACGGTGACGGACTCGGTCCCGTTGCTACCAAACGAGTCAGCGCCCGACCCGGCGCCGATGCCGGGGTTGGCGGCCGTGGCCAGCGAGTTGGTGACATAGATGGAAGTGTCCCAATTGGCCCCGGTCGGATCGACCGTGAACGTGAGCGTGCCACCCACCGCAATCTGCAGGATGTAGAAGACGTCCGGGCCCGCGACCTGACTGTAGAGCCCGTTCACGTTGGCGAGCAGGCTGTTGACCGTATTGTTGGCGCCCAGCGTCGTGCCCGTGTCGCTGTAGCTCAGCGGGCCCGCCGGAATCGGCGTGGCCGTGCCGAACGTATCACCGCCATTGGCGAAAGCGGCGGCAGGGAGGACGGCGATCCCACCGACCAGGGTGGTTTTGCGGAGCAGAAAATTCATGAGGAAGGCGGTGGTGGAAGGTGATTATTGAGCCGGTCCGGGAATACCAAGACGCGCGAATGACGTCAACGGGAACGACCTCGTGAGCCGGACAATTCGTTCGCGCTGGGCCACGCTCAGGCGCAACTCGCCGCGACCGGTCACGCCCTGATTGAACCGCGTGGCTTTGCGGTCGCCTTCGACCTGACTGAGCGCCGCCGCCAAGCGGGCTTCGTCGAGCGGCAGATGCCAAAACTCCAGCAATCGCCGCAGGGTGCCGGGTTTGTCGGCGATCATCTCCTCGTAGGTCAGCCAAAGCAGCGGCAGGCGTCGCTCCTGCTCCACCCGCACCCACGAGGCGTAGAACTGGAGGTACCAGGGCGCCACGTGGTCGACGATCAGATCGAGCCGTTCTTCGGGCGAGAGGCGGAGGTAGTCGGGGAAGAAGAACGTGCTGAAGGACGCCCCGGAGTGGTAAAAATCGTCCAGGCTGACGAGAGCGTCGAAGAGGTTGCGCACGAGCACCACCGGACGCATGCCGAACCCCTGCAGCAGGTGCACGTTGGCCTCCGAGGCGCGGGCGTGCTGCTGCGTGACCGTGGGCACCGTCGCGAATTCGAGCAGCGTGGGCAGGTAGAGGTCGTGCTCGTTCGGCGCGCCGGCATAGAACAGGTAGGTGTCGCGAAAGCCGGTCACCTGCAGGAGCGCATTCCGCAGAAAGCTGGAGCCGCTCTTCGGCAGGCAGGCGATGAAGAGATGCGGCGCGAGATCCGCCGGCTGGAGGGTGTCGCAAAAGTCCGCCAGCACCGCCGGCTCGCGGCTGAGCGCGAGCAGGTTCGTCAGGTCGATCTGAAAAGTGGGGCACGGATAGACCGCGATGGCGGCGCGCTGCAGGCGAACGGCCAGCGGGATCTGTCGGGCGTGGAGAAACGCCTGCGAGAGGTCGCGCAACGCCTCGGCGCGCGGGCGCAGGGGCGGTCCGTCGGCCGGCGCGGTCGGCTGCGCCTGGATCAGCGCCTCTTCGGCCAGGGTGATCGCCTCCGCTGTCTTTCCGGCGGCCAGCAGGCGGGTGCAGGCCAGCTTGAGCGCCTGCAGGAAGTTGTGTTCCAGCGCGCCGCGCCCGGGTTGCCCCACCGGCACCAGCGTCAGCGCCTGCCGCAGCGGCTCGATCGCCGCCAAGCCGTCGCCGCGCGCGAGAGCGGAATTGCTTTGTTCGAAGAAGGTGGCAAGCACGGGAGGGAGTGGCGACACGCCAACGTCGGGAGGCGCGAGCGCCGATCAACAAGAGGACCCAGCCGATGCAACTGAATGCTGGCGGCGGTGCGGGAATTCAGCCGGGCGGGCGGATGAAATTCGGGTTTCCGAAGCGCAGCGCGTTTTGCATGCTGGCCGGATGTCTTCCCCCTTCCGTCTCGCCGCCAACCGTTATGGCAAAGCCCGCGTCCGTCTCGCCCGCGTCAGTCGCGGGGCGGACGGCGTGCACCAGATCCGTGAACTGACCGTCCAAGCGCTGGCGGAGGGCGACTTCGAGGCCGCCCACCTGCAGAGCGACAACGCGCACATTCTCCCGACGGACACGATCAAGAACTCGGTCTACGGGCTCGCCTCGCAGCGGGAGATCGGCGCCCGCGAGGACTTCGGCGAGGCGCTGGGCCGGCACTACCTCAGCCGCAGCCCGCACATGAGCAGCGTGACCGCCTGCCTTTGGGAGGGCGTCTGGCAGCGACTGCTGGTCGATGGCCAGCCGCATCCGCACGCTTTCCAGCAAGGCCCGCCGTTCCGCTGGTTCGCCGAAGTCGCGGTCCCCCGCTCCGGCCCGGCGCGGGTGGTTTCTGGCGTCGAGGGACTTTCGGTGCTGAAGACCACCGCCAGCGCGTTCTCCGGCTACCTCAAGGATGCGTGGACCACCCTGCCGGAGACGCGCGACCGCTTCTTCGGCACCCTCGTCAGCTCGCGCTGGGAATGGCACCGCGCCCCGGCCGACTACGCTGCGGCCAATCAAGCCATCGTCGATGCCATGCTGCGGATCTTTGCCACCGAGTTCAGCGAATCGGTCCAGGCCACGCTTTACTCGATGGGCTGCGCCGCGCTCGCGGCCGTGCCCGAGATCGAGCGCATCCACTTCGCGCTGCCGAACCGGCACTATCTCCATTACGATGTCGCCCGCCTCGGGCTGGAGGACAAATTCGAGGTCTTCCTGCCGACCGACGAGCCGCACGGGCAGATCGAGGCGACCGTCGAGCGAAACCCGGCGGCCTGAGCGCCGATGTTGCCCCACCGATTTTCGATGCTCCGAGTCTGAGCGGCCGCGCTTTGGTGCGGGCCCATGTCTGTCCGTCCCGATTTCCGTCCCATGCCGATGCCGATCCTCAAGCCGACGCTCAAGGCGCCGATCCACGACAAGCCGGTCCACCCGTTCTACTTCTGGCTGCTGCGGTTCGCCCGGCGGATCCTGAATTTCCTCTACCGCCCGAAGGTGAGCGGCCTGGAGAATCTGCCGCACGAGGGCGCGGTTCTGCTGCTGCCCAACCACATCAGCTACGGCGACGCCGGCCTGATCCAGGCCGCCAGCCCGCGCCACGTCCGTTTCGTGGCCTTCGAGCCGATCTACTACAATCCGTGGATCAACTGGGTCATGCGTCTGATGCGTGCCATTCCCATCATGCCCGGCAAATCGGAGAAGGGCCTCCAGGCCACCATCGAGGCGCTCGCCGCCGGCCACGTGGTCTGCATTTTCCCCGAAGGCAGCATCTCGCGCACCGGTGAACTGCTGGAGCTCCGCCATGGCTTCGAGCGCATCGCCGCCGCCACCGGCGTGAGCGTCCTCCCCGTGCGCCTCGACGGCCTGCGCGTCTCCGGCCTCCCGCGCAAACGCGGCGAGGTCAGCGTGAAATTCCAGCGCCTCCTCCCCGCCGCCGAGGCCACCGTGGCGAACGTCGCGCCGCTCATCGCTCCGGCGGGCGCTTCCCTGCCTCAGCTCGAAGCACCCGAGGCCGGCAACGTGCAGCCGGGTTGACCCAATCGGCAACCTTTCCGGTAAACTTGCCCAATTCTACGCTGCGAGATCCGCTAAGCTGAAGTCGAGCTCGGCCTCCGGGCCTTCCCGCCTTCTTCCTTCCTCCTTCTTCCTTCTCCTCCATGTCCCTCCCCCCCTGGGCCGCCGAGATGCGGGCGCATTACGAGAGCCACTCGTCCTCGCAGTTCCTCCTCAGCGGCAACATCAACGACCGCTTCCTCCTGCCCACGGCCATGGACCGCGCGGAGCAGGCGGTGCTGGGCGGACTGACCGACTACCTCGCGCAGGTCCTGATGCCGCGCTTCGACATCATCCTGAGCTATGACCTCGGCAACGGCCTGCGGGTCGAGAAGGGCCGCGAGGCGTTTGCGGAATGGCCCTCCGCCCGCGAGGCGCCTTCGCTGCCCAAGCAGCCGCGGCCGGCGGTGGAGACGCTGACGCATTACTTCCGCTATCTCGCCAACATCCAGCGCCTCGGCAAAGCGACCCCGCAGGTCGGGGTCTGGGTCCGCGCCGCCCACCTTGTGGCGCCGAACAGCCCCGGCTCGACCAACGCGGATCTCAACGCGCTGGCCCTGCTGATGCGCGACTGGTCCAGCGAGGCGGCCTTCGATGCGCTGCGGCTCTGCACGGTGTTGCTGACGGAGAATCAGAACGACCTGCACCCGCTTCTGGTGCTCAATCCGCGTGCCTTGCCGATCAAGGTGCCCTTCCCCGATGCGCCCGGCCTGGGCGCAGCGCTGCAGGCGGTGGCCGCGCGCCATCCCATCGCGCTGGGGGAGTTCGCCGGGGAGAAAGTCGGCGAAGTCGCGGCCTCGCTCAGCGGGGCCACGCTCGGCTCGGTCGAGAGCCTGTTGAAGATCAAGGAGTACCGCAAAGAGCCCATCCGCGGCGGCGACCTCGCCAAGCTGAAGAAAGAGCTGGTCGAGCGCGAGGCGAGCGACCTGATCGAGTTCATCGACCCCAAGCGGACGCTCGACGACCTGCACGCGCAGGAGGCTCTGAAGCAGTGGCTGCGCGACGACATCGCGCTCTGGAAGAAGGGCGACACCGGCGCGGTGCCGATGGGCTATCTGCTCTGCGGTCCGGTCGGCACCGGCAAGACCTACATGGTCGAATGCCTCGCGGGCGAAGCCGGCATTCCGGTCGTGAAGATCAAGAACTTCCGCGACAAGTGGGTCGGCAGCACCGAGGGCAATCTGGAGAAGATCTTCCGCCTCCTGCAGGGGCTCGGCCGCTGCTTCGTCTTCGTCGACGAGGCCGACCAGGCGCTTGGCAAGCGCGACAGCGGCGGCAACGACGGCGGGCTCTCCGGCCGCATCTACTCGATGTTCGCGAAGGAGATGAGCAACCCCGACAACCGCGGGAAGCTCGTCTGGATCCTGGCCTCCAGCCGCCCCGATCTGATCGAAGTCGACCTCAAGCGCCCCGGCCGCATCGACGTGAAGATCCCCATCTTCCCGACCACCACCGCCGCCGAGAGCTGGGCCCTCATCCGCGCCCTCTGCAAACGCCGCGGCCTGGAGCTGGGCGAGGCCGATTTCGAAGCCGTGAAGGAAAAGCTCCCGCTCCTGCTCACCCCCGGCGCCGCCGAGGCCCTGGCGGTGAAGATCTACCGCACCGTGCAGACGAAGCACACCCCGCCCGCCGAAGCCGTCGCGGCCTCGCTGGTCGACTACCAGCCCCCGGTCTCCCTCGACGTGCTCAAGTTCCAGATCGGCCTGGCCGTGGCCGAGTCGAGCGACCCGTCCTTCGTGCCGGCGGTGTTCCGGAGTTGAAGGGCGGTTGCCCTCAGATGCAGAGACCGCCAATTCGATCTGCTCCGATCGGCACTACCCGATAAAGATATGTTTCCGATGCCATTCGAAGTGCCCCCAGTTCGGACGGAAGCTGCACCCATCGCGGAAAAAGAGACCTCGCCCCGTCACCGCGGCGAGCTGAAACCCGCCCGGCATCGACCACTCGTTGAACTTCCGCGCTGAGGCCACGATGATCTGCTGCTTTTCGTTCACCGTCCAAAGTCCGGCGTCGAACATCCAATGGGCGCTCGGAGTGAGAGCCAAGCCGTTTCCCGGATCGTCGTTCAAGCTCTCCGCTCGCTGGTGTATATGTGCGGCCTCGACGATGTTCCCTCGTTCAGTGGTCAGGCGATAGCCGGTCAGCGCACACGTAAAGCCATATCGGATCACCACCTCGACCTTAAACCTCCGGTCTCGGCCTTTACGGGCGAAGGCATTGTAAGAAGCTCGGTCTTCCTCCAGCCTGCTCACCTCAGGGGAGGGAGGCGTGCCAACCTTCAAAGCTGCGGCGAGCGCGATGCGCTCACCAGCGTTGAAATACGGCCCCGCGAGGAGGGCGGATCTCGCCCGTTTCAAGAAGCCGGATCGATTCTTCAGCAGTTCCAAGAGTCCCGGCTCTACGACGCAGACTCGGGTCGTGTCGCGCGAAGGAGAGGGTCTTCCGTCCTCGGTCATGCATTGCCACACTCGGTCGAATCGGCTTCCCAGCGCGTGCAGTGGCAAACGTACGTCCGCTCGCGTCTGCCTGCGTTCGTAGACCAGCGCCCAGTAGCTTTCGAAGCGGAAAACCAGTTCCGCGGAGAGCAGGACGCGACCGTCGGCGAACTGACCGCTTTCGAACATGTCGAAGACACTGAGCAGTAGTAGTGGCTTGTGCGGAGCCACTCCCCGACCTCGGTCCGGCTCCGCATTCAACGCGCCTAGCTTCCGAAGCCAATAGATCTCGGGCTTCGGTGAATCATCGAGTGGAACCGTCCTTGCCATGGTCTCCACTATTTGAGCGCGAGGCATCGAATCCAATCTCCGAGTTACCAAGGGAGGCTTCGCGCAGTTGCTCCTGAACCGTGAGAGGAAGGCGCATTTTGCTTTTCAGAAAGGCGGAGACCAGAAGCACATTGGCCGAGGTGTTGGCGACCTTTCCTCCTACAAGTACTCTTCCGTTCCACACCGCCACATTAGTTCTTCGCCAGTCGATGTTCTTCAATTCGCCCAGACTCCGACGCCAAGCCTTTGGTCTCGCCGCCCGGAGCGCAGCCCCGGCCCGTCCAAGGCCATGTAGGACAACGCCGTGAGCGTGCAGAAAGTTGGACCGGAGTTCTCCCGACGTGAGTCGTTTCTCACGGACGAAGCCCCATTCGGGAATCTGTTCGGCCACCGCGTTCCAGTACTGGAGCGCGAAATCTAAAGCGTCGGAATAGGAACGCTTCGGCCCGACCAGCAGCGCTTTCGTTGCGAGATAGATCGCACTCAGCGTGAAGAGATTGCGAGCTCTGGGCGCAAGCGTCGCTGCCTTCATCTCGGTGAGTCCGGCAAACGGCGAGGGTCCGCCTACCAGCGCACGGGAGACCTTGGCGGCGAGGTCGAACTCTTCGGCCAAAATCCGTTTGGTGCCCGACACAGCAGGGGTCTTCAGACGGCGATGCATCTGCTGGATCGCCTCCGTCGAGCAGCCGACATGCAGGCAAACCGGCACCATAGTTTCGCCGCGGCAAAGGGGTGGATCTTTCGCCAGCGCCTTGCGAATGGCACGGAGCAAGCTGCTGTCGCGCTGGAGGACCCAGACTGCATCGATCGGTATCCTCAGCGCGCCGAATCCCGCGGTGCGCGCCTTGGGGGTGAACTTGGCTTCGCCGAGCAGGGCCGCGAAGAAGGGCGGAAAGCCTGCCGAGCCACCTGCGATGTATTTACTCCAAGCCTCTTCACGATGAGGATCCCGAACGCGTCCAAATCGTATACAAGCAGGCAGTTCATCCGGCTCCACGGACAGCCGCTTCGCCGCATCCGCCAACGTCATCTGAAGCTGAAAGATCGATACCGAGCCCCTGACACTTCCGATCGCAGGAAACACCTCCTGGGCTTTGGTCCTAGCTGTCGACTTCATGGCTCGTAGCGAGATGCTACTGGAATTCGCACCTGCTTGCAGCCGTTGAAGGTCGAACTCTCCTGATCGGTAGCAAGGATGATCAGTTGCCTACTGAGTCGAGGGCCGAGCAAGCCAGCGACCGCCTTGCGCGATGTGTGATCGAGACGCGCCAACAAGGTGTCCATGACGATGGGTGTGGGCCGCTCGCCGACGCAGATCAACGCCCACTGCAGCGCCAGCGCCAGCATCTGCCGCTCGCCGGCCGACCATCGGTCCGGGTCTACGACTTGCCCGCGCTTTTCCAGCAACATGCGGAAGCCCAGCCGACCCGCGCGCTCGGTGGCTTCGATCCGGGCGGCGTCCAGCAGGTCAGGTTTATGCAAGAGGCGGCGCAAGCGATCGAGCAGGGTCTCGCCCAGGCGAGTGCAAAGGTCTTCGATCAGTCGCGCCCTGAATTGCCGCAGCGCGGTCGCGGCCGCGTGCGCCTGCTCGGCGTGGCGCGCGGCGGCGGTCCGGCTGCGCTGTAGCGCCAGCACGGCTTGAGCGCGCCGTTCGAACTCGGTCTGCAACGGCGCCAGAACTTCGTCGTGGCGAAGGAGCAGGGCGGTCGTCTCCTCGAGCCAGGCCTCGGCGCGTTCCAGCGCCCGCTGCGCGGCCGAGAGCTTTTGCTGCATGGCGGTGCCTTCGGCGGCTTCCGGGACCTGATTCAGCAGCTCGTCGAGCCGGGCCACTTCCGCGCGCAGCTGCTGCTCCCACTCGTAGTAGCGCACCACTGAACTGTCCGCCTCGGCCGGTACGGCCTCGCGGACCTGGAAATCGAGTGTCGCACGCTGGCGCAGCCAGTGCTCCAGCCATTTGCGCGAACGCGGCGGCGCGAAATCCAGCAGGGCCTGGTCGCGCTCGCGGAGGAGTTCACCGAAGCGCTCCCGATCCCGCCGCGCGCGCTCGGCCTCCATGCGCCGGAGCCGTTCGTCGGCCTGGGCGCGTTCCAGCTTCGCCTGCGCCGCCTCGCGGAGGGCGCGCAACTCGGCCCGCCGATCGAACAAGGGCAGCCCACGCGCCGCCAACTGCGGCTCTAGTTCGCGCAGCAGCATCTCGGCGCGACGGCGCGCATCGGCCGCTGCCGTCTGCTGCTGCAGCGCGATCTGACGTTCGCGCCGTCGTTCCTCCAGCCGCTCCCGCACGGCCGCGAGAGCGGCGTCCTCGCCCGCCGGTGCCACCTCCGCCTGGGCCCGACGCTCCACCGCTGCGAGGTCGGCCAGCGCGCGATCGAGCACGTCCAGCCCGAGCAGGGCGTGCACGGCTTCGGCAATCAAGTCTTCGGCCGCGCGCCAGTTCGACCATTCCTCGATCTTCTCGCCGTCGAAGAAGAACAGCGGGGCGAGCCGCAGCGGCAGAAACTCCTCGACCGCTTCCGTCCAGGCCGCCGCCAAGGCCGGATCGGCCTGCTCGTCGACGAAGACCTCGAGCCGGTGCCCCGCCAGCCCCTCGCTGCGCGGGGCCGCGTCCTCCACCCGGCGCCACGAGCGGCGCAGTCGGTAGCGACGCTCCGCGCCCAGCCGGGTGGCGCGAAACTCCAGCTCCAGGCTCGCGCTCTGGGCCGGCGGATCCTCGTAATTGATGGCCCCGAGCAGGAAATCGTCGAAGCTGCCGCCTCCGAGCCGAGCCTGCTCGCGCACCGCCGGCGCCTGCGCGCCGTAAAAGAGCACCTGCAGGGCAGTCAACAGGGTGGTCTTGCCGGCGCCATTGAGCCCGACGAAGAGGACGATCGGTTGACCCGGCCGCGGCGTCAGTTCGAAGGCGTGCCGACCGCGGTAGGGACCGAAGTTGTGCAGGATGAGGCGGTCGAAGATCATGCGACGACAGGTCCACCCGCTTCCGGCTCGCGCAGCGAGGTCATTTCCGCCAGGGCGGCTTCGTCCGCCTGCAGCCGCGCGAGGGCATCGGCCTCGTCGAGGTACTCGTGGCGGCGCAGCACTCGCTCGACCTCCTCCTGCACAGGCTTGCGCTGACGTTTCTGGCGGTGCCGCTGCTCGACCGCGAGGACGTCGCGGCAGATTTCATAGAGTCGCGGTTCGCCCGCGATGTCCCGGAGGAGCCGGAGATGCTCCGCGCGAAAGGTGCGCCCATCGTCCAGTCGCCCGCCCGGATAGGCCTGTCCAGTCGCCTCCGCGTAAATGACCGGCAACAGGTCCTCGATCTCGTGCTTCTCGAACACCCAAAGCCGCCGGATCTCCTCCAGCTCGGCCAAACTGATGAGCTCGATAGCCCGGACGTGTTCAGGGCCGTGCGCCCGCACCCACGTCTGCGCCTCCAGCACTTCGCGCAGCCAGCGACTGCGCCATTCCTGCGTGTAAGGACCCGGAATGACCCGTCGGCTGGCCCCCTCACCCATCAACTGCACGCCCCCATGCATCCGCCGCCAATCCCGCCGGTCGCGGTCGTCCTTCTTGTCCAGCATGTCGCGTAGCTGCATGAGCGGCAGCATCCATTCCTTCTCCTCGTCATTGGAGATCATCGCAGACATCGATTTGTCCTTCTCGACCAAGGTACAGACCCAGCACCCGAAGCGACTGTCCCCGCAGCTCGGCGTGCTCGTGTCGACCACCAGCGGACATTCGCCATCGGCGCTGGCGCCCTGGTAGAGCCCGAGCAATTCGCGATGCTCGAAACCCCACGGATTGGGCGTCTGCATGAGAAAGAGCCAGACGTCGTCGTTGGTCCAATCTTCGATGGGCGTGTAGACCAGCGCGCCCGGCAGCGAGGCATTCGGCGAAAGGCGCTCTCGGGTCCGCCGGCGCTCGTGCTGCGTCATCGAGATCTGCCGCCGCTGGCTCTCCGCCTTCCGCGCGCCGAGCAGGAGCAGCGCCGAGCCGCTGCGTCGGGTGAGTTCCATGATGAAGCGATTCGAAGGCCGGATCTTCATCCGCTCCGTGCACCAGCGGAACATGTGGCGGGGCGCGGGGTAGCCCTTCCCGATGAGATTCACCCAGAACGTGTCCTGCACGTCCGGGGTGAGTTTGTGCGCTTCCAAAGGCAGCTGCTGCGCCGCCGCGGCCCGAGCCATGACCGCGTGGGAGCGATCGACCCAGGCGGCCACGACCGGATTCTCCACCAGCGTGTCGGTCGAGATGACGTGGACGGTCTTATGGCGCTCGTCCGGCGGCAGCCCGGCAAGCGCGAGCCAGACCAGCGCGAGCACCGCGGTGGAATCCTTCCCGCCGGAGTAGCCGACGATCCAAGGGACGTTGTCCTCGCGATAGAGCGAACGCATCTCCGCGACGATGGCCTCGACCGTCGCGGGCAGGCCTGTGGGCTCGAACGCGGAGCCGCGGCGCTCGCTGGTCTTCTTGCCGTTCGCCATGGCTAGATCACCCCGCGGCGGAAGTTGTCCTCGATGCGCTGTTCCTCGGCGGACAATTCCAGCCCGAGAGCCGACTTCAGCAGATTCGAACAAAGCGTGACGTTCACGTCGGTCTTCGAGAGCTTCCCGCCGGTCATGGCCCGGCCCTCCCAAACAGAAGCGTTGCTGCGCGACCAGTCGATATCCCGCAGCTTGGCGAGGTCGGACTCCCAGGTCTTCGGACGTTCGCGCAGGAGAGCCCGGCCCAGTCGACCGAGCGCGTGCAATCCGATGCCGTGCACGTAGATAAAATCGCGCCGCAGCTCCCCAGCCGTGTGGGCACCGGCGAGCACCATCCCCCATTCCGGAAACTGCGCGGCCACCTTGTCCCAGAACCGCAGGGCGAGCCCGAGTTGGGCCTCGACTGACGCCTCCTTTTGGTCCGCGAGGAGGTCGCGCAAGGCGGCGAAGATGGCGGAGAGCGTGAAGAGCTTGCGGGAGCGCGTCGAGAGCGTGCTGCGGTCCATTTCGACCAGTCCTCGAAAGACAGGGCTCTCGAAGGCCACTCGCTTGGCGATTCGGCCCAGTTGATCGCGGTGGTCGAAGAGGATGTTGATCGCCCGGCTCGTTCGCACCGCGTGTCCGTTCAGGTCCGCGAACATCTGCTGACAGCGCTCGAGGCCGACATCGAGGAAGAAGACGATGGCGATGCACTCGTCCGCCAAATCCGGACATTCCTCCAAGGCCGCCGCGATGGCGGCCCGGCGGTGCTGTCCGTCGTTGATGATGAAGCGGGCGTTCATCGGCACGTGGAGCAGTCCGGTTCGCAGCACCGAGGTCGTCGGCGCCTGATGACTTTCGCCGAACTCCTCGAACCGCACCTGGGCATCCACCGAAGCGGTGATGGCCGAGAAGATGTAACTGTCGCGGTGCTGGGTCAGATACCGGACCATGGCCGGGAGCCGGGCCTTGTTCAGGGCGCGCTGGTGCCGCAACTCCGCCGGCAGGTCGCCCTCCTCGTTGAAGGAGAATACCTTCGGTAGAAGCCGCAGCGGCACCATCGAAACATAGAATTCACGGCGGGCCTGAATGCCGCGAATCGCGGGAAAGACTTATTCGAACTCGAAGCCGGTGCTCATCGGAGAGGAGGGTTGCAGTGACGGATGTTTGTCATTTGTTCCACAAACAACAGATGAAAACAACGCCGGTTTATCTCGATTGCAACGCCACGACTCCGCTCGACCCGCGAGTGCGGGCAGCGATGCAGCCTTTCTGGGAGGAGGAATGCGGGAACGAAGGCAGCCGGACGCACGAATACGGTGCCCGAGCCCGCCAGGCTGTGCAGGGGGCCCGCGATCAGGTGGCGGAAGTGGTGGGCTGCCGACGCGAGGAGATCGTCTTCACGAGTGGTGCGACCGAGGCGAACAATCTGGCCATTCTCGGTCTTGAGCCTGCGGGGCGAGCAGCCGGGCGCCGGCACGTGATCTCATCGCAAATCGAGCACAAGGCGGTGCTGGAGCCCCTGGCGGAGCTCGGCCGCCGCGGCTTTGAGATCGAGCTACTCGCGCCGGAACCCGGCGGATGGGTGCATCCGGATCGCCTGCGGGCGGCGCTGCGAGCGGAAACCTGGCTGGTGTCGCTGATGGCTGCCAACAACGAGACGGGCGTCATTCAGCCGATCGAAGAGTACGCGCAGGCGCTGAGCAGTCACTCTGCGTACTTCCACGTCGACGCCGCGCAGACGTTCGGAAAGCTCAATGAACCGCTGCGGCTCCCGCGGATCGATCTGCTCAGCGTCAGCGCGCACAAGGTATTCGGCCCCAAGGGCGTTGGAGCATTGGTCACGCGCCGTCGCGGCTTCACGCGCCCGCCCCTTCGCCCGATCCTCTTCGGGGGCGGGCAGGAGCGGGGCCTGCGAGCCGGAACTCTCCCTGTTCCTTTGGTCGTGGGATTCGGGCTCGCGGCCCAGCTGGCGAACGACGAAGCCGAAGAGCGTGCGGCCCGCTGCCGCGCCTTTCGGCGAGAGTTACTCGGCGCTCTCGAGCCGCTTGCACCCGAAGTGCATGGCGACGAGACCCGCGTGTTGCCCCACGTCTGGAATGCCTCGTTTCCCGGGCTAGATTCGGAGGCGGCCATGGTCGCGCTCAAGGAGTTGATTGCAGTCTCGAACGGCTCCGCCTGCACCTCCGCCAGCTATACACCCAGTCATGTTTTGCGAGCGATGAACGTGAGCGAGGCCGCGATCGGCGGAGCGCTGCGTTTTTCCTGGTCCCACGAAACAGCGAGCGTGGATTGGGAGGCCATCGTCGCGCGGCTCGCTTTGTTACGGTTTCGCTCCACAACGCTAGCGGCACCAGTAGCCAACTCCCGCTAGTCGGCTCGCGCAGCGTCGGACATATCCTCCCGCCGGTCTTCCAAGAGCAGTTCTACGGCTTCGATCAGATTGTGCTTGGCTTCTCCAATCGTCTCTCCCTGTCCATTCGCGCCGGGGATCTCGATGCCAGTCGCCCAGAATCCCCCTTCCGGCGCTGCCTCAATGACAGCGGTGAATTCAGCCTTCATCACCGAACATGGCTCGCCGAAGGCGCGCATACAAGCGGTCGCGGATATCTTTCCACGCCGACCGGGAGCTTGGTAAATCGCACCGGAAGGCTTAGGCCGGCTGCACAAGACTCACCACCTCCGCCTCGCCGCGTACGTCCCAGACGCGTTCACCACTGACCTGCTCGAGCACGGAATGGTTCGTGTTCGTGGCCAGCGCCGCGAGGGCGGCCTCCTGCGGCTCCAGCGGCGGGGTGGGAATCCCGGAGTTGAGCACGAAGCCCGCGAAGCGCAGGCCGCGGGCGCGGACGGATTCACGCGTCAGCAGGGCGTGGTTGAGGCAGCCGAGGCGATTGGCCACGACGCAGACGACCGGCAGGGCGCATTCGACCGCGAGATCCGCCAGCGTGAAATCGTGAGCCACGGGCACGAGCCAGCCACCGGCACCTTCCACGAGCACAACCTCGTGCTGCGTCCGAAGCGCCGCATAGGCGTCGCGGATCAGTCCGAGATCGACTGGGCGATCCTCGATCATGGCGGCGGTGTACGGCGCAGTCGGCGGCTTCAGCCAGACGGGGTTCACAGTGTCGAGCGCGAGACCGCCGGACGCGTTGGCGAGCTGAAACGCATCGGTCCGCTCGCCGCAGACGATGGGCTTGAAGCCGACGGCATCGACCCCGGCCGCGCGCAAGGCGCGGATCCAGCGGGCGGTGAACCAGGTCTTCCCGACCCCGGTGTCGGTGCCGGTGACGAAACAGGACTCGCGGGGCAGCAGCGCGTCGAAGGACATCGGCTCAGGCGAAGTAGGTGTCCTCGTGGGCGTAGGGCGGCGCGCAGCAGCAGAGCATCGTGACCTCCGACGCCGCCCGCAGCGTATGCCACGCTCCGGGCGGAATGAGGATGGCATCGCCCGGCCCGACGCGCCGGACCTCGCCGTCGATCTCCATCTCGGCCTCGCCCGCCAGCAGGTAGTAGAACTCCTCGCTCAGGCGGTGGTAATGCCGCTGCGTGGCGGCGCCGGCGGGGATGCGCGCCTCGGCCAGGCTCTGGTTGGCGACGGGCGCGTTGGCGCGATCGAGCAGCGAACGGATGGTCGACCCATCCTTGGTCGTGAACGGCACCGCGGCCGCGAGCGAGCGAATCTCCATCCCCCCCGATTAGCCGCGTTTCGGACCCGGCGCCAGCGGACGCGGACGGCGAACACTCCGCCCTTCCCATCGGGCGCAACCTACCTACGTTGCGCGCCTCATGATGGATCTTCTCGAATGCACGGCGCTCATCACGGGCGCTTCTTCCGGCATCGGCGCCGAGCTGGCCAGGCAGCTGGCGCCGATCGCGGGGCGGCTCATTCTCGTCGCCCGGCGGGAAGATCGGCTCATCGACCTCGGCCGCCACCTCAAGCTCATCAATCCAGCGGTGAACGTGGAGATCCGGATCGTCGATCTTTCCCAGCAGGAGGAGGCGGAGGCGCTGGCCGACTGGATTTACGAGCAGGGCTTCGAGCTCGATCTCCTGATCAACAACGCAGGCCTCGGCGACCACGGGTTCTTCGAAACCGCCAGCTGGCCGCGCCTGGAGGAAATGCTGCAGGTCAATCTGGTCTCGCTGACTTACCTGACGCATCGCCTCATCCCGCTGCTGCGGCGCAACCGACCCGCGGCCATCATGAATGTCAGCTCGATGGCCAGCCTCATGCCGGTGCCCGGGCTCGGCGTTTACGCGGCCACCAAGGCGTACGTCAGCAGCTTCTCCGAGGCTCTCCGCGCGGAGCTGCGCGGCAGCGGCATCGGCGTGACGCACGTCTGCCCCGGGCCGGTCGAAACCGAATTCGGCCAGGCCGCCCGCCGTCCCGGCGGCGCGAGCTTCTCCTCCGGCGCGCCCGACGCCCTGGAAGTCTCGGTCGAGCAATGCGCCCGCGAGGCGCTCGAGGCCGTGGCCAACGACCACGCCCGCCGCTTCCCCGGCACGCTGTTGAAGCTGGCTGCGGTGGGCATCGCCCTCGCCCCCATGTTCATCCTGCGCGCTTTCCTCGAGGCCCGCGTCCGCGAAATCCGCCGCCTCGAGCCGCCCCAGCCCGCCCTCGAATTCGACCCCGAAGCCGATCTCTCCTAGCGCCTGGACGTTGCCTTTCCTCCTTCCTCCTTCCTCCTTCTTCCTTCCTCTCCCGTGCCCTTCATCAACATCTACTTCCTCGTCTTCGGCGCCCTCACCATCGCGGGCGGCATCATGGGTTACGTCAAGGCCGGCAGCCTCGCCTCGCTGCTGGCGGGTGGCATCGCTGGCGCGCTCCTGCTCTTCGGCGGACTGCAGCTCAGCCCGGGCAATCGACCCATCCTGATCGGCCTCGGCATCGTCTCGGCCGCCCTGGCGGGCCGCTTTCTCCCGGCCTTCCTCAAGGGCGGCAGCTTCATGCCGGCCGGGTTGATGGCCTCGCTCGCGGTGGTCGGACTCGTCCTGGTCATCGCGGCCTTCCTGCAGGGCCCGAAGTGAGACCGCGGGACCGCTGAGCCAACCTGCCTTTCGCGACCCATGCGACGCGTCCTGGGCCTGCTTCTGACCGCGGTCATCTGCGCCGCGCTCGGCCTGCTCGCGGGGTACATCTTCGGGCATCGAGCGGCGTCGCAGCAGCAGCTGAACCAGCCGCGCCCGACCCCGACGCCGGTGCCCGCGCGGCCGACCTCGACGCCGGTCCCGACTCCCACGGCGATCCCCACGCCGACGCCGCTCCCGACAGTCACCCCGACCCCGACTCCACCGCCGCTGCCGGAGAACTTCGTGCCGCGCAAGAGCATCGACATGGCGCGGCTCTTCAACGGGCTCTCGATCGAATCCAACTTCGAAACCGAGCAGGGCCGCATCGCCTCCATCGAGCGGAAGGATCCGGCTGCCTTCCAGTTGGAGATGAGCCTGACCGTCAAGGTGCCGGCGCCGGCCAAGACCGACGCCGAGGTCGCGGCCGACAACCCCGCCATGCTCAAGATCCTGCCGCGCCTGAGCATGCTGATCGGCCTGGGGCGGGTCTCGCCGTATTACCACGCGCTCTACGAACGCAAGACCAACCAGATGCGCTCGACGCTCTGGCGGCTCGATGCGCTCATGACGCGGGGCAACTTCTTCGATTGCCAGACGATCCTCGAGCTGAACGACACGCAGAGCGGACGGAAGGCGCTGCTGGTCCAGGCGGACATGGACACCGATACGGACGGCGGCGATCCCGACCGCTGGCCGGACATGGACACCGGCGGCTCGGCCACCTTCCAGACCGCGACGAGCTACCGCTGGCCGCGCCGGACGAATCGGCCGAATCCATGGGTCCCGGTGCGGGAGGAACGCATCCGCAAGCTGCAGAGCGAGCTGAGCCTGCGCCCGACGGCCGCGCGGGCGGCGGAGATCCGCGAGACGATCGCCTCCCTGCGCGACGAGATCGCGACCATGAACACGTTCAGCTTCCTCATTGCGAAGGCCGATCCGTTCATCGTCCTGCCGCGCTTCTTCCTGAATCAAGGCCCCGCCGGCTTCCAGCCCAAGCCGGGCGATTTCGTGGTCGTGATTGCGGGCAATCGCCTGCTGCCGGCCATCGTGGGCGATTTCGGCCCCAATGCGAAGATCGGCGAGGCCTCGCTGCGCATCTGCCGGGAGATCAATCCGGAGTCCAGCGGCGCGAAGAGCGCCGCGGACGATCTGCGCATCACCTATCTCGTCTTCCCCGGCTCGGCCGATCCGAACTTCGGCCCACCCGATCCGGCCCGCCTGCAGGCGCGCTGCACCGAATTGTTGCGCGAACTCGGCGGCACCGACGGCACCCAGGTGCACCTCTGGCCGAACATCATTCCGACCCCGACCCCCACGCCCACCCCGGTGCCGACGGTCACGCCGACGCCGGTGGCGACGCCCATGCCAACCGTCACGCCGACGCCGGTCAAATGAGGGCGATGGCGATCGCCATCTTGCTCGTCGCGTTGACGACGGGCTCGCGCAGTCAGGACCTCGAGCCAGCCCGCGTATTGGTTGTATCAGTCTACCCGTCTTACGACGCAGCCGAGCCCCGACCGACGCCTCACCTCTACTTCGCCAAAGTCCCGAAGAAGCCGGCGCGGAAGCAAATGCGCCGCGTTCCGCAGGCTATTCCTTCCCAGACCCGCGTGGAGTCAGCACCACGTCGATGACATCGCCGCCTTTCAACCCCTCGCGCACGACGGTCTGAAAGCCGGTCGCCAGAAATTCGATCTCGCACGGGTCGGCCGGCATGTGGGGGATCTCGAACCGCCCCTGCAGATCGCTTCGGCAGGTCCGCTGCAATAGAGACGAAACGCCCTTCCACGAGCGGATGTAGGCCACGGCGCCCCGGATGGGTTTTCCCTGCGGGTCGAGAATACGGCCGGTGATGGGCTTCCCCGCGCTCAGCGCGACGCCCACCTGGCTCTCGCGCCCCAGGTCGGTCTCGACCTCTAGCGCGGCCGGCGCCCGGTCTGGACTGAGCGCGAAGACCGTGGCCTTGCCGGCCGCGATCCCGCTGAGGCGGAATTTCCCCTCCCGGTCGGAGTGCGCGGCAACACCTGGCCCGTCCTCGCGCTCGCGGGAAAACAGCACCACGCCCGGCAGCGCTTCGCCGGCCTCTTTCGAGCGCACCTCGCCCCGGACGGTCGCGCCCGGCCGCAGCGCCAGTTGCAGGTCCTTCGGCTCAGCGGCTTCGGAGGACGGCGGCCCTAGCTGCGCGGTCGCATCGAGCGGGAGATAGCGGTCGGCATCGGCGGTTACGACGACGGTCGCGATCTGCTGTTCGAGCCCACCCAAGCCGAACGCGCCGCTCGGCCCGGTCACGAAGCTGTCCACCACCCGGCCATTGCGTCCGCGGGCGGTGACCACCGCTCCAGCGATCGGCGCGCGGTCCGGGCCGCGGACCACCCCGCGCAGGCTGCGTCCGCCCGGGCGCAGGGAAATATTCAGCGGCTCGGTGTACGGGGGCCGCAGTCGCAAGTTGGCGGGCAGATGCCCGGCGGCTGCCACGGTGATGGTCGAATCCCCCGTCAGCCGCAGCCCGCGCAGGACGAAGGTGCCGTCCGGCCGCACGGTCGCGGGCAGTGGCTGGCCGTTGCGTTGATCGAAGAAATGCACGTCGCCGAGCCCCGTCGCGTCCAGTCCCCGCACCACTCCGCTGGCCTCCAGCACCGGCCCGCCGAACTCGAGCGGCTTGGCGGAGGGCCACGAGACTTCCTCCTGGTGAAACACGCTCGTCACCCCGGACGCGTTCCGCGTCTCCGCGCCGAGCCGCAGCCTCGCGGTGCCGGCCGGCACGGTGCCGTACCAGCGCCAGCCTCCCGTGTTGACGAAATCCTGGGGACGTCGCGACATGGTCCGAAATCCGTCCGTCACGGCCTGCCCCAGCGAGCGCCCCCATCCGTCGAGGAATTCCAGCCGCAGCCGGGGCAGATGCGCATCGCCCAGTTCCGTCACCGCGTCGACCGCCCGGACCTCGACCGCCGGCGGCGCCATACCGGTCGGGGGCAGCAGGCGGGCCAGGGCACCGCTCGGGCCCGCCCAGTTCTCCACTTTGAGCAGCAGCACATTTTCGCCGGCCAGCAGCGTGACGGGGACACGGTAGTGGTCGAGATAGATGTTCGAAATCTCAGTCGAGGCGTAAACCTGCCGTCCGTTCAGGAAGGCCGCGATGCCATCGTCCGCGCCCAGCGCCAGCACCGCCGGCTGCGCTTTGGGGCTCAGGAATCGGAGCCGGGCGTAGCTGACCCGATCGGCCTTGGACGAAAACATGATCGCGCTACCACCCCAGGAGGTGGGGCCGGTTTCCGTCCAGGCCGCGCAACCAGGCTGGCTGGCCGCCGCTTCGCCCCCGAGGTAATCCGCCGCCAGACCGGCCTGACCGTCGGCTCGCTTCTCATGCGGGCCGGAAACCTCCCACGGTCCTAGAAAGGTGTGCCACTCGAAGGCGACGGGTGCGGCGGCGAGGCGGACCGTCGCGACAAGGAGGATAACCAGATGCCCGAGCGATAATTTCACGAACGTCAGCACACTCGCGCCGACGGCTCCGCGCAAGGCGAAACGCGCTCATTCTCGTTTGAACGGGGCCACTTTCGGGCGGAGCGATGCGCGTGCCCGGTCTCATCATTCGCCCCCGCTCCCGCATCCTCCACGGCCACGACTGGGTCTATGGCTCGGAGGTCCTCAAGGTCTTCGGCGAACCCGCCGATGGCGACGTGGTTTCGCTGAAGGATCCGAAGGACAAACTGCTCGGCAGCGCGATCTACAACTCCCGCTCGACCATCGTGGCGCGGCGCTTCAGCCGGCAACGCCAGGAGCTCGATGCCGACTTCATCCAGCGGCGCCTCGAGCAGGCGCTCAAGTATCGACGTGAACAGCTCGGCCTCGCCGCCGGCACGCCGCAGCGCCTGGTCTGGAGCGAAAGCGACGGCCTGCCCGGGGTGATCGTCGATGCCTTCGGCGACGTCCTCGTGCTGCAGACCAACACGCTGGCCATGGACCGCGCCAAGCCGCTCATCGTCGAGGCGCTCGTCCGGCAGCTCGCCCCGGCCTGCGTCGTCGAGCGCAATGACTCCAGCGGCCGCCGCGCCGAGGGGTTGCCGGAGCAGAACGGGATCCTGCACGGGACGCTTCCGGAGGAGGTCTGGATCGAGTTGAACGGCCTTTCCTTCCTGACCGATCCCGCGGGCGGCCAGAAGACCGGGTTTTACCTGGATCAGCGGAGCAATCACGCCGCCGTGGCCGCGCACGCCGCGGGTCGGAGGGTGCTCGATTGTTTCACCCACAGCGGCGCCTTCGCCCTGCATGCCGCCCGGGCCGGCGCGGCCAGCGTGACCGGCGTGGAGATCAGCGCAGGGGCGGTCGGGCTCTGCCGGCGGAATGCCGAGCGCAACGGCTTGTCCGACCGCGTGGTCTGGCAGACCGCCAGCGCCTTCGATTTCCTGGCCGGCGAGGAAAAGCGTGGTTCGAGCTACGACCTCATCGTGCTGGACCCGCCGTCCTTCGCCAAGGCCAAGGGCGCGATGCACGACGCGCTCCGGGGCTATCGCGATCTCCACATCCGCGCCCTGAAGCTGCTCGCTCCCGGCGGCCTGCTGGCCACCTTTTCCTGCTCGCATCACCTCAGCGACACCCTTTTCCGCGAGATGGTGTCCGAGGCCTCCTTCGAGGCCAAGCGCGCCGTCCGCCTGCGCGAGACCTACCGCCAGGCTCCCGACCACCCGGTCCTCCTCTGGATGCCCGAAACCGAGTACCTGCGCGGCTTCCTCTTCGAGCTGCTGCCCGGCCGCTGACCCTTGGAGTGCGGCAGGAAGCGGCTCGCCCCGAGGTCGGGCCGCGCCCTGCCGCTTTCGCGCCGGGCGTCTGCCGGGATCGAAGGCCGTTAGCGCTTCTGCGGGTCGAAGTAGCTCTGCACGTAGAGGCCGAGCATGCGTTTGACCTCGGTGCTCATCATCGCCTGCGAGGCGGGGTCCAGGTGGCGCACGTTGGCGAGCAGCACCTTGCTGGTCTCGGTGATCATGCGCAGGCAGATCTTGCGCTGCTTCTCCGGCACGTCGGGGTAGGCCTCAGCCAGGACCTTGTCGAGCGGCTCCATGATCTGGCGCTCGAGCTGGTGCGCGGCTTCATCGGCGGACGAATCCTCGATCTTGGCCGACGAGAAGAGATACCCGAAGCCCGGCGTGCGGCGCTGCACCTCTTCCAGTCCGTCGATGAACAGGTTCACGAAGGTGATGATCGAGCGACGGGCGGTCTCCAGATTGAAGACCCGGCCCAGCGTCCGGGTCACCTCGCTGCGGAAGGAATCGGCCAGCCGCGCCAGCACGGCCGCCTTGTTCGGAAAGAACTGGTAAAGGGAGCCGATGGAGGTGCCGGCCTTGCGGGCGATGGCATTGGTGGTCAGGGCCCCCGCCCCCACTTCCTCCAGCAACTGGCCGGCCGCCTCCAGGATGGAGGCGACGCGCAGCTGACTCCGCTGCTGTTGAGGGGTTCGACGAGCTTTCTCGGTCGACTCGCCGGGGGGAGGCGCGACTTCGGTCTGCATAGGGGCCAGCGTCGGCCCGAACGAAAGCAAAAGCAACGCTCGAAGTGAGCGAAACGGCCGAAATCGCTCACATTTTTGAAATATTTTACTCTGAAAAAACGTAAAAATGAGCGTTCGCTCGCGTTTTTCCTTTGACGACGTGAGCAATCGCTCGCATTGTCGAAACATGAGCGAAAGCTCACGAGCCTGCGGAAGCGCGGGTTCCACCCAACACACAGAACCCTACTCTACCATGAACACCATCTCCCTCACGCAGGCCGTCATTGAGGATGTCGCGAACGTGCAGAAGCACTTCATCGACGGCATCGTCGCCTCCACCAAGACGTTCACCGCCACGTCCGATCGCACGCCGCTCCTGAAGGGCCTCGACGCGACGCAGGGCCTCCTCGTCACGGGCATCAAGGCCCGCGCCGAGCTGCTGGACGTCCTCTACACGAACGTGGCGAAGATCGAGCAGCTGCCGGCTCCGGTCGCGAAGGTGAATGCCCAGGTCAAGGAACTGGCCGAGAAGTTCCACAACGCCGAGCAGAAGATCGTCAAGAACGCCTTCGAGTCCCTCGAGCGCTTCATCCCGGCCGCCGCCGACAGCAAGTTCGTCAGCGCGTTCCAGACCCCGATGCAGACCGTGCTCGACCTGACCAAGAAGGCTTTCGAGGTCCCGGCCAACTTCGTGAAGAAGTTCGCCACCAAGGCCGAGGCCAAGACCGAGCAGGCCGTCGCGACCGCCACCGCCGCCACCGAAAAGGCCACCGAGAAGGTGGAGGAAGTGGCCAAGGAAGTCGCCGCCAAGGTCGAGAAGAAGGCCGAGAAGGTCGCCTCCAAGTAATTCCAATCGCGCCCCTGAGCGCGCCTGATCATGGGACAGCCGGAATCGCGTGAGCGATTCCGGCTGTGTTCGTTTTGTCACCCGGTCTCCGCCTCGCCGGGCTGGCGTCCGGCCCGCGCCGGGGCATCGTGCGGCCGCCATGCTCACCGCGCCGCCCGGGTCCGATCTCGCCAGCTGGTTGCTGGCCGGATTCGGACTGATCCTGCTGCTGGTCGGCGCGATCTGGTTCCGCGGGGCGGTGCTCGGGCCGTGGCGCATTCTCCGTCAGGCCCTGCGCGCGCTGGCCGAGGGGAAGCCGGTGGAATCGCACCGCCTGCGCGCCCTGGCCGGCCCATTGCGTGGCGCGGCCACGGATCTGGCGCGCGTGATCGAACTCGACGCCGCCATCGACCACCAACTGGCCGACGAGACGCGCAATCTGCGCACCATCCTCGAGAGCCTGAGCGAAGGCGTGCTCATCGTGGACGAGCACCAGGCCATCCGCTCGGCCAATGCAAGGCTCGTCCGGATGTTCGATCTGCGCTCGCCGCCCAGCGGGCGCTCCGTGCTGGAGGTTTTCCGGAATGCCGACATCCGCGATGCGGTCGCGCGGGCCATTGCCGGCGAGACGACGGCGCGCGTGGTCGAACTCGACGTCCGCGGGGCCGACAGCCGCTATGCGCGCAAGCACTTCGACCTGACCGCCGTCGGGTTGCGGCCGCCGGATCAGGCGCGCTCGATGGGGGCCATCCTCGTGCTTCACGACATCACGGAGCTGAAGAATCTCGAAGCCGTCCGCCGCGAGTTCGTGGCAAACGTCTCGCATGAGTTGCGCACCCCGCTGGCCATCCTCAACGGCTATCTCGAGACGCTGCTCGAGCCGGACGGGCTCGACGACGAGGCCCTGACCCAGCGCGCCCTGAGCGTGATGCAGAAGCACGGACTGCGGCTGAATGCGCTGGTCGAGGACCTGCTGACCATCTCGCGCTTCGAGCACGGACGCGGTGGGCTGGAGATCTCGCCGGTGCCGCTGGCCGACGCGCTGGCTCGCGTGGTCGAGCGGCTGGAGCCGACCATCGCCGAGAAGCAGGCCGCCGTGGTCGCACAGCTGCCCCCGGACCTCCCCCCGCTCGCGGCGGATCCGGGACGGCTCGATCAGGTGCTCTTCAACCTGCTGGAGAATGCGCTGAAATACGGTCCGCCGACCGGACTGCGCATCGGGGTTTCGGCGGAAGCCGCCGGCGAGCGCGTGGTCGTCCGCATCGCCGACACCGGGCCCGGGATTCCGCAGTCCGACCTGCCCCACATCTTCGAGCGCTTCTACCGGGTGCACAAAGACCGCTCGCGCGATGCCGGCGGCAGCGGGCTGGGGCTCTCGATCGTCAAGCATCTGACGCAGGCCCACGGCGGGCGGGTCGAGGTGACCAGCGTGCTCGGGCAGGGTGCGACCTTCCAGCTCGACTGGCCGGTCGCGAACGAGAGTGCGGCTGCACCCGCGTGATCAGCCCGCCTGCAGCGAAGGAGCCGGCAGGGGCTCGAGGCCGAAGAGATCGCGCACCGCCTCGCTCCAGCGCGGATGCCGGAAGCAGAAGCCCGATTCCTCCAGCAGCCGGGGCACCACGCGCCGGCTCTTCAGCAGCAGTTCCGACTCCGTGCGGCGCAGGGCGGCGCCGATCTCGATCAGCCAGCGCGCGGGCGGAAAGCCGAACGATACGTGCAGCGCCTCCCGCAATTCGCGCAGGAAATCGGCGTTCGGGAGCGGCTGCGGCGCGCAGACGTTGACCGGGCCGGCGAGGTCGGGGGTGGCGATGATCCAATCGACCGCGCGGCAGAAATCGTCCGCGTGGATCCACGAGACATACTCCGTGCCTCCCGCCATGGCGCCGCCGAGCCCGAAGCGCGCCAAACGCTCGAATTCCGGCAGCGCGCTGCCCGGGGCCTGGGCCATGACCATGGCGAGGCGTAGCGCAACTTTGCGGGTGAACGGCGTGCGTGCCGCCTCCAGCGTCGCTTCCCAACGGCGGCAGACCGTCTCCGAGAAATCGTGGCCGATTTCGCCGTCGAGCTCGTCCATGGCGCGATCGGTGGCGTGCCGATAAATCGTGGCCGAGCTGGCATTGAGCCAGACCCGCGGGGGCCGCACGCAGCGCGCGACGGCCAGCCCGAGCACCTCGGTCGAGCGCACGCGCGACTCGAGGATCTCGGCTCGCCGCGCCGCCGTGTAGCGACAATTCACGCTCCGGCCGGCCAGATTGATGAGCACGTCCGCGCCGTCGACATCGGCCACCCAGCTGCCGAGCGTGGCGCCATCCCAGCGCGTTTCGAGCACCCCGTCGCGCCGCGGTTTCGGGCTGCGCGTGAGGAGGATGACCCGGTCGCCACGGGCGCGGAAATGCGTGGTCAGGAGTCGTCCGAGAAAGCCGGCGCCACCGGCGAGCACGATCGTTTTCATAGGGGTTTGGGAGGGAGTGAATTGTTCGGCTGAGTCTCCGACGGCGCGCTGGAAGCGCGCGGAATCCAACGCTGACCGAGATACGCCGCCGCGCCGCCGAGGACACCGCCATAGGCCGCGCAGATCCCGGTCCAGAACAGCTGCGGCCCCGTCAGGCCGAGCGCGACGAGCGCGCCGCAGCCCAGGCCGGTCAGGGCGCCGAGCCAAAGCGGAAATGCCTGCGCCCGCAGCGCGAAGACACAGGCTGGCCAGGCCAGGAGCAGTGCGCAGGGCAGCACGCCGATCAGGCTGTAGAGAGCGACCGCGCCGACCGCCACCGCAGCCTCTTGCAGCTGGCTCCGGCCGGCTCCCGCCCCCACCACGAAACTCCAGAGCGCGATGACCATCAATCCGAACAGCCAGGCGATGAAGGCGGCGCTCAGGGCGATACGCAGGCCGAGGAGGACGCGGGCTGCCCGGGGCAGCTGGATCGGAGCAGGTAGAGAGGCAGGTGCTTTCATGTGCGACGAGGATGTGGATTGGGGAGAAGGGCTAGGAGCACCGCCCGCTTGAGGTGCGCCAAGAGGAAGCGCGTGGGTTCGAGCTGCCGGCGGCGCCGGACACGCTGGGGGAACGGAAGGGTCATGGATCGGGCAGGTTCGGCGGCGCGGCGACCGGATGCGCCAGCGCCCGCTGCAGCGCCGCATCGCTGTGCGGCCGCGCGAAGAGGCGGCTCAACGCGCGGCTGATTTCGTAGCGATTGCGCGACACGGCCTGGCACACCTTCCGGGCCAGCGGACGCAGCCCGGGCCGGGCCAGGCGGACGGCCCAATCGCGGTAATCACGCAGCGCCCAGAGCACCACGATCCAGGCGCCGTCGCCGGCATAGACGGCGCCGCGTTCGCTCACCACGACGAGCTGCGCCGCAGGCTGGAAGCGCTCGATCCCGGGGAAGCGCCGCGGGACGGTCGGGTCGTGCAGCGAGAGGAACTCCAGCGGCACCCATTGCGGCTGACGGCGGAGCCAACGCTGCACGCTCGTGCAGAGCTGGCAGGCGCCGTCGTAGAGGACGGTCAGACGTTTCATGGCAAGGTCGATGGGCGGAGGGGAAGCGAATCAGCGCGTCACCGTCAGATCGCCGTCAGGCAGGACCGGCGGCTCCGCGTTCTGCTGGAGCGCGCGCCGGCGCATCTTGCTGAACACGAAAAGATTGAAGAAGTGCATGGCACCGAGCACGAGCAGCACGAGGCCCACCTTGGTGCTCAGCTCTTCGATCAGGCTTTGCAGGTTCTGCGGCAGCGTGTCGCTCTTCAGCCGGAGGGTGACGTAGCCGAGATTGACCAGGTAGAAGCCGACCACCAGCAGGTGGTTCACGCTGTCGGCCAGGGGCGCGTTGCCCGCGAAGACGTCGACCAGAAAGAGCCGGCCGTTCCGATGCAGGGTGCGCGCGACCCAGACGGTGAGGGCAAATGCTGATGGCGAGGTAGAGCAGATAGGTCAGGACCGGGTAGTTCATGGCGTTCAGGGATGTTTCGGAGTTTCAGGAAATATTGAAAATCACGCTTAAAAAAAGGGCGCACCTACTTCAACAACCGGAGGGCCCAGGGCATGACCGCACCCTGGCTGGCGCTGGCCAGCCGCTCGGTGACGGAATCGGCCAGGCGCACGAATTCGGCCAGTTGGTTGATCATGGTGTGAAAGGCCGCCGCATCCGGACCGCGGAGTTGCTCGCTCTTGGCCGCGCAGTTCTCGAGGGCGCGCACGGCCGGGCTGATCTCACGCCGCCGCCGCTCGCGCACGATGGTCCCAAAGATTTTCCAGACATCCTTCTCGGCCTCGAAGTACTCCTTGCGCTCGCCCTTGCGCACGACGCTGCGGACGAGCCCCCAGCCGACCAGATCGCGCAGATTGGTGTTGGCGTTGCCGCGGCTGATCTTCAGCTCCTCCATCACCTCGTCCGTGGTCAGCGCCGGGGAGACGAGCAGCAGCGCGTGAATCTGCGCCATCGTCCGGTTGATGCCCCAGGCGCTGCCGATCGCGCCCCATTCGGCGATGAACTCGTCGCGCACTTCCTGCAGCGTGCCGACCGGTTCGGCCGGTGTTTCGACAGCTGCTGTCTTGGCCCGCGCTTTCATCTGTAATTTCAGAATATTCTGAAAATCAAGGAAAGCAAGGAAAATCGCTTCGTTGCCCACGGAGGAGGTACGCGGGATAGTGCGGGGCAATGTCGCACCCCTTCGTCCTCATTCTCGCCGGCGGCAGTGGCGAGCGGTTCTGGCCCCTCTCGCGCAAGGCGCGACCCAAGCAGCTGCTGAAGCTCTTCTCCGACCGGACTCTGCTGGAGGAAACGCTGCATCGGCTGGAGCATTTCACGACCCTCGATCGCGTGCTGATCCTGACCAATCAGGAACAGGCCGCGGCCGTGCGCGAGCTGACTGGTAGCCTCATCCCTGCGGAGAACATCGTGGCCGAGCCGGCCAAGCGCGACACCGCGCCCGCCATTGCGCTGGCCGTCGGTTGGGTGGCCCGACGCGATCCGAGCGCGACCATGATCGTGCTGCCGGCCGATCACGTCATCAAGGATGCGGCCGCGTTTCAGCGCGATCTGCAGGCGGCCTGCGACGCGGTGAAGCGCGACCCCTCAGCGCTGGTGACCATCGGCATCAAACCGACCTGGGCTTGTCCCGGCTTTGGCTACATCGAGCTGGGCGAGCAGATCGACGAGCGCGTCCGGCGCGTCACCCGATTCCGCGAGAAGCCGGCGCCCGAGTTGGCGCAGCAATTCGTGGAGGAAGGCTTCCGCTGGAATGCAGGCATGTTCGTCTGGAGCATTCCCGCCATCCTCGGCGAACTGCACCGGCAGGCGCCGGCGCTGGCCGATTTCGCCACGGGCTATGCGCATTCGCCAGATCCGGAAGGCTGGCTGCAGGAGCGCTTCCCGCAGCTGCCGAAGATTTCGATCGACTACGCGGTCATGGAGAAGGCCTTCGCCGTGCTCATGGTCGAGGCCAGTTTCGACTGGGACGATGTGGGCGGCTGGCCGGCCATCGCGAGTTACCTGCAGCTCGACGAACAGGGCAATTCGACCAACCGCCCGGTGGCTGCCTTGGATTCCTCGAATAACCTCATTTTCTCTTCCTGCGGCCGCCAGGTGGCGCTCCTCGGCGTGAGCGATCTGCTCATCGTCCAAACTGACGACGCCCTCCTGATCTGCCCGCGCAACCGCTCGGAGCAGATCAAGCAGCTCATCCCCCAACTCGCGCCAGAGCTGCATTGATGAGCATTCCCACCGCCATCGGACTCGATCACGGCGACGCGCGCATCGGCGTGGCGGCGGCCGATTCGCTCGGCATGCTGGCGCATCCGCTGGAGACGATCCCGGCCAAGGACGCGCCTGCGGCCCTCGCGCGCATCGTGGAGATCATCGTCGAGCGGAAAGCGCAGGTCGTGGTACTCGGAATGCCGCGCAACATGGATGGCAGCCATGGGCCGGCAGCGGACAAAGTGCGCGCCTTCGCCGCCCAATTGCAGGAACGCGCGCCCGCCTGCCAGATCCGTTTCATCGACGAACGCATGACCACCATGGCCGCCCAGAAGGCGCTGCACGCCAGCGGGCGAAACGTGAAGAAGGGCCGCAGTGTGATCGACCAGGTTTCCGCCCAGATGATCCTGCAGGTCTGGCTCGATCAGCAGGCGATGCTGGCCGGATGAAGACCCGGCGCCTGCGTCTGACCATCGCCTACGACGGCCGGCCGTTCGCCGGCTGGCAGATCCAGGACAGCGTCAAGCCGACCGTCCAGGGCTGTCTGGAAGCCGCGCTGCAGGATCTCTGCGGCCGGCGCATCGACGTGCAGGGCAGCGGGCGGACCGATGCCGGCGTGCATGCACTGGGCCAGGTGGCTCACGTCGATGTGCCGCTCCTCGGCGGGTCGCTCAGCCGCGCCGAACGGTGGGCGCAGGCCATCAACGTGCGGCTGCCGGAGGGGGTGCGGGTGACGGCGAGCCGCGCCGTCGCGGCAGATTTTCACGCGCGGTTCTGGGCGATCGGCAAGACTTACCGCTATCGGATCTGGAATGCGCCCTGGCTCCACCCGCTGGAACTGGGGCGCGCCTGGCACGTACCGTATGCGCTGGATCGCGCCCGGCTGCGCGCCGCGGCGGAGATTCTGCTCGGCCGGCACGATTTCGCGCATTTCGCCGCCAATCGTGGGGCTGGCTTCGAGCCGCGCTCGACGGTGCGGACGCTGCGGCGCATCAAAGTCGGTGGACGCGCGCCCCTGCTGACGCTGGAATTCGAGGGCGACGGATTCCTTTATCGCATGGTGCGCCTGCTGACGGGCGCCTTGGTGCGGGTGGCGAGCGGGCGGGACGATTTGAGCTGGCTGCGCGGGACGCTCGCCCGCGAGTTGCGGAAGAACCATCACCAGGCGGTCGCCGACGGGCTCTATCTGGTGCGCGTGCAGCACGCGCGGCCCGACCGGTCGACGACGGCAGCGAGCCCGCTCACCAGGGACGAGGGCGATCCCGGGGGATGAAAATAGCTCGCAGATTGCCGGTCCGCGCCAGCCAGGTTGGATCCAGGGGCGCCAGCCGCGGGGTATAGCCGGCGTAGCCGAGGCCCGCCAGAAATTGGACGGTGGCGGTCAGGGAGTGCCCGTGCACGGCCATCAGTTCCGGATGAAACTCGATCAGCAGTCGCGGCTGCATCCTGCGCAGCAACTCCTGCGCACCCAGCAGAACAAAGTGCTCGAAACCCTCGACGTCGATCTTCAGCAGATCGGGCTCGATCCCCCGGCCCGGACAAAACTCGTCCAACGCGACCACCTCCATCTGGTCGGTGTTCAGACCCGCAGCCGGGGTTTGTCCGGGTCCCAGAGCGGTGAAGTGGAATCCGGCCTCGACCACGACAACCCGGCGAGCCTCGCCGACGCCAAAAGGCAGCACATTGAGCTGCAGGCCCGGATTCAGGCGCGCGTGAGCCTCCAGCACTTCACGGCTGATGCGATTGGGCTCGAACGCGAACGCCTGCCCCCCCGTCCGGGCACTAAAGGCCAGACTGAATGCTCCGTAGAGCGCGCCAATGTCGAGCAGGCAGCGGCAACCTTGCGCCAAGCGGAGGAAGCCCTGCATCTCGTCGACCATCTCGGCATTGCCGTGGGTGAACTCCTCGAACGTCGAACGAACTTCAGGCTGGAGCGAAAACTCCACGCCGGGGGCCAGGGCGAGGCGATCTGGCGGGAGGAGCGCATTGAGCTTTCGATGCGCCTGACGGTTGCGCCGCGAGGCCCACAGGAAGCGAACGTGCTCGCCCGTGCCGCGGTAGCGACAGCCGCGGACGAACTCGACGACAGGGCCGGGCAGGAGGCGGGCGAGCGGCGAGCTCATGACGAGGAGCAGCAAACAAAAAAGGCGCCCGAAGGCGCCTTTTCCGGAGAGAAACGGTCGAACCTTACTTCTTGCCGAAGAAGCGACGCAGCCCGCGGCGATGCGTCCAGCCGATCCCGGCCAGACCAAGCAGGCCGAAGCCGACGTAGGTGCTCGTCTCGGGCACCAGCGTCACGTCCAGCAGGAAGCTCTCGACGATCATGTTGTTGTCGATGCCGCCCGAGAAGTTCGAGGTGGCGAAGGTCGAGCCCACCGAGGTCACGCCGTCAATGAAGGTGAAGCGGTAGTCACCCGCCGCCGTTGTCTGGAAGGTGATCTGGAAGGTCTGCCAGTCCTGGTTGGCAGCCGACACCACCATCGCGCTGGTGATATAGGTGTTCAGGTCGTTCACGTTGGCGACCGTGATGCCCATGGTGGCAGAATCGCCAAAGGGACGGGGCTGCTCACCGCGATAGTTGAAGCTGAGCACGTAGTTCGTGTTCGCGGCCAGCGTCACCGTTTGGTAGAGCGAGCTGCCCATCTCGTAGTGGCCACCAGGGCCCTGCGAGGAGTCCAGCTGCAGTGCCGTTGTGCCCTGAAGGGGAGTCGGAAGGTGGATCCAGTAGTTCTGCTGCAGATTATAGAGAATGTTCTGGCTGCCCGCGCCCGGATTGAAGCTCTGGGTCGTGACCCAGCCATCCACGCGGGTGCCGGCGCCCACGCTCACCCAGCCCGGAGCCTGCGGGAGCAGACCGGACGACGGGCTGTTTTCAAAGCCCGGATTCACGAAAAGATTGGCGCTCGCGAGGGGCGCGAAGGCAAACGCGCCAACAAAGGCCAGTGCGGTCGAGGCAGAGAGTTTCATGGTTCGGTGATACAAAAGACTGGCAGCGGGGCACACACCGCTACGCCCCTTTTCGTAGACGTTCGACCAGCGATTGCAAGATTTTCTTTTCCTCCGGCAGGGAAATCTGGCGCTCGGCCACCGGCACCACCTTGCGTGCCTCGGCGGCGTGGCCGTCGGCTTCCAAAAGCAAGGCCAGGGCCAGAGAGAGACTCGGGTCGGCCGTGCGCTTGCCGTCCGCTCCGGCCAGCGCCTTGATCCCTTCCAGCGCTTTGCCCTGCTGCCAAAGGCTGATGGCGTAGGTGGAGACGATGACGTTGCTTTGGGGATACTTCGTTGCCAGGGTCGCCGCCAGGCGGTGAGCAGTGGGCAGGTTCACTCCGCGGAGGAGGCTCAGGTAGGCGAAATTGTTCTGGTGGACCGGATTGTCGGCCTCGGCATTTAGCTGCTCCTGGACCGTCGCGAGCAGTTGCTCCGTCGCACCGCGGGAGCGATGCAACTCGAACAGATTCTGCAGCGCCGCCGGGCGCAGGCCGGCGGCCGCTCCCCGACTCACCTGCTGCCAGAGCGCTTCGGTCTGCTCCGCCCAGCCCCACGACTTGGTGACGCTGGCGAGCACCGACTGATCGTCCGCCGTCAGATTCAGGTCGGCCAGAAGATTGCGCCAGAGGTCGCGAAAGGCGTCGTTGTTGCCGTCGGTCTCCCGGACCGCGCGCGCCAGCAACGCCCGGCGCAGAAAATCGTACCGCTGCCACTGCAAGGGCGCCAGGAAATCGCGCAAGCCATTCCAGTCCTTGGCCCGGGCGAAGGTGTCGGAAAAGCTCATCTGCGCCTGCACGGGCAGGACCGAGACGTCCGGAATGGTCTTGAGCCAGGCCAGTGCCTCCGCCGTCAGGTCGCGCGAGTTCATCCAGTCGACCAGCGGATTGACCGCACCGAGGTTCTGCAGGGCCTCCGCGCAGCGTTCCCGCAGGCCCTGCGCGAACTCGGGCGCACCGGAGCGGCGCTGGATCTCCAGCAGGAGCATGCGGTCGCCCAGATTTCCTGACTCCTCCGCCAGCAGCCGGGCGTACCTCAGCGCGGCCGGCAGGTCCGCGCCGCGATCGAGCAGCCCCTGCGCGAGCGCCCGCAGCACCAGCGGCCGATGCTCGTTGCGCTGTTCGGCCACCTCCTCCAACTGCCGCTGTGCCGCCGCCGAACGCGCCGTTTCGGGATGGCGCAGGAGGAGGGCCGCCAGATTGATCCCATGCAGCGCGACCCCGGGTTCGAGGCGCTGGCAGGCCAGGAAGTGTTCCTCGGCTTTGGAAAATCGGTTCGTGGCCACGCAAAGGGCGGCGCTCAGGGTGTGATAGGCGAGGGTGTTCCGTTCGCTTTCCGCGATGAGATTGAGCGCGCGCTCGGCCAGAGCGTGCTGATTGCCCCGCAGGGCGCTCTTGGCCCAGGCCAGCAGGGCGTCGGTGTCGCCTGGTTTGAGCTGGGCCACCCGGGCCCGCAGCAACACGGCCTCCGGGCGGTTGGTCGCATCGGCCACGGAGGCGCGGAGGCTGGCCGAGGGCAGACCGCGCGGATCGACCTGATTCAGGCGGGCCGCCCACATGGTGGCTGCCCGCAGGTCGCCAGCGGCGAGTTCCGCGGCGGCAAACTTGGCCCAGCGAGCGTGGCGGCGGGCCTGAATCCAGCTCCAGCTCGCCCAGACGACTCCGACAACCGTCGCCAGGACGAGCAGCACCAGCAGCAGACGCCAGAAGCGGCGCTCGCGCCGCAGGACCGTCCGGGCAAACGAGGCCATGCGGCGACGGCGGCGACGTGTGGGCGCGACGGACGGAGTTTCCACGGCGAGAAGATGCGCAGGTCCGGGCCGACGGGAAGTCACCTTCGCAACGCCGCTTTGCGCCCCCGCGCCCGCTCGCTATCTAGTGCGCGTGGTTCCGCCCGCCGCCGAAACGTCCGAAGCCACCGTGGCCGCTCCGTCCACCGGGCCGCTGCCGCGGGCTTGGTGGTGGGCCTTCGCCGCCCTCGGTGCCCTCTGGCTGGTCATCATCCTCGAGTTGCGGAATGAGTGGACTGCCTCCAGCCCGTACAGTTACGGAATCTTCGTCCCTCTTCTCGCGCTCTATTTCCTCGTGCGGGATTGGCAAACGCGGCCCCTGCCTCCGCCCGCCCAACCAGGCCGCCGACGCCGTAGCGATTCCCCGGCGCCGCCGCCGCCGCCCACGCCCCCGCGCACCGCGGCGCTGGTCGTGCTGGCCTCGGCCCTGCTGCTGGTGCTGCCGGTGCGATTGCTGCAGGAGGCCAACGGCGACTGGCGGCTCATCGCGTGGCTGCATCTCGGCCTGACCGCTCTGGCCACCGGTGCCGCACTCTGGTGGATCGGCGGCACCGCCTGGCTGAGGCATTTCGCGCCTGCCTTTGCCCTCTTCCCGTTGGCGGTCCCCTGGCCGGCCAAGATCGAGTACTTCGCCACGCAGACGCTGATGACGAAGGTTTCCTCGCTGACGGTGGAGCTGCTGAACGATTTTGGCATCGCCGCGGTGCAGAAGGGAAATCTCATCGAGGTTGCGGCCGGCACGGTCGGGATCGACGAAGCCTGCAGCGGCGTGCGCTCGCTCCAGGCCTGCGTGGCGGTGGCAGTTTTCCTGAGCCTGCTCCGACAGTTGGGGATAGGCCGTGGCCTGATCCTGCTCGTGACCGGCGTGGTCACCGCGTTGGGGGCCAATCTTGGCCGGGCCTTCTTCCTCGCCTACGCGCAGGCCAAGGGTGGGGCCGCGCTCGCCGACAAATGGCACGACACGGCGGGAGTGGTCGAGCTGGTGCTGTGCCTGGTGGTGCTTTGGTTCGCCGCGGCCTTCCTGGCACCCTCGATCCCAGACGAGGAGGAGGCACCCGCCCCGAAGAAGCCGCTCAAGCCGGCATTGCTGCACCTGCAAACTCCACAGGTTGCGGTTTGCGCCGCGGTCGTAGGCTGGCTGGTCGCCGTGGAGTTGGGGACGGAAGGCTGGTACCGCTATCACGAGCGTCAGGCGAAGCAGAATCCGGGGTGGACGGTGGCTTGGCCGGAGTCGGCCAAGAACTTCGCCGACGTGCGCATTCCGGACCGGGTGCTGATGCTCCTGAGCGCGGATGAAAACAAGGCGGCGGCGTGGCTGGACGCCGCGGACTGTAAATGGTCCGCGGCCTATGCGCGCTGGCGCAGCGGCCGGCCGATCGCACGGATCTCGCGGGTGCATCGACCCGACATCTGCTTTGCGGCAGCAGGGCGACGGCTGCGTGCCGATCTCGGCGTCACGCGCGTCCCGGCGAACGGCCTCGATCTCGCCTTCAAGACGTACGCTTTCGATCCCCCGCCGGGTGCCAGAGGCGCGACGGACCTCTACGTCTTCTACTGCCTGTGGGAGGATCGGACCGATCCCCGTTTCGATCCCGATCCGGACGCGCCCTTGATGCCCACCTTTCGGCGCCGCTTCGAGTTCGTGGCCAAGGGCCTGCGCGACCCCGAACAGCGCACCTTGGAAATCAGTATCGCCGGTGCGCGCTCCTATGAGGAAGCCGCTGCCGCACTGCGGGCGCAGGCTCCGAACTTGATTCGCCGCTAAGCGAGCTCGTCTGAGCGTCACTTGGGGCGATCGGGCTGCACGCCCCGGGCCACCACCTGACTGACCACGGCCAGCGCGGCCTCTTCGTCGAGGCCAGGTGCGGAGGCCGTCAGTTCGAGCGAGCGCTGGCCGAGGTTGCGGCGGCCTTCCAGCGCTGCACGGAGGCGGGCGCCGATGCCATAGTCCGCCCCTCGGATCGGGGCCTCGGCGCGGGTCCCGTCCTCGGTCAGGCAGCGGAAGACGAACAAGCGGCGCTGCTCTGCCATGAATACATATCGCGCGAAGGGAAGACTGAGCCCGCCCAGGCTGGGCACTGGCAGGCGCACGATGCCGAGATGGCCCGCGAAAAGGTGCCCATTCGCGGTGTGGCAAACCTCGGGGGTGTGCTGGTGGGCCAACTGGGCGGCGGCACGACTCGCCTCCCACCGGAGAGTGACCGCCATGATCTCCACCCCGCTCTCATCCTCCCAGCGCGCGGCGCGCTGGGCATTGGCCCGGAGGATGGTGCGCTCGTCGTCGGGGATCTTCTCCTCGGCGAAACCCGGGGCCTGCGTCGGATACTCGAAACGCCAGAGGAGGTCGCCGCGAATCGCGACCTCCCGTTCGTGCCAGCGATACCAGGCGGCATTGCCTAATTCCACACCCAGCACCCAGCCAATCAGTGGCAGGGTCCAGCGGAGGGGCAGCCCGGCGGGCGTCAGCGTTTTCGACGGCTCGGACGAATCCTGACGCCAGCGTGAACCAATCCACCAGAGCACCACGAAACAGACGCCGAGGATCATGAATCCGGCGGGATCGTGCCAGGCATCGATCGACCCCCGCCGGGCGGCCAGCACCGAGAGGAAAAGTGTCCGCACTACGTTCGTCACCGCCGCGACGGCAAAGCCAACCGGGAAGAGGAGGAGACGGCGCGGCCAGGACAGACGAAACAGCTGACCGAGAAAGGCCGCTAGCATCAGCGTGGCTTGCAGCGACCGAATCCCGCTGCAGGCATCGCTGACCCCCACCAAACCCGTGGCCACCTCGATCACATTCCCGCGCTGCACGGCCGCCAGTCCGAAGAGGTTGAGGAACTCGACCGTGAGAGCGGTCAGTGCGCCGGTCAGGCGCTGAACGACGGCGTACTCCCAGCTCTGCGGCCAGGGCAGGGCGAAGAAGATGAGCCCGAAGATGGGGGTAAAGGCCCGCACGTAGGGAGCCCCGCCGATCCGATCCGTCAGCGTCAGACTGATCCCCACCACCAGCACCGCGAGCAGAAACGAGAGCAGCCGCCAGTCCGGATTCGCCTCGAGTACGAGGCGCAGCGGAAGCAGAGACGCCGCCCCCAGCAGGCCGACCGCAGCCCAGGATCGCCGCGCGGCCCCCGGAGGTGGAAGGTGTTCGAGTTCACGCCAGGCCAGCCAGGCGATGAGCGCCGGGACGGCCCAGCCGTAGCTGTAGAGAGGATTGAACTCCCATTCGACGTACCACTGCCGGACGCCAGCGGCCCAGAGGAGCAGGAAAGCGGCGAGGCTGGCCGGCCAGACGAGTGCGTTCACGAGACAGCTTCAACTCGGGCGAAGGGCGGCGAAATAGCGCTGCCAGCATTCCCACGCGCGCTCGAAATCGCCGTGCTGGGCGCGGGCTCCGGCTTCCACGTAATGCATGTAGGCGGGCACCTTGGTCTGGGCCGTCACCCGGGCGATCACCTGCACGGCGTCACCGGGCCGGCCGGCCTTCAACAGGGCTTGGAAAAGCTGGTAGACCCGCACGACCTGGTCCGGCTGGCGGACCACCTCGCGTTCGAGGTGGGGAATCGATTCGTCGGAGGCCACTTCGGGCAGGGGCGGCGCGGGAGCGAAGCGCAGGGCAATCTCACACGCGCGCCGCGATTCGCCCGCCCGGGCGGCGGCCGTCGCCCAGCTTTCCCAAGCGATGGTCTGCCACTCGGGGCGCTGATCGAAGGCCCGGAGAAGCGCCAGCGCATCGCCGTGCCGGGACCAGGCGGAAAACAGCTCCACCAACTGCGGGCGACTAAATCCCCGCAGCGCCGGGTCCGCCTCCAACACCAGGCGCACTTCTTCCTTCACCTCTTCGGGATGGCCCCATTGCAAAAAGGCGAGCAATCGATTTGCATCTTCGCGCATCCAGCCACGCAGGACCTGCCGAAATCCATCGTCGCGGATCGAGTTCATCTGCCCCAGGAGGCTGTGCAGGAATTCCCGCTCCTGGCGAGGAGAGCGCGCGCAGGCCTCCGCCAGGGCCTTGATCGAGCGGACCGGCTGCCATTTCAACCAGGCCTGGGCCTCCCGCAGCGGCGGGATGGGGGACTGTCGTTCGAGCCCGGAAGCGCGGGCGAAATCGTCTTCCACTGCCATGGTCGACAGACGCAGAGCGGCGCCGAGTTCCGCCCGCACCAGGTAGCCATAATGGTCGAGCGGCGCCCAGCGCAGAGCCCGGGTCACGTGTTCCACCGCCAGAGTCGGCTGTCCCCGCGGCACGGCCTCGTAGGCGAGAGCGAGGTGATTCTGCGCGCCGATCGTCCCGGGATAGTCGCTGCGCTCCCAGACGGCCAGCGACCAGATCACGCCGAGGGCAGCGAACAGACCGCCCAGCCCCAGCAGCGGGAGGCGCAGGAACCGCCCGGCGACGGGCGCAGCCGGCACCGCGAGTGCGATGATCGCCAGCGCGGAGAAGGCGGACCCGACGCGGTGCCCCGAGACATCCACCAGACCGTGCAGGGCCAACCCGGCAAGCGCGACCAGCCCAGCAAGCCGGATGGGCTCCACACCTCCCCGCCGGAGGGGGAAGATGCGTCGAAGGATCAAGCCCGTGCCGATCAGCACGACCGCGACCCCCAACCAACCCAACTCCACCCGCAGCCAGACCCAGTCGCTTTCCGGATGGATCCCTCTGGCCGGCAGGGCGGCGCGGTTCCGGTAGAGCGTCAGCAGCGCCGACATGTTCCCAAGGCCGGTACCCGGCCACGCGCTGGCGGCGCCCAGATCGAGCGCATCCCCTTGGATCAGCAGCCGGAAACGAAGGTCATTGGGATTCTCTCCGGTCAGAGGATCGGCCTTGCTACGGAAACGCTGCAGGGTATCGCCCCCGACCAAAAAGAACGCGCTCGCGCCCACCAGCAGCAAGGTGGCGCCCAAGGCGAGGGTGCGCACCATCTGTTCCCGGCGCTGGCGGGCCTCCTGGTCGACCTCGTCTGGTTCGGATTCCTCCTCGTCTTCCTCGTCGGCCTGACCTTCCGATTCCAAATGATGCGCCTGTCGCGCTCCGAGCCAGGCGATGCCGGCCAGATACACCGCCGCCCCGCCAAAGAGCAACAGGACGCCGGCCCGGGAGTTGGACTGGAACACCGCCCCTGCCACGAGCAGCCAGCCTGCGATCCAGCCAAGCCCCACCCAGGGTTTGGCCCTGCGTCGGAAATCCAAGTGGGCCCGGGCGAGGAGAAGAAGCGCTCCCAGCGCGAAAAAGTTCCCCGTTTGGTTGCGGTTCGGAAAGGGGCCGAAGCCGCGTTCCGCCTCCCAGATGCGAGGGACGTACCCGGTCGCCCGGAACGCGAGACACAGGGCCGCCACCAAGACCACTCCGAGTGCCAACCAGCGCGCGAGCCGGGCGCGCTCGATGTTCGTCCACCGCACCGTCAGGAGCCAGTACAGCCACGTCAGACCCGCACCCCAGAGGATCCACGCGTCCAGGGTGAGCCAGGGCTGCGGCGTCAGACGGTCGCTGATCACCAGCCCGAGTTCCTCCGTCAACAGGCGCCGCCAGCCGATTTCTCCGAACCAGCGGGCGGGAAGAAAGGCCAGGCCAGGGAGCAGCGCCAGGATCAGAAATGTCCCCGTCAGTGCTCCGCCAAGTTGGCTCCGCGGAGGGGCCAGCAGGACCAGAAGCCCAAGCCCGGCAAGCACGATACCCTGAGTCCAGGGTTGCGTCGCGCCGCCCAGCAGGACTGCGACGATCGGCAAAGCGGCTGCACCCAGCACCAGACCCGCGCGGTGTCCGCTGCGGCGCCGACGCATTCCGTCGCGGCTGGGGGCTGGGGCTGGAGAACTCACGCGCAGGGGCACCAAATCCGAATCCCGCGCGGATGAAACCCGAAATTCGGCGAACCTACTCCGTGACGGTGGGTTCGTCGTCCCGCACCAACCAGGTACAGGCCGCGGCGATCAACATGGCCACGCCGCCGATGACCACGGCCGTCAGACGGTCCACACTCGGATATTGGTCCATCACCCGACTGAGGACGATGGCGACCAGAATCTGGGGAATGACGATGAAGAAGTTGAAAATGCCCATGTAGACGCCCATCCGGGCCGGCGGCAGGGCCGAGGAGAGCATCGCATACGGCATCGAAAGGATGGAGGCCCAGGCGATTCCCACCCCCACGAAGGCAAGTTGCAGGAGCGCGGGATCACGGATGACTCCCACGGAGGCGAGTCCCAGGCCGCCCAGCACGAGGGACACGAAGTGAATCGTCCGAGCACTGACGACTCTTCCGAGCCAAAGAAAGGCCATGGCCGCGAAAAAGGCGGTCAGGTTATAGGTGGCAAAGCAGGAATTCGCCAGATCGATGCCTCGCTGGTACAACTCGGACTTCGTGTCGGTCGCGCCCATGATGTTGCGGGCCACAGCGACGGAGAAGAAGATCCACATGCAGAAAAGGCCCATCCAGGTGAAGAACTGAACGGCGGCCAGCTGCTTCATGCGGGCCGGCATCTGCGCGAAGGCAGAGAAAATCTCGCCCCAGCCTTCCGCCTTCTTGGCCCGCAACTCCTCGAGATTCTCAGGGGGATGTTCTTTCGTGCTGAAAACCGTCCAGAGCACGGCGACGAGGAAGACCGCCGCTCCCACCGTGAAGGCGACGGTCACCGTCTGGGGGATCGGGTGTGTCCCAGTCGGCTGATTGGCAATGCCGAACGGTTGATGCAGCCACTCCGGCAGCTTGGAGGCAATGACCGCGCCGGCTCCGATGAAGACCGACTGCATGGCGAAGCCCACGGTGCGCTGACGTTCCGGCAGCAGATCGGCCACGAACGCCCGGAACGGCTCCATGGTGATGTTGACGGAGGCGTCGAGGACCCACAGCAAGCCGGCGGCCATCCAAAGCGTGCCGGAGTGTGGCATGGCCAGGAGCGCGAGCGACGCCAGGAGCGCGCCGACCAGGAAGTAGGGACGACGGCGACCCAGCGGTCCCCAAGTCCGGTCGCTCATGTGGCCAATGATGGGCTGCACGATCAGCCCGGTCAGGGGCGCGGCGAGCCAAAGGAGCGGAAGCTCGCTCTCCTTTGCACCGAGGTATTCGTAGATGGCCGACATGTTTCCCATCTGCAGGCCCCAACCGAACTGGATCCCGAAGAATCCGAAGCTCATGTTGAAGATCTGCCAGAAGTTCAGGGCGGCACGGGGCTGGGTCGGAGCGAGCATGTGGGGGTCGGTTCTACTCACCCTTGGGGACTCTGGCGAGCGGGTTCGGGCAAAAAAAAGGCCGCCGGGCGGGAGCCCGGCGGCCTGGGAGACTTTGACTAGGTCAGCTTAGAACTTCTTGTTGATGCCGATGTACCAGTAGCGGTTACGGATCGAGTAGTTCGAAGTGTCGTAGTTGTCGTTGAAGGCGCCGAGGACGACGGGCGGCGAACGGTCAAACATGTTGACCACGCCAACCTTGATCTTCGTGCCCCAGAGCAGCTTCTGGGCGAACGAGCCGGAGTTGTCGGCCGCGACCTGGGTGCGGACACCCTTGCCGTCGACGATTTCCTTGGCGGCGTCAGCCTTCGGCTTCTTGAACTCGTAGGACAGCTGCGAGTCGAAGGTCACGTAGGACGGAACCTTGCGGTAGAGGTCGTACACGGGGGTCGTGTCGCCACCGCCGATGACGTTCGCGGCCAGGAGGGCCGAGGAGTCGTCGTTGTAGCCACCGATGTAGTTGATCGTGCCAACCCACTCCCAGCCCTTCCAGGCGTATTCCAGACGGAAGAAGCCCTTCAGGCGCGGGATACCACCAGGAGCCAGCGGCAGGGAGCCGTTGAAGTCACCCAGGAAGTCGGTCGTGCCGACACCAGGAATGGCTTCCGCCTTCCACGAGAGGAAGTAGTTGGCGCCCAGCGAGGCCGTGAACTGGCCATACTGATTCCACGGGAGCTGATAGGTGAGGGTCGTGTCGATGCCCTGCACGAAGCGCTTGGCGGCGTTAGCCGTGTTCGCGTAGATCGTGAAGATTTCGCCACCGCCGTTGCCGACGAGCGGATTACGACCGACGAAGCGACCGGCCGGGGGCGTACCCTCGGGGTTGTTCGGGTCGACCACGTAGCCGAAGGTGCCAGGGAAGGCGGCGCCAGCGCGGAGGCTGTTGCCGTTGATCGAGGCAGCGAGCTGAGCGAAGTCGGCACCGCCGAGGAACACACCGAGGGTGCGGACCTGGTAGTAGTCGACCGTCAGGGTCAGGCCCTTCACCCAACGCGGGGTGAAGACGAGACCGGCCGTCCAGCTCTTCGACTCCTCAGGCGTGAGGAGCACGTTGCCACCCTGCTTCACACCGCCCGGGGGCTGCGTAAAGGTCTGGCGGAACGGATCGGAGATGTTCGGGAAGTTGTCGCCGATCGGGTCGAACAGCGCCACGGGACCCGGAGCGCGGAACGACTCGCCGTAGGAACCACGGAGGGTCAGGTCGTTGATCGGCTGATAGCGGACCGTGAAGCGGGGCTTCACACCGGAATCGAACTTGGCGCGGGTGGGATTCCCACGGGCGACGTTCGAAGGATCGGGCTTCTGGTCGAAGTTCTCGAACTGCTCATAGCGGATGGCCGCGCTGAAATCGAAGCTCTGGATGAAGGGAACCTTCATCTTCTGAGTGATGATCGGCACGCTGACCTCGGCGAAGAACGACTTCACCTCCTGCTTGTACTTGGTGTTCGGCGAGGCATTGAAGCCCAGCTGATTACCCTGCGCCTGGACGGAGTCCGGGAGCTGAGTCGTGCGAGTCTGGCGGAACTCGGTACCGATGTTGAAGCCGATACCGCCCTGCGGCAGCGTCGGGAACAGGTTACCGAACAGACGCGCATCGATCAGGAAGTCGTGCGAGTAGAAGAACGAACGACCCACGTAGGACGAGCGCTGAGCGGCCGCCACGTTGTCCCAGGAACGAGTGCCGGTGACGGCGCCCGTGACAGGATTGAAGGTGTTCGAGGTGCCCGAGGTCGGCGCGAACTGGCCGCGGAACGGGTTGAAGTTACCGGCCGCGATCTCGGCCTCGATCAGGTTACGCTGAGCGTCACCGGAATCGATGCGGAGCTGGTCGAGGCGCTCGTAAACGAAGCCGCCGTCATAACCGAGGAAGTCGATGAACGGATTGCCCTTGAAGACAAACTCACCGCGCAGACCGAAGGTATAGCGCCAGTAGTCGTAGTCGTAGAAGGACTTACGCAGGCCGAGCTCGTCGGTCAGACGATAGGACAGGCCGCTGATGCGGTTCGGATTGCTGGTCGGCGTCGTGGCCACAAACGGGTTGTAGGGACTCGCCAGGATGGCAGCGCGGCCGAGCGCGAAGGGCGCCGGGGCCAGACCGTTGTCCTGCTTCGTCTTGGCGTACATCACGTCGGCGTAGGCGGTCATGGCCTTGCCGAAGATGTTGTACTGACCCGTGATGTAGTACATGTACTTCTCCTGGGCCGGGATGGCCGGGGTGAAGGCACGGAAGTTGAACGGATCAGGGCTGTTCGCACCACCGTAGGCGCGGTAAGCCGCCGCATTCTGCGGCGAGGCGACCGACTGGTCGACCAGGATGCGAGCCACGCCGCCCAGGGTCACACGACCCGGGAAGGTGCCCGAACCACCGTTGTTACCACCGAGGAAGCGGCGGTCCGACGAGGCCGAGATCGAGCGGTCGCGCGAGAAGATCGCGTTGCGATCATAGTACTCAGCCGCGAAGGCGATCGACAGCTTGTCGTTCGAGAAGCCGCCACGGATGTAACCCTGGATGACGCGAGCGTCCTTGTCCGTGGTGTTGCCGTAGAGGAGGTCGATCTCAACGCCGTTCAGCGGGGTCGAGCCCGGGCCGTTGATCAGGATGAAGTTCACGACACCGGCGACGGCGTCGGAACCGTAAATGGCGCCTGCGCCATCCTTGAGGATTTCCGAGCGATCGAGGGCACCGATCGGAATGGCGTTGACGTTGGCGAAGCCGAACGCGCGACGACCATTGATGAGGGTCAGCGTGTTGGCCGGGCCGAGGCCGCGGATGGCCACGAAGGCCGAGCCGTCACCGCCGTTGGAGTCATTCTCCGTGGCAGTGTTGCCGACGAACGACGGCAGCTGGCGCAGACCTTCGACCGGGGTGTTGGCACCGATTTTCTGGAGGACGGACGCGCTGTAGACAGTAACCGGGAGCGGACCTTCCGACTCAGCAGTCGGAATGTACGTTCCAGTCACGACCACGCGCTGCGGCTCGGCGTCCTGCGCGAACGCAGCGCCAGCGGCCACCGTGAGGGCCGAAAGAGTGGCGAGGGAACGACCGAATCGGCCGTTGCCCAGAGCGCCAGTGTTCTTTGTAATCATGGATTGGCTTAGGGTTTTGGTTTGAGGTGAAAACCGACGGCGCGCCCCGCGACCCATTTGGGCACGAAACGTTCAATCAATTTCGCCCACAAGGAGCAGGCTTTGCGGGGGGATGTCTAGAAATTTTTTCATTCGAGCAGGAAAAAGATTGAACGCCCCGTGAACTCTGCGGTCCTGCTGCTACAGCCAACCTGTCCGCTTCAGAGTAGAATCCCTCGTCCGGGCCGGTGGAACACCGGCCGCCGAGGCGCAGGAAATCGCTCCGGAAGGAACCTCGCCTGCACCAAGGTTCGCCGTGGCCAAGCCACCTGTCCGGGTGGCTCAGCGGACTTCGTAGACCTCCACCAGTCCGACCCCGGTGCTGCCGCTGACGCCCCGCAGGACAGCGGTATAGTTCCCGGAGGGCAGCAGCAGAAGGACGGCAGCCTCCCGGCTGTCCTGCGGCTGAAATCCGGTCGCAACGATATCGGCCCGCTGGCTATCCTGCCAGTTGTCGTTCCGCCCGATCAGATTTCCGGCCGAGTCGTAAATCTCCAAGACGGGGTCGCTGAGCGTGCCACTGACTCCGTAGGAAGCGAGGGTCGGACCCATGCCCCGGATCAGGACGCGTCGATTGTCGGTACCGGTGTCCGCGGTGACCGCAAATCCGCCGATCAAAACGCGGTCGTTGGTCAGCACCTGTCCCCGGGTGCTGAGATTGGAGAGGCGGTTGGCCACCAAGCCGTCGACATCGTACGCTTCGAAAAGCGCTACGCCGGTCGTATTTCCGGACCCGCGGACCACCACCGTGTAGATGCCGGGCGCCAGATCGGCGACCAACGCGGCTTCCCGGGGGTCGGCCGGAGCCAGCCCGGCATCGCGCACGGCCGCCCCGCCATCCGTCCCCGCCTGCCAGTTATTGTTCTGCGCCACCAGGGTCCCGAAAGCGTCCCGGAGCTCGAGGGTGGGGTCGGAAAGGGCGTTGCTCACCCCGAAGGACGTGAGCGTGGGCCCCATCGAGCGAATCAGAACGCGTTTGGTCGAGGAAGTGACGAGGAACCCGCCGATCAGGGCGCTGTCCCCAGTTCCCACGAAGCCGCGGGTCGAGACGTTCGAGAGACGGGCCGTCGAATTCGTGCCGCCGCTGCTGCCCCCTCCACCGCCGGAGACGGGGTCTGCGGTCAGGCGCAGGATGCGGTTGCGCGCCACGGAGCCGTATTGGCGGAAGTCTCCGGCCACCACGACCTTGCCGTCACTCTGCGGAAGGATGGCGTTGATCGCGAAATTCCGGCCGGACAACTCGCCCGCCGAGTTGAAGATGGTGTCGATCTTCCCGCCGGCATCGGTCCGGGCAAAACCCGGGCGAGCCAGGCCGTCGAAGAGCGTGAAATCGCCCGCGAAGACGACTTTGCCGGTCGAGGGCACGACCGCCACCTGGCGGATGGCCCCGTTGGCCGCGAAACCGGGATCGTAGGTCGGGTCCACGGTTCCGTCTGGAAAGATGCGCGCGATGCGCCGACGGAGCGCGCTGTCGAAGGAACTGAAGTCACCGACGACGATGAATTTGCCGTCGGGCTGGCGGACGAAATTGTAGATCAACTCGGGGAGAACACCCGTGGTCGGGCTGAAGCTGCCGTCGATCGTCCCGTCGGCATTCAACCGGGCGATGCCCGGCCGCGGGAAGCCGTTCACGTTGATGAACCTCCCGGAAATCAGCAGCTTGCCGTCGGGCTGGATGCCGGCCCGGTAGATCAGCGGGATGTTGCCGTCGATGACCACGCGAAACAGCGGATCCAACGCGCCATCGCGCTCGAAATGGATGAAATCTGAAAAGATCTCCTCGGTGACCGTCGTGCTCGAGGGGGAGGGAATCACGACGGTCGTCTTCCGGAAGACACGGTAGGCCACGTAGACCGAGAGATCCGCGGCCACGAGTACCGACTCGACGTTCGTGGTGGTCTCGATCGTGGTCGAACCGCCCGGAGCCGGGATGTTGGGAAAGATCACCTGGCTGTCGACCGGGATGACCGGGTCGGGCCGGAAAGTGAGATCGAGGGAGCCGTCCGCATTCAGCCGCACGAGATGGGTGACCGGGACGTTGTCGTAGTGCAGAAAATTACCGCCCAGCACGATCTTCCCGTCGGGGGCAAAAGCTCCCGCCTGCACCGAGCGCTTCGAGCCGGGTCGCGAGAGCTCATCGATCCGTCCCGGGCTGGGAGCATCGATGCTGCTCGGAGAATTGACGCCGGAACCGGGGTCGAAGGCCGCATCCACCAGCCCGTTTGCCCGCAGCACCGTGACCGCGGCGCGCGGCAGGGTGCCAAAGTTGTCGAAATCGCCCCCGATTAGCAGCCGGTTCGTAGTGCCCTCGAGCGCCGCACCCAGGACCGTCCCATCGGGGCCGGTCCGCGGATCGTAGCTGGAATCCAAAAAACCGACCGTCTGCGCCGCCACCGGCGTGAGCGCGAGCAGCCAAGCCACGAGGGCGCAAAGGGGGAAAATACACCGAGTCACCAGCGCCGTTTAGTGCATTGGCGGCGGCAAGCCAAGGGCGGTTTTGAAATTCGCGCGCGGGCAGCGCACCCCCCTGCCGGGTGCCAGCGCTAGAGCTGCGCGTCGCGGATCAACCGTTCGCATTCGGCCTGCATCTGCTTCGCACCTTCCCGCGCGCTCACGCTGCCGGACATGATGAGCTGGTAGGGGCCGCGCATTCCGTCCCAGATCTGCCGCATCTCCGGGCGGATCGGCATCGGCCGGGCTTGGCGGATCTGCGCCATGGAGGCCTGGAGAACGACGTTGTTCTGCACACTGGGCGAAGCGATGACCTCGCGATGCGTCGGAGTGACGAGGAGGTCGTCCGCATTGCGCTGCTGCATCTCGCGGCCCGTCACGTATTCGAGCACCTCCAGCACGAGCGGCAGCTTGGAGTCCGGCACCGAGGCGTTCACGGCGAAGCCCTTGGGAGAATACATGGGCACCGCCGGCAGGCCCGTCTGGTCGTTTTTGGGCAGGGTGCCGATCAGCGAGCGCGCGGGCACATCGTAGTTGGGCCAAGACCAAGGACCATTGATGATCATGGCCGTGCGCCGCTCCTTGAAGAGCATGTCGGCGATTTCGTAGTCGCCCTCCTTGGGAATGATCCCGTGCTTGTCGCGCAGATCGAGGATGAACTGCAGCGCCGCGGCGGTGGCCTCGTTGTCGAGCGTCGGCCTACCCTGATCATCCATGATCCAGCCGCCGAACGAAGTCAGGAACGGCACGAAAAAGAACGGCTCGCGATAGTTCCACGTCAGCGCGTACTCGTCGGGCTTGCCGTCGCCGTTGCGGTCGACCGTGAGCGACTTCCCCAACGCGATCAGCTCCGAAAAGGTTTGCGGGGGCTGCGGCACCTTTTGGCGGTCGTAGACGAGCGCGAGGTGGTTGCCGATCTGATCGGCCAGCACCCACGTCTGGCCTTCGTATTTCACAAAGGCCTCCTCGATGAACTGCGCGCGGAGCTCGGGTCGGAGCAGGCCGTCCAGCGGGCGGACGGTTTTCGTCGTGTAGAAGACGCCCACATTGTCCGATGCGCCGCAGATCAGATCGGGCCCTTGCCCGGCCACCGAGGCGACAATGTAGAGATTACGCAGTTCCTCCGGTTCGCGGTACAGCGCCTCGACTACCCGATCGGGGTGCGCCGCGTTGTACTTTGCCAGCATCTGCTCGAAGACCGTGCGCGCGACGCCGTTTTTTTCGTGCCAAATGACCACTCGAGTGCGCCCGTCCGACTTCCGGGCGCAGGCGGGCAGGGCGCAGAGGGCGACCAGGAGGAGGGCGAGCAGGCGGGTCATCAGGCCCGAGATTGGGGGAGGATGCTGGGGCGATCAAGCAAGCGCACCGCCATTCCATCTTGTTCGTGGGCGAATCGTCCCTGATCGTCGGCCGCCATGCGCCGCCTGCTCGTCACCTTCGCCGCCAGCCTCTTCGCGGGCCTGCTCCCCGCCGCTGAGTTGCCGCCGGGGCTCTATGCCACGTTCCACACGCCCAAGGGAGAAATCGTCTGCGAACTGCACTACAAGGAGACGCCGCTGACCGTGGTGAACTTCGTCGGCTTGGCCGAAGGCACGCTGCCAGCGAAGAAAAATGCGCGGGGGCCGCGCTTCTTCGACGGCCTGAGCTTCAACCGCGTGGTGCCGAATTTCGTCATCCAGGGCGGCGATCCGCTGAACGATCCGACCGGCGAAAACGATGGTGGTCCGGGCTGGGAATTCGACGACGAACTGGTGCCGAGCCTGCGTCATGCCCGCGGCGCGCTCTCGATGGCCAACGACGGCCCGCTGACGAACGGCAGCCAATTCTTCATCACCCACCGCGATGTCTTCCGGCTCGATTACCTGCACTCCGTCTTCGGCCGGGTCGTGCGGGGGATGGAGGTGGTCGACAAGATCGCCCAGGGCGACAAGATCGAACGCGTCGAGATCCAACGCGTGGGCGACGCGGCGAAGAAGTTCGAGGCCACCCCCATCGCCTTCGCCATCTACGAGAAGCGCGCCGCCCTGATCTCATCGCCCCAGCTGCCGGCCCCGTGGAGCCGCTATCTGCAGCCGGTGAAAGCGCCGAAGGAGGAGGACCTCAAAACCGGCAAGGCGGAGAAAAGCAAGGGCTTCTACCTGACCGACGGCACCGGCACGTTGCCGGATTTCCGGGTGCGGAATTTCAACCACAAGCTGCACAACTACGAGCGCTTCCGGCGCATTCGGGTGGTGGTGCGGATCTTCGGCTCGGAGAAATCCGACGCGGTCGCGCTCGACAAGCTGGCAGCCGAGGTCGGGGCCGGCGAGCACCGCGGAGCGCTGGCTGCGTACTTCGCGGCCGAGGACAAATGGCGGCTGTGGATCGGACGCGAGCAACTCCCGGCGCTCAACGGCGGCCAGCCGATCGAGAATGTCGAGGCGTTCATCAAGAATGAGCTCCACGCCCGCAAGCAGCGGTTCCTCGAGCCCGCCCAGGCCCTGACCAAGGAGAAGAAGCTGAAGGAGGCGGTCGATGCCATGATCGACGGCCTGCTCATGGCCTTCGACGGCCGCTGAGTCAGCCCCTTGCCGACCTTGCTGCCCGCCTTTCTCACGGTTTTCTGCTTCGCCTGCGCCGGCGTCTTCGCCACGCGGTCGACGCTGCTGGTCGGGGTGCATCGCGCCAATCTCTCGCGCCTGTGGGTCGCCGCCGTGCTGCTCGGCCTCTGGGCGCACACCGCAGGCGGCGGACTTGGCGGAGCCGGCCTCGGCTGGTACCTGGCCAGCGGCTTCGTGGGCTTCGGACTCGGCGACATGGCGCTCTTCGCGGCCTTTCCGCGCATCGGCACGCGACTCGCTTCGCTCATGATCCAATGCCTGGCCGCGCCGCTCGCCATTCTCGTCGAGTGGGGTTGGGTCGGCATCGCCCCGACCGCTCTCCAACTCGGCTGCGGCGGCGGCATAATCGCCGGCGTGGCATTGGCGCTGGCGCCGAGCAACACCCGTCTCTCGCTCCCGCCGGTCTCTCCGGCGCAACGGCGGCTGGGCATCTTTCTCGGCTTCCTCGCCGCCTGCGGCCAGGCCGGCGGCGTGATCTTCAGCCGCAAAGCCATCCTGGCCGCTCAGGCGGCGGGCGAGCCGACGCTCGACGGCGCGACCGCCGCCTGGCAGCGCATCGTCGCGGGCATCGTCCTGATCACGCTCATCGAGCTCTACTTCCGGGCCCGCGGCGCGCATCAGGCTCGTCAGCCCTGGACGCCGGCCGCCGCTGCGTTCGTGACCCTCAATGCGCTCGGCGGTCCGGTCTTCGGCGTGGCCTGCTACCAGTGGGCCCTGATCGCCGCGCCCTCCGCGGTGGTGCTGCCGATCATGGCGCTGACGCCGATCGCGGTCATCCCCCTCGCCTGGTTCATGGAGGGCGAGCGGCCGAGCGGGCGTTCGCTCCTCGGTTCGCTCGTGGCGGTCATCTCGGCCGCGCTGCTCAGCAGCGCGCGCTGAGCGGCCGGCTCAGCGCCGCCCCGCCGTCCGCTTCCGAACCGGTTGCGGCCGACTCTCGTGGGCCAGATACCGACGATGCGCCGCCGGCTGGGCGCGCCAATGCTCGCAGAGGCGCTTGAGCGCCCCGAGTGTGGCCGGCTTGAGGTGATGCTCGATTTCCTCCACCTCGGCCTGCACCACCCGTGGCTCGAGCCCGAGCAACAGGAAGAACTCGCTCAACACCTGGTGCCGCTCCTTGATGGCCTGGGCCACGGCGCGCCCCTCGTCGGTCAGCGTGAAGCCCCGGTAGCGCTCGTAGTTCACCAACCCGCGCTCGGCCAGCCGTTGGATCATGTTGGTGACGCTCGCCCGAGCCACCCCGAGGCGCTCGGCCAAGTCGCTCACCCGGGCGAAGCCCTTCTCTTCCATCAGCTCGTGAATGCGCTCCAGGTGGTCCTCGCTCGATTCCGAGGCGTGACGGGCGCGAGGGGCGGGCATCGGCCAGGATAGCGAATCTGTTCCAGTCTTCGAATGAAAATTTACCACGCTGAAAAAGTTAGTTACTCACAACATTTTTGCATGTTACCTCCGGGCGATGCTGCGTCACCTCGCCCTGCTCTCGTGCCTGCCCGCGCTGCTCGCGGCCGGCGAACCCTCCGCCGCCGACGCCGAGAAGGCGTCACCTTCCAAGGCCGGCTACACCCTCTTCAACCCCACGCCGACCGCCCTGTTGCGCGACCTGAGCACCGACCGGCCGGACACGACCGAGGGCGCGGTGACGGTCGATGCCGGGCACTACCAGTTGGAGCTCAGTTTCCTCGACTACACCCGCAACCGCGACAGCGACGGCGTGCGTACCACCACCTCGGTCATCGCGCCTTTCAACCTCCGCGTCGGCCTGACCAACCGGGTGGAGTTCAACCTCATCTTCGAGCCTTACGTCATCGCCCGCACCCGCACTCCGGGGCTGCCGACCGAGACGCTGCGGGGCCAGGGCGACCTGACGCTCCGGATGAAGGTGAACTTCTGGGGCAACGACGGCCCGGAGCCTGGCTTCGGGAAGACCGCCTTCGGCATCATCCCGTTTCTGAAGATTCCGACCGCCCGCAGCGGCCTCGGCAACGGCCGCGTCGAGGGCGGCGTCATTCTGCCGATCAGCTTCGAATTGCCGGCCGACTTCGGACTCTCCTTCATGGCGGAAGGCGACATCGTGCGCGACGCCTCCAACCGGCGCTACGGCTTCGAGTTCGTCCACACCGCCTCGCTCGGGCGCAAGCTGGTGGGCGATCTCAACGGCTACGTCGAGTACGTCGGCGTGGCCCCGACCCGCACGGAGTCGACCTACCGGGCCTTCTTCAGCGCCGGCCTGACCTACGCGCTGGGCAAGAACTCGCAGTTCGACGTCGGCGCGCGCTTCGGCCTGAACAAGGCCTCCGACGACGTCAATCTCTTCACCGGCTTCTCCATCCGCTACTAGGCGTTTCCACCTCCTCCGACCATGCCCAAGCTCCGCCTGCTCTCGCTCGCCGCCACGCTGCTCGCACTGGTCACGCCGACGCTCGTGGCCGCGCCCAAGAAGCGCGTCGTCACCACGTTCACGATCCTGGCCGACATGGCGCGGAACGTCGCCGGCGATCTGGCCGAGGTGGATTCCCTCACCAAGCCCGGCGCGGAGATCCACGGCTACGAGCCGACCCCGCAGGACATCGTCAAGGCCCAGCGCGCCGACCTCGTCCTGTGGAACGGGCTCAATCTGGAGGTCTGGTTCGAGAAGTTCTTCGCCAGCCTGCGCAACGTCCCACGCGCCATTCTCACGGAAGGCATCGAGCCGATGGGCATCGCGCAGGGGCCGTATTCCGGGAAGCCGAATCCGCATGCCTGGATGTCGCCGGCCAATGCCGTTCGCTACGTGGAGAACATCCGCCTCGCGCTGGTTAAACTCGACCCCGCCAACGAGGCCGGCTACACGGCCAACGCGAACGCCTACAAGGCGAAGATCCAGGCGCTGGATGCTCCGGTGCGCGCGCAACTCGAACGCATTCCCGCCGACCAGCGCTGGCTGGTCAGCAGCGAGGGCGCATTTTCCTACCTCTGCCGCGACTACGGCCTGAAGGAGGCCTATCTCTGGCCGATCAACGCCGACGCCCAGGGCACGCCGCAGCAGGTCCAGCGCGTGATCGAGATCGTGCGGCAGAACAAGATCCCGGTCCTCTTCACCGAAAGCACGGTCAGCGACAAAGCGGCCCGCCAGGTCGCCAAGGAGTCCGGCGCGCGCTTCGGCGGCCTACTCTACGTGGACAGCCTGACCGAGGCCTCCGGGCCGGCGCCCACCTACCTCAAGCTGCTCGAGCGCAACGCGGAGACGATCGTGAACGGCTTCTTTCCCAAATGACGACCCCGCCCTGACCGCCGCATGCTGACGCTCGAAGCCAACCAGGTGACCGTCACCTACCCCAGTGGCCTGACCGCGCTGCGGGACGCTTCGCTGCGACTTTCCGGCGGCACCATCTGTGCGCTGGTGGGCGTGAACGGCTCGGGCAAGTCCACGCTCTTCAAATCGCTCATGGGCTTCCTCACGCCGACGCACGGCAGCGTCAGCATCAACGGACGCCCGGTGCGCGAGGCGCAGAAGCAGAGCTGGGTGGCCTACGTGCCGCAGGCCGAGGAGGTCGACTGGACCTTTCCGGTTAGCGTGCACGACGTGGTCATGATGGGCCGCTACGGCGGGATGAATTTCCTGCGCATCCCCCGCGCGTCGGACCGTGCCGCGGTCGAGCAAAGTCTGCGCCGCGTCGGCCTCTGGGATCTGCGTGATCGGCAGATCGGCGAGCTCTCCGGCGGGCAGAAGAAGCGCGTCTTCGTGGCTCGGGCCCTGGCGCAGAGCAGCCGCATCATCCTGCTCGACGAGCCCTTCACCGGCGTCGATGTGAAGACCGAGGAGGCGATCATCGCCCTGCTGCGTGAACTGCGCGCGGAAGGCTGCCTCATCCTCGTCTCGACCCACAACCTCGGCTCGGTGCCGGAGTTCTGCGATCAGGTCGTGCTGATCAACCGCACCATCCTCTGCTACGGGCCCACTGACGAGGTTTTCACGCCGGAGAATCTGACGGAGGCTTTCGGCGGCGCGCTGCGGGCCTTCGAATTCGACCGCTCGACCGTGGAGGCGCACGACGACCGGCAGGTGACCGTGCTGACCGACGACGAACGTCCGCTCGTGCTCGGCAAGCGCGGACATCTCGAATACCGCGAACGCCAGGGCCGCGAGGCGCTGGTCAGCGAGCGCGAGGAACGCGAGCGGGCCGCGCGGGCGGCAAAGAACGGAGCCCAGGAGGACTGAGCCGTGGAAACGCTGCTGACGCCGTTCCGCTACGATTTCATGCTGACGGCCATGCTGACGTGCTCGCTCGTCGGCCTCGTTTGCGGCCTGCTCTCGGCCTTCGTCACCCTGAAGGGCTGGTCGTTGATGGGCGATGCCCTCTCGCATGCGGTGGTGCCGGGTGTCGCGCTCGCTTACTACGCCGGCCTGCCCTTCGCGCTCGGCGCCTTTGCGACCGGCCTGCTGGCGGCTTGGACGATGAACACCGTGCGGCTCAAGACGCCCTTGCGCGAGGACGCGGTCATCGGGGTGGTCTTCACCGCGTTTCTCGCGCTAGGCATCCTGCTCATCTCGCTGCGGCCGAGCCAGATCGACCTGCGCACGATCATCCTCGGCAATGTGCTCGCCATCGCCCGGGAGGACGTCATCCAGCTCATCGTCGTCTCCGTGGCGGTACTCGTGGCACTGTTGCTCAAGGGACGGGATCTGCTGCTGGTCTGCTTCGATCCGAACCAGGCGCGAGTGCTGGGCCTGCGGGCCGATCTGCTGCAGGGCTTCCTGCTCGCGCTCCTCTCGGCCACGGCCGTGGCCGCGCTGCAGGCCGTCGGCGCGGTGCTGGCCGCGGCCATGGTCATCACGCCGGGCGCCACCGCCTACCTCCTGACCGACCGCTTCTCCCGCCTGCTCGGCCTGGCTGCGGCGTTGGGCGCGGTCACGTCCTTCGTCGGCGCCTATCTCAGCTACTTCCTCAATGGCGCGACCGGCGGCTGCATCGTCACGCTGCAGTCGGCCGTCTTCATCCTCGCACTCGTCTTCGCGCCCAAGCACGGCCTGCTGGCCACGCGCCGCGCCCGTAAGGAGGCGGCGGCGGCATGAATGCGCTGCTCGATCCCTTTCGCTTCGGCTTCATGCTCGAAGCCTTCGCCATGGGCGCGCTCCTCGGCGCGGTGGCCGCGGTGCTGTCGTGCTTCCTCGTCCTGCGCGGCTGGTCGCTGATGGGAGACGCCGTTTCCCACGCGGTGCTGCCAGGCATCGTCCTCGCCTCCATGAGCGGACTCCCGCTGGCGGTGGGAGCGTTCGTCAGCGGGCTCTTCTGCGCGGTCGCGAGCGGCTGGATCAAGGCCCATACGCGGCTGAAAGAGGACACCGCCATGGGCGTCGCCTTCACGGGACTGTTCGCGCTGGGGCTGGTGCTGATGTCCAAGCATGTCTCCGATCTGCACCTCGACCACGTGCTCTTCGGCAACATCCTCGGCATCCCGCGCCCGCAGTTGATCGAGGCCACCGTACTCTCCGTCCTCGTGCTCGCCGCAGTGCTCATGCTGCGCCGCGATCTGCTGCTGGTCGCCTTCGATCCCGCCCAGGCACGGGCGCTGGGCCGGCCGGTGGCGGCGCTCAATTACACGCTGCTCACGCTGCTCTCGCTCAGCATCGTGACGTCGATGCAACTGGTCGGGTTGCTGCTGGTCATCGCGATGCTGATCACGCCGGGTGCGACCGCCTTCCTGCTGGCCCGGCGTTTCGACGAAATGCTGCTGAAGGCTGTCCTCAGCGCCGTCGGCTCCGCCTTGGTCGGCATCTACGTCAGCTTCTTCCTTAACGGTTCGCCCGCCGCCTGCATCGTGCTGGTGCAGGCGCTGGTCTTCGTCGGAGCCCTCCTGTTCGCGCCGGGCAAGGGCCTGTTGCGCCGCGCCTGAGCGTCGGGTCAGCCCTCCTGCGGCCGCAGGGTGTAGGCCTCCATGCGCGCGATGAACTCCGCGAAGGTGGGCGTGGCATCGCCGGGGATGCGCGTCGTGCCCTTGGCCCACGGATGAGGCGGCGGCGCGGAATGCCCGCGATGGTGCTGCCGCCGGATTTTCTCCTCGCGCAGCTTCTCGGCCTTCGCTTCGTGGCGCGTCTGACCGTGCTGCCGGGCCTCCAGTTCCTCGACCAGAATGCGACGCGCGCAAAAGCGGTTCAGGCCCTGGCTGCGTTCACGACCGCAGCGGATGCGGATGCCGGTCGGTTTGTGTAGCAGATGCACGCCATTCATCCCGCCTCCCGAGCGGAAATACTCCTCCACGAGCTGCGGCTCGCTCAGAGACAGGGCTTGCATGCGGCGCAGGAGCTCTTCCTGCTTTTGCGGGGTCACCGGAAAGCGCGGCATGGTTCACCGGAGGAAGCCGGAGCCGCGCACGAGGGAAGTATGACGAAACTTCATCGTGGAGAAGCCTGTATTTGCCTCCTCCGACGCCAGATACACAAGACAAATTCAATGATGTCACAGAATTGTCGCGAGCCGCCCGCCCCGGCGACGTATCGGTCCAGCCGGGTGCGACGCGGGATTCCGGCGGTGCTGACCGACTTTGGGATTGGCATTCCCGCCCGGCTTCCCGATACCTGCACGCTCCCCCGATCCCCGACCTGATTTGCCCGAGCCGCTGCCTGCGGCTAATAGACTCCCTCCCGTGAAGCGCGTCCTCTTCGTTTGCACCGGCAACATCTGCCGCAGTCCGATGGCGGAGTCGCTCTGGCGCGCCCTTGCCCGGGAGGAATTCCCCGCCGCCTCGGCCGGCGTCAGCGCCCTGCCGGGCCAGCGGGCCAGCGCGCACGGCATCGAAGTACTGCGCGACATCGGCATCGACGGATCCAGTCACCGCAGCCAGCCGATCAGCGGGGAATTGGTGCGCCGCTCGGATGTCATCATCGCCATGACCGAGGGGCACGCCGAAGCGCTGGCTTATCTTTATCCCGAAGCCGCGAAGAAGACGTTCCTCATGCGGGAGTTCGATCCCGACGCGACCGAGGACGATCTCGACGTGAGCGACCCGATCGGCATGGGCAGGGCCTCCTACGAGGAGACGCGCGAACTGCTGCGCGCCGCCATGCCCGGTCTGCTGGCCTATGTGCGCGGGCAGACCCCCGAACCGCGCTCGGGCCAGAGCTTCCGCAACTTTCTGAAATCCATGAGCCGCCAATTCAGCACCTCCCCCACCCTGGCCGACGTCGACCCGGAGATCTTCGCCTGCATCGAGGACGAAATCCGGCGGCAGGACGAAAACCTCGAACTCATCGCCTCCGAGAACTTCGCCTCCGCCGCCGTGCGCGAGGCGCAGGGTTCGGTCCTGACGAACAAATACGCGGAAGGCTATCCCGGGAAGCGCTGGTACGGCGGCTGCGAGAATGTCGACAAGGTCGAGCAACTGGCCATCGACCGCGCGCGCCAGCTCTTCGGCGGCGATCATCTCAACGTGCAGCCGCACTCCGGCGCGCAGGCCAACACGGCGGTCTACTTCTCGGTCCTCCAGCCCGGCGACCGCATCCTGACCATGGATCTGAGCCATGGCGGGCATCTCACCCACGGCCACAAGGCCAACTTCTCCGGCCGCTTCTACGAGGTGGTGCACTACGGGGTGCGCCAGGGCGACGAGCAGATCGACTACGACGCCCTGGCCAAACAGGCGGTCGAGGTGAAGCCGAAGATGATCACGGTCGGAGCCTCGGCTTATCCGCGCATCATCGACTTCGCCCGCATGCGCGAGATCGCCGACAGCTGCGGCGCCATCCTCTTCGCCGACATGGCGCACATCTCGGGCCTCGTGGCCGGCGGCGTGCATCCGAGCCCGGTGCCCCACGCCGACTTCGTGACCACCACCACCCACAAGAGCCTGCGTGGACCGCGCGGTGGCATCATCATCTGTCGGGCCCAGTATCAAAAGGCGATCGACGCGCAGGTCTTCCCGGGCATTCAGGGCGGGCCGCTCATGCACGTGATCGCGGCCAAGGCGGTCTGCTTCCAGGAGGCGCTGCAGCCGGGCTTCAGGACCTACCAGCAGCAGGTGGTACGCAATGCCAAGGCCATGGCCGCGCGCCTGGCCAAGAACGGTTATCGTATTGTCTCCGGCGGCACCGACAATCATCTCATGCTGGTCGACCTCCGCCCGCAGAACATCGACGGCCGCACGGCGCAGGAGTGGCTCGACCACGCCGCCATCACCATCAACAAGAACTCCATCCCCTTCGACACCGTCAGCATCATGAAAGGCGGCGGCGTGCGCATCGGCACGCCGGCGGTCACCACGCGCGGAATGAAGGAGGACGAGATGATGGAGATCGCCGACTACATCCACGCCGCGCTGCAGTCGGGCGGCGATCCGGCCAAGCTCGCGCAGGTGAAGCAGCAGGTCGTGGCGCTGACGCGGAACTTCCCTCTGCCCTGAGCGTCTCGGGCATCCGGAGCAGGCCGCGGGAGGGCGCGCAGTTTGACGAAATGCCCGATCGGCGGCACCTTCCCGCCACACGCATGCGAACCCGCGTCCTCAAATTCATTCAGTCAGCCCGGCGTCGGTCCGGGCTCCGGATGACTTTGGCGTGACGCCAACGTAGATGTCGCGCCAGTCGAATGGCTGGCCATTCCCCGGGAGCCCTGCCGCCGCACGAGCAGGGCTTTTTCTTTATCCAAAGGGGATCGGCCGGCCCCAACTTCGACTGAAAGATCCATATGAACGTCCTTCGTAGCGACGTCCTCCACCGTCTGCGCAATCTCGGCATCGCCGCCCACATCGACGCGGGCAAGACCACNNCGGCGAGGTGCACGACGGCAACACCACCACGGACAGCTCGCCCATCGAGCAGGCCAAGGGCATCACCATCGCCTCGGCCGCGGTTTCCTGCACCTGGCAGCCGCGCGCCGACGACGGTCTGCCCCGCCTCTTCGCGGGCGAGACGCTCCGGCTCAATCTCATCGACACGCCCGGCCACGTGGACTTCACCGCGGAGGTCGAGCGCTCGCTGCGCGTGCTGGACGGCGCCATCGCCGTCTTCTGCGGCGTGGCGGGCGTGCAGCCCCAGACCGAGACGGTCTGGCGCCAGGGCAACAAGTACAAGGTGCCGCGCCTCCTGTTCATCAACAAGATGGACCGCCAGGGCGCGAACTTCATGCGCGTGCACGACCAGGTGCGGCAGCGGCTCAAGGCCCAGCCCGTCCCCATCCAGCTTCCCATCGGCGCCGAGGACAAGTTCGAGGGCGTGATCGACCTCGTCAAGATGAAGGCGATCTACTGGGATGACTCCACGCAGGGCATGAAGTTCGAGGAACGGGACATCCCCGCGGCCATGCTCGATGATGCCCAGGGTTGGCGCGAGAAGATGGTCGAGGCCGCGGCAGAGGCGAGCGAAGAGCTCATGAATGCCTATCTCGAGAGCGGTGACCTGACGGTCGAGCAGCTCAAGCTGGGTCTGCGCACGCGCACGATCCAGAACGAGATCTTCCCGATGCTCTGCGGCTCCGCCTTCAAGAACAAGGGCGTGCAGGC
>JAFEGM010000051.1 GCA_018240025.1 Verrucomicrobiota bacterium
GGGGGTTGGCGCACCGGTTACGGTGAGCCTGCCGTTCAACGTCGGGCAGGCTACGCTGGCCGCAGCGCCTCGGTTTCCGCGCGAAGCGCCGTCCCTCAAGGTCCTGCAGAACGCTCCGCGGAAATGTTGCGGGTTTCTTCGGACCGGACAGATTCGGCCGGCGATCCACTCTCCCGGAATGCGGGCAACAGAAGTCGTTGAATTCGTCGCCCGGTGAGCCTTGCCTATCGTCCAGAGATCGACGGACTGCGCTGCCTCGCTGTGGTAGCCGTATTTGTTTTCCACCTGAAGCGGCAATGGCTGCCGGGTGGCTATCTCGGTGTCGACATCTTCTTTGTCATCTCGGGATTCCTCATCAGCCAGACCCTGCTCTCCGACGCGGCGGAGGGAATCAGCCTGCGACGGTTCTACCAGCGAAGGATCGCTCACATTCTGCCGGCCTCATTTGGCGTGGCCTTGTTGGCCCTCGCCGCAGCCGCCCTCGTTTACCAGCCGCGCAACCTGGCTGGGGCCTGCACTAGTTTCGCGAGCGCGAGCATGTTCGTGCAGAATCTGGCGCTGACGAAGGAGGACGACTACTTCGAGGCGCTCAACGACACCCAGCCGTTCCTGCACTGCTGGTCTTTATCGGTGGAGGAGCAATTCTAAGCTCTTTTCCCCGTGCTCTTGGTCGGGAGTCTGCGCCGCCAGCCACGGTCAGGCACCTTGCGCCTCCTGCTGTTGTTGCTGTGCCTGAGCCTCGGAATCTCCTGCCTGACCCACGCGTGGTCGCCTACTTTGGAGTTCTATCATTTGGCCACGCGAGCTTGGGAATTGCTGGCCGGATGTAGCCTGGCTGTTTTTTTGACCACGCGAACCCTGCAGGCCAGCGAGCAGGGGAAAAAGGCAATGGTCTGGGGCGGGTTGTTCCTGCTGGGTGCCGTTCTCTGCTGGGGCTCCAGCGAGGGCCACCCGGGGTGGTCGGCCCTCGCGGTGGTCGGAACGGTGCTCGTCCTCGCGGGCGTTTGGGACGGGTCGGCACCCTGCGCGGTGCTCAATCAGCCAGCAGTACGATTCGTGGGGAAAATCTCGTTCTCACTCTATCTCGTGTACTGGCCGGTCTTCACGCTGGTGGACTATCGGTGGTTTCTGCAGTCCGACTTGCAGCGCTTGCTCGTGAAGGTGCCCTGCGCTTTTGCGGTGGCGATACTGTCCTACCGCCTGCTCGAAGTGCCGAGTCGAGCTTGGCTGCGGGCTCCTCACCGCCAGTGGGCCGCGTTCCTTTTCGCGCTCGTCACCGTGACGGTGGGAGCGGCCGTTGGATGCGGCCTCACGCCGCTCCTGGTGGTCGATCCCAGTCGCGCGCAGATCCGCGCAGGAGGGGTGGTTTTCCCCGCGCCCAACGAGGCGGGAAGAGTGCTCCTCTGCGGCGACAGCTACGCGGCGATGTACACCATGCCCCTGCGGCAGCGGTGTCAGCAGCTCGGTTTGCGGCTGACGGTTTTGACGCAGACAGGGAGCAATCCGCTTCCTGGCGGGACCGAGGGATTGTGGGAGGACATCGAACGGGTCGTGCGGCACGAAGCACCGGACGTGATTGTCCTGGCTAGCAACTGGGACCTGAGACTCCGGCGGCAGGAGGCCCGCCTGTCGCAAGCCCTGAGTTCGCTGAAAGCGCATGCCAGGATGATCGTTCTCGTCGCCGCGCCGCCGCTCCCGCCCCTCCACGGGAATCGTGCCGGCATCCGCGCGGGGGCCTCGGCTCCGTTCTTCGAGGATGTACAACAGAGGTCCCGGCGCGAGCGTTGGGACCGCTTTCTGGAGCGCAATCCGATACCCAAGTCCGGACCCTGAGAACCGCCGATCTTCTTCAAGACGCCCAAGGCTCGGTCGCAATCATCGATGATTCCGGGAACTGCCTCTACTTTGACCCGAAGCACCTTTCTGACGCCGGGGCCGAGCGAGTGATCGCGCGGCTCGCGGCGGAATGGAACAGCCGCCCCTGGCGCGGGCGCTCCGCCCCGACCGGCGAAGACGATCCGGCGAAGCGCTAGCGTCGGGCATCGGTGGGTACGAAGTCGTCGAGAGCGAAGTGCGTGCGTCGGCAAGCCGGAAGACGGGAGCAGCGTTTCCCTCAAGGCATGTTCGCCTCGGCAGGCATCCCCGCGGAACCCGGGATGCGTAGGAAGAGAACGGCGGGGGCGCAGAACCCGGCCCACCCATGCCTCCCTCCCGCTCGCTCACGATTCTCGCCCGGGGCATGTCGATCTTCATCGGGGTGCTGATCGTGGCGGTGCTGCATCTCGGACAGGACGTCTTCATCCCGCTCGCGCTGGCGGCGATGATCTGTTTCGTGCTCGCCCCGGTGGTCGACGCGCTGGAGCGGTTCAACGTGCGGCGGATCCCGGCGGTGCTTGCCACGACGGCGGTCACCTTCGCCCTAATCGCAGCCTTTACCTACCTCGCCGCGGCGCAGCTGCTCGATCTGGCGTACAAGCTGCCCTCGTACCAGGACAACCTCCGCAGCAAGATCGTCAGCCTCCACCTCAGCTCGAACGGGCCTTGGGCGCGCGTGGCGCAGACCATGGCGGAGCTGCGCAAGGAGCTGCTCGGCGAGGGGGAGCCTGCTCCCGCCCCGACCCGCCCGAAGGCCGCGCCGCTGCCGCCGCTGGCACCCGAGCCTTCCCCTGCGCCTGCGCCGGCCCCCGCCGCAGCGGCGAACAGCGGCAGCGGGCTGGGGGAGTTCGCCCGCAGCGCGGTGGCGGTGGTGCTGGGGCCGCTGGGCACAGCCATGATCGTGGCGGTCTTCATCGTCTTCATGCTGCTGAAAAAGGAGGACCTGCGGAATCGCCTCATCCATCTCGCCGGTCGCGAGCATCTCAGCCTGACCACGCGAACGCTGCAGGACGCCTCCTCGCGGATCAGCAGCTACCTGCTGATGCAGCTGGTCGTGAACCTGACCTACGGCCTGCCCATCGCGCTCGGATTGATGCTCATCGGCGTGCCCAATGCGCTCCTCTGGGGCGGCCTGACCGCAGTCCTGCGGTTCATTCCGTATCTCGGGCCGTGGCTGGGCGCACTGCCGCCGGTGCTGCTCTCGCTGGCCGTCTCGGACAGCTGGCTGGTGCCGATTCTGACCGTCACGCTCTTCGTCGTCGTCGAACTCATCAGCAACAACGTCATCGAGCCCTGGCTCTACGGCTCCAGCACGGGCCTTTCGCCGGTCGCCATTCTGGTGGCGGCCGTGTTCTGGACGTGGCTCTGGGGCGCGGTCGGACTCCTGCTGGCCACACCGCTGACGGTCTGTCTGGTCGTGCTCGGGAAGAATGTCCCGTCCCTGCATTTTCTGGAAATCCTGCTCGGCGACGAACCGAGTCTGCCGGCACCCGATCACTACTACCAGCGGCTGCTGGCCCAGGACGAGGCCGAAGCCACCAAGGTACTGACCGATTACTGCGCGCAGCATTCGCGGGATCAGGCGCTGGCGGAGTTGCTGGCGGCGGCGGCGTTGACGGCCGACCGGGAATTCGAGGCGGGGACGATCAATGCGGAAACCTACAGCTCCGTGCTGGCTCGGATCCGCGTGCACGCGCGGCTCGACCCCGATCCGGGGGATCCTGCCCGGAGCCTGCCGACCGGTGCGGACGTCCTGCTCATCGCGGCCGAGGACGAAGGCGACGAGGTGCTCGCCATCATCCTCGGCGAAATGCTCCGGCCGCGGCTCCACGCCGAAGTGGTGTCGCACCGGGTCCTGAGCCACGAAAAAGCCCGCCGGGTCGTGACCACCGGCGCGCCGGTCGTCTGCCTGTCCGACACTTCGCGGCAGGACGCGCCACGGGCCCGCTACCTCGGACGACGCCTGCGGGCGCTCGAGCACGGGGCCTACGTCATCGCCGGGCTGTGGGGGTTCGAAATGGACGACGCCAATCCCGCGCAGCTGGCCGAGCGATTCGCCGTCGACCAAGTCACCACCAGCCTTTTCGCCGCACGCGACGCCATCCGCCGCGCGGTCAACCAGGCCGGTACGCTGGCGGCCACCGTGCCGGAACCGGCGGAACCGGTGCTGGTGCCGCGGTGAAGGCAACGCCGGCCGCGCCCGGGACGATGCCAGGGCGCGGCCCGCAGAGGCAACGGCAAGGTCAGCGCAGCGGCACGCTGGCATTCAGCTCCGCGACGCACGGACGCTGATCGCCGTAGGCAATGGAATAGCCGTAGACGAACGTCGCAGGCGCATCGGCCTTGCCGAGGAGGTTGAAGCGCAGGAGGGCGTCGTCGCGCTCCCGCACGACCAGTCCGAGATCGAAACCGTCGCGCACGAAGTCGACCGTCCCGGTCAGCACGGCGCCGTCCGGGGTGGTCAGGCGGTACGCGTCGCCCACCTGCGGACTGGCCGCGAAGCCGAGCGCGCCGAGCAGCTTGGCCCACAATGCGGGACGCGGCTGCTCGATGCTGTCCATGAAGGCCACGTGGGCCGTCGGTTGGCCGCGATGGCGCGCGAAGTAATGCCGCAGGTTGGTGAGCATGAGGCTCCAGCCGCGGGCGTGCGAATTGTACTCGTCGTCCCAATCCGCGCCGGCATCGAAGCCGGAATGGACGAGCCGCAGGACGGTCTGTCCGCCGGCGCCGGTTTCGATCCACCAGTCGGCGAAGAGCGGCGCCGCCTCGCCCGTCTGGCCGGACGGATGGCGCACGTGGCGGGGCGCATCGTAGATCTCGATCTCGTGTTCGGCGCTCATGCCCTCGCCCCAGGAGATCCAGATGGTGCCTTTCTGGTCGCCCTGCGGCGGGGTCGAGCGCGCCTCGGGGGCGAGCCATTTGGCGATCTCAGTGCCGTCGGTGACGGCGCGGAAGACTTCTTCGGGGGTGGCGTCGAGCTCGACGGAGAGCACGATGTCGCGGGTCGGTTTCGGAGGCATGGCCAGGTGATGAGTTAGGGGTGGGTGGGGTCGGTCAGGCGGCCGACGGCGCAGGGGGTGGGGAGGGTTTGGGGTAGGCGAAAGCGGCCACGCGATGCGTCCGTCCGCGCGGGGCGGCCGGCTGGTGGTATTTGGCGGCCAGGCGGGCGAATTCGCGCGCCAGCTCCTCGGCGAAGCCGGCGCGATCGGCCGCGGAGGCGAAGCAGATCTCCGTCTCGAGCGTGAGCGTGGCCAGGCGCTGGCCGGCGGCATCGGCCGCCTGCCGGAGCTGCGCGACCTCCCGCAGTCCGCGGGCGGCCACCGCCAGGACGTAGGCGGAGGAGAATCGGTCCGTCGCTTCCGCGGCGCCCTGGGCCAGACTGCCCAGCGCCTCGGCCGAGACCAGGTAGGCGCGCTGGGTGGCGCGGACGAGGCGCTCGACGCAATTGCCGACCTTCTTCTCTTCCACCAACTCGACCAGCCCCTGCTTCTCCAGCACGTGCAGGTGGTAGCCGATCTTCTGGCGCGACGTGGCCAGCTGACGTGCGAGGCCGGCGGCCGATTGCGGCTCGGCCAAGAGCTCGAGGATCCGCGGGCGAAGCGGTCGAAGCAGCGCAGCCGAGGCAGCCATGCGCGCATTCAAGCCCGACAAAGAGTTTACGGCAAGGAAAAAAAGTTTGTCGGTGAGTCCGTGCGGACACCATTGACTCTGAGGGCCACGCTGATCGGCCGCCGTGACCGTTCGCAGATCGCCTGCGCCCCCCGAAAACGAACTGCGCCGACCCTGGCGGATCGGCGCAGTGCAGCTCGCCGGCGCTTACCCGAGCGTCGGCGCAAGATGGACGAGCGGGCGTCAGTCCGTGCCGCCCGCCGGCGCGGGATTGCCGGCCCCGGGCAGGAGCCCCGCTTCGCGCAGGCGGCGGTCACGCACCAACGAGGCGAAGACCGCCACGGCGAGGATGCTGACCACCACGCCGAGCGAGAGGGCGGTCGGGATCTTGTAGAAGTCGACGATGACCATCTTCACGCCCACGAAGGTGAGCACCGTGGCCAGGCCGAGCTTGAGGTAGTGGAATTTATCCATCACCCCGGCGAGCACGAAGTACATCGAGCGCAGACCGAGGATGGCGAAGACGTTCGAGGTGTAGACGATGAACGGATCGCGCGTGACGGCGAAGATGGCCGGGATGGAATCGACCGCGAAGATCAGGTCCGTGCTCTCGACCAGCAGCAGCACGACGAAGAGCGGCGTGGCCACCCAGCGGCCGGCCTGGTGGACGAAGAAGCGATCGCCGACGTAGGAAGGCGCGACCGGGAAGAAGCGCTTGAAGAGACGGACGACCGGATTCTTCTCCGGCTCCAGCTTCTCGTCGCGATGGAAGGCCATGCGCAGGCCGGTGAAGATGAGGAACGCGCCGAAGACGTAGATGATCCAGTGGAAGCGCGCCAGCAGGGCCGAGCCGGTCAGGATGAGCACGGCGCGCATGACCAGCGCGCCGAGGATGCCCCAGAAGAGTACGCGATGGCGGTACTCGGGCGGGACATTGAAGTACGAGAAGATGAGAACGAAGACGAAGATGTTGTCGACGCTCAGCGACCACTCGATGACGTAGCCGGTCAGGAAGGCCAGCGCGGCGTCGGAGGCGGAGAGCTCGCTGGTCGGCGAAATGCGGCCCCAGAATTGGGAGATCAACAGCGTGAAGCCGAGCGCCAGGGTCGTCCAGACGGCGCTCCAGATGGCGCCCTCCTTCATGGAAACGGTGCGGGAGTTGCGGTGGAAGACGCCCAGGTCGAGCGCCAGCATGAGGAGGACGAATATGTTGAACCCGATCCAAAACGGGAGCATGCCTTCGAACATAGGTAGGTGAGATGGCGGCGACGGAGCGACGTCGCGGCATCTTGGCGATACCGACCAGCCGACCGACGCCAGGATTGGCGAATGGATGGCTGGTCTTGCCGAAAGCAGGCTCGGAAACGAACCTGCCTCACCTGCGGCCGGAGGCTTGGGGCCTCGTCTTGACGACCGGAAGTCCGCCCGGGTGGGCGGTGGGCTACTCCCCAACTGCGCGCTATTTACGACACGCAGAGCGTATGTCAAACGGAACCGGCCCGCGCCGCCGCCTGCGTCGTCTCCCGCGGTACGAAAAAGAGCCCGTTCCTGGCGGAACGGGCTCTGGGAAAGGAGTACGGCAGCGGGCGGACCCGCCGACGAACGACTACTTGGCGACCTTGGCGGTGTGCGCGCCGTGCTTCTTGAACGTGCGCGTCGGCGAGAACTCGCCGAGCTTGTGGCCGACCATGTTTTCCGACACGTAGACCGGGATGTGCGCCTTGCCGTTGTGCACGGCGAT
>JAFEGM010000052.1 GCA_018240025.1 Verrucomicrobiota bacterium
TGCGTCACCCCCGTCTACTCTACTGTGTTTGAAGCCCGCACGCGAGTGCGGGCTTTTTTGTGCCCTGACGAGGGGCTGCTGGACCCATCCAGTCAGCTGCGGGGCGGCTGGAAACGGTCCCAGTCTTCATGCATCCTCTGGTCCTCACGTCTTCTTTGGCGGCGCCCCGGTGGAGCACCGACGGAACTCCCAGAACATCAGGATCAGGGCCGCGACGCCGTAGGCCGTCGGTTGCATCCACCCGCCGCCGCTTGTCTGCAACCAGAGCCGACTGCCATGGCCAAACAGCAGCCCGCCCAAGCTGATCCGCAGCCAACGCTCGAAACTTGCCCCTGGCCGCAGCGCGGTCGCCAGCAGGCCAGCGCCGACGGCGATCATCCCGAGCAGACCGACAGCATTTGCAGCCGCGCGCTGCTGGATCGCCTCGGTTAGCGCGCCCAGTCCCGCCAGGGGCAGGCCCACCCCGAGTGCGAACAGCGCCACGCTCCCAAACCCCCGCCCCAAGCTCTGTCCCAGCAGCCACGAGAGGGCAGCGAGAACGGCGCAGCCGGCTTGCAGCCAAAGAGCGGGCGCTGGCCCGGCGGACCGCTCGGACCACGCCCAGCAGACGGCGGAAAGCGCCCAAACGAAGAGGAAATGGAAGAGGACTAGCACAAAGGAGGGGGGCCGAGGCATAGGGAATCTTGCCCCAAAAACGGGTTGTGCGCAGAGCCACACGCTCCGCAGCCAGCACCGGTCGGCCAAACCGGGCCCAACGAGCGGTTTCGCCCAAGTGTATCTCTCGAAGGACCTGCAGCGGCCGGGAATCTCCTGCAGATGCGTGCGCCCGCGACCCGGCTAAGCAAGTGGAGCATCACGGCAGGTTCCGCTGCTCGGCTCGCTGGAGCAAAGCCGCGGGAAAACGACTCGTGCCAGCCAGCCGGGGCCGTCTGCTAGGAGCGCCGGACACCGCGCAGAATGTCGAGTCGGTGGGCTGGCGCGTCCGGGGCCAGAAACCGCGGAATCGTCTCTGGATTACGCCGCGGTCGCTGTAGGAACTCGAGGGGCCATTCGGTAAGGCGCTCGCGCCGAACGTGCTCGTAGTGACCGGAGTCCGTTTCGCGCAGATACTCCCGCTGCAGCACGAGCGCGACGGGTTCCTCCGCTCCGGCCGTGGCCAAGGCGAATGCCTGGGCCTCGGCGGCCGTGGCGAAGGCTTGGAAATAGTCGTCTCCGTCAGCCGCGTCGGCCGCTCCGCGCTCCGGATGCAGCCAGACGCGGTATTCCAGAACTTCATCCCAGACCAGGCCTCCGCCGGCCCCGGCGAGCGCGGGATAGTGACCGACCTTTGAGGGGTCCAGGACGGAAGGAAACGATGGACTCATCGGACTGGGCGAGATTCGCTCCCCAAGCTAGCCTTGGCCTTTCCGTCCGCGACAGCGATTTGCGACCTCCGGTTGCCTCGATCGCGCCGCGGACCCGCGACGGATCTCCGCAAGCCCCCGGTGGCATTCCTCCGCGGGCGTGATTTCCTTGCGGCTCCGCTTCGCTCCTCCTGCCCCATGCTGACGCCCACCCGCAAGAAGCACGCCTACCCGGTGCAGCCGGCCCTGCGGCGCTATCTCTCCAATTTCACGCGCGAGACGGAGTTGCCGATCGACTACGAGAGCCTCACGCACCACGCGGAAAGCTATCCGCTGCTCGATCGCGAGGGGCGCGACACGCTTTGGCGCACGGTCACGTTTTCGCCCGGCGAGGCGCGCGAGATCTACGCCGGGCTGCGCGACATCTACGCGCTGCTGCGGGCCAGTGGCGACACCAAGCGCATGAGCCACCTGGCGGTCTCGCGGGTCGACTACTGCGAGTTCGGCAATTCCAAGCCGTTCCGCATCCGCATCGTCAATCTGCTGAACGACAACCAGGACTATTTCTACGTGAAGCGGGCCGACGCCTCGCGCATCTACGGCCTCGAACTGGAGCACCTGCTCTCGCCGAATCGGATGCACTTCCTGGTCTGGGGCGACACGCTCATCGAGGAGCACGTGGTCGGGCTACCCGGCGATCTCTTCATGCGGGAGCATCTGCAGGATCCCGGATTCAAGGAGGTCCGCATCGCCAAGGAGTTCGTGAAGTTCAACGAGCGCTGCTCCATCCGGCTCCTCGGCGACATGCGGAGCTATAACTACGTGGTCGATATCACGCCCGATTTCGAGGAGGTGCAGTACCGCATTCGCCCGATGGACTTCGACCAGCAGTGCTACGACGGCCGCCGGAAGTTCTATCTGCCGAAGCTCTTCAAGGAGAACAATCCGCTCATCTACTTCGGCATCCGTTTCCTCGACGAGACCAGCGTGGTGCAATACGAGGCCGAAGAGCGGTCGCTCATCAGCCTGCGCATGAAGGTCGAGCGCAACCGCCTCGGCCAGCTGCTGGAGGCCATGTGCGCCGAGCCGCTGGCGCCGCCGGAGAAGATCCTGCAGCTGCGCCAGGAGATGGCCGACTGGCACCAGAACCCCGACTTCCACTACTGCCGCAGCATGGGCGACATCCTGAAGCTCAACATGCGGGTCAAGCTGCCGGAGGCGGCGCCGTCGATCCCATGAGGGCGGCGGCATCGCCGCTCGGGCACCCGCATCGATTCCGCTGGCCACCGGCCCGCGCCTGTCCTACCAACCGCGCATGTTCGACTACGTCATCGTGGGCGCCGGGTCGGCGGGTTGCGTGCTGGCTCATCGCCTTAGTGCGAATCCGGCTACGAAAGTGCTGCTGATCGAGGCCGGCGGCAGCGACGCCCATCCCTTCGTGCGCATTCCGGCGGGCTTTTCGAAACTCTTCAAGACGGCGCGCGACTGGAACTACCACACGGAGCCACAGCCGGGCTGCGCGGGGCGGGCGATGTACTGGCCGCGGGGCAAAATGCTGGGCGGCTCTTCCTCGATTAACGCCATGATCTACATGCGCGGGCATCGGGCCGACTACGACGAATGGAAGGCGCTGGGCAATGCCGGCTGGGGCTACGACGACCTGCTGCCGTATTTCCGCAAGAACGAGAACAATCAGCGCGGCGCGGACAAATACCACGGCGAGAGCGGCCCGCTCTGCGTGACCGACCTGCACGGCCCGCACGCGCTCAGCCACGCGATGGTGGCCGGCTTCGCGGAATGCGGCGTGCCGACCACGCGCGATTTCAACGGCGCGACGCAGGAAGGAGCGGGGATCAATCAGGTCACCATGCTCGACCAGCGACGCTGGAGTGCGGCCGATGCCTATCTGCATCAGATCCGCAATCGACCGAACCTGCGGGTCGTCCAGCAGGCGCTCGTCCAGCGCGTGGTCTTCGACGGACGCCGGGCAACCGGCGTGGAGTACCGCGAGCGGGGCGGAGCGGTGCAGACCGCCTCGGCCGGCAGAGAGGTCCTGCTCTGCGCCGGAGCGATCGGCTCGCCGCAGATCCTGCTCCTCAGTGGCGTCGGCCCGGCTGCGCAATTGCAAGGGCTCGGGCTGCCGGTCGTGCACGATCTGCCGGGCGTGGGCGAGAACCTGCAGGATCATCTGATCAGCGGCGTGATCATGGGGGTGAATCGGCGCGATACCCTCGCCAAGGCGGAATCTCTCGGGTCGCTGCTCCGATATTTCTTCCGCAAGCAGCGCGGACTGCTGGCGTCCAACGTGGCCGAAGTTTGCGCCTTCCTGCGCACCCAACCGGACCTGCCCGCGCCAGATCTGCAGTTCCACGCAGCGCCGGGCTATTTCTTCAATCATGGCCTGGGCCGCGAGAAGATCCATGGGGCCAGCATCGGGGCCACGCTCATCCGACCTTACAGCGTCGGTCGATTGACCCTAAAGTCGACCGATCCGGCCGCGCACCCGGCGCTCGATCCCCGCTATCTCTCCGATCCCCGCGATCTCGCGCTGCTGGTCGAGGGACTGAAGCTGGCCCGCCGGGTCTTCGCCTCGGCCGCCTTCGCGCCACATCGGACGGTCGAGCTGAAGCCCGGCCCGGACGTGCGCAGCGACGACGAGATCGCGGCTGCGGTCCGCCAAACCTGCGAAACGCTCTATCACCCCGTCGGCACCTGCCGGATGGGACCGTCCGGGGAAAAGGCCGCAGTGGTCGATCCGCAGCTCCGGGTGCAGGGGCTGGCCGGCCTGCGGGTGATCGACGCCTCCATCATGCCGGTCATCCCACGGGGGAATACGAACGCGCCCACCATGGTCATTGCCGAAAAAGCGGCAGACTTGCTGCTGCAAGCGTAAGAACTGCTCGACGCCACGCCACCCCCCCACGCACTCTGAAGGTTACCGGCTGAAAGTACGCCCGCATGCCCGCTGCTCCGCCCGACATGACCCTCTCGTCCACGATGTCGCGGACGGGCACGTGGTCGCTCCCGCCGCTCTCGGCGGACGGCAAGGGCACCTTCGCCAAGGATCTGCTGCGCAAGCTCATCTGGCTCTACGTCCAGGGCTCGCTGGTCGCCATTTCGGTCTGCTTCGTCCTCTTCCTGCTCGGCCTCGAGTTCACGCTACGACAGTGGACCATGTTTCTGGTCTCCATTCCGGCGGGGATGGCGCTCTACGTGGTGCCCGACATCTACCTGATCATCCGCAACTACCGGAGGGTGGGCATCGCGCTGGAGAAAATGGACCGCGGCATCGTCCCGACCTCCGAGGAGGTTTCGAATGCCATCGTGCGGGCGCTGAATCTGCCGATGTATGCGTTCACCCGCATCACCTTCCTGCACGGTCCGGGCGCCGCGCTGGCCGGCATGATCATCATGTTCGGCGGCAACGCCTTCCTCGAGGCGGGCTTCGCGCGCTGGCAGATCTGGACGCTCTTCACCATCGTCCTCTTCTTCGCCTCGCCCACGCACGGCATTTTCGAGTTCTTCTCCGTCTCGCGCGCCATGGTCCCGGCTCTGGAGCGGCTCTCCGCGCTGCCGGGCGGCGACCTGAGCAGCGACGAGCAGCGGGCCCGGCTGAAGTCGACCAGCCTGAAACGGAAGCTGCTCTATCTGGCGCTCTTCGTCACTGCGCTGCCGCTGCTCTTCTTCGCCTCGTCCATCGTGCTGAAGATCTACCAGCTCGTGAACCGCCTCGGAGTCGTTCCTCCGCCCGGCACGCTCTCGGGGCTCTGGTGGTGGATCGGCGGCGTGGTCGTCGTCTGCATGACCGGCACGGTCCTGATGGCGCTGCTCACCGCCGGCGAGGTCTCGCGCTCGGCGGCCAAGCTCCTCCGCGGGATGAACCGGGTGGAGCGGGGGGATCACGGCATCACGCTGCAGATCACCTCGACCGACGAATACGCCGATCTCTATCGCGGGTTCAATCTCATGACCGAGGGCCTGCGGGAGGAGGCCAAGATCCTGGGCTTGTCCCAGGATCTGATGGGCGAGCTGCAGCTCGATCCGCTGCTCGAACGCATCATGCGGGCCAGCACGGAACTGCTCGATGCCGAGCGCAGCACGCTTTTCATCCACGATCGCAAGACCAACACGCTCTGGAGCCGCTTCGCCGAAGGGCTCGGGCACAAGGAGATCCGCATCCCGGCTGACCGTGGCATCGCCGGTACGGTCTTCACGACCGGCCACGCCGAGAACATCAAGGACCCGTATTGCGACCCGCGCTTCAATCCGGAAATCGACCGCAAGACCGGCTTCCGCACGCGCAACATCCTGGCCGTGCCGGTCATGAACAAGAACGGCCAGCCCATCGGCGTGGCCCAGGTCTTGAACAAACGCGGCGGCTACTTCACCCGTCAGGACGAGGCGCGGCTGCGGGCCTTCTCCTCGCAGGCCGCCATCTGTCTCGAGAATGCGCGCCTCTTCGACGAGGTGCTGAAGATCCGCGATTACAACGAGAGCATCCTGCGCTCGACCTCGAACGGCATCATGGCCTTCGACGCCGGCGGCGCACTCACCTCCGCCAACCCCGCCGCCATCACGCTCTTCGGCCAGGGGTCGGTCGATCTCGGCATGCTCCTCGGGCAGAGCGCCGACGACATCTTCGGCCAGCAGAATTCGTGGGTCCTCATGGCCCTGCGCACCGTGGTGGAGACGGGCGACACCGACACCACCCGCGACGCCGACCTGACCTGCCCGAACGGCGTGGTGGTGAGCGTCAACCTGACCGCCGCGCCGCTGCGCGAGGCCGATGCCACGGTCGTCGGCACGCTGCTCATTTTCGAGGATCTCAGCTCCGAGAAGCGGACGCGCGACACCATGGCGCGCTACATGAGCAAGGAAGTGGTGGACCAGCTCATGCAGGCGGGCGGGGCGCTGGAAGGCAGCGAGCAGGAGATCACCATTCTCTTCTCCGACATTCTCGGCTTCACGACGCTCTCCGAGACCATCGGGCCGCGCGAGACGGTCTCGATGCTGAACGAGTATTTCACCGAGATGTACGAATGGATCGAGCGCCACGGCGGCATGCTCGACAAGTACATCGGCGACGCGATCATGGCCCTCTTCGGCGCGCCCTTCGTGAAGACCGGCGACGCGGACCGCGCGGTCAGCGCCGCGGTCGGCATGGTGCACGCGCTGCGCGATTTCAACGAGCGCCGCAAGCAGGCCGGCAAGGACACCATCGGCATGGGGATCGGCCTCAACACCGGCCAGGCGATTCTCGGCAGCATCGGCTCGCCCAAGCGGGTCGGGTACACGGCCATCGGCGACAGCGTCAATCTCGCGTCGCGCCTGGAGGCGGCCACCCGGCTCTACGGCGTGGACATCCTGATGTCGGAGTCGACCCTCAAGGCGTTGACCGCCCCTGTGCCCGTGCGCGAGATCGACCGTCTGCGGGTGAAGGGCAAAAACGAGCCCGTCTCGATCTACGAGGTGCTGGCGCAGCATCCGGCCGATCTGCGGACGAATTTCTCCGCCGGGCACGAGGCCTACGCGAGCGGCTTGCGGCACTATCGGCGTGGCAATTTCGCCCAGGCGCTGCGCGATTTCGATTCCGCCCGCCAGCTGCTGCCGGGCGACGTGGCCAGCAATCTGCAGCATTCCCGCTGCCTGCATTTCCTGGCCCATCCTCCAGGCGAGAGCTGGGACGGAGTCTGGACGCTGAAGGAGAAGTGAGGCCGCGCCTCGCGGCGGGCGCGTCCGCCGCGCTCCCCGCGTCATGACTGGACGCGCACTTGCGGCCATTTTGGATCCGCCCACGGTGCGCCCATGCAACTGCGACACCTCCTCCCCGCTCTCGCTTTCGCCTGTTCCCTCGCCGCCGCGGTCTCCGCGCAAGAGGGCAAATTCGTCCCGGCTCCGCCCGAACTGAAGAAGCTCGTGGCCACCTTGCCGCAGCCGCAGTACCCGCCGGCCCTGGCCCGCGGCGCGCGGCCGGAGGGCACAGTCGTGCTGCGGATGTATGTGGCGGAGAACGGCCAGGTCGCCCAAACGAAGGTCGCCAAGTCCAGCGGCAACGCCGATCTCGACAAGGCCGCGCTCAACGCCGTCAAAGGCTTCAAGTTCACGCCCTACGCGGTGAACGGGAAGAACATCGCCTGGTTCTTCGACTACAGCGCCAAGTACAAGGCTCCGGCGGCGGCCGGTCAGCAGCAGCAGCAGGGGAACGCGCCCAAGCGCGAGCGCCCCGACTATTGAGAGGTCGAGCATGACGCGCCGTCGCTTTTTGCGCACCGCCGCCCTGGCTGCCGGGGCGGTGGCCGGCGGCGGCACGGTCGTGAGCGCGGCTAAAGGCGCCTGCTATCGCGGTCCGGTCAGCGACCACTTCGACGGCTCGCATTTCCGGAATCTCTACGGTGTGCCCGCCGGCAAGCCGTTCGGGGAGGTGGCCCGCTGGATGACCACCCGACGGCCGACCCCCTGGCCGGCCTCGCTGCTCGACGCGGCGACCCCCGCGCTGCCCGAGCGCGTCGGGCGTGGCCAAGTGGCGGTCACGTTCGTCGGGCATGCCACCTTCCTCATCCAGCATCCCTCGGGACTGAACGTCCTGACCGACCCGGTCTGGTCGGAGCGGGCCAGCCCGGTGGCCTTCGCCGGCCCGAAGCGGAGTCGTCCGGCCGGACTGAAGCTGGCGGAACTGCCCCGCATTCACGTCGTGCTGGTCAGCCACAACCACTACGACCACCTCGATCTCCCGACGCTGCGCCAGCTGCAGAAGCTGCATCAGCCTCTCGTCCTGACGCCGCTGGGCAATGCGCGGATCGTGGCCCGGGCGGGTCTGCGCCAGGTGCTGGAGCTCGACTGGTGGGAGGAGCACCGACCCGATCTCCCGGGTGCCCCGCGGATCACGCTCACCCCGGCCCAGCACTGGTCGCGGCGGACCGTTTCGGACACGAATCGCGCGCTCTGGGGCGGCTTTCGCGTCGACTCGGACGGCGCGCCCGCCTGGCATTTCGTGGGCGACTCCGGCTATCATCCCCAGCTTTTTCGGGACATCCGCCAGCGCCTCGGTCCGGTCGGGGTCGCGCTCGTGCCGATCGGCGCCTATGAGCCGCGGTGGTTCATGGGCAGCCAGCACATGGATCCGGCGGAGGCGATCCTGACCCATCGCGACCTCGGGGCCCGGACGAGCCTCGGCATGCACTTCGGCACGTTTCCGCTGACCGACGAGGCGATCGATGCGCCGCCGCGCGAACTGGCCGAGGAGATGAGAAAGACCGGCCTCGCAGCCGAGCGTTTTCGCGTGCCGGGCGTCGGACAAACCGTCACATTGGCGTAACCGCCGGCCTTCGGCATGGATCACGCTCTGCTGTCGGGTGGCCCCGTCGCTCGGCGGTCCGCCCCGCCGTCGAACCCTTGTTGTCCCTCTCCGATGTCTTTCGCCCGCCTCTTCTCCGCCGCCTGTGCCGGTCTTCTTGCCTGTTCGCTGAACGTCCGGGGCGCTGAGCTCTGGACTCCGCTCCCTGCCGGCGGGTCGCCCGGTCTCCTGGCCGCCAAACGCGCAACCAGTTCGCAGTTGCACCGTCTCAATGAGCCGGCGTTGCGCGACCTCCTGGCCCAGGCGCCGCTGGAGGGCGCGAACGAAGAGGGTCAGCGGCTGATCATCTCTCTGCCTGCCCCGGACGGGACGCTGCAGCGATTCGCCGTGGAGGAGTCCAGCCTCATGGAACCGGCCCTGCAGGCGAAGTTCCCGGACATCCGGAGTTACGCCGCGCGAGGGGTGGACGATCCGGCGCTGAGCGCCCGGCTGGACATCAGTCCCGCGGGCTTTCACGGACAGGTCATCGGCCGGCTTGGACGCTGGCTCATCGATCCTTTGCCCGAGGCCGGGCAGGCGGTCTATCAGACTTACACCCGCCGCGCCGCGGTGCCGCCGGCGGAGAAGTTCCAATGCGGCGTTTCGGAATTGCAGCAGAAGCAGATGTTCGGGGAACTGCGGCGTCAGTCCCTGCCCCCGACCACGGATCTCACCGTCGCCGGCAGCACGCGTCGGACCTTCCGACTCGCCGTGGCGGCTTCGAAGGAATACACCAACCGTTTCGGCGGCACGGTCAGTGGCGCCATGGCGGCCATCAACACCGCCATCAACCGGGTCACCGGGATTTACCAGACGGAGCTTTCGGTCAGCTTCACGTTGGTCGCGAACAACGACCAGATCATCTACACCAACGCCAACCCCGGGCCCTACAGCAACAACGACGCGTCCGCTGCGCTGACGCAGAATCAGACCAATCTGACCGCCGTCATCGGCGCGGCGAACTACGACATCGGGCACGTCTTCACCACTGGGAGCGGAGGTCTGGCTCAGCTTGGTGTGATCTGCAGGGACACACTCAAGGCCCAAGGCACCACCGGACTGGCCAACCCCACCGGTGACGCCTTCTACGTCGACTACGTCTGCCACGAGTTCGGCCATCAGTTCGGTGCCAACCACACCTTCAACAGCACGCAGGGCAGCTGTGGCGGCGGCAACCGTGAGAATGGGACCGCCTACGAACCCGGCAGCGGCACCACCATCATGGCCTACTCCGGCCTGTGCGGCAGCGACAACACCCAGAACCAGGTCGATGCGTTCTTCCACGCCGCCTCGTTCAACGAGATCACGAACTATCTGGCGACCGTCTCCTGCGGCACGACCACCGGCAACGGGGGCAACAATCCACCCAATCTCACGGCGCCCGCCGCCGGCACGGTCATTCCAAACAACACCCCGTTCCGATTGACCGCGACGGGCTCCGACCCCGACAGCGATGCGCTCACCTACAGCTGGGAGGAATACGACCTCGGGCCCGCGGGCGGGCTTTCGACGGCCGACAACGGTTTCAGCCCGCTTTTCCGCTCCTTCCCGCCGACCACCTCGCCCACCCGCAACTTTCCGCGCCTCGCGGTCCTGCGCGGCGAGGAAGCCGCCGACTCCGAGCGGCTGCCGACCTTCACCGGCGCCTCGACCCGCACGATGAACTTCCGGGTCACGGCGAGGGACAATCGCGGCGGCGTGCGTCAGGCGGCGACTTCGATCTCCATCGCGACCGCCGCCGGGCCGTTCCGGGTGACCTCGCAGAGCACCAGCGCGACGCTCACCGGGGGCAGCACGCAGACGGTCACGTGGAATGTGGCCGGCACTACGGCCAACGGCATCAACACGAGCCAGGTCAACATTCGGCTCTCGACCGACGGGGGCGTCAATTTCTCCACCGTGCTGGCCTCGGCGGTCCCCAACAACGGCTCCGCCACGGTCACGTTGCCCTCGGTCGATGCGGCCAACTGCCGCCTCATGGTCGAGGCGGTGGGCAACATTTTCTTCGCCATCAACGGCGCCAACCTGACCATCAACACGAGCGGCCAGGCGCTGAGTTCCCGGCTCATCAACGTCTCGACCCGGCTGTCGGTCCAAACCGGGGAGGCCGTGGCCATCGGCGGCTTCGTCGTCGCCGGCACCGGCACGAAGCGGGTGATCGTGCGCGGCATCGGGCCGTCGCTCTCGGCCTTCGGCATCACCGCTCCGCTGGCCAATCCGACGCTCGAACTCTACAGCGGCCAGACCCTGCTGCAGAGCAACGACAACTGGCGTGCCACCCAGCAGACTGAGATCCAGAATTCGGGTTTCGCGCCGACCAGCGAACCGGAATCCGCCCTCGTGGCCAATCTCGCCCCGGGCTCCTACACCGCCATCCTGCGCGGCAGCTCCGGGGGCACTGGGGTGGGCCTCGTCGAGGTCTACGATCTCGACAGCGGCACGCCGACGGCGCGCCTGACCAACATCTCCACCCGCGGCCGCGTGCTCTCCGGCGACAGCATCGTCATCGGCGGCTTCGTGGTGAACGGGAACGCCAACAAGCGGGTGATCGTCCGGGCAATCGGGCCGTCGCTGACGAATTTCGGGATCAGTGGAGCGCTCACCGATCCGGTGCTGGTGGTGAAGAACTCCAGCGGCACCACCATTGCCGAGAACGACGACTGGCAGACGCCGAGCAGCAACGCCAGCCTGGTCACGGGCACCGGCTTCGCGCCGAGCAGCGGCCTGGAATCGGCCGTCGTCCTCAACCTCGCTCCCGGTTCCTATACGGCCCTCGTTTCGGGCTTCGACGGCGCCGTCGGCGTGGGCTTGGTGGAGGTTTACGAGTTGCCCTGAGGGGATTCGACTACGTCAGGGCACGCGGGCCGGCCTGGGTCTGGTCAAAACGCGCCTCAGTGGTCAAAATTCGCCAATTCGGCCCCCGCCGTCTCCTCGACGATCTCGCCCTCACGCGCCCCAAGCCCTTGCCGGGAGAAGTTTTTTACTCTGGAAAATCGGGCTCCCGACGAATTTTCGCCCCTCGATTTTCCGCTTGGCACCGCCGCTGCTAAGGCGGTGCTGCGTCTGCGCAAGCGGACAAGGGGAAAAACAAGGGCTGCCCGATCCGCGGGGATAGTTGAAAATCCGGGGGGAATCTTTCAACGGGAGCGGATCGGGCAGTTTTCCTTTTCGAGGGGATGAGGCGGCTGCGGAACCGCGCGCGATTCGGCCGACCGCGGCAAACTTCCACTGGCCCCGCTGCGTCCCGCCTTCCACATTGGAGGACATATGCGCTTCCTGCTTTGTGCCGCTTTGTTCGCGGCCACTCTTGCTTCGCTCAGCCCGGCTCAGGACGAAGGTGGCGGCGGAGGAGGCATCTCGCTCGAACCGGCCAGCGGCGAGCTGAATCCCCGCGACACGCTGACCATCTCGTTCCCCACGCCGATGGTCGAGGCCGCGGTCATCGACGCCCCGAATCGACCCGCCCCCATCGAGTTCACGCCCGCCGTGAAGGCCACCTGGCTCTGGAAGAGCCAGACCGAGGGCAGCTATCAAATCGACGGCGGCATCACGCCCGGCACGAAGTATCGGCCGCGGCTGGTCGCCGGTCTGCGCGATCTCCGCGGCGCCCCGGTGACCTCGCTGCCCGCCGCGCAGTACGAAAGCCGGGTCTTCAAGGCCAGCACCGAGTTCGAGCCGCGCAAGCGCCTGCGCGGGAAGCCGCAGATCCTGGTCGAGTTCACCTATCCGGTGGAGCTGTCGGATGTCGCAGATAAAATCTACTTCCAGGATCGCGACAGCCTCGCGCGCCTCGGCGCGGAGATCGGGATGAACCCGAACGACCGCAATACCTCCGACGAAAACGAAGCCACCAAGCTCCGCGTCACGCCGCGCGAGCCGCTGCCGCCGGGCCGGACGTACGACCTGATCCTCGACGGCGTCCGCACGCAGGCCGGAGGTTCGGCGCTGCCGTATCTGCAGCGCTTCCCGCTCGGTCCGACGATGCCGTTGGCGGTCGAGTGGCTGGGCGCCTTCAACGCCCCGCGCGAGGCTCCGGCCATCCGCGCGCAGTTCACTGAAGAACTCGTGCCGGAGACGGTCAATGCCAGCACGGTTAAGGTCGAGCCGGCCGTGCCGAAGATGAAGATCCGCAGCTCGCTCAGCGCCCTCGTCATCGAAGGCGAGTTCGACCAGAAGGTGCGCTACAAGGTCACGCTCGGCACCGGCATTCGCGACATCAGCGGCTACACGCTGCCGGCCGAATCGCGTTGGGGCGCGACCTTTCAGCCGAAGCCCGGCGCGGTCTTCTTCCCCGGCGCGCTGGTGCATCAGCGCGCCCGCAGCGGGCTCAATTTCTCCTTCGTCCAAATCAACACCGGCGAGCTGAAATGGCGCCTGGCCGAGCTGCCGGTGGAGAAGCTGGCCGAGGTGGAGAAGCGCCTGCGCGAGTTCACCGAGTCGCGGGTCGACCCGATCACCAAGGAGCCGATCAAGGATCCGAAAACCGGCTTCACGCTCGGGCGGGAGACGGAGGTCTTCGTCGATGCCTTCGGCCTGCGCGAGGTCGCCAGCGGCACGTTCCCGGCCAGCGCCGATCCGAACGAGGAGTCGCTCCGCACCATCCAGTGGGCGCCGGCCGGCGGGGCCAAGCCATTGGGCGGATTCTATCTGCTCGAGGTCACCGGCCCGCTGCGCGGAGGCGAGTCGGCGAAGATCGCGGGGCATCGCAGCATCGTCTGCTTTAGCGACGCCATCCTGACGCAGAAGCGCAGCGCCGATCGCATCATCCTCCGCGCCACCCGGATGCGCGACGGCACGCCCATCGCCGATGCCAAAGTCCGGCTGGTCAATCGCAACCATTTCCTCCTCGCCACCGCCACCACCGACGGCGCCGGCCTGGCCACCTTCGCGACCAGCGCGCTGAAGAAATTCGACGACAAGGAAAAGGGCCGCTTGTTCCTGGCCGAGACGAGCGAGGGCTACGCGATCCAGCCGTTCGACACGACGGCCTTCAATCCCGACTACAGCTCGCCGCGCTCGGCCGCCCGTCTGCTCCGCGCGGTGCAGTTCACCGACCGCAATCTCTACCGCCCGGGCCACGTCATGAAGGTCAAGGGCCTGGCGCGCTACGCCGATCCGCTCGGCGAAATCCGCGAGATCCCCGTCGGCGCGCAGGTGCGCTGGGCGGTGACGAAGGAATACGCCAACGAGGTCATCGCGCAGGGCGAGACAACGGTCTCGGCCGAGGGCGGCTGGGAGGCCGAATGGAGCATTCCGAACGAGATCAAGCTTGGAACCTATTCCGTGAGCGCTTCGATCGGCGGGGTCGCCGCCGGTCGCTCCGCCACGATCAAGATTCAGGAATACAAGGCGCCGCTCTTCGTGGTGAGCGCCGAGCCCGAGAAGATGCCGGTGCCGACGACCAACGCGGTCCTGAAGGTCAACTCCGCCTATTTCTCCGGCCAGCCCAACGGCGGCGCCAAGGTGCGCTGGAAGGCGCTCTGGACGCGCAACGACTACGACGGCGAGGGCAGCTTCATGAAGACCGACAATCGTTCGGAGACGCCCGAGCCGGAGGACGACTCCGCCACCGTCGAGGGCGAGGCCAAGCTCGATGTGGAAGGCCGCGTCACGCTGACCTGCGAGGCGCCGAAGACGCTCGTCGGCACGCGCTATCAGGTCGGCTGGACGGTCTTCGTCACTTCGCTCGACGGCCAGACCATCCAGCCCAACAACATCGACTCCGTCACCGTCATGCTGCGCCCGGTGGGCCTCGGCGTGAAGGTCGAAGAAGGCGAGCGCAAGACCCCGCAGCGACTGGTGAAGGTGTCGGTCGATGCCTTCGACATCGACGGGAAATCGACCGCCACCGCGCTCAAGCCGGAGGTCGAGATCTTCCAGGTCTCCACCAAGGTGGCGAAGGAGAAGGTCGCGCCGTTCGTCTTCCGCTACCGCAACACGCCGCAGTTCAACAGCGTGAAGAAGGTGGCGATCTCGGTCCCCGGCTCGGTCGAGCTGCCACTGACCAAGAGCGGCAAATGGGTCGCCGTGGTCAGCGCGCCGGGCGTGCGCCGGGTCAGCGCCTCCGAGTTCTTCAGCGGCGACACCGAGGACGAGGTGCCGGTGACCGACGACACCTCGCTGGAGGTGCGCGAGCAGAAGTCGAAGCTGGATCTCGCGTGGGAGGACGCGAAGCGCGACAGCGTGGTCGGCGCGAAAACCCCGCTCCTCATCCGCACGCCCATCACCGGCCGCGCCTGGGTCACGGTCGAGGCCGAGGGCCAGGTCATCGACTCGTTCGACGTGCCCGTCGGCGGCAACAACGCGCGCTTCGACCTGCCGATGCGCCCGGAGTTCGCGCCGAATTCCTACGTCTCCGTGTACCTCATCAAGCCCGGCGGCGAGAAGGACCTCCCGGCCGAGCGCTTCGGGACCCTCAATCTCAAGGTCAAGCGGCCTGACTGGGACCTCGAGATCACGCCCACCTTCGACAACGCCGTGGTGCGCCCGGCCGAGCTGATCAGCGGCAGCGTGCTCGTGGTCTCGAACCAGCGCCCGGTGGCCGACGCCGACCTGACCGTCTTCGCGGTCGACGACGCCGTGCTCGAACTCGGCCGCTGGTCGGCGCCCGACGTGAAGGAGCAGATGCGCCCGAATCGGCAGCATGGCGTCAGCACGTTCATGGCGCTGAACGAGTTCATCAGCGGGATCAATCCGCGCAGTCAGTTCCAAAAGGGTTTCATCATCGGCGGCGGCGGCCAGGACGACGCCGGCTTCGTGCGGCGTGACTTCAAGGCACTGGCCTATTGGAAGACCGGCGTGCGGACCGATGCGGCCGGCAAGGCGACCTTCCAGTTCCCCGCGCCGGACAATCTCTCGCGCTTCCGTCTCGTGGCGGTCGGTCAGACCAAGGCCCATCAGTTCGGCGTCGGACAGGCCACGGTCGAGGTGGCCAAGCCGCTCATCGTCGAGCCTGCACTCCCGCGCTTCCTGCGCCAGGGCGACGAGGTCGAACTGCGCGCCGTTGCGCGGCTCGGCAGCGAATCCAGCAAGGCCGGCAAGGTGACCGTGAAGATCGTGCCCGACGGCCAGCTGCAGCTCGTCGGCCCGGCCACGCTGACGGCCGAGGTGGCGAAGGGCAATCCGACCGCCTTCCGCTTCCGCGCGAAGGTCGCGCCCGAGGCCACCAGCGCGAAGGTGCGGCTGGAAGGCGCCAGCGAGGGCGTCGCCGCGCAGACTGATGCGGTCGAAGTCACGCTGCCGGTGCATCCGCCGGTGGTGCCGCGCAAGGAGGCCGCCTCCGGCACGCTCGCGGCCGGCGCGACCAGCTTCCCGCTGGGCGAGAAGCTGCCGGCCGACTGGCGCAAACCCGGCGCGAAAGGCACGGTCGAGGCGGTCGTCTCGACCTCTCCGCATCTGCCGCGACTGCTCGCGCTGGAAGCGCTGCTCGACTACCCGCACGGCTGCTTCGAGCAGGTCACGTCCAAGGCCTTGACCCACACGCTGGTAGCCGAACTGCTGCGCACCGTCCCGCCCGGGCTGGGCGAAAAGCGCGATTCGCGCGCGGCGGTGGAATCGGTCCTGCGTCTCTACGAGAAGCACATGCTCTACGGCGGCGGTCTGCCCTACTGGCCGAGCAGCGGCGAGGAGCGCAGCGGCACGGGGAATCCGTTCGTCACCACCTATGCGCTTTGGGCCGTGCAGCAGGCGTCCACCGCGGGCTACAAGGTCCCGGCGGGCGTGGAGGAGAACCTGAGCGGCGCGGTCGTGAAGATCGCGCAGAACAAGACGCAGACGCCGTATCTGCGGGCTTTCGCGCTCTTCGTCATGGCGAACTACGCCACCTCGACGCTGGAGCTGGACGACTACCTTTCGGTCTATCGCGAGCGCGAAAAACTGAGCGACGAAGGCCGCGCGCTGCTGGCTCTCGCGCTGCACGTCCGCAAGGCCGCCACCAAGGAGCGCGATCAACTGGTGCGCGAGTTGGGCGAACTGGCGGTCAAGGAACGGGCCTTCGATCCCAATACGTTCACCTCGGACAATCGAGCCTTCGCCACCGCCTTCGCCGCGTTGGAGGAGATCAAGCCGCCGACGTGGACGAAGGAAAAGCGCGAGGCCGCCGTCAAGCGCCTGACCGCCCTCCTCGACGACGCGCCCGGGCATTCGACGCAGGAGAATCTGTGGGCGCTCTACGCCTTCCGCGCGGTGGTGCGGGCCGATGCCAAAGGCACCCCCATCGCCAAGCTGCGTCCACCGCGCACGCGGGCCGCGTTCCCCGTGATGTCGCCGGATTCCACCTCGGCCCTCTGGCCGGGGCGCGACCTGGCCAACCCTGCGCCGATTCCGCTGCAGGACCTGGTCCCGCTGGCCGCGACTCCGCTGAGCTATTTGCTCCAGGCCACCTACACGCCTCCGCCGGGCTTGGCGGACAACGACCGGCGCGACCGCGGTTTCCGCATCGAGCGGGTGGTGAAGAATATCACCGACCCGGCCCGCAACGGTTCCGCCCAGGCGCCGTACAAGCTGAACGACCGCCTGCTCGTGACCTATCGCATCGTGGCCGCCAAGCAGGCCTACTATGTCGCGCTGGAAGACGAATTGCCCGCGGGCGTCGAGAACATCAGCCCCGATCTGGCCATGTTCGCCGACACCCTCGGCGTGAAGCCGGAGGAGGGCGGTCGTTTCTGCGAGCTCTCGTTCGTCGAGCGTCGCGATCAAAAGACCAATCTCTACTTCGACCGTCTGCCCAACGGCAGCAGCACCTACAGCGTTCTCCTGCGCGTGAGCGCCCCCGGCACCTTCCGCTGGCCCTCGGCCGTGGCGACGCCGATGTACGACCCGCGTCGCAGCGGGCAGTCGGCGGCCAGTGAGGTGAGCGTGGTGGAGTGACGCCATGGAGGAAGAACTGGCGGCGCTTCGCGATGTCGTCTCACGGCTGGAGGCCGCGGGCATCGACTACATGTTGACCGGGTCAATGGCCCTCAACTGCTACGCCCAGCCGAGGATGACGCGCGACATCGACCTCGTGGTTGCTTTCCATTTGAAGGACGCGGCGCGGATCGAAACGACCTTGGGGCCGAACTACTACGTCTCGGCGGAAGCTGCGACCGAAGCTGTTCTGCGACAGCGAAGCTTCAACGCAATTCACCAGGCGTCCTTGATCAAGATCGACTTCATGGTTCGCAAGCGGGAGGAGTTCCGCGAGCACGAGTTTCGCCGACGCACTCGCCTCAGGATCGGCGAGTTCGAGTTTTGGGTGGTCACGAAAGAGGACCTCATCCTGGCAAAACTCTTCTGGGCGAAAGATTCGCTTTCCGAGCGTCAAATCGCGGATGTGGAGAACCTGATTGCGACCGGCTGCGACGAGTCGTATCTGAGGAAATGGTCAGCCGAATTGAACCTGATCGATATGCTGACACGGGTTTTGCGGTAGCGGACACGTCGCCGGAGATCAATGCGCGCATCTTCGCCGCCGTCATGGCGAAGGAGCCGGAGGAGCGCCTGCTGATGGGATTCAGTATGCTCGCAACGGCCCGCAAAATCGTCTGGAGCAGCATTCCTGCTGACCTTCCCGAGTCTGAGCGGCGGCGTCGGTTCTTCGAGCGGTTCTATGGGGAGCCGCTGCCAGTGTCCGCACGTCGATGAATCCCGGCTAGACTCCGCTGCGCCGTAATACACGCAGTCCTGGCCGCCCATCAGCAGGCTGCGGACCTGCCGAGTTGCCATCGAAGAAAGGACTTTGAGTATCGGGTTCGGGATCAAGGCTGCCTCCCAGCGCGAGGTATGTCTGCCAAAGCTTGCTGCTCTCCTCCCACCGTTGCAGCGGGGTGAGTGCGTACCAGTCGACCCACTCCGCTCCGTCGGATTCGGCCAAGAGCCGGGCGAATTCGGCTGCAGTCATCGTCCAGCATAGAGCCGGGCCAGCCGCTGCCAAGCCGAGCCTGCTCCCGCCACGAAAAAGGCCGCACCGCGCGAACGCGGTGCGGCCGGGAAGGAAGCGCAGCGATGGGCCTACTTCGGCGCCGGCGTGGCTGCCGGAGCCGCCGGCTTGGCCGGAGCGGTCGCGGCGGGCGCGCCGCCCTTGAAGAGCGGGATGGAGCGCTCGATCGATTTATACAGCCCCCAGCCGAGCGGGATGCTGACCACGATCCAATAGACGATGACGATAGGTTTCATGGGAAACGTGCGTGAAGTGCGAGGGTGAGATTACTTGGCCGCGAGATCGCCCTTGTAGTGGAACTTCGGATCGACCGGGCGGACGAGGAGGTTGGCGATGAGGCCGACGATGAGCATGCCAACGCAGATGTACATGACCTTGTTGTAGGCCAGTTCCTTCGGCACGCCGGCCTTCTTGGCTTCGGTCGACATGCTGTTCAGAATCTGTGGGCCGAGCACGGCGGCCATGGACCACGACGTGATCAGCCGTCCGTGAATGGCGCCCACCTGATAGGTGCCGAACATGTCGCGCAGATAGGCGGGAATCGTGGCGAAGCCGCCGCCGTACATCGACATGATGATGCAGCAGATGACGACGAACCAGAACACGCTGCCGGTCGATTGGGTGACCGGGATCAGGTAGTAGAGCACCATGCCGAGGCCGAAGTAGACGCAGTAGATCACCTTGCGGCCGGTCAGGTCGGACATCGAGGACCAGAAGAAGCGGCCGACCATGTTGAAGATGGAAAGCAGCCCGACGAAGCCGCCGCCCACGGCCGCGGTGACGCCGAACATGTCCTGCGCCATCAGCGAGGCCTGGCCGAGAATGCCGATGCCCGCGCTGACGTTCATGCAAAGCACGATCCAGAGGAACCAGAACTGCGGCGTCTTCCACGCCTGGTCCACGGCCACATGGTTCTGCGTGATCATGACGTTGGCCGAGGCCGGCGGCGGGGTCCAACCCTCGGGCTTCCAGCCGACCGCGGGCACGCGGGCGGTGAAGGCGCCGAAATTCATGAAGACGAAGTAGATGGCCGCCAGCGTCAGAAAGGTCGGGATGACGCCGACCGAGGTGGGCGTCTTGTAGTAGTCCATCAGAATGTTGCTGAGCGGCGCACCGATGAGCGCGCCCGAGCCGAAGCCCATGATGGCGAAACCGGTCGCCATGCCCGGCTTGTCAGGGAACCATTTGATGAGCGTGGAGACCGGCGCAATGTAGCCTAGCCCCAAACCTATGCCTCCGACGAATCCGTAGCCGAAGAGCGTGACCCAGTAGCTGTGCAGATACACGCCCAGTGCCGCGATGCACAGGCCGCCGCAGAAGCAGAGCGCGCTGTAGAACATCGTCTTGCGCGGGCCGCTGCGCTCCACCCACTTGCCGAAGACGGCGGCGGAGAGGCCGAGCATGATGAGGCCGAGCGAGTAGAACCATCCCACCCAGGGAATGGTCCAGTCCTCGGGCAGCGACTTCGTGATGCCGAGCACGCGGGTGAGCGGCACGTTGAAGACGCTGAAGCCGTAGATCTCGCCGGTGCACATCTGCACGGCGATGGCGGAGGTGGGAAACGCCCAGCGCGAATAGCTCGCGTCGGCGATGGTGTTTTCTCGATCCAGGAATCCCATGGGGGTGGGTGTGGTGGGTTTTGGGGCTGAGGTGAGCCCGGTCGCCATCGGCAAAAGACAACGAAATCCCGTCGCAGTGTGGTGACTGCGTTTTCCGAACAGGTCGTGAGGAGCGACCGCCCTGCCTGGAATGGATGTCCCTGCGCTTTCGCTATCCGGCGATCGAGTGTGGTGGGGTGAAAGGGGATGCCGACTCAGGCAGGCGCGAGCTGCGCGCCGGACCGTTGGGTTTCGCGGGCCTCGCGGAGAATTGCGGCGGCACCGGTGCGGGTGTCGGGGCTCGGCGCCAGGGTCACGCGCACGAACTTCGAGGTCGGCGTGTGGCTCTCGTCGGCCTTGCTGTCGATCGGCACGAGCACGTTGGCCTCGGGGAAGTAGGTGGCGCAGGCGCCCTTGGTCACGTCGTAGGGCGTGACCTGGAACCGATGCGCCACGCGCTTCAGCCCGCGGAAGTGGCTGGTGATGTCGACGAGTTGCCCGGCCTGCAGACCGAGTTCGCGCATGTCGTCCTTGTTGAGGAAAATGACGCGCCGGCCGTTGAAGACGCCGCGGTAGCGATCATCGAGCCCGTAGACCGTGGTGTTGAACTGATCGTGCGTGCGAATCGTCATCATGATCAGCTCGCCCTTCTCCTGCGTGATGTCCGGCAGCTCGTGCACGGCGAACTTGGCCTTGCCGGCCGCATTGTTCCATTTGCGCTGATCGCGCGGCGCGTTCGGCAGATAGAAGACCTCGCGCCGAACCCGTGCGTTGTAGTCCTCGAAGCCCGGGATGACGCGCTCGATGCGGTCGCGGATGCGGTCGTAGTTGGCCACGAAGCCGTCCCAGTCGAGACCGCCCTTGCCGTCGAGGGTGGCCTTGGCGATGGCCGCGGCGATGGCCGGTTCGCTGAGGAGATGTGGCGAGGCGGGCTCGAGGTGGCCCTGCGAGCGATTGATCACGCCCATCGAGTCCTCGACCGTGACGAACTGGGGCCCGGAGGCCTGCCGGTCGATCTCCGAGCGGCCCAGACAGGGCAGGATGAGGCCGACCTTGCCGGTGATGAGATGGCCGCGGTTCAGCTTCGTGGCCACGTGTGCCGTCAGGTCCGTGCGGGTCAGCGCCTGGGCGGTGAACTCCGTGTCCGGCGTGGCCGAGAGGAAGCTGCCGCCGAGCGCGACGAAGACCTTGATCTTGCCCGCGTGCATCGCCTTGATGCAGTCGACGACTCCGACGCCGTGCTGCTCCGGCGGAGTAAAGCCGAATTCCTTGCCCAGCTTGTCGAGGAAGGCCTTCGGCGGCCGCTCGTTGATGCCGACGGTGCGGTCGCCCTGCACGTTGGAATGCCCTCGGACCGGGCACGGACCGGCGCCGGGCCGGCCGATATTGCCGCCGAGCAGGAGCAGATTCATCACCGCCTGGATCGTCTGCACCGACTTCGGGGCCTGCGTGAGCCCCATGGCCCAGCAGGCGATGATCCGCTTCGAGCGGATGCAGAGCTGCGCGAGCTCCGCGATCTTCGCCCGCGAGACGCCGGAGTCGCGCTCGATCCGCTCCCAGCTGGTGGCCTCGAGATCGGCCAGCAGCGCGTCGAGCCCGGTGGTGTGCTGCGCGATGAATTCATGGTCGAAGACCGAGCCCGGCTGTGCCTGCTCGGCCGCGTGCATTTCCTTCATCACGCCCTTGAGCAGCGCCATGTCGCCATGGACGCGCACCTGCAGCCAGAGGTCCGAGAGCCCGGTGCCCTTGCCGAGCAGCGTGGGCACGGCCTTGAGCGGATTCATGAAATCCTGCGGGTTCTTGAACCGGTTGGAGCCGACCTCCGGCAGCGGATTGATCGACACGATCTTCGCGCCGTTGGCCTTGGCCGCCTCCAGCGAACTGAGCATGCGCGGGTGGTTGGTGCCCGGATTCTGCCCGATGATCAGGACGAGTTCGGTCTTCTCGAAGTCATCCAGCGTGACGCAGCCCTTGCCGATGCCGATCGAGTCGATGAGCGCCTTGCCGCTCGATTCGTGGCACATGTTTGAGCAGTCGGGCAGGTTGTTGTTGCCGTAGAGCCGCGCGAAGAGCTGCCAAAGGAAGGCCGCTTCGTTGCTGGCCCGGCCGGAGGTGTAGAAGGCGGCCTCCCACGGCGAGGCGAGCGACTTCAGCTCCTGGCCGATGAGCGCAAACGCCTGGGGCCAGCTGATCGGCTCGTAATGCGTGGCACCCTCGCGCCGGATCATCGGCTCGGTCAGGCGGCCCTGCTGGTTGAGCCAGTAGTCGGATTTCTCCAGCAGATCGGCGATGCTGTGCTGCCGGAAGAAGTCCGCCCCGACCTTGCCGCGCATGCCTTCGTCGGCCAGCGCCTTGGCCCCGTTCTCGCAGAACTCGAAGGTGTGGCGGTGCTCATCGGGCGAGGGCCAGGCGCAGCTTTGGCAATCGAAGCCGTCCTTCTGATTGACCTTGAGCAGCGCCGAAGTGCCGCGCGCCACGCCCATGTGGCCCCAGGCGAAGGCGGCGGTGTTCAGCACCGCCTTCAACCCCGCCGCCGCAGCGCTGGGTTGCTCGATGCGCAGGCCGTCCAGCTCGACCGGCGGCTGCGCGCCGGGCATGGGCGGGAGCGGCTCGCTGGAAGGGCTGCCGGAATCGGGCTTGGAAGGGGTTTCGTTGGCTTCTTTGGCGAGAGATTTCATGGCCGGGAGGGGAGGGGGTGGACAGCGGGGACGGCGCGGATGCGTTCCGCACCGGTGTAGACATTGAAGCGACGGCCCCGGTTGAAGCCGATCAGCGTGGCCCGGAACTTCTCCGCCAGCGCGACGGCCAGCGAGGAGGGCGCGCCGACGGCCACGAGCATCGGGATGCCCGCGGCGACCGCCTTCTGCATCAGCTCGAAGCTGGCGCGGCCGCTGACGAAGAGCAGCGTTTGCAGGAGCGGTGTGCGGCCGGTCAGCCACTGCGCGCCGATCAGCTTGTCGACCGCATTGTGCCGCCCCACGTCCTCCCGCACTGCGATGAGCCGGCCACCCGGTTCGAAGAGCGCGGCCGCGTGCAGACCGCCGGTCGCGTCGAAGACCGCCTGGGCCTCGCGCAGCCGCTCGGGGAGTCGATGGATGACTTCGGGGTCGACCTCGAATTCGCCGCCCGCGAAGACCGGCTGCGAGCCGGGTCCGCCGGCTTCCAGCGCGGCCAGGCTGCTCTTGCCGCAGACCCCGCAGCTGGAGGTGGTGTAGAAATGCCGCTCGAGTCGGGCGAGATCGACCTTCGTGCCGGCGCGCAGCTCGACCCGGACCACGTTCGAGCAATCGTCGCCGGCCGGCTCGAAACGCAGCTGCTCGATCTCGTCGGGCCGCCGCAGGATGCGCTCGCTGAAGAGAAACCCAGCCGCGAGTTCGAAATCGCTGCCCGGGGTGCGCATCGTGATCGACACCGGCTTGTGTACGCGCCAGCCGTTGCGCTCGTAGCCGAGCTGAATCTCGAGCGGTTCCTCTGCCGCCAAAACGTCCGCGACGTCGCGCGCGTCGTGACCTTCGACGCGTCGGACGCGGACTGGAATGGAGCTGCGATCCATGGGGGAGAACCGTCACCGCCGACCTGCAACCTGCCTCGGGCCTAGGAATTTCCCTTAGGAAATCAGAAGTCAATGACCGAGTGGAAAATTCTGGAAACGGCTTTCCGTATCTCGGAACTCAGTTCGCTGCCCGCAGCACGCCATCGGTCAGAATCTGTGCCCGCAACCCGCCGCATCCGCGTAGCGCCGACTCGGCGCCTTCGCCGAAAGCCTGGTTCATCCAGTAGCAGGGCCGGCATTCCTCCGTGCCGAGGAAGTACACGCCCTGAACCGAGAACTCCTGCCCGATCAGCTCGTTCAAATTGACCCCGCGCGTGAGCACATTCCGCCGGAACACCTCCGGGCCGCGGTCGGTCACTTCGAAGCGCTCGCACAGCCGCTCCCAGACCTCCTCGGCGAAGAAGGTGATCTGACCCTTGAAGGACTCCTTGTGATCGAGGAAGCGATCACCGGCCAGCCCGCGGCCGGCGAGACATTGCACGCTCGGTACCTCGACAACCGGATGCTCGCCGGGCGGCCGGCCGTGGTGGCCGACGAAATTGTGGCCGGGCGAGAGGAAGAGGCGCTGCACGCGCAGGGCGGGAACGACGAGCGTGGACATGGCGTGGGGGGGGATTCAGCGGAACAGGCGGAGCGGACGCGAAGTCGGGCGCAGCAGCCATTCGCCGGCCAGCAGCGCGGCGAAGGCGAGCGCGAGCGAGAGGGCGAGCAGGATCAGCGCCTCGTCGTCGCGCCCGAGTTGGACGAATTGATAGATCGAGAGCGAGAGCGTGACCGTCCTGCCCGGGATGTAGCCCGCGAGCATGACGGTGGCGCCGAACTCGCCCAGGCCCCGCGCAAAGGCGAGAATGGCGGCGGCCAGCAGCCCGCGTCGCGCCAGCGGCAGCGTCACGCTCCAAAAGACCCGCCAGCCGCCTGCACCCAGCGTGCGCGCGACGCTTTCGAGGTGGGGATTGACGCCTTCCAGCGCAATGCGGGCGGCCCGGACGAAGAGCGGCAGACTCATCACCGCGGTCGCGATGACGACCCCGCGCCAGGTGAAGACAACGTCGAGCCCGACCGATTCCAGCCATTGCCCGAGCGATCCGCGGCGGCTGAACACGCGCAGCAGGATGAGTCCGGTGGCGACCGGCGGGAGCACGAGCGGCAGGGCGATGAGCGTCTCGCACAGCGCCTTGCCCGGCCAGTCGCGTCGCGCGAGCAGCCAGGCGCAGGCCAAGCCCGGCGGCACGACCAGCAACGTGCCCAGCCCCGCCATGGCGGCGGTGAACCAGGTGATGTGCCAGAGCTCCGCGTTCATGGCTGCCGGGCGGACGGAAGGATGAGGAAGCCGTGCCTTTGGAAGATCGCGGTCGCAGGGGGCGAAGCGAGGAACGTGGCCAGGCGGTGCGCCGCCTCCGGTTGAGCGCTGCTCTTCACAACCGCGAGCGGATAGACGATCTTCGGTCCCTCCGCGGCGGGGGTTTCGAAGGCGATGCGCGCTTTCCGGGCGGCGGCGGCGTCCGTCTTGTAAACCCAGGCAGCATCCGCATTTCCGCTGGCCACCGCCGCCAGCGCGGCGCGCACGTTTTCGGTCGAAACGCATTTCGACTGCAGCGCCTCCCACAGCCCCAGACGCACGAGGTGGGCCTTGGCGTAGACCCCTGCGGGCACGCTCGACGGCTCGCCGAGGGCGATGCGCCGGATCTGCGGTGAACGGAGTTCGGCTGGGGAGGCGGGGACGAATTTCGCGTCGAGCGGCACGACCACGACCAACGTGTTACCGAGCAGATCGCGCCGCGTGTTCTCGAGCAGCAGGCCCGCTTTGGCCAGCGCGTCCATTTGCGGTTCGTCGGCCGAGAGGAAGAGGTCGGCCGGCGCGCCCTCCTTGATCTGCCGGGCAAGCACGCTCGAGGACGCGAAGTTGAAGACGAGCCGATCGCCCGTGGCCTTCTCGTAGACCGGCTCGAGTTCCTGCAGCGCGTCCGTCAGCGAGGCCGCCGCCGAGACCCGCAGTTCCGCGGCCGGGGCAGCCACGGAGAGCGCCGAGAGCGCGAGAGCGAGCAACAGTGCCCGGAAGGCCATGGCAGAAGCGTGATATTCGATCGGATACCGCGCAACCCGGAAGAAGGGGTGCGGAAGTCGCAACCGAGCGAAACGCTTCGACGTGCCGCCTGCCGCGCTCCGAAGGGCGGTCATTGCTTTAGGAGCGGGTTGGCGCGTTGGTCGGGGATGCCGCGACCTGCGCCTCGCATTCGCATCCGACTGCTCCAGGGGACAGCCACGGCGTTCGGGCCGGGCAAGGCTGACCTGCTCGAGGCGCTGGCGGAATGCGGCAGTCTGCGGGCGGCGGCGAAGCACATGGGGCTCAGTTACCTCAAGGCGTGGCGGTTGCTCCAGGTCATGAACGACTGCTTCCGCGAGCCGCTCGTCGCCCTCAGCCGCGGCGGTGCGGGCGGCGGGGGAGCCAGCCTGACCGAGACCGGACGCGAGGTGCTCGCGCTCTATCGAGCCATGGAACCCGCCGCCTTGGCGGCCATCGCGCCGCTCTGGCGCAAATTGCAGCGCCGGCTGGCGCCGCCGAAGGCTCCAGTAGACGCGATGCCGAAGCGGCGCGCGGCGCGTTGAAGCGCGTTTCGTCGGGTTCGCGCTACCCTCGTGGGCAACCCGCCGGACTCGGAGAGTGCAAACCACGCACCGTCTTCAACTCCGATCTCAATCTCCAGTCAACAGCCAGCTACCCGCCGATCGCGATCATCTTCCGTCCGGGCTGATAGTTGTCGCGGAAATCGTGCTGCTTCGGCTTCGAGTCGACCGTGGCGCGGAAGACCTCGGCCAGGGTGGCATCGTCCACCCCGAGACGCAGCGGGCCGCGGATGTCGGTCTCGAGGTGGCTGCCGAGGCACGGGCGCAGTTTGCCCTCGCAGGTCAGCCGCAGCTTGTTGCAGCTCTCGCAGAAATGGAGGTCGGTCATCGCGCCGATGAACCCGATTAGCTGCTCGGAATTCGGCAGTTGGTAATAGAGCGCGGGCCCGTTGGTCTTGAAATCCGGGCGCACGGTCAGCGGCCCGGTGCTTCGCTCGATGATCCGGCGCGCCTCGGCCAGCGGCAGAAAGTTCTCCTCGGTCAGAACCTCGGTGCTGCTGACAGGCATGAGCTCGATGAAGCGCAGCAGATAGCCGTGTTCGCCGGCGAACTGCACCAGGCGTGGCAGCTGGTCCTCGTTCCGGCCCCGCATGAGCACGCAGTTGAGCTTGATGCTCTCGAACCCCGCGGCGCGCGCGGCCTCCAGCCCGGCCAGCGTGTGGCTGAGGTAGTCGCGCCCGGTGAAGGCGGCGTACTGCGCGGGGTCGAGGGTGTCGAGCGAGACATTCACGGTCCGCACGCCCAGGTCCCGCAGTGCCGCCGCCATGGTCACGGTGCGGCCTTCATGCTCGACTTCCTTCGGCAGGAGCGAGCCGTTGGTCGACAACCCGAGGTCGCGGATGCCTGGGATCTCCCGCAGGAGCCGGAAAAAATGCAGCACGTTGCGCCGCGTGAGCGGCTCGCCGCCCGTGACGCGGAGCTTGGTCACGCCCAGTCCCGCCGCCACGCGGATGACGCGGGCCATCTCCTCGAAGGTCAGCACCTGATCGCGCGGCAGCCAATCCTGGTGCTCGTCGGGCAGGCAGTATACGCAGCGCTCGTTGCAGCGGTCGGTGATGGAAACCCGCAGGTATGAAATGCGATGCCCGAAGCGATCCTCCATGCCGGGGACCGTAGTCCCGGGCCGGGGGGATGCAACGAGTCCGGAGCGCTCCCGCCTGCGGGAGCCATACTAGTAGCTAGTTGATAAAGTTCGCGTATTTTGCCTCCAGAGACTTGGGCGTAACGCGGATCTTTGTCCAATGAAACGGAGCGGCGGTTTCGTTGTAGCCTTTAATGAAGTCGTCGATGGCTCCGACGAGTTGCTGCACGCTGCGGAAACTGGCGCCTCGGAGTGCCTTGCGGGTGAGAATGCTGAACCAGATTTCGACCTGATTGAGCCAGGACGCGTGGGTTGGGGTGAAGTGGATTTGACCTCTGGATGCGCCTTCGCCCACTTCTCCTTCTCCAGACGGTGAGTGCTCAGATTATCGAGGATGACGTGCAGTTCCTTGCCGGGATGAGCCGCGACGAGTTGATCCATGAAGGCTAGAAACTCGACACGGCGGCGGCGCTTGAAATGGCCGGCCTGGATCTGACCCGTGGCAATGTTGAGCGCAGCGAAGAGCGTGCTGGTGCCATGGCGCTTGTATTCGTGAGCAAAGCCAGTCAGAGCCCGTCCGTTGGGCAACTTGAGCCAGCCCTGCGCCCGCTCCAGCGCCTGAATGCAGGGCTTCTCATCGAAGCTCAGGACGACGGCGTTCTCAGGCGGAGCCAAGTAGAGTCCGATCACATCGGCGGCCTTTTCGGTAAACTGCGGGTCGGTCGAGACGCACCAACTCTGCCGCCGCTTGAGGTTGATGCCCAACTCGCGCAAGACCCGCCAGACGTGGTCCGCTTTGACGTCGAGGGCCTTGGCTAAAAGCGCTCCGTCCCAGCGGGCATGTCCGGCCGGAGGTGCTTGATCCAACTGCGCGAGCAAGCGCTTGGTCAACTCCGCCTCGTCGAGCAGTGCCGGGCGTCCAGGCCGCAGATCGTCATGCAACCCTGAAAGCCCCTCGCGTTCAAAGCGCACCCGCCACTTGCTCACTCGCGCCTCCCGCGTGTTCAGCGCGGCTGCGATCTGGAGGTTGCTCTGACCCTCCGCTGCACGCAGGACGATTTGCGCCCGCTCGACATACCGCGCCTGCGCCTTTGGTCGCCGGCACATGGCCAAGAGTTGTTCACGTTCCTCACTGCGCAGGACAATGGCGGTCGGTTGGCGAGACATCCCGCCATCAATCATTATACGCTTACTTAATCAACTAAATACTAGGACCGACGACTGCCTTACAGGCGCATTGGAGTACCGGAGCGCACTCAAAAAGAACTCTCAACCATCCCCTAGCCAAGGAGAGGCGGTATCCGACACCCCGTCGCTCGTTCTTGATACACATTTGCAGTTGGCGATCTGCCCGAACTGGCTATGATCCGCGTTGTGTTTGGGAATCGTTCGCAAATAGAGCTGCTTCGGCAGCCGGGTCTGACTCTGTTGGCGGCGCCGGTGGGGGAGCGCCTCAAGCTGATGGAATTGCAGGGGCAGCCCGCGCTTTGTCAGCGGCTGCGCGAGATGGGCCTCTGCGAATCGGCCGAGATCATCAAGGTTCGCCAGGGCGCTGCCATTCTCTGTCAGGTCTGCGGCACGCGGGTGGCGCTGAGCCATGACTTGGCCGAGGCCATTGTCATCGAGCCGGTCGCGGGACGCTGAGCCAAATCGATGTCGGATTCCTCACGCACTCTGGCGGATCTCCAGCCCGGGGAACGGGCTGTCGTGGCGACCTTTCCGGCAGAGCCCGGCACGCAGCGACTGCGCGAAATGGGCCTCGTGGCGGGAACTCGGGTGCGATTGCTGCGCTTCGCGCCCATGGGCGATCCGCTCGAGCTCGAGGTCCGCGGCTACCGACTTTCGCTCCGCCGGGCCGAGGCGGCACTGATCCCGGTGCAGGAAGCGGCCAAGCCATGAGCGCGCTCGAAACGGAGTCGGCCACCCTGACGGTCGCGCTGGTCGGCAATCCGAACTGCGGCAAGACCACGCTCTTCAATGCCTTTACCGGCCTGCACCAGAAGATCGCCAACTACCCGGGCGTGACGGTCGAGAAGAAGCTGGGCACGTTCATGACCCAGCACGGCACCGAGGCCACGCTCATCGACCTGCCCGGGGCCTACAGCCTGCAGCCCCAGTCGCCGGACGAACAGGTCACGCGCGATGTCCTGCTCGGCCACGAGGAGGGCACGGCGCGGCCCGATCGGGTGCTCTGCGTGGTCGATGCCTCCAATCTCGAGCGCAATCTCTACCTCGCCACCCAGGTGCTGGAGCTCGGCCTGCCGTCGGTCGTGGCGCTGAACATGATGGATGTGGCCCGGGCGAACGGCGACGACATCGATTTGGCCGCGCTTTCGGCCGCGCTGGGTGCACCGGTGGTGCCTTGTGAGGCGCTGACCCGGACCGGCCTGCCGGAGCTGCGCGTGGCGCTGAGCGGCAAGCTCGAGCCGGCGCGGATGACGCCGCCACCCGAGGGCGAGGACGGGATTGCGGCGCGCTACGAGCGCATTGGGGAGATCGTCGACCGCTGCGTACGCAAGAGCTCGACCCCGATCCTGAGTGCGCAGGAACGGAGCGACCGCATCGACGCGGTGCTGATCCATCCGCTCTGGGGGTGGGCCTTTTTCCTCGGGCTGATGGCGTTGCTCTTCGTCAGCATGTTCAGCTTCGCCAGCTTCCCGATGGACGGGATCAAGTGGGTCTTCGAGCAGGCTGGCGCCAAGGTCGGCCCGCTGCTGCCGGCGGGCGATCTGCGCAGCCTGATCGTCGAGGGCATCATCGCCGGCGTGGGCAGCGTGGTGGTCTTCCTCCCGCAGATCCTCATCCTCTTTCTGTTCATCGGGCTGCTGGAGGACAGCGGCTACATGGCGCGAGCGGCCTTCCTGATGGACCGGCTGATGGGCCGCGTGGGCCTGCATGGGAAGTCGTTCGTCCCGCTGCTCAGCTGCTACGCCTGTGCGGTGCCGGGCATCATGGCCACGCGGACGATCGAGAATCCGAACGACCGGTTGGTGACCATCCTGATAGCGCCGTTCATGAGCTGCTCGGCCCGTCTGCCGGTCTATGCGCTGATGATCGCCACGCTCTTCGCCGGCGAGGCCAGCGCGCTGCAGCAGGGCGGCATTCTGCTGGCGATGTACACGCTCGGCACGCTGACCGCTTTCGCCTTTGCCTGGCTCTTCAAGCGTACCCTGCTGAAGGCGCCGCGCTCGCCGCTGATCCTGGAATTGCCGCCCTACCGCCGGCCCTCGTTGGCCACGGTCGTGCACGGCTTGCGCGGTCGGGCCGCGGCCTTCCTCAAACGCGCCGGCACCGTCATCGTGGCGCTGAGCGTGGTGCTGTGGGCGCTGGCCTACTACCCGCGCGGCGGGGCCGAGATGAAGAAGGAGGAGCAGCTGGCGCAGAGCTTCGCCGGACGCATGGGCAAGGCCATCGAGCCCGCGCTCGAGCCGATCGGGATGAACTGGAAAATGGGCATCGGTTTGATCGGCGCCCAGGCCGCGCGCGAGGTCTTCGTCAGCACGCTCGCGGTCGTCTACGCCGTGGGCGGCGAGGATGAAGGCGGCAAGGCCGAGCCGAAATCGGTCGCGCAGGCCCTGCGGCAGGACCGCTGGCCGGACGGACGCGTGGTCTATACCCCGCTCGTCTGCCTGACGGTCATGATCTTTTTCGTGCTCTCGATGCAGTGCATTTCCACGCTGGCGACCATGCGCCGCGAGACCAACACCTGGCGCTGGCCGATCTTCGCCTTTTGTTACATGACCGGCTTCGCCTATCTCGCCTCGCTCGTGTTCTACCAGGGCGGCCGGGCGCTGGGATGGTAGCGCCGTAGTCCGCCCTCTCCGAATGCGGCCAGCCCGCGGAGCGGGAGAAGGGGAAAGGCGAGAGGTGAGAGGTGGGAGGCGAGAGGCGAGAGGCGAGAGTGGTGACAGGCCGCGTGCGCCTTCGCGTTTTCGGACGCAGCCATTTCATGGCAGCTAGGAATCTGTGTGGAATTCCTCTCATCTGCGGACCCTGGCCGGCGGGCTCGTGGCGCTGCTCGGGTGGGTGGCGCTGAGCGGTAGCCTCCACGGCGCTGCTTCGACGAGCGGCGGAGAGACCTGGCACATCGGATTGCGCACGGATGGGCAGGCGGGGCGCGGGACGGCGGAGGATCCGCTGGACGGCTCGATGCCCGAGCGGCTGGCGGCGGCGTTCGCGGCCATCCCGGAGCGACCTCTCACCGTGCGGCTCGGGCCGGGCACGTTCGTCACGCGGGGGCTGTTGCCGGTGAAGAGCGGCTGGACCGTCCGCGGGGCGGGGCCGGAGCGGACGACAGTGCAGTTGGCCGACAACGTCCTGACCACGGCGGAGCAAGGGGTGATCCTGCTCGGTCGGCCCGACTATGGCGGCCCGACCACGCTGCTCGACCGCATCTGCGTGCGCGACCTGGCCTTCGACGGCAATCGCGACCGTCAGCCGGCCTATCGCCTCGGGGCGCCGAGCTGGATCAGCGCGCTGGTGCTGTGGACGAAGCACGGGCGGATCGAGAATGTGCACGTGCGGAACACCTACTCGCGTCCGGGCGAAGGCTTCCCGGTCACGATCTATTCGACCGGCGGCACGGAAACTCGGCCGCATCGCGCGGAGATCGAGCGCGTCTGGGTCGATCGGCACGACGGCTACGCCACCTCCATTGCGGCCTTCGACCAGACCGGCGGCTGCGTGACCGGCTGGATTCGGCATTGCCGCGTGACCGGCTACGGCGGGCCGCCCAGTTCGGCGGCCTTCGGCGCGGGAGGCTGGCGGCGCTTCGCGGTGGAGTACAACCGGGTCGAGGGCATGGCTGCGGGGGTGGTCATCGACACCCACGACTACGCCGACGTCCGCTTTGCCCACAACGTCTTCCTCCGGCTCTGGAAGTTCGGGTTCCTGATCAATGGCAGCGGCCGTTACGACCGCCTGACCATCCGCCACAATCGGGTCCAACTCCTGGCCCGCGAGCCTGGCGCCCTGTTGAAGTTCGACTCCGCCAAGCTCCGGGGGCTGAGGGTGAAAGACAATTCTCTGCAGGGCAATCGGTATGCAGTGCCCATCGAGACGGGGCCTGTCGCCAAGGGCGTCTTGCTGCGCAACCGCCTCTCGCGTGGCCGCCACTTCGATTTGCCCCGAGGATCGAACCTTCAGGTTCAGCCGGTGCGCAATTGACACTATGGCCGAGAAGAGCGCTCGTCCTCGCGCCCGTGCATGGTTGAAGCTTCCGTAAGGATGGTGGATGTGGGGACTGGATGCGTCTCGCCCTCTGCACCGTGTGTCCTGATGCTCGACAGCAGCAGCTTCTGGATATTGTCTGGACCGGCTGGGAGGCCTTTGCAAAGAAGCACTCGCTGCCGATCCGAGTGATTGAGGAGCCGCCTCCTCTCGAATCGCCTTACTGGGGCAAATACACCCCCTTTCAGCTACCGGACCTGCGGGAATTTGATGCAGTGCTCATGCTCGACAATGACGTCGTCATCTCGCCGGAGGCGCCGCTGCCGAGCGAAGGTTGGGATGGTGAACGCGTCCGCTGTGTCGACGAGCGGGCTCAGTTCCCGCACAATCAGGAGCGCTTCGAGCCCTATTACCGGGATTATGACCTAGAAGCGCCTGAACCGTCCGCGCGCGTCCTGAATACCGGGGTGCTCCTCTTCACCCGCGACCATGCAAAGCGATTTCTCGAGACGTATGAGCAATGGCGTGACTGGCGGGCCGCCTATCGGCTTCGTCACGGGGGCAATGCCGACGTCTTCCGGTTGGCCAACGACCAGCCGCATGTCTCGCACGCCTTGCTTCGAAGCCGGGCCTTCGAAGAATTGGATCCACAGTTCAACCGGCTTTGGTGGGCTTGGTGGGAAGATGGCGGCCGCCGACAGGAGTTACCCTTGAAGATCTACGCCAAAGCGGTCCAGATTCTCGCCCGTGCTCTTCCGCGGACCCTGCTTCGTCCGCTGGCCGCGCCAGGGGGCGCATGGTGGCGCGCAGCGCTGCGGAAGAACCACTTTATTCATGTGGCTGGAAGCAAGTCTCCCATCTCGCTCTATCGCTGGGGGCGGTGAGTTCGGTCGCGGCGGTTCCCCGACCGGCCCTGTGCTTTGCAGGTTGACCTCGCGCAGACTCGAAGTTCGTTCCGCTCCCGCGTAGATCCCCTAGATGCCCACCGAATCCATCTTCCGCACGCTTTATCGGGAACTGCCTTGGGTGCGGAGATCAGAGGCGATCTGGCTGGAGGCACGGGCTGCCAGGCTGGCGGGCAACGCGATGCTGGTGCAGGAGTTGTTGCGTCAGCCGAAGCACGCGCGTCCGGAGGGTTTGGCGCGCTTCGAGCACCAAGTCTTCAGCCAGGGAGGGGAGGACGGCGTTCTGCAGGAGATCTTCCGCCGCATTGGCACCTCCAACCGGCACTTCGTCGAGTTCGGAGTGGAGGACGGGATCCAAAACAACACCCACTTCCTGCTCCACCAAGGCTGGTCCGGGAGCTGGCTGGAAGGGAGCGAGGAGAATGTGGCAAAAATTCGTCGGAACTTCGCTGGTCCGCTAGAGAAGGGCCAATTGACGGTGAAGCAGTCATTTATCACCGCCGAGAACATCTGCGACTCCTTCCGCGAGCTGGCGGTACCGAAGGAATTGGACCTGCTCTCGATCGATATCGATGGAAATGATTACTGGGTGTGGAAAAGCCTGGACTGCCGGGCCCGGGTGGTTGTCCTGGAGTATAATTCGAACTTTCCTCCCCCGTGCGATTGGGTGATGCCCTACGATGCAGATCATCGGTATCAGGGTGATCTGTATTTCGGGGCGAGCTTGACGGCCTACCATCGGCTAGCGGCGGAACTGGGTTACCGTTTGGTCGGTTGCTCTTTGAATGGCGTGAACGCGTACTTCGTGCGTGAGGATCTCGTGGCCAACCACTTTGGCGCGGAGGCGAGCGCGGAGTTCCATTACGAAAAGCCGCGATTCTTTCTCATCGATCGTTGCGGGCATCCGGCCTCGGCGCGCTGGGCGACCGTGAAAGCACCACGGTGATCAAGCAATACCACCCGCTGTGAGGGGCTTAGTTCGTTGGTTCACGGGCCGCCTCGTGCGGCTGTGGACCTCCACCGTGGGGTGGTCGCTGGCCGTTGTGGCCCTTCGCGCGGGCGGGTTCCTTCTGGTACTTCCACTAGCGCTGCGCAGCCTGCAGCCGGAGGAAATGGGCCTTTGGTATCTCTTTGTTGCGATCTCCGATTTGTGCGCCACCGCGGAGCTGGGGCTGGCCGGCATCATCGGTAGGTCCGCGAGCTTCTTTTTGGGAGGGTTGTCCGAGTTTCCGAAGGATGGGCTGCATCCGGGGGTGGCACCAGCAGGTAGCCGATCGGTCAACCTGCCCGGATTGGCTGGATTGCAGGCCTTTGCGGGCAGGACGTATCGCTGGATCGCGCTGGGCGTCCTCCTTGGGATGGCGGTCGGAGGGGTGTTTCTCGTGTATCCGAAAATCCTGGGCCTGGAAACGGGGCGGGGAGCGCACCTGACGGCGTATGCAGTTTACGCGCTGGCGGCAACGATGGCGATTTATGGGCTGTACTGGCCTGCGTTTCTCAGCGGACTCGCCCAGGTCCGCCTGGCTCAGCGCACGCTTTTGGTCGCCCTGCTGGCCAACTATGCGACGAGCGCGGTCGGTCTCCTCCTTGGGCTTGGCCTGATGTCCTTGGCCTTGGGTCAACTGGTCCTGGCGGGGCTGACTTACTATCTTGCTCGTTTCTACACGCGCCGGCTCTACCCCGAGTTGCTGGCCACCCCTCCGCAGGAGGTTCGATTGAGCCAACTTTGGCCAGCGACGTGGCGTTCGCTGCTCATCTTCATGAGCCACAACTTCTGCAGTCAGAGCTCGGTGTTGGTGTGCGGCGTATTGCTCGATTTGGCCACCACGGCTTCGTGCGGTCTCAGCGTCCGCTTTGGGGTCCTCGCCCACGGCGTTGCCGCTGTCTGGCTTTCCGTTCGAGCCCCGGGCATCTCGGTGGCTCGGGCTGCCGGCCGCTTGGCCGAAGCGCGGCAGCTCGTCGCTGGGGCGCTGCCAAGGAGTATTGCAACCATGGTCGTGGCATGCACGGGGCTGTTCTTCCTGGGAGCACCTGCCCTGCAATTCATCGGTTCGAAGACCTCCCTGCTTCCCCCGCTGCAATTCGCGGGGTTACTGGCCATGTTGACGCTCGACATGTTTGTCGGCTTCCACTCCACGGTCATTCAGACGGCCAACCGATACCCGCACCTCCAGGTTATGGTGGCAACCGCCGTGGCTTCGGTGACGCTGGCTTTTGTTTTCGGATATGTTTGGGGGGTGCCTGGCATATTGTTCGCCCCTGTGCTGGCGCAGGCCTGTTGTGCATATTGGTGGATTCCACTTCAATGCTGGCGCGACCTACGGACGTAGGCTAGGGAGGCGGCCCTCCGCGCCGATGTTCGAATCCCTCAAAAACGCCATCCGAACTGCCGAGGCCCACCTCACGCCGCGAACCTCGGAGGTCGCCTTCCAGGGACGCACCTTGCGGTTCCGTCGTTCTCTTTGGTGGGTGAATGAGACCCAGGCGGGATTCGACGAAGAGATTCGCCCTTACTTCGAAGCGGTGGAAGCGAAGCGATTTCACCACATCGTCGACGCGGGAGCAGCCACGGGCATGTTCACGGTGGCAGCTGCCCTGCTTTGGCCAGGTAGCCGAATCTACGGATTTGAGCCGTCCACCAGGCAGCGAGTGCTGCTGCAACGCAACTTGAAGCTCAACGGGATTGAGCCTGGCCGGGTGAGTGTGGAGCCGTTCGGACTTTGGGACCGGGAGGAAAGTTTGGCTTTCCGCACGATCGGCGCCATGAGCGCCTTCATGGCTGTCAGCGAACTCTCGGGCCAGCTCAGTTTTGGCGAGTCGGTACCGGTCGTTCCGCTCGATTCTTGGCGTCAGCGGGTCGGTGCGGGCCGGGTGGACTTGATCAAGATGGACATCGAGGGTGCCGAGATCGAGGCCTTGAAGGGTGCCCAGGAAACCTTGGAGAAGGACCGACCTGAACTTCTGATCATGGCTTACCACCTGCGTGACGGGGGGAGAACCTACGAAAAGTGTGCCCGATTCCTCGAAACGCTTGACTACATCGCTCGGGAGATGCCGGGGACCTCGGGGTTCCTGCATGGCGTGCCCGCGTAAGTTTCTATGCCTGCCGAGCTGATACTGAATGGCCTTGGGTTAGCGAATCCATTTGTCGGGCAGGGTGTTTACGCGTTGCGGATCGTGCAGGGGCTGCAGAGGGTCGGGCGGCCGTTTCGCGTGCTTGCGCCGGCATCCTTCGCTCCCTTACGCGCGCTGCTTCGCGCCGAGGAATTCGAGGCAATTCCGGAGTTCGTGCCCCACTCGCACGAACTCGTTTCCCACCCGTGGCGAATGCAGCAGGTGTGTCGCCAGGCACGTCGACGGGCCGGGGCGGTTTTCCATTCTCCATCGCCCTTCTGGAGTTGCGGGAGACTTCCGGAGCGAAGGGTCGTGACGCTGCACGATTGCATCTACCGGCATTTCCCACGGTACCTTGGCCGTTTTGTGGTGAGGCGGCTGCTGGTTGAAGCCACCGAACGATGGGCCGCCCGCGCAGACATCGTGCTTACCGACTCGCATTTTTCTGCCCGGGATTTGGTCGAACGCGCCAGTCTGCCCAAGGATCGGATCGAAGTCGTCTACCCATGGGTGGACCAAGCTTCCTTCGAGCCTCCCGGTCCAGACGCAATTCCAGAGCTCCGCAAGCGCTACGGCCTCCCGGAGCGATTCTGGCTTTATCTCGGCGGATATGACTACCGGAAAAACCTGGGCGTTCTTCTGGAGGCGCATACGGCGCTGACGAAGAGCCATCCGAATGTCCCTCCACTGGTGCTGGCCGGCCGTCTACCGGGCCCCGAAACGAGTCCGGTTTATTGTGATATCGCTGGCCTGCTACGCCGGGCTGCACCGGATTCCGTGCTCTGCCCGGGTTTGATCGCGCACGCCGATTTGCCCAACCTCTACCGCGCCGCCGATTTGCTGGTGTATCCGTCGCTCATGGAGGGATTTGGCCTGCCCCCCGCGGAGGCTATGGCGGTCGGAACTCCGGTTTTGGTCGGCAACAACAGCAGTCTGCCGGAAGTGGTTCAAAAACCAGATTGCCGTTTCGACGCGGAAAATGTCGCGGGTTTGACGGACCTTTTGCGGGCGGCGACAACGGACCCTCGAGCGTTCCTTTGCCCGCTGCCTGAGGAATTTACCGAGGCAAAGGGACTGGCGCGCTATCTGGAAATCGTGGATCGAGTGTCCGAGTCATGAGCATGGTCGCTTTCGCAGAATTTGTGCGTCGTCGCTGCGGGTTTCGTTTTCCGCCGCTGGGCCGATTGGCTTTTGAAGGGATGTTTAAGGTTCTGCCCAAGCGGGTCGACATCGAGCTTTTCCCCGGCCTGCGGGCCGAGCTGGACTTCCAGGACGAAACGATGCGGGGCACCTATTGGCAGGGGAGCAGGTTCGAAGCCCCCACCTGCCAAGTGTTGCTGGACTGGGCGGAACACGGTGCCTCCCGCTTCTTTGACATCGGCAGCAACTACGGCTTTTTCAGTTGGTGGCTCTTGTCGAAGTGCCCGCGGATCCAGGTGGATGCATTCGAGCCCAACCCCGAAACCATGCGTCGGGTGGAGTCGATTCGTGAGCGCAACCGTCTTGACCGCCTGCGCATTTGGAATATCGGGCTCTCTGATCGCCCCGGCCGCCTAACGCTCCACGCTGGAGTCGTTGACTCGGGGCACTCGACATTTGGGCAGCATCCGCAGATGTCCGGCCGTAAAATCAGTGATGTGGAAGTCTGCACCTTCGCGACGTGGCTCGAAGGCGCCGGGTTGTCGCTACCGACGACCCCTCAATGGGTTGCCAAGATCGACGTGGAGGGGTTTGAAACGAAGGTGCTGCGCGGCATGGGGACGGCCCTTGCAGCGAAAGCGTTCATTGGCTTGGTGGTGGAAGCGAACAGCTTCACTCTCGAGTTTTGTGGTTCGTCTGTTTCTGAAGTCCGCTCGATCATGGCTGGCCACGGCTACCAAGAACGACAAATTGCAGAAAATAGTTCAGGAAATCTCTTTTTTGAACCTGTCCGGTAGTCATCGCCTTTGGCGGCTGATGCTGTCCCAACCTGTCTAGTCGGTTCGCATGTCTCCACTTCTCTCACAACTCACGTATTACATCGCAATCTTCGGCGGCCTGATCGCTGCGATGTTTATGGGTTCCTCCCTTGGGGCGGAGGAGTACTCGACCGTCATTTTTTCTTTTCTGACGATCGTGGCGGTGATGTGGGTGGTTCTTTCCGGAGAAGGCTGGTGGCTACCGATGATCTTCTCCGTGGGGATCGGTGGATTGTTTTACGTGCCCTTCAAGGTGTATCCGCACGAGATCGCTCTCGCGGTTTGCGGAATCGCCCTCTTGCCGAGGATCCCTTTCAAGGTTGCGGGCTTGAGGAAAGACCGGCGCCCGCTGCCTTTGGCCTACTGGCTGCTGCTGACATATATCTCCATTCACGCCTCCATTGGTCTCTTCAACTACTGGGGCACAGGAGGCGGCGGTAACGTCGCGCGAGCCTTCATGAATGGACTCTGGCCATTGATTTTCGGACTCGGATTTTATCTCTACGGTTCCATCAAGCTGCTGAAGACCGGCCTGCGGTTCCTTTACCTCGCCTTGGTCATCCGACTCACGTTTGGTTTGGTGAATTACTACTTTGACGATGTCTTCATCATTCCTGGCCTGAATTACACCATCGACCCACAGGATCTGCGCAACTCGGGGTTCATGTTGGTTTTCCTGATCCCGTTGCAATTGATCACCAGCCGGTCGCCTCTCGTCAAAGCCTGGCATGCATTGACGCTGCCCATCGCGATGTACGCGTGGCTTTTGGGCGGGTCCCGAGGCCAGATCGCCGTGGCGATGATCCTTGTCTTCATCGGTTTGTTGGTCTGCCGGAGGTGGGTTCCGCTCACGGCGGGAACTGCGCTCTCCATCATTTTCGTCATTACGATCAATGCCGCTCCCAGCACCCTCGAAGGTTTACCGTACCGGCTGCAGCGCGCGTTCAGTATCCTGATCGTCGGGCCTACGGTCGAGTTGGAGGTGCAACAGGACGTAAAGGGCAGTGATCAATTCAGATCGGTCATCAGCGACGAGGGCTACCGGCGGTGGTCCGGCTCTCTCCAGAGCTTTGCGGTGGGAGTGGGGGTGCGACCTTATGACGAGGCCGCAACGCTAATGGCGCAACGCTTCGAGGTCGACGCGTTCACCCTGTTGATTCAGAGCTCTGCCGACGTAGGAGCCTACGAGACGGGCTTGTGGACTGTTCTGGCTGTGACCGGCGTCGTCGGAATGGCGCTTTTCGCGTGGCTGCTAATCAGTTTCTCCAAGGATGTCGTGGGTGCATTACATGCGGGGCACCTGTTCGGGAGCGAACTGGCCATCTGTATCTGGGCGGCGATGGCCATGATTGGCTGGTTTTTCACCTGTCCGTTTTACGGCGGCTTCCCCAGCTTCGAGCTCTTCCTCGGTTTCATCGCGAAGGCGGTGGTGGAGGACCGGCGCGAAGAGCAGGAAGCGGCCCTCGAAGCGAAGGCGACTCCGCCAGTTGCACGCCTGCAGCCGCTGCGCGGGCGTCAGCCGGCGCTGGCCGGAGCCTGAGTGCGGCCGGCAGTAGGCGCCAGCACGGAGCAGACCTGCGCGGCCACTGCGGCGGGGTCGATCCGCGCGAAAACGGCCGGTTGCTCGGCCGGCGGTACGGCTTCGAAGTCCGGGGCCAGATCGGTCTCGGTTTCGAGGTAGCGTCCGGTCTCGATCTTCCCCACCGCCAGATTCGGCACGAAGAGCACAGGCACCCCGGCCGCATTGGCCAGATGCCGCGGGCCGGAATCGGTACAAAGCACCGCCGCGCATTGGCGCAGGAAGGCGACCAGCGCCGGCAGCGCGAGGCGTCCGGCGGCGACCCGGGCGCCGAGGGGTTCGGCCAGCGGGCGGAGAATGGGTTCGTCTTCGGCCGCGCCCAGCAGCACGCAGCGCAGCGGCTGGCGCTCGGCGATCAGCCGCAGGGCCGCGCCGAAGCGTTCGGCCGGCCAGACGCCGGAAGGCTGGCGGCTGGTCACGAAACAGGCCAGCAGCGGGCCCCCCGCCGGACCCGGAAGTTCGCGCAGAAAGGCCTCGGCCTCGGCGGCATGGGCGGGGCCGACGTGTACCTCAGGGCGCAGGCGGCAGTGCGCGGAATCGCCGCCCAGTTGCACCACTAGATCCCGGAAGTAGGCCGGATACGGCTGCGGCCGGCGGATGGCCAGCGGATGCGTGACGAGCGCGGAGAAGCCCTTGTGGACGTAGGCCACACGATTGGGAATTCCGAGGCGCCAGGCCGCCAGCACTTCCTTCCAGCCGCTGCTCGAGTTGTAGCAGATGACGGCGTCGAACTCGCCGGCCCGCGCCGCCAGTTCGGTCGGATCGAGCAGGCCGGTCAGCGCCGGATGCCCGGCCAGGACCGCGCGGGCCGCGCCCCCTGCCAGTTGCCAGAGCTCGGCCTGCGGCAGGGCTGCGCGCAGCGCAGAGAGACTGCCGGAGTTGTAGAGGACGTCGCCGATGTGCCCTGCGCCCCAGAGCAGCACGCGCCGCCAGTGCGACGGCGGGGTGGGACGGGCGCGGCGGCGGAGGACATCGGCCGCACGCAGCAGCGGACCGCCCGCTTCGCTGGCGAGCGCGAGCCAGTAGTTCGAGGCCTGGCGGAAGGCGCTCCGATCTGGCAGGCGGGTCATGGCTGCGACCGGGTGAAGAGCGCGACTTCGTACTGCTGCCGATGCGACCCCTGCGCGGCGAAGCCGAGCTCCGTCAGGCGCTGCCGGACCGCGGGCGTGCGGGCGTCGTCGTGAAACTCGATCAGCAGGTGCCGCGTGCGCTGCAACGTGGCGGTGGCGGCGGCGCCAAGCAGGACGTCGTATTCCGCGCCCTCGACGTCCACCTTGAGGAGATCGATCTCCCCTTCGAAGCCGGCCTGCCGCGCGATCTCGTCGAGCGTGAGCAGCGGCACCCGGCGGGTCAGCCCGCTCGCGCCGCGGCCCTCGCCCACCGCCTCCGAGACGCTGCCCAGCCCGAACGGTCGCTCGAGCGCGCCGCTCTCCGGCGCGACTGCGGCATTGAGCAGCACGGCGTCGGGGAAGCCGTTCGAGTGCACGTTGAAGCTGAGGCGCAGAAAGGTGTTCGGATTCATCTCCACGCAGCAGAGCCGGCGAAACGTGTGCCCGCGCAGGCCGAGCAGGAGCGGGAAGCCGCCGCCGTTCGCGCCGAGATCGAGTACCTGCAGCTCCCGCGGCAAGGAAAGGCTGGCCAGCAGGCCGTCGTACACGCCGTCGGTCAGGCAGACGCGCGTGCCGTATTGATCTTCCCCGCGGTGGTCGATGAGAATGCGGTAGTCGCCTTTCCGATAGACCGTCAGACCGGTGCCGCGCCCGAGCAGGCGGTCGAAGAAGAGCTGTCCCGCATTGTCGAACCAGCGGTTCTCCCAGAGCGCAAGAAGTTGGCGGAACATCCGGCAAATTGCCCAGCGGGCGGGGAAATCAAGCCTCGCGCGGCCGCCGCCGCAGGAAGGGCTGCTCGACCCAGCGGTAGAGCGCGGCCGAGAGCAGATAGACCGCGACCAGCGCGAGCGGCTTGGCGGCGATCTTTCCCGCCATCCCGCCGAGCGTGGCCTGCCCGAGCGCATTGCCGGCGATGAGCACCGGTACGTGGCAGAGATACATCGAGTAGGAATACAGACTCACGCGCTCGCTGGCGGTTTCGAGCCGCGGCCAGGGCAGTCGCAGCGCGTGCCACCACGGCAGGGTCAGCGCGAGCGCTGCCGGGAGCAGGCTGAAGCCCGCGGCCAGCGGCCACGAGCCCAGCGCCGCCAGCCGCGGCAGGAGCAGCGGCGAGGCGACGGCGCAGACACCGCCGAGCGCCGCCAAGAGGTGGCGTCGGCGGACGAGCCCATCCCAGAGCGCCGGCTCCGTCCGCTGCACCAGCGCGAGGGCGACCCCGAACATGAGCGCGTCGAGCCGCAGCAGCACGACCTTGCGCACGGATTCGTCCCAGTCGCCCGCCTGCCCGAGCCAGCCGCGCAGCAGCGCGGGGACGACGAGGAACAGCCCGAGCGCAGCCCAGAGCGCGGCGCGGCGCGGCAGCAGACGGAGCGCGATCAGCACGGCCAGCGGGAAGAGGAGGTAGAACCACTCCTCGACCGCCAGGCTCCAGGCGATGGCGAAGAAACCTCCGGCGGGCCAGAGCAGATTCTGCGAGAAGATCGGATAGAGCCATAGCTCCCGCGCTGGCGCGGCCGGGCCGCCCAGCGCCATCCAGGCCAGATTGACCAGGAGGAAGAGGTAGAAGGCGGGCAGCGTGCGGAACCAGCGGCGGGCCCAGAAGTTGCGCAGCTCGGCGCCGCCGAAGCTCGGGCGGCTGAGCACGAGGCGGACGAGGATGCCGCCGATGAGAAAGCCGCTCAGGACGAAGAACAGCTCCACGCCGAGCACGCCGAAGGCCTCCAGCGGCCGCGCGAAATGACAGCCGATGACCAGGACGATGGCGGTGGCGCGCATGGCGTCGAGGCCGGGATTGCGGGCGGGAGAAGCAGCGGACATGGGCGCGCGGGGCGGGAAACGATTTGCGGGAGCGGGCGGTCGCGGTGCATTCTGCCGCGTCGATGCAGCCCCCGGTACTGTCCTTTTGCGTTCTGGTCTACCGGCGGGCTGCGACCCTGCCGGCGCTGCTCGAAAGCCTGCGGCCGCAGCTGACGGCGGAATGCGAGGTGGTGGTGGCCGAGGATCCCTCCGACGAATCGCCCGAGATCGCGCGCCAAGTGGCCGAGTTCGCCCGGGAGTTTCCGGTCGTGCGCCACCAGGTGAATCCCGAACGGTTGGGCTTCGACCGCAACTTCCTGCGCGTGACCTCGCTGGCCCGCGGCGAATGGTGCTGGCTGGTGAGCGACGACGACCGCGTCGAGCCCGGCGGCGTGGCGATCGTGCGCGCGGCGGTGGATTCAGCACCGGAATTGACCGGGCTGACGCTCTCACACGCGGCCTACGACCACACCCTGACGCGCCGCATCTACCAGCGTCCGCCGCTGGAGCCCGCCAGCCGCGTCTTCGAGCGGGCGGAGGAAGTCTGCCTGCGACTGCTGGATCGGCTCGGCTTTCTCTCCTCGACCGTGCTGCGCCGCTCCGTTCTGCAGCAGGCCTTGTCCGACGGCCGGCACGAGGCCTTCCTCGGCAGCGGCTATGTGCAGCTCTGGTGTCTGCTTCGCATGGCCCAGCTGCGTCCGCGCTGGCTGGCGGTGAGCGAGCAATGCGTCGGCTGGCGCTCGGACAACGACTCCTTCAACGAGCGCGGGCAGCTCGGGCGGCTGCGCATGGATGTCGAAGGCTACGCCCGCATCGTGGGCGATCTCTTCGGGACCGATTCGCAGACCTTCCGCGGGGCGATGTCGTTCGTGGCGCGCGCGCACGCCCGGCACCACATCGTGCGCTCGAAGCTGGCCGGTGCCTCCTCGGCCTACTCGCGCGCGGCCTTCGCCCTCTGCTGGCAGCATTACCGCGGATTGCCGGCTTTCTGGCGTCACACGGCGCCGCTGCTGCTGCTGCCCGCGCCGCTGCTGCGCAGCGCCCGGGCCGCTTATCAGGCCGTGCGGGCCCGTTTGGAAGGTCGGCCAAATTCGCCGCGCGAGCAGTTCGCGCCAACGCCGGCCGCGGCCGCAGAAGTTGGCGTGGCGGCGGTCCTGGCCACCTACCGTCGACCGGACGAACTCGCGCGCTCGTTGGTCGCGCTGGCGCAGGAACCGCTGATCCGCTGGATCGTGGTGGCCGACAATGCGGCCGATCCGGCCACGGCCGCGGTGGTCGAGCGGTTCGCCCCGTGCGCCCTCTGCCTACCGCAGAGTACGAACCACGGGGCCGGCGGCGGCCTGCGCCTCGCCATGGAGAAGGCCCGGCAGATCGCCGGGCCTGACCTTACGCATTATCTGATTCTGGACGACGACGCGGAACTCACGCCGGGCGCGGTGGGCCGCCTGTTGGACGCCAGCCGTGCGCAGGCGGCGGCGGTGGCCTGCCCGCTGATTGTGGACGGCGAGGGGCGGCTCGGGTGGTTTCCCGGTTTGGCAGAGGCGCGCGGCTGGGCCGCCATTCGCCGCGCGGCGACCGCGGAAGATTACCTCAAGGAGGCGGGACCGGCGCCGATTCCCTTCTCGTGGAGCACCTTCGTCTGCCTGCTGGTTGACGCGCGCGCCGTGGCGGCCGTCGGCTGGCCGCGCGAGGATTTCTGGGTAAGGGGCGAGGACCTCGAATACAGCCTGCGCCTGACCGCCCACGGCCGCGGCGTCTTCGTACCCACCGCGCTCGTGCGGCATTTGCCCCCGGCGGCGAGCCGCCCGGAGGTCGAGCGCTGGAAGGTCCTCGCGATGCTGCAGAACAGCGCCTATCTCTGCAGCCGCGAGCCGCACGCGCGGCGCCTGGCCCGTCATCTGCCGGGCAACATCGCCCGTTTCCTCCGCTCGCCGGCGGGCGGACTCGCGGCACTGCCTGACGTGGGGCGCGCGCTCTGGAACGGTTTCGTCCGCGGGTCGCCGGCGGGCGTGCCGGGCGCGGACGACTTTCGCCAACGGGCCGGGCAGTGAGGCCTCAGTGCGCCTGGCCCAGCCGGTGCATTTGCAGAAAGCGGGCCACCTCCGGCCAGGTGTCGTCCACCTCCAGGCGCGTGAGGCAATGGGGTTCCGCGAACTGACAGTAGTCGAAGCAAGGTCGCAGCGGGCAGAGGTCCCGGATGACCACCTGCACGGCCTCTCCCCAGGGCCGATAGCGCTCGGGGCTGGTGGGCCCGAAGTAGGTCACGACCGGCGTTCCGCAGGCGGCGGCGATGTGACCGGGCGCGCTGTCGTTGCAGATCAGGAGATCGCTCGCCCCCAGCGCGCCGACGAGTTCCGGCAGCGACATTTTCTCGAGCACCCGGTCGGCCAGCGGAGCCAGGCCGAGGCCGTAGCCATCGGGGTCGGGAATGAGCACGACCTGGCACGGCCCGAGCGCTCGCACCCGGCGGAGCACCTCGGCGAATTTCGCCTCGGACCAGCGCCGCACCGGGATGCGCGCGCCGGCGTGCAGACAGACGACAGGACCCTGCTCCGGCCAGCCCGCGGGGCGCGGATAGCGCGCGGGATCGAGTCCGGGCACGAGCGCCTTGCCGAGCCCGCAGGCAGCCCCGAGCACCTGCCAGTCCTCCACCACGTGGCGCGGAGCCGGTGCAGCCGACTGCGGCTCGTTCAACAGCGCGGCGAAGCGCGGGTGCGGAAAACCCAGGCGGCGGGGAATGCCGCTCAGACGCATCAGGAGATGATCGCGTGGATCGCGCAGCCGCGCGGAGACCGCCAGATCGAAGCGTTCTCGCCGCAGCCCGCGCACGAGACCGCCGAGCCGGCCCCAGGGCCAGCGCCAGAGCCGATACTTCCCCGTAAAGACGGTCCAGGGCGCATCGAAGGCGAGGAACTTCAGCGTGGGGAATTGCGGCCGCAGCAGCGCCTCGGCATGGGGCTTGGCTAGGACCGTGACCTCGAACTGCGCCGCCGCGGCCGCCAGAAATCCGCTGGCCATGACGAGGTCGCCGATGCCCCAGAGCTCGACGACGAGAAGCTTGCGGCGCGTCTCCATCAGCGGCCGGCCAGTGCGATTTGCTCCCGCCCCAGCTCGGCCATGGCGGTCCGAAAGCGGGCCCAGGAGTGCTCTTCGATGCGCGCCCGCGCGCTACGCCCCGCCTCCGCCACGGCCTCGCGATGGTCGGCCAGCCAGTCGAGCCGCTGGGCCAGCGCGTCGGGATCCCGGATGGGCACGTACCAGCCGTCGAGGCCGTCGCGCACGATGGGCGCGGCTCCCGTGTTCGGCGTGACCACGACGGGCAGCCCGCAAGCCATGGCCTCGGCGATGACGAGGGCGAAACCCTCGACGATCGAAGGCAGCACGAGCACGTCGCAGGAGCGCATCAGGTCGAGCACCGCCGCGTGCGGGCGCGGCGCCTCGTAGCGGAAGAGGTCGCTCCAGGGCCGCAGCGCCTCGGCCGCATTGCCCACCCAGGAGCCCATGATGACGAGATCGACGTCCCGCCGCCCGAGTCGGCGCAGGGCGTGCAGGAGGTCCCCGATGCCCTTGCGCTGACCGATCGAGCCCGCGTACAACAGGCGCAGCGGGCGGACCGCCGTCGGCGGCTCGCGCGGGGTGATGCCAGCGGGACCGCCATAGGGAATCACTCGAATCTTCTCCGGGGCGAAACCGGCGGCGCGCAGGGACTCGCCGACGAAATCGGAGCAGGCTACGATGAGGTCGGCCGCGTTCGCTTCCTCCACCTTGCGCGCGAGCTTGGCTGCCGAGTCTTCGCGGCCCTGGAATGTGCCGGCGAACTCCGGCAGTCGCTCGCGCTCCTCGGCCAGCAGCCGTTGCAGCGTGCGGTGATAGGCGATCGGGAGATCGTAGAGACAGCGCAGTCCGCGCGAGCGTGCGACTCGGAACGTCTCCGCCGCGGCATCCTCGCCGCAATACACCGCGCGAACCGTGCCGTCCGCCCGGCTGAGGGCGCGGGCTGTCGCCCGGTCGAGCGCGTGGTAGACCGCGTCGACGCAGAAAGGCCCGCTCTCGTGCCGGGAAAGTCCGCGCACGCCGAGTCGGTCCGTGACCAGCCGCCCCAGTTCCCGCAACGGATGCCGCCGCACCTGCGGCCAGAGCTCCGGCGGAAGCGAGCGCCGCGTGAGCTCCGCCGCGGCCCGGCCCGGAAGCCAGCGACTCCAGCCGCCGCCTTCGCGGAGCGCGACCGAGGTATGAAACGCCTGCAGCAGACCGGCCTCCGCCAACGCGCGGGAAATGTTCCGCGTGTAGGCGTTGATGGCCGGGTGGGAGAGCAGGAGCATGGAGGAGCGGAGGAGCGGAGGAGGGGAGGAGCGGAGGAGCCGAGGGAAGCGGTGGGTCGGCCGAGCGGGACGCCGTGGAGTGCGGCAGCTTGCTGCCGCTGTCACCCGGGCAGCTTGCTGCCGTCGAACCGAAGAAGAGGTGGAGTGGGAGTGGGAGTGGGAGTGGGAGTGGGAGTGGGAGTGGGAGTTAGCAGTCGTGCGTGGCCCGCGAAAACTCACCCGCGTTCGGCGGCCGCGCGGCCGGCGGTGGGGCGCAGCAGGGCGAGATAGAGCATGGCTACGCGGGCGGCCTCCTTCGTCTCGAGATGCCGGGCGGCTTCGCGGCGCAGCTTGGCGCGCAGGTCGGCGTTGTCGTGCAGCTGGCGGAGATTTTCGGCCAGCATCGCGTCGTCGCCGTTCTCGGCGATGAGGCCACAGGGCCCGATCGCCTCGGGCAGGCCGCCGCCGCTGGTGCCGGCGACGACGCAGCCGCAGGCGATGCCCTCCAGGGCAACGACACCGTACGATTCGGGATAGACCGACGGAACCACCATGATCTCGTGCCCGTTCAGCAGGCGCACGAGTTCTTCGCCCGAGCGTTCGCCGGCGAAGGTCACGAGATTGCGCAGACCCAACGCATCCGAAAGTCGCAACAGCGGGCCTTCGTCCGGGCCGCGGCCCACGATGGTCAGCGGAAGTTCGATCCCCGAGGCACGCAGGCGCAACATGGCGCGGAAGAGCGCATCGATGCCCTTGCCCGGGATCAGGCGGCCGAGATAGACCATCTTCATCTCCCGCGGAATGCCGGGCACGATGCGGAAGAGGCGGTCATCGTACGGATTGCCGATGATGGCATCGACCTTGCCGACCGTATTGGCGAGGGCGCGGCTGACGGCGATCGAACAGGCGGAATGGTCCATTGCGCGCAGCTTCAGCCGGTCGCGCCAGGTGAACCGGCCATTCACGCGGGTGAGCCACGAATGATGCGCCACCGCCCAGGGCCGGCGGCAGAACAGCAACGGCCAGAGCGCCGTCAGACTGATGTTGTTTTGGAAATAAACGTCACACCAACGCACCGCCTCCAGGAAAGTCCGGGGGCTGGGTCGGCGAATGATCTCGAAGGGGAAATCACCGTCCGAGAAACCGTCCCGGCCGCGCGTCAGCGTGATGAGCCGCACCTGGTGGCCCGAGCGGGCGAAACGGTCGGCCAGCACCCCGGACACCGTCTCCAGGCCACCCACATCGGGGGCGAAGGCATAGGAGAAGAACAGGATTTTCACGGCGGCGGGAGCGGGAGGAATTCTCTCACGTCCCGGGGGACGGCGCGAACCGGCGGCGGTTGCGGGCCAGCAGGCGGGGCAGGCGCAGCGGATCGTCGGAGGGCACCGCTGCCCGCGGCTGCAGGGTGACTCCGCGCAGATACCCGACCTCCGCGGCGAGGCCGCAGACGAGGTCGTCGTGGGCACCGAAAGGGTAGGCCACCTCCACCACCGGGCGGCCGAAACGCTGCTCCAGATCGAGTCGGCTGCGGCGCAGTTCCTCGCGCAGCCGGGCTGGCGGCAGACGGGTGAGGTCGGTGCAATGGACTCCGAGCGAGCCGAGCCGCTGGCCGGCTGCCAGCCAGTCGCGAATCTGCGGCTCGTCCATCAGGCGCTCCGGGGCCTCCCCGCAGGCGGTTTCCCAGTCGTTCCAGCGCCCGAGGCAGCCGCTGGGCACGAAGAGCGTGGCGCGGAGTCCGCCGGCCTGCAGGGCGGGCAGGGCGTGCTCGAAGGTGCAGGCATAGCCGCCGTCGAACGTGAGGCCGAAGCCGCCCGGGGGCTCGTGCAGCTCTTCCAGGCTCGTGCAGGTCAGGCCGGCTGTGCGCAAGCCCCCGATCTGCTGCACGAAACGAAGCGGATCGACATACAGGCCGCGGGCGCGCGCCCCGGCCGGCAGCGGCGCGATCTTGTGATAGGACAGGATGGGCGCGCCCTCGCCGCACCAGAGAATGGCTTCGGCCACGCTGGTGACCACGCCGAGCCGGGCATTGGCATCCTTCATGGACGGCGGGAGAAGAGCTGGACGAGCCGGCTGAAGAGCGCGGCCGGACCGGGCCAGCGGTGGCGGGCGAGCAGGCGCGGCAGCCGGAGCGGATCGCTCGTGGCCTGGACCGTGCCCGGCTCCACGGTCACCGCCGAGGTGTAGCCGGCTTCCCGGGTGAGGTGGCGAATGCGTTCGTCGTGGGCGCCGAACGGATAGCAGAGTTCGGTCACCGGCTGCTGGAAGCGATCCTCCAGCGCCAGCCGGCTGGCCTGCAATTCCTCGCGCACCGCGGCATCGTCGAGGGCGGTCAAGCGTGGATGCGTGAGGGTGTGCGATCCGATCCGTTGGCCGGAGGCGAGCCAGGCGCGCACCTGCGCTTCGTCCATCAAACGTTCGCGCGGCTCCCCGACCGCCACCTCCCAGTCGTTCGTGCCGCCGAGGCGCCCGGCCACGACGTACAGCGTGGCCTGCACCTGCAGTTCGAGCAGCACGGGCAAGGCGCGTAGCAGGGCACTTTCGCAGGCATCGTCGATCGTCACGCTGAAGGCGGCCTCGTGCTCCCGCAGCTCCGCCGGCGAGCTCGCTCGCAGGCCGGCGCGGAGCAGTCCCCGGAGTTGATCCCGCAGGAGAGTCGGGGTGACGTAGAGGGCGCGCAGTCGCGACCTCGGCCGGGGCTGGCCGAATTTGTGGTACATTAGGATCGGCCGGCCGCCGCCGCGGAGCCAGCGCGGGCCATCGTGCGCGCCGCAGTAGGAGTCGGCCCGGTTCATGGATCGGACACACCGGTGGACGGCGGCAGCGGCAGGCCGGCCTCGAGCAGGGCGCGCTTGAAGAGGTAGAGATACTGCGCCGCCACGGCCCGGGCGCTGCGGCAGGCCAGATGCGCCGGCGCTTCCGCGCTGGCCAGGGCCTGGAAGTCGCGATCGGCCAGCGCCCGCCGCAGCGTGCGGGCCAAGGCGGCGGCGTCGCCGTTCGGAAAGAACAGGCCACAGGGGCCGACGGCCTCGCGCAGACCGCCTTCCTCGGACGCCACCACGGCGCAGCCGCAGGCGATGCCCTCGAGCGCGACCACGCCATAGGGCTCCGGCAGGCGGGAGGGGACCACCATGATGCGATGCCGGTTGAGCTCCTCCACCAGTGCCTCGCCCGTGAGCACTCCGGCGAAGTGGAGCTGATCGAGAATGCCACCCTCGCGCGCCTGCCGTTCGAGGGCCGCGCGTTCGGGCCCGCCTCCGATCAACGTGGTGGGAATGGCCAGGCCGGAGGCGCGCAGGCTGATCAGCGCATCGAGCAGGAGATCGGCGCCTTTGTCCGACACCAGGCGGCCGAGAAAGACGAGGGAGTCGGTCCGCTCGCGACCCGGGAGGAGGCGGAAGAGATCGTCACGATAGGGATTGCCCACCACCTCGCTGCGCACCGGCAGGGTGCGGGCGATGGCCTGGCTGACCGACAATGGCGCGGCCAGCTGCGCGTGCCATTTCTTGACCCGATCCTGCCAGCCGACGCTGCCATCCGCGCGGGTCAGCCACATGTGGTGGGCCACCACCGTCGGGCGGCGCACGAAAAGCAGCGGATAGAGCAGCTGCAGGCTCGGGTTGTTCTGGAAAAAGATATCGCACCAGCGGGTCAGGCGCAGCAGCGAAAGGAAGCCCGGCCGGCGCACGACCTGGAACGGGAAGGCGTCGGGCGTCGGCCCGGCGGGCGTGTTCGTGACGACCACGACTTCATGGCCGAAGGCCACGAATTCGCGGGCCAGCGCTTCGGAGACGGTTTCGATGCCGCCGATCTGCGGAGCGAAGTTGTAGCTCAGCAGGAGAATCTTCACGGGGAGACGGTCGCCACCTCGACGCCGAGGAGGCGTCGGTACGCGGCCAAGAGCTGGGGCCAGTCGGCCGCGCCGCGGTACCACGATTGCAGCGCCGCCGCGCGGGGCGCGAGGCTGGCGGGATCGGCGGCGAGGTCGTCGAGATGGGTCAGCCAGCCGAACGGCGCCTCGCTTTGGGTGCGGGCGTGCGGCGAGAGGATGTTGAGGCCGTGCGACGCATAGGTCATGAAGACCGTGCTCTTGCCCCAGTCCTTCCATTCCGTCTCGCAGAGGCCGAATTCCGCTCCCGCGAGCAGGGCCGCGAGTTGGTCTGCCGGCATCCAGGCGTGGCGCTCGACAGCACGGGCGGGAAGCGCGGCGAGGCAGGCCTCCTCGCGCGGAGCCCAGCGCGGATGGGCCCCGCCGCCGACCAGCACCAGCCGGCGCAGTCGACCGTTGCCCAGCTGCGCGCGGAGCCCGGCTCCGAGCGCCTCGAGCGTGCGCACGCGCGAACCTTGCATGCCGAAGATCACCGCCAGGCCGGGCTCGCGCGCGGCGGCGTGAGCGGCCGAGGGCACCGGGATGTTGCTGGCCACCGGCTGGACGTCGACCCGCAGCTGCGGGGCGTATTCGTGCAGGCGCCGCACGTGCTCGGTCGTATTGGTGAGAATGCCGTCGGCCCGCGCCAGCACGCGGAGGAAATGGCGGCGGTGCAGCCACTCGATGGGCGCGCGCCACGTGCCCTCGGCGGCGGTGTCCCACAACTCGTGGAGCATGAAGGAGAGTCGGCGGTCGGGATGCTCCGAACGCCAGTGCTCTACGGCACGGAGCAGCCAGCGCGGATACCCCCTGGGGGCATAACCGAAGGCGCTGTAGTGGACCAGGAGGTCGGTCGCCGGCAGGGGGGCGTCGAAGGCCAGCCGGCGCACCGCGTGGCCTGCGACGAGGGGCGGATCCGGCAGCGGCACGGACGGCGGAACGAGGCAGGTGACGTCGCCCGGCAGCTGCAGACCGGCCAGCAGGCGGGCGTTGTAGTCGCCCACGCCGCAGACCGTGGGCGGGACATTGGTGACGATGATCGCGAGCGGCGACATGCGCGGCGGAGGGCGGCTCAGGCGGAGGCTGATTGCTAGGCCAGACGCTGGAGGCAGCGTCGGTTGAGACAGGGAATGGGCGCCGATTAGCCTTTCGAGGCCTGGAAGGCGGGGTCGAAAAAGAAGCCCTCCCCCGGGCGCCGCTCGTTCCATTCCGCGTTGCGGGCCCGCAGCGCTTCGGCGGCGGGCCGGGCGGCGCGAATGTTCCGCAGGACGTCGAGGTCCCGTCGCACGGAGGAGAGGCGCAGATTGACCAGATTGTTGGCCAGATTGGCGGCCAGATTGGCCCAGCCGAGCCAGCGGGCGCGCGCGGAGAAGTACTTCAGCGGCACGAGCGTGCGCGAGGCGCGATTCGAGCGGTAGCGCCGTTCGCTGACGGGCTGGCTGCCCGGCTGCTGCTGGTTGGAACTGCCGACGGCGTGATAGACGCGGGCCTCCGGTACCGCGACGCATTTCCATCCCCGCTGCCAGGCGCGGAGGAAGAGGTCCACGTCCTCGTAGTCGAGGAACATGGTGGTGTCCCAGCCGCCCAGCGTTTCGTAGGAAGCCCGGTCCATCATGAAGGCGCCGGCGCAGGGGAATGGGACGAGATCACCGGTGGCCAGCGGGCAGAGGAAATCGAAATCGCGCCGCGGATGCAGTCCGTTCATCGACCAGGCTGCCGGCCGAAAGCGGGTGCCTCCGTGGATCCACTCGGTGCCGTCGTAGCTCCACTGCCAGGGATCGGCCGCCACGATGCCTTCGGCCGGGCGGATCCAGGCCTCGAGTCGCGCCAGGCAGTCCGGATCGAACCACATGTCCTCGTTGGAGAAAAACAGCCGGTCGTGGGTGGCCGCCTGCATCCCGCGGTGATAGCCGGTGACGAGCCCGGTCTGGGCCGGCTCGCTGACCACCCGCACGGCCGGGTGCTCGGCCAGGATGCGGGCGGATTCGTCCCGGCTCTCGCGGTCCACCACGATGACCTCGAGCTCGACGCCGCGCTGGTCGCGCAGCGACTGGAGTAAGCGCGGCAGGAAGCGCGCGCCGTTGAGGTTGCTGATGATGACCGAGACAGCCATGCCTCAGGCCCAGCTGGGCGGAAGTTTTTCGCGCACTTCGATATTCTCGAAGCGGATGGGCTCGCGCGAGCCGTGGGCCCGCACCCAGTCGGCCATGCGGCGGATGCCCTCCTCGAGCGGTACCGGCGGCTGCTCGCCGAAGACCCGGCGGAGCTTCGAATGGTCGCTGAAGGCGTGGACCACCTCGTTGCGCGCCTCGAGGTGGCGAACCTGCAGGGGCCGGTCGAGCGCGCGGGCGATCGTCTCCGCCAGCTGCAGAATGGTGTAGGGCGTGTCGGCCCCGATGTTGAAGACCTCGTTGTGCGCCGCCGGCACGAAGGGCGCGCGGGCGATGACCGGGGCCACATCGTCGACGTGCGAGAAGGCGCGCGTCTGGAGGCCGTCGCCGAAGACCGACATGGGCTCGCCCCGAAGCGTCTGATTCATGAAGATCCCGATCACGTTGCGGTAGCGGTCGGCGATGTTCTGGCGCTCGCCGTACACGTTGTGCGCCCGGAAGGCGACGTAGCAAAGTCCGAACATCTCGTGGGCGGCCTTGAGATCGAGTTCGACGGCGTACTTCCCGATGCCGTAGGGATCCTCCGGCTGGGGGACCAGTTCCTCCGTCATGGGTAGCTGGCCGCGGCCGTACACCGCGATGCTGGAAGCGAAGACGAAGCACTTCACCTTGGTCCGAATGGCCGCATTGATGAGCCGCATGCTGGCCACCACGTTGGTCTCGTAGTTGTAGATGCGGATGAAGTGCGAGAGCCCTTCGGCCGCGTAGGCGCCGAGGTGATAGACGATCTCGAAGGGCCCGTGCTGTTCCATCAGGCGGTCGACGAAGGCCCCGTCGCGGAGATCGCCCTGCACCCACGTCGCCCCGGTCGGGACGTTTTCGAGGAAGCCGCCGGAGAGGTCGTCGGTGGCCACGACCTGCAGGCCGGCGGCCAGACAGTGATCGACCACGTGCGAGCCGATGAAGCCGGCGGCGCCAGTGACCAGAACGCGGGAATTGGGCGAGGGAATCACGGAGTACGAGGGAGGGAGGAAGCGGGGACGGCCGAGGCGGACTTGCGGTATTTCCAGCTCCAGCGCGGGAGGTGCCAGGCCAGCAGGGCTGCCTCGGCGAGGGCGCGACCGGCCGCGGCCAAGGCGGCGCGCGGGCCGCGGGCGGCGCGGAGACGGTCGCGCCAGGTGACGGCCATGGCGCGCGGATTCAGCCCGGACTCGCTCACGCTGAGGCCGTGCTTGCGGGCGTAGTAAAAGTACGATTCTACCTGCCGGATGTGGGCGGCGACCGGCCGGAGCGGGCGCGGCGGGTGAATGATGGCAGCCGCAGGCAGATAGGGAATGACCACGTGGCGTCCGAGGAGGCGCTCCCGCAGGTCGACATCCTCCATGCGCGGAAACGGAAAGCCCTCGTCGAAGCCGCCGACCTGATCGTACAAGTCGCGTCGGATGGCGAAGTTGCACGACCAGAGGAATCCCCCGCGCTCGTTGACCGGGCTTTCCTCGTCGGGCCCGATGCGGCTGCCGGCCGAGGTGCGGCCTTCCAGCACCTGCGCCTGCGGATGCGCGACGCGGCCGGCGGCATAGCCGACGAGCCAGTCCGGCTCCGGTTCGCAGTCGTCGTCGGTGAAGACCAGCCAGGCCGCGCGGGCGGCCCGGGCTCCGCAATTACGGTTGGCCGCCGGCCCGCGTCCGGGCCCGGCCACGAACTGCACCCAGGGAAAGCGGTCCCGCAGCAGCGCGGCCGAGCCGGGGCCGGGCTCGTCGTCGCTGACGATGACCTCGCAGGGCCGGCCGAGCCGGGCGAGCGCGACCTGCAGGCAGTCGAGACAGCGAGCCAGTGACTCGACCCTGCGACAGGTCGGAACCACCACCGAATACTCGGGCGGCGGCGTCGAAGCGGGCGGGGCGGGATCCATTTAGCGGTCGGGCGCGGTCTCGCGCCAGGCGCGGCGGACGGCGCGGAGAACATGCCGCGTCCTTTCTGCGATTCCAGAAGTCCGGCGGCCAGATTTTTCCGCGGCCCGGCTCTGCTCCCACTCCTGTCGCTCCGCGGCGGTGAGATGCTCGAGGAAGAGTTCCTGCACGGGCGAGTCGTGCCACGGGCTCGGGCTGGCCCAATGCAAAAGATAGGGCGCCTGCGGGCCGCTGCGCGGAGGCAGGTTGCGGCGCTGGCGATAGTCGCCCGCCCAGCTCGACTCCAGCGCGGTGGGCGGCAGGGTCAGGTTGGTCAGCGGGACCGCCGAGAGCAGGCGAAGAAGATTGAGGCCCGGCTGGTCGTGGCTGGGATGATGCAGACAGGTGCCCGGATAACGGGCTGCCGCCGCCTGCAAGGACGCCAGCTCCGCGAAGAGCGGCCGGTCGCAAGCGAACTGACCGGCATTGAAGAGCAGCGCGGGCCAGTTGGTCGTGGCCGCTTCGAAAACCGCGCGCGATTCCGCGGTGAGTGCGTGGTCGACATCGCGCCACTGGCCGCAGCAGACCACGAACCCCTCCGCGCCGGCCAGCGCCGCCTGCGGGTCGCGCAGGAAGACGACGTCGGCATCGACGTACTGGTAATCCGCCTGCAGGAGGCACTGGTACTTCCGCATCATGGGATGCGCCCGCTCGGTCTGGAGCCAGGCCAGCAGCGCTTCGTCGCGCCACCATGTGCAGCCCGGCGGCAGCTCGCAGAGGTCGTCGTTGTAGGGAATGACGCGCACGGGCAGATCGCAGCCCGTCGCCCGCAGCGAGCGGACGAGGGCCAGCAGTCGGAGGCGAACCGACCGGCTGCCGAGCGTGACGATGCACTTGAGGTTCATGGCCGATTCCACGCTGCCCAGAGCCGCGGCAGACCGCGGCGGTAGAAGAGCGGACGCACGGGCGTGACGAAATGGCGGAGCGCAATGCGGTCGTAGTCCACGTCGGTCTCGTCGACGAACTGCCGCTGCACGGAGACCACGTAGCGCTCACGCGGGAGCGGCTCGGAACCGAGCGCCTGGAGCAGGACGGCGGTGAGCACCGTCTCGCCGAACCAGCCGACGCCCGCGAGGTCCACTCCCTCGAGCAGTCGCTCGACGAGATCTTCGTCGAAGCTGCCCTGGGGGATGAAATAGAAGCCGCCGTTGAGGCTGGGCGCGAGCGGCCGACCGAGCGCGGACGCCCGGGCGGCCAGGAGCGGGTCGAGGCAGGTACCCTCCACGCACTGGATGTGCCGCGCCCGCCGTTCCGCGCTGGCGGCGTCGATCTCCGGCAGCGGTCCGAAGGCCAGCACGTCCGAATCCGCGTAGAGCACGGCGGAGGTCCGTTGGCGGGCGGTGACCACCGCGAGCTTGCGCCCCATGGCATTTTGGCGCGCGAAGGCGGCTAGCCGCGGTCGGCAGACGGCCACGCATTCCTCCGCCGCAGCCACCTCGGCCGGCCCCACCGCCGTGGGTAGTCGATCGCGGGCCGTGGCGACCTGCGCGGCGGAGCCGTCGAGGGCCAGGAACAGTTCGAAACTCGGCAACTGCCGCAGCAGACTGCGGGCGGCCCAGGCTGCGTCGGTCAAGGATCCCGGGGCGGCGAACATGGTCAGCTGGCAGCCGGCGTGTGGAGCGCGTCCGGTGGGCGGCGGCAGCGTCCAGATTCGCTCGCGCAGGCGTGGCACGAAGCGGCGTTCCCACCACCAGACTGCGCGGGTGTAGACGCGGCTCCAAAGCGGTTTCGGCCGGCTCATGCGATCGGACGACAAAGCGGCCCGGCGTCAGGACTGCGCGGGCTTCGTCAGGACACAGCCGATGCAGACATGCGAGGGGAAAAACATGTGCCGCCCGGTGGTGTTGAAGAGCTTGTGCACGGCCCGCGAGTACCAGTCGTGCCAGCGGCTGGAGGTCGGCCGCGGAAACGCGTACGTGCCGTCGGCCTGTCGCAGCGCATCGACCCGGCCGTAGCCGACATAGGCGAAGGAGTCCGGATCGAGCGCGAGGCCACGCCGCCGCGCGTATTGCTCGTAGAAATTGGGCAGGAGCCGGCAGGCGTCGAAGGGGTAGTCGTGCAGCGGCCAGACCGCCGGTGTGGCGACCACGAGCGTGCCGCCCGGCCGCAGGATGGAGAGCGCGTGGTCGAGGATGCGCACGGGATCGAAGGTGTGCTCGAGGACATTGAGCGCCAGGATCGAGCCGAGGTTCAGCGGCCGAAACTGCTCCATGTCGGGGGCCTTCTCGAAGTCGGCGGCGAAGTCCGCGCCGCGGCCCTTTTCCAAGTCGGTGCCGTAGTGCTGCAGGCCGGCACCGAGGCAGAGCTGACGGCAGGTCTGGCCTTCGTAGTTCACACCCATTTCGAGGACGGGCGATTGTACCAGCCCGCGCGGCAACAGGCTTTGCACCCACTGGAGGTCGTTTTCGGTCATAAGGAAGAAGAGGCGGGAATCTCGAGCAGGCGCTGCACTCGTGCGGGCACCCCGGTGACGACGGCGCGGGCCGGCACGTCGGCGGTCACGACCGCGCCGGCGCCGAGCACGGCGTGGTCGCCGACGGTTACGCCCGGCAGCACGATTACGCCCATGCCGAGCCAGACGTTTCGGCCCAGCACGACCGGGCGGTGGAGCGATTCGGCCGGATCGGGCGAGTAGAGCACGCCTTTGCGGGCGGGATGCTGCAGCGGGTGGGTCACGCTGCTGATCGCGCAGTGCGAGGAGATGAGCGTGCCGTCGCCGATGGTCACGCCCGCTCCGGCAAAGATCTGGCAGAAGGCATTGATGATCACGTCGTCGCCGAGTGTGAGCTGCTCGGGCGAGTAGATGGAATAGGGCCGCTCCAGAACGACGCGCTGGCCGCAGCTGCGGCAAAGAGCCAGGAGGCGGCGCGTTTCCCAGGCGTCGAGCTCGCGGCGCAGGCGGGACAGAAGTCGGAAGAGCAGATTCACGCGACGGAAGAGGAGGCGGTGGCGGCCAGGCCCCGGTGCATGAGCCACCATTGCAGCGGCAGGGCCGGCAGGGCACTGCAGACCAGCAATTGGGCGGCGCCGCGGGCCGTGCCGGCGTCGATCCAGAACAGCCCGAGGCCCTGGGCAGCGAGGGCGGCCAGCGGTACGGCCCAGGAGCCCTGCACCCAGCCGCGGGCATAGTTGAGCGACCAGAGCACGCTGCCGAGATAGAGCAACGCGTGCGCGGCCATCAGCCAGGCCAGTTCGACCTCCAGATGCGCGTAGGGCGCGCCGAGCAGCCAGAGAAGCGGCTGTGGAAAGAGCCAGGTGAGCCACCAGAGTCCCGCTCCCACGCCGAAGCCGGCCCAGGTGACCTGGGCAAAGCGGCGACGGAGCAGCGCGGGCTCGGGCGCGAGGCGGGCGAAGGCAGGCAGGATGAGGCCATTCTGCAGCGCATTGAACACGGTGAAGACCGCCGCCAGTCGGCTGAGGGCGCCGAACTCGCCCGCCACGGCGGTCGAACCGAGCGCGACGGCGAGCAGGACCGCCAGCTGGCCCTGGCTGACGAAAAGAAGATTGTGCCCGAGTTGGGCCCGGACGAGTCCGCGCAGCGCGCGCCGGTCTTCGGCTTCGGGCTGCGCCTGGCGAGACCAGCCGGTATCGGACCTGCGCAGCAGGAAGACGTGCAGGAACCAAAGAGCGCCCCATAAGACGAAGAGCCAGAACAGGAAGACTTCCGTCAGGCCGCTGAGGTCGAAGCCGCGCAGCGGCGCAGCGACCGGGAGGTTGAGCGCAGCCACCGCGGCGAGCCGGACGGCTGCCACGCCGAGCTCCACTGCTTGGGCTCGAGCCGCGTCGCCGCGCAATCGCAAGGAGGCGGAAAGCACGTCGACCTTCACGGTGGGCCAGGCCCAGAAAGAGAAACAGCACGCGAGCAAGAGGGCCTGCAGGGGCCAGAGCTCGAGATCGGGACGGCGGGCAGCGGCGAAGTAAATCGGCACGACCGCCAACGAGGCGATGGCGCTCAGCCTCCGTCGCAGTTCGTCCACCGCCCGCAGGAGGCCGGCGAAGCGCGCGGGCTGGTCCTGGCAGCGGCCGCCGAGCGCTGCCAGACCGCTGCCCGTGCCGGTGTCGGCCAGGAGCTGCACGGTGGCCAGCGCGGAGGTCATGAGGGTGAAGAGCCCGAGGTCCCCGGGCGAAAGCAGCCGGATGAGCAGCAGGCCGGTGGCGAAGCCGAGGAATTGGATGACCAGCTGCAGACTGACGAACTGCGCGATGGCCCGCAGCCAGATGCGCCAGGCGGGGGCTCCGGGACCGGGACTGGCGGCTTCGGCGGTCACAATTCTCCCGCCACCATGGCGCGCACGACGTCGTCCATGCGCCGCTGCGCCCGCCAGCCGAGCAGACGTGCGGCCTTCGCCGGATTGGCGCAGCTCTTGGCGAGATCGGTGGGGCGGAGAAAGGCGGGATCCGAGACGACGTGCGCCTGCCAGTCGAGTCCGTGGGCGGAGAAGGCCTGGGCCACGAAATCGCGCAGCGGCCGGGTCTCGCCCGTGGCGATGACGAAATCCTCCGCCTGCTCCTGCCGCAGCATCAGGGCCATGGCCTCGACGAACTCCGGCGCCCAGCCCCAGTCGCGCTCGATGCTCAAATTCCCCAGCCTCAGCGGGCCGGTCAGCTCGCCGCTGGCGATGCGCCGCGCGCCCTGTACGATCTTCTGGGTGACGAAGCGTTCGGGGCGGAGGCTGGACTCGTGGTTGAAAAGAATGCCTGAGCAGGCGTAGAGCCCGTAGGCCTCGCGGTAGTTGGCCACCTCCCAAAAAGCCGCTGCCTTGGCCGCGCCATACGGACTGCGCGGACGGAAAGCCGTTTCTTCGTCGGCCGGCTCGCCGTGGGTGTCGCCGAAGCACTCGCTGGAGCAGGCGTTGTAGAAACGCATCGCGCCGCCCAGGAAGCGCATGGCTTCGAGGATGTTGAGCGTGCCGAGGGCGATGGATTCGAGGGTCTCCACCGGCTGGTCGAAGGACAGCCCCACCGAGGTCTGGCCGGCGAGGTTGTAGATCTCGTCCGGGCGGGCCCGGCTGATGACCTGCAGCACACTGCGGAAATCGGTGATGGCCGCGCTTTCCAGGCGCACCTGCTCGCGCAGGCCGAGGCGCACCAGATTGCCGAACCCCCCGACGCCGGCGTCGCGGGAGGTGCCGATGACGGTATCGCCGCGGGCCAGCAAGTGCCGCGCGAGGCAGGCTCCGTCCTGTCCGCCGATGCCGAAAATGAGGGAGGTCTTCATGTCGAAAGGGAGGAAGAGATGGGACGCCCGACGAAGCCTCGGGCGAGTCGGGCCCCGACGCGATCGTAGGCTGCTTCGAGCTGTCCGGCGAGCGTGTCCCAGCTGAGTCGGGCGGCCAGTTGCGCGGCCGAGGGCCGGACGAGCGGCCGGCCCTCCAGCGCGCCGCGGACGAGTTCGGCGCAGCCTGCGGCCCACGCCGCGGGCTCGGGCGGCAGCAAATGCACCCCGTCCAGCTCGCGCCCGAGCACGCCGGTCTCGCCGACGTCCGCCGCGATGACCGGCAGGCCGGCCGAGAGGTAGTCGGCCAATTTGATGGGCAGACGGCTTTCGTTGAAGGGCGAGCGGGCCAGCGGCAGCAGGCCGACATCGAGCGCCCGCATGAGCGCGCCGGCGTCGGCGGGCGTGAGCTTGCCGAGATGGCGGATGCGCGAGGCGAGATGGCGCTGCGGCTCGGCCAGCGGCGGAAAGGGCACCCCGCAGCAGACGAGCAGAACGCGCTCGTCGAGCCGTTCCAGCGCCTGCAGGCACCAGTCGAGTTCGGTCGGTGTCCAGCCGATGAAGCCGAGCAGGAAGGCGTCGGCAGGCAGGCCGAAGCGGGCCCGGAGCGGGTCGCGTGCCGCGGTCGGCGCCGCCGTGAAGCCGTTGTGGATCACCTCCACGTCCGACGCCCCGGCAGTGCGGGCGCGCTGGGCGAGAAACTGCGAGCAGGTGGTCACCAGATGGGCCCGCCGCGGGAGGGAGCGCTCGATCCAGCCGGTCAGCGCCACGCTCAGGCGCTGGCTCCAGTTCTTGCAGCGATGATTGAGCAGCAGCCCGCCGGTGAAGAGATCGTCCCAATCCCAGACGAACATTGCGCCCGAGGCGAGATCGCGCCGCCGGCGCCGCAGCCAAAGCGCCGCCGAGTTCTCGAACGGCTGGAAGAGATGATGCACATCGGCTTCCGGCTGGGCCGCGCGGAGCCGTGCGAGGAAGGAGAGCGGATGGTTGGTGGGCTCCAGGTAGGAGTCGCCCCGATAGCGCGCCGCCAGCAGGTAGCGCACGCCGTCGCGCGTGTCTTCGCCGGCCGGCTCGGCCAGACATTGCTGGCTCGAGACCGTCACCTGATGGCCGCGCCGCACCAAGCCGGAGGCGAGCGAGTGATAGCGGAAGTAGGTGCCGGTGTGCGTGTCGCGCGAGACGATGAAATGCACCTGCAGCGGCCGACTCGCGCCCTCGGCGCGGGCGAGCAAAGCAGGGCGTGGGCGGACCGATTTCATGTCGGCAGGGAGGGGCGGCAGACCTCGGCCAGGACGTCGGCCAGCTGGTGCGCGAAGTGCCGCGAGTCGAAGCCCGCGTCGACCAGGGCCCGGGCGCGGCGGCCCATGGCCTCGGCCTCGTCCGGGTGCTCCTCGAACCAGCGCAGGGCGCGCGCCCAGCCGTCGATGTCGCCCGGCTCGACCCAGGCGCCGATCCGGAGCGCCTCGAGGTCCAGATCGAGCCAGCGATTGCGCGTCATCAGCACCGCGCGGCCCAGCCCGAGCGCATCGAGCAGGCCGGTCAGGCCGGCGATGGCGTGCTCGTCCGGGTCGAGCGGCAGGGCCACCACCCGCGCCGAGCGATAGCTCTCGAAAAGCTCCGGATAAGGGCGCAGTCGATCATCCGGCAGGATCTCGACGCCCACGTTCGGGCCGAACTGCGCGAACTCGGGATCGACCTCCCCCGCCGGGCAGACGATGCGCGCCGGCGTGCCGGCGCGGGTCGCGCCCAGACCGAACGTGGCGAAGTCGCGGCCGGTCCGGCCGATGGCCACGCAGCCGTGGCCCGGGCCGGTGGCGGGCGGATAGAAGCCCGCGTCCGGCCCCCAGGCGAGCGCCTGGACCGGGCGCGACGTTAGGCTGAGCGTCTGCAACTGCTCCGCCACGGCGCGGCTGAGGGTGAGGGTGGCTTCGGTCTGGCGCAGCATGCGGCCGATCACGCCGCGACGCAGCCCTGCCAGACGTCCGCGGGTGGTGGGATGATGGCGCAGCACGAGCAGCGGCGGGCGGCGGCTCCGCGGGAGGAGGGCGAGCAGATTGGCCTCGGTATCGCTGGCGCTGAAGATCGCATCGACCGGCTCCGGCCCGCGCCGAGCGGCCAACTGCGGTCCGAGCGGTCCCAGCGGGAGCGGCAGCCGAAGCGCGGCCAGGGCGCGATCGACCCGGCGCCAGGGCGTGGCGGCGGCCGTGGGAGCGAGGCTGATCTGCACGCCGAGATCCTGCAGATGATTGAGGCCGAACAGGTGGTGGTCCGGCTTTTCGCCGCGCCGCACTTCCTCCCAGACCTGCGCGAGCGGATAGTTGTTGAGCACCAGCAGGCGCAGGCCGGCGGCGGGATGGACTGCGGCCATGCGCTAGGCGGACGCCGGCTGCGCCTCTGCCACCAGGCAGATGTTGGCGCCGCCGAGGAAGAGCGCGGCCTGCACGGGGCCGAAGATGGAATTCAGCAGACGGATGGTGAGGCGGCGCCGCCACCCGGTCCACGGCAATCCGCCGTACTCCGTCCATTCCTCCAGGATCCGGAACCCATGGCGTTGGAGCAGTTTGCGCAGCACCCAGGGATGCAGCGCGCTGATGTGCGAGGGCATGTGGAACCAGAATTTGAAGCCCATCAGCGAGTCGAGATTCGGCGTCTGGATCCAGACTCGGGCCCCGGGCCGGGCTCCGACGATCTTCAGGATGTCGGTGAACACCTCGAGCGGAATGTGCTCCACGAAGTCGAGCATCGTGATCGTCTCCCAATCCGGCGTCTGGGTCAGCACCTCACGCGCATCGCCCTGCACGACCGGCAGTCCGTCGGCCTGGCAGAGCGCGACCAGTTCGCGGTTGAGATCGACCCCGCGCGCGGCCACCCCGGCCGCGGCCAGGCCGCGGAGCACGCGGCCGTCTCCGCTCCCGAGATCGAAGAGGCGGTCACCCGGCCTGTGCCAGCGCAGATACGGCGCCAGCTCGGCCGCGGGGATGATAGGCGCACCGCCCTCGGTCCAGAGGTGCAGCTCGGCGGCCTGGTCGGGCTGGGCATTCATGGGTGGGCGACGGCGGACCGGGCTTCCTGACGCAGCCCCTGCCAGGCGGCGGTCAGATGCACGAGCATGATGAGTACATTGGTGAAGATCGAGAGATACAGCAGCGTGCGCGTGGTGCCCGCGCCCCAGATCGAAAGGAAGGCCGCCTGGCCGGTGGTGACCATGACGATGTAGAAGATCGACGACCACCAGAAGATCCATTTGCGGGCGCTGTTGACCGCCCACATGACGGTCCCGAGAAAGGCGGTGACCGACCCCAGCAGCGTCCAGCCGATCTCCGCCTGCAGATGCGCGTAGGTCGGCCCCAGCAGCCAGAGGAGCGGCTGCGGAACGAGGAATCCGAGCGCCGCCAGCAGCGCGCAGAGCAGGGTGGCGCCGGCCAGCACCCGCAGGTACCTCGAACCCACCAGCCCGGCCGGAAGCTGGGCGAAGTACGGACTGATGAGCGTGCCGTTGACCGCCGAGAGCAGGACGAAGATCTGCCCGAGCCGGCCGAGAGCGGTCAGCTCCGCCACCTGCTGCGAGCCGGCGAAGATCGAACTGAGGAAGACGAGAATCTGCCCCTGGAACGCCGTGAAGATGAGCCCAGGCACGAGCGGACTGAGATAACGCAGCATTTCTCGCCGGGTGGCCGCGTCCGGTCGGGCGGAGGGGTCGAGATGCAGACGGGCCGCCTGGGTGAAGCGGCTGGCCTGCCAGGCCGTGGCCAGCACATTGACGACGCAGAGCGGCAGGATCCAAAGCCCTCCGCCCAGGCGCAGGGCCGAGCAGGCGGCCAGTCGTCCGACGGCGGCTTCGACCGGGGCGCGGTAGTAGGTGCCGATGCGCTGGTGAATGAGCAGGGTGGAGCCGTTGTAGGTGATGATGCCCTCGAAGAAGATGCCGGCGACCACGAGCCCGAAGAGCAGCAGCTGTACGCTGGGATCCCAGCCCTGGCGCTGACCGATCCAGACAAAGGCGGCTGCGGCCAGCGGCACGACCACCAGCATCGACCAGAGCCGCAGCGAGCGCGCGGTCGCGACGTAGCGGCCGAGCACGGCCGGATCGCTCCCGCGTCCGCCGACCAGCGCGATGATGCAGCCGCTGAAGCCGAGATCGACGAACATCGAGAGCGTGACCTGAAAGCCGAAGACCACGCCGAACTGCGCGTAATCCGTCACGCTCAGCCAGCGCACGAGGAGGAAGCCGGTGACCAGATTCAAGGCCTGCACGGCGCCCTGCCCGAGCAGGAACTTGGTCACGCGCTCGGCCCACGAACGCAGACGCGGAGACGAAATGCGGTTGAGCAGCGCCGCCACATTCATGGCCGGTCGGACGGTGGCCAGGGCACGCTCGGATCGTGCTCGAGCACGCCGATGCCAAGGCCGTCCTGGCCGGGATCGTGCACGAACTCGTGGGTGCGGAAGTGCGGCTTCAGCTCGGCCCAGAGGATCGGCACGTCGCCCGCCCAGCGACCCGTGGCGCGGCCGTGGCGGGTCTGGTGGTCGGGCACGATGTCATGGAAGGCGATGAGACCGCCCGGGCGTACCAGCGGGCGATAAAGGGTGAAGTCCGCCGCCACCCCGGCGTAGTGGTGATCGCCGTCGATGAAGAGCAGATCGAGCGGCTGCCCGTCGAGCGCTCGCCGCACACGCTCGAGCGCGGCGGGATCCTGGGAGGATCCCTCCACGTATTCGAAGCGCTGCGGCGTTTGCCGGAAGAAGCGCAGAATGCGTTCGTTCATCAGCCGGAGATCGACGCCCAGGACCAGCCGGACATCCGGCAGCGCGTGGGCCAGGAGGAAGTTCGTTCCGCCTGCGGCGACGCCGATCTCCAGCACCCGCGTGCAGAGCCCGTGGGCGGCGGCGAACTCGAGGAAGCGGCAGATTTCGTCATCGTCCTGATGCGGACCGAGCAGCTTCTTGGACAGCGCGAGAAAGTCCTCCGGCTTGCGCGCGGCCTCCAGGTGCATCAGGAGCGATTTCCCCCGGCTGAGGTGACCGATCGCCTCCTGGAAGCGTCGCTCGTCGTCCCGCCGGGCGAACCAGCGGTCGAGCGCGGGGACGAGCGCCAGGCGGCGTTTCAATCCGGCCCAGAGGCGCGCGGCGTTCATGGCGGGGACTGGCCGTGCAGCGCAGGCAAGCTGCCGCCCTTGATCGCCGCGGGCGCGGGACGTTCCATCCGGGAGACGGGACGGTTCAGGATGGCGTGGGTAGAGCCGTCGGGTGACGGCGGGTGGTAAGGGCGGCCGAAGCCGCGAGTTCGATTTCCATCTGGTGCCCCATGAATTCGAGCAGCACCCGAATGCGTTCGCGGGCCGGCAGGTACTGCGTGACCACGGCGGTGAGGCCGTGGAAGGCGCCTTCGGTGAGAGTCACCTGCGCGCCAGGCTCGGGGCGGGTGGGGATCTCGGCCAGTTCGGAGGCGCCCATGCCGGCGCGCAGCTCCGCGATGACCGACTCGGGCACCGGCGGGTGCCGATCGCCGAAATGCACGATGCCGCGCAGACCGTGGGCCCAGCCGATCTCGCGTCCGTGGGCGCGCAGATCGAAGCGGGCGAAGAGGTAGCCCGGAAAGAGCGCCTCCGTCATCCACATCTGTCCCCCACCGCGGGGCCGCTTGAAGCGAATGCGCGGGCAGAAAACCTCCACGCCCTCCATCTGCCGGAGCCGTCGGGCCGCGATCTGCTCGTGGCGCGGCTGGGCCTTGAGGCAATACCAGCGGGGCAGGGAGGGGACATTCATTTGAGAGAATCGGAAGCCCGTTCAAGAAACTCGAAGCTCGAAGCTCGAAGCTCGAAGGAAGTCCGAAGATGAAAGTTCGAAGGCCGGTTTCGGGGTTTGAGTGCTGGGTGGCGGTAAGGTTGAGTCAAGGCCGGCAAACCGTTCAGTTCGTAGCCACTCCAATCGTCCATCGAGCGCTAGTTCGTGGCAGGCCGAGGCTAAGCTCGAAGCGGGAACCTCGAGTTGCCTCTTTCTGTCGATTTGGCTTGAGAGGCCATCTCGCTTCGCTCGGTTCGAGCTTCGAGGTTCGAGCTTCTTGCATGGGCCTCCTATCCTAGCCGAGAAGTTTCCCCACCAACGGCAAGACCTGCCGGCCCACGCGCTCCCAGGAGCGGAGCTTCTGCAGGCGGTCGTGCAGCACGCCTTTGGTCGGAACGCGCTCGGCGATGCGGTCGAGCCGGCCCGCGCTGGCCTCCAGCTGGGGCAGCGCCGTCTCGGAGAGGAAGCCGGTCACCAGCTTCCGCAACTCCGTCTCGGCCACGAAGTGATCGCGCCGGTCGCCCGCCACATACACCACCCGCACGGCGCCGAACGTGCGCAGCAGCCGCAGTCCCTGCGAGGCCGAGCCCCGGCTGATGCGCAGCGTCGCCACGATGCCCTCGAACGTGCGCGGCTCGCTCGAGGCGAAGAGCAGCCCGTAGATCTCGCCCAGCGACTTGGGGGCCCGCAGCGCCCGGGCCAGGGCGACGAAGAAATCGATGAACTCCGTTTCGCCCGCGGAGAGTTCCGCTCCCACGGAGTTCCGAGTTTTCGCGGCCGGACGACGTACCCCTGCTGGCATGCCCGCAGGTTAGGCCAACCTTCGATTCGTTCAAAGATAAATGAACGTGGGATTCCCGCCCGCGTTCGTGCCCGATGCCCGGGGCACGCGACCGTCTGCGCAATTTTTTTTCACTATTTACACCCTGACCGCTCACACCCCGCCCCTTTTCGCGTGTAGAACCCTGGACGGGTACCTCCCCCCGGCCACAGCTCCTCCGCTCTGTGCCTGTCGCCTACCCATTTCCCGGCCCCGGTTCCTCCTCCGGCGCCCCGGACTCCCTCCATCCCGCCGCCGACGGCGCGCCTTTCTGGACCGCTCCGGACTCGTGCGCCGCCGACGGTGCCTCTGTAGACCGCCTCTTTCGCGTGCCGTTCGCCGGCCCAAGCACACCCCCAACCCCCAGCGACGGCAGCAAGCTGCCTGAGTGACAGAGGCAGCGAGCCGCGCGCACTCCACGGCGTCCCGCTCCCTTCACCTGTTCCTCCCCTTCGCGCCCTCGCGTCTTCGCGCGAGCCCTTTTCCTCAAACCCACCCATCCACGTCCGCGCGCTCGGCCCATCGCTGGGGGGATACCTGCCCAACGTCGGCGACCTCCTGGCCGATCCCACGCTCGAGCTGCGCGACGCCCAAGGCCAGCTCCTCGCCAGCAACGACGACTGGAACGACGCGCTCCCGGCCGCAGTCCGAAGAGGCCCGGGCGGAGCGGGGCGGTCGGGCTGCGTCATCCACCCGTCAGACCCGCTCCGGCAGGCCGGCGGGCTGAAATTCGGGTTTCGGATTCGTCGATTTCGGGCGAAGCGAGGCGCCCGATGTCCGTCCCAGTCTCCGCTGTCACCGAGTTCGCGCTGCCCGGCCAGGCCGGTACGGCGCGGGTCGGGACGCGGGCGGATGCGTTCTCGGAAGGCGAGTGGGGCGAAGCGTTCGCGGGTGAGGCGAAGGACGGGCGCTACCACGCGCTCGTGCCGCGGACGGTGCGGGGCGATTTCGACTGCCGCTTTCTAGGCGTGCGCGATGCGGCCGGGGCGCTGCGGGTGCTGCAGCCGGTGTTCTTCACGCATCAGGACCTGCTCGTGGGCGTACCGGAGGCGATCCGCCGGACGGCGGGGAAGGTGCGGGGACGCTTCCCGAAATTTCTCGTGCAACGCATGCTGATGGTCGGCTGCGCGGCGGGCGAGGGGCACGCGGGGCTGCTGGGCAATCCGGCGGAAGCGGCGCGCCTGCTCTTTGCCGCGCTCGATCTCCTCGGCCGGGCGGAGCGCTGCGCGCTCGTCACGCTGAAGGACTTTCCGAAGGCCGAGCGCGCCGTGCTCGACGGTCCCGCTGCCGCGGCCGGCTACCGGCGCATTCCCAGCTTCCCGGGCACGGTCATCCACGGACTCGGGCAGTATCGCGATTTCGAGGACTACCTCGAACGCACCCTGAGCAAGGCCACGCGCAAGGACCTGCGGCGCAAGTTCCGCACGGCCGACGCCGCCCAGCCGCCGCTCGAACTGGAGGTGCGGGCGGACGTGACCGACTGCGCGGCCGAGATTTGCGCGCTCTATCGACAGGTCTTCGCCAAGAGCGAGTTTCGTTTCGAGGAATTGACCGAGGACTACTTCCGCGTGCTGGGCCGCGAGATGCCGGACACCGCCCGTCATTTCCTCTGGCGGGCCGGCGGACGGCTCGTCGCGGTCAGCAGCACGCTCGTCCACGCGGGCCGGCTCTACGACAACTACCTCGGGCTCGACTACGAGCACGCGCACGAGCGGCACCTCTATTTCGTGACCCTGCGCGATGTCTTCAACTGGGCGCGCAGCCACGGTGTCGAGACGTATTACTCCACGCCGCTGAACTACGACCCGAAGCAGCGCCTCCGCTTCCGCCTCGAGCCGCTCGATCTCTACGTGAAGTCGCTCAACCGCGCCTGGAATCCGCTCTTCCGCCAGGTGCTGCCGTGGCTGGAGCCCACGCGCTACGACCGCTCGCTGCGGCGCTTCGAGAACTGGGCGGAGATGGCTTAACCGCGGTAGCCGCGCGACGGCGCGGCGGCAGAACGGCGGGACGCGGTCGAATTTTGAGCCCTCGGCCGCGGCCGTGTGCGCATGGCCGGCTACGCATTCCCAGCCATGATCCGTCCCTTCCTCCTCCTGCCGGCGCTCTGCCTCGCGCTGCCGACCGCCACGGTGCTTGCCCAGGGCACGCTCGCCTTTTGGAACAACTCCACCGGCCTCTGGTCTGAGGCGGGTCGCTGGTCGAGCAACCCGGTCTTCCCGAACGGCCCCGACTTCGGCGCGGTCATCAACGGCGGCAACGTCACGCTCGACGGCGACTACTCCGTGCAGTTTTTCGGGATGGGCGGCGGCGCGCTCGTCAGCAGCGGCAATCGCACGCTGACCAACAACGCCGGCTTCACCTTTCTGACCGGCTCGCTCGGCAACGGGGTGGCGGCCAACGCGGTCACGGTCGTCGCCAACGGCGGGATCAGCCTGCTCAGCGGCGCGCAGAACGGCACGCCCGGCACGGCCGGCAATGCGTCGATTAATGCCGCCACCTTGATCAATGCCGCCGGCAGCACGGCCTCGCAGACGAATACCGACAACCCGTTCAACCTCGGCAGCGGCGCGGTCGTGCAGAACGACGGGCTCTGGCTGGCCCGCACCTCCAACGGTCTGCTGAATCTGGGCGGAGCGCCCTCCACCTTTCGAAACCTCGGCACCTTCCGGCGCGACCAGGGCACGGGCGCTTACATCGTCGGCATCAATGGCGGCATCCAGTTCGTCAACGCGGGCGCCTTCGACCTGCAGACCGGGGTGGTGGTGATCAACGCAGGCGGTTCCGCCAGCGGCAGCTTCGCCATCGCGAGCGGCGCGCGGCTGGAGTTCAGTTCGGACTACACCTTCCAGGCCGGCGCCACCGTCTCCGGCGCGGGCGAGCTGCGCTTCGGCAGCAACGGCGTGCGCTCCGCGACGAGCTCGCTCAGCTTCCCGGTGGCCACCCTGCGGCAGGACAGCGGCACGCTCCTCGTGGCGCAGGGGGAGACGCTCGCGCTCGGCGGGGCCTTCGAGTGGCGGACCGGCACGCTCGGCAACGCTCTGGCGGCCAACTCCGGGACGTTGCGGGTCGACGGCGGCGTGACCTTCGGCCCGAGCGGTGGCCAGACGGTCAACTTCGCCACGTTGCTGGTGCCGGCCGGCGCTGCGGCGGTGCAGAGCAACGCGAGCGACTTCGTGCGACTGGCCAACAACGGGCAGATCCGCAACGAAGGCGCCTACTACGCGCGGGTCGACAGCGGGATCGTGAACAACGGCGGCGGGAACGTGGGCTTCGTCAACCTCGGCACGTTCGTCCGCGACACCTCCAGCGGCTCGTTCGTGGTGGGCATCAATGGCGGCGTGACCTTCCAAAACTCGGGCAGCGTGCAGGTGCAGACGGGCACGCTGGAGCTGCGTGCCGGGGGCAGCTCGACCGGCGCATTCGACGTCGCCGGGGGCGCGACGCTAGCCGTGAACACCGACTACACCTTCGCCGCCGGCACCTCGATCACGGGCGCCGGGCGGGTCGATTGGAGCAGCGGCAGCCAGCTCTTCCCGGCCTCGCTCACGCTCGCGGTGGCCCAGCCGCGGCTGGTCAGCGGCTTCTTCCTCGTGGCGCAGGGGCAGACGGTGACGACGAACGGGGCCTTCGCCTGGCAGACCGGCACGCTCGGCAACGGTCAGGCGACCAACTCCGGCACCCTGCGGGTCGACGGCGGCGTGACTTTCGGCCCGGGCGGCGGCCAGACGATCAATTTCGCCACCCTGCACGTCCCGGCCGGGGCCAGCGCCCGGCAGCAGAACGCGAGCGACTTCGTGCGACTGGCCAACAACGGACAGATCCGCAACGACGGCGCCTACCTGGCGCAGACCGACAACGGTCTGCTCAACGCCGGCGGCGGCGGCGTGGCCTTCTTGAACAACGGTACGTTCGTGCGCGACACCGGTGCCGGCGTCTTCGCGGTGGGGGTCAATGGCGGCATCCTTTTCCAAAACGCCGGCAGCGTGCAGGTGCAGACGGGCACGCTGGAACTGCGCGCCGGAGGCAGTTCGACGGGTGCGTTCGACCTCGCCAGCGGGACGACGTTGGCCCTGACGAACGATTACACCTTCGCCGCCGGGACCTCGATCACGGGCGCGGGGCGGGTCGATTGGAGCGGCGGCAGTCAGTCCTTCCCGGCCTCGCTCACGCTCGCGGTGGCCCAGCCGCGGCTGGTCAGCGGCACCCTCCTCGTCGCGCAGGGGCAGACGGTGACGACGAACGGGGCTTTCGAATGGCGGTCTGGATCGCTCGGCAACGGTGTGGCGACCAACTCCGGCACGTTGCGGGTCAACGGCGGCGTCACCTTCGGCCCGGGCGGCGGCCAGACGATCAATCAAGCCACGCTGCACGTTCCGGCCGGCGCGAGCGCCTTCCAGGTCAACGCCAGCGACTTCGTGCGGCTGGCCAACAACGGGCAGATCCGCAACGACGGCGCCTATCTGGCGCGAACCGACAACGGGCTGCTCAACGGCGGCGGCGGCAGCATCGCCTTCGTCAACAACGGCCTTTTCCAGCGCGACACGGCGACGGGCACTTTCGTCGTCGGGGTTAACGGCGGTCCGCCCTTCACCAATGCCGGCACGGTCCGGGTCGAGACCGGCAACCTGCAGTTCAACGGCGGCGGATCGTCCACCGGGGCGCTCGAGGTCCTGGCGGGCGCGCAGCTCGAGTTCAATGCCGACTTCCTCTTCGACCAAGGCACGACGGCCACCGGCGCGGGGCGCCTGCAGTGGAGCAACGGGCAGCTGCGGTTCCCCAGCTCGCTGAGCTTGGCGATCGCCCAGGTGCGCTGGTCGGCCGGCAACGTGCTGCTCGGTCAAGGCTCGACCTTGAACCTCGACGGGCGGCTCGACTGGGTCGGCGGCAGCCAGCTCGGCAATGGCCTGGCGGCCAATGCCGGCACGTTGCGCGCCGCTGGCGGCCTGATGCTGGGGCCGGGCGGCGGGCAGACCTTGAACAACGCCACGCTGCATCTGCCGGCCGGCGCGGTCGCCATTCAGGCGAACGCCAGCGACTTCCTCCGGTTGGGCAACGGCGCGGTGCTGCGGATCGACGGCACCTACTACGCGCGGACCGACAATGGTATCGTCAACAACGGCGGGGCGACCAGTACGCTGCTCAATCAGGGCAGCTTCATCCGTGACACCGGGACCGGCGTCTTCGACACCGCGCTCGGCGGCGGCCCCAGCTTCGTCAATGCGGGCGCCGTGCAGGCCTTGACCGGCACGCTGCGTTTCTCCGGCGGCGGTTCGTCCACCGGCAGCTTCAATGCGGCCGCTGGCGCGGTGCTCGAATTCACCAACAGCTACACCTTCGCGGCGGGCACGACGGCGACCGGCGCCGGCACGCTCCGGCTGGCGGGCGGCCCGCTCTCGATCCCCGCCTCGCTCGCCCTCGGCATCGCCACGGTGCAGCAGCAGGGCGGCGGCGTCGTCAGCGTCGCGAGCGGACAAACGCTGGCGCTGAGCGGCCTGCACGAGTGGACCGGCGCGTCGCTCGTCGGCGGCGGCACGCTGCTGGCCGGCGGCGGGGCCAGCCTGCGCAATTCTCAGAGCATCGCGAACGCGACCTATGCGGTGCCCGCCGGGGCCACGGCGACGATCGAGGCGACGTCCGACGGCCAGCTCAATCTGTCCTCCGGCGCCCGCCTGACCAACGCCGGCGTGCTGCGGGTGCGCAGCAATGGCCTCGTGATCCATGGTGGCGGTGGCGGCACGTTCGCGAACACCGGCCTGCTGCAGCGGGAGGTCGGCACGGGCACGTTCACGTTCACGGCGGGGCTGGCCTTCGACAATCCGGGCTCGACCGTGGCGGGCAGCGGCACGCTGCGGATCGATGCGAGCATCGCCCAGCTGACCGCCGGCACGCTGACCGGCGGGACGTGGCAGGTGAACGATGGCGCCACGCTCGAAGGGAGCGGATTCGCTGGCGGCATCCTCGCCAATGCCGGGGTAATCCGTCTGTTCGGACCCGGTTCCGTCTTCAACGCGCTGGCACCGCTGGCGGCGAACAGCGGCACGCTCCGCTTCGAGGCGCGCAATTTCACCACCGCAGGCGCCTTCCTGAACTCGGGGCGCCTCGAGCTGGCCAACGGGTCGGTCTTCACCGTGCCGAACGGGGCCCAATTGACCAATACCTCGACCGGGGTGCTGACCGGCCAGGGCACGATCGCCAGCAGTCTCTTCAATGCCGGTCGCGTCGAGGCGCGGGGCGCGGGGACGACGCTGGTGCTGACCGGCGAAGTGACCAACAACGGTCTCTTCGTGGCCGCCGCCGGCGGGACGATCAACGCGGTCAACACGACCTTCGTGAACAACGGCGTGCTCGACCGCAGCACCGGTACGATCCTGCTGCCGGCCGGTTTCATCGACAACGGCGTGACCGTCGACAGCAGTCAGGTGCGTATTCGCAGCGCGGTGAAGACGGGCAATACGGTCACCCTCTCGGTCGACAGCTTCAGCGGCCACAGCTACCAACTGAAGCGTTCGCTCGACCTCGCGGGCGACGTCTTCGTCAATCTCGGCGCACCGCAGCCCGGCAGCACCGGCAGCCAGCTGATCTTCACCGACAACAACGCCAGCGGGGCAAAAGGGTTCTACCGCGTGGTGGTGGATTGAAGCCTCGAAACACGGGTCGGAAAAACTCGAAACTCGAAACTCGAAGCTCGAAGGAAGCTCGAAGTCTGAAGCTCGAAGTCTGAAAACTCGAAACTCGAAACTCGTGGCTCGCAGTCTCAAGCTCGAGCTTCGAACTTCCTTCGAGTTTCGAGTTTCGAGTTTCGGGCGGCGGCTCCCGAGCCAGCTGGCAGGCGGCCTGCTCCATCGTGGCACCCTGCCAATGCTCACTCGCACTGAAGTCATTCTCCGCGATCTCGTCGCCCTCCAGACGGTCTCCTCACGCTCGAACGATCCGGCGCTCGACTACGCGGAGGGGCTGCTCGCGCCGGTCGGTTGGCAGATCGAGCGCCGCCGCTGGATCGACGAGCAGGGCGTGTCGAAGTCGAATCTGCTGGCCTGCACGCATCGCACCGCGGAGCCGGACTTGGCGCTTTGCGGGCACGTGGACACGGTGCCGGTCGACCCGCAATGGTCGGACGCCTTCGCGCTGCGGGCCGAGGCCGACCGGCTCCACGGCCTCGGGGCCTGCGACATGAAGGGCTTCGTCGCCTCCGCGCTGGCCTTGGCCGAGCGCACGCCGGCCGGCGGGCCGGGGCCGTCGCTCATGCTGGTCCTGACGGCCGACGAGGAGATCGGCTGTCTCGGTGCCAAGCGTCTGGCGGCCGAATCCGACCTGAGGCCGCGCCGCGCCATCGTGGGCGAACCCACCGGACTGCAACCGGTGCGGGCCGGCAAAGGCTACGGCCTGGCGCGGCTGACCGTGCGCGGGCGCGAGGCCCACAGCGCCTTTCCGGGCGAGGGGCATTCGGCCATCTACGACGCCGCGCGCGTGCTGCTGCGGCTGGAGGAATTCAGCCAGGAACTGACGCGTTCGACGGCGCCGGCGTATCGGCCGCCGCATCCGACGATCAACGTCGGGCTCATCCGCGGTGGCACGGCCAAGAACATCGTGCCCGGCCAGTGCGAACTGACCGTCGAGTTCCGCTCGATCGGCGCCGAGTCGCCCGTCGGCCTGGCCGAGCGCGTGCGCGCCTCGCTGGAGTCGCTCCGCGGCGTGGCCGAGTTCGAGTTCGAAGTCCTCCGCGCCGATGCCGGGTTCGAGCTGCCCGCCGCCGCGGCCTTTACCCGCACGATGGAGACGCTGACCGGTCAGCCAGCGGGCACTGTGTCGTTCGGCACCGAAGCCCCGTACTTCGCCGCGCTGGGCGCCGAGGTGATCGTCTGCGGCCCCGGCGAGATGACCCGCGCCCATCGGCGCGACGAGTTCATCACGAGATCCGAGTTGGCTGCCTGCGACGCCCTGCTCGCGAAAGCCGCTGGACGTGGGTGAAGCGGAGGGGCCGTAGTCCGCGCTCTCCGAGTGCGGCGGTCCGCGGAGGAGCAGAGGAGCCGCGAGTAGTCCGCACTCTCCGAGTGCGGCGGTCCGCGGAGGAGCAGAGGAGCCGCGAGTAGCCCGCACTCTCCGAGTGCGGCGGTCCGCAGAGGAGCAGAGGAGCCGCGAGTAGTCCGCACTCTCCGAGTGCGGCGGTCCGCGGAGGTGCGGAGCAGAGGAGCGCCGTAGTACGGCTGGCCGACCGTTAAGGCCAGAGAATGGTAATATGTGCGGCTCCTACGCCGAAGGCGTTCCGACCCCAAAGCCCAGGGCTGAGCCGAGGCACGAGGCTCTACCCTGGGACGCCGACCGAAACGCGGTCAACCGCGAAGCGGTTGCGGCCCGCGTTCGCTGAGGCCGAGGGACCCGGGCCTCGTGCGGCGGGCGTCGTCTCGCGGTGCGCGCAGGGCCACAAGGGTACGCGTCTGCTCCGTTGCTCGATGTCGTCCGTCGGTCACCCCTTTCTCCTTTGCGGGCCGGCCGCACTCGGAGAGTGCGGACTACTCCCTACGCCGAAGGCGTTCAGCCCCCAAAGCCCAGGGTTGAGCCGAGGCACGAGGCTCTACCCTGGGACGCCGACCGAAATGCGGTCAACCGCGAAGCGGTTGCGGCCCGCGTTCGCTGAGGCCGAGGGACCCGGGCCTCGTGCGGAGGGCGTCGTCTCGCGGTGCGCGCAGGGCCGCAAGGGTACGCGTCTGCTCCGTTGCTCGACGTCGTCCGTCGGACACCCCTTTCTCCTTTGCGGGCCGGCCGCACTCGGAGAGTGCGGACTACTCCCTACGCCGAAGGCGTTCCGCCCCCAAAGCCCAGGGTTGAGCCGAGGCACGAGGCTCTACCCTGGGACGCCGACCGAAATGCGGTCAACCGCGAAGCGGTTGCGGCCCGCGTTCGCTGAGGCCGAGGGACCCGGGCCTGAGCGCGGCGGGCGTCGTTTCGCGGTGCGCGAGGGCCGGAAGGGTTCGCGTTTGCCCGCTGCTCGACGTCGTCCGTCGGTCACCCTTCTCCTTTGCGGGCCGGCCGCACTCGGAGAGTGCGGACTACTCCCTACGCCGAAGGCGTTCAGCCCCCAAAGCCCAGGGTTGAGCCGAGGCACGAGGCTCTACCCTGGGACGCCGATCGAAATGCGGCCAACCGCGAAGCGGTTGCGGCCCGCGTTCGCTGAGGCCGAGGGACCCGGGCCTGAGCGCGGCGGCCGTCGTTTCGCGGTGCGCGAGGGCCGGAAGGGTTCGCGTTTGGTCCATTGCACGACGCCGTCCGTCGGTCGCCCGTTTCTCTGCTGCGGGCCGGCCGCACTCGGAGAGTGCGGACGACTCAGCGCGGGTCGAGGTCGTACACTTCCATCAGGACCGTGCCCGCGGCGCCGGTCGAGCCGGTCACGGAAATCGTGTAGGTGCCAGGGAACAGCGTGGTCAGGATGGCGCATTCGCGATCGTCGGTCGGACGCAGCGAGGTCATCGACTGGATCTCGGTCGCGCGCGGCGAGTCCTTCCAGTTGTCGTTTTCCAGGATCTTGGTCGGGCCGGTGAAGATCTCCACCTTCGGATTATCGAGCGCGTTGGGCACGCCGAACGCGGTCAGGCTCGGGCCGAGCACGCGGATGAGCACGTTCTTGGGCGCGCCGGCATTGACCACGATGCCGCCGATCATGGGGTTATCGGACGAGGTGCGGCCGCGCGTGGAAAGATTGAGTACCGCAGAAGAGGCCGCGGTCGGGTTGATCTCCGCCAAAATGGAGTAGCCCCACATTTCAACCGTATTGCCGTTGCGGGCGATGAACCCGGCCGGATCCGCGCTGATCGCACCGGGCGAGGTCGTGTAGCACTCCGCGTTCAGGTCGGGCAGAATGGGGAAGTCGCCGCCCGTCGTGCCGCCGCCGGTGGCGTAGTCCATGAAGACGAAGCCGACGAATTCGGTCGCGCGCCAAGCCCAGTTCGGCCGCGCGGGGTTGAAGTAGTTCTTGTTGATCCCGTCCGCGCCGGCCGCGATGCGGATGCGCAGGCGGTAATCCGTGCCCGACCAGTTGTTCGTCCGCGCGGCCAGGATCTCGCGGGCCCGGGCAATGGCGGCCGGATCGGTGATGCCGACGACGAATGCCTGCGAACGGTTCGAAGTTTCCTGCGTGCCGCCGCCAGCCAGGAAATAGACGGGAGTCTGGGCCTGGGCAGCGGTGCCGGCGGCAAAAGCCAGCGCGAGCACGGCGAGGGAATTCCGAAGCAAACTCATGGGAGGGGAAAAGTGGGAGTGGCCGCCTGACGGTCAATCGCGTTCCGTCGCGGGAACGAGAACGGATGCAGTCAGTTCTGAGAATTGTCGGCAGAATTCCAAAAATCCGCCAGAAGCGGAAGCGATTTCCGCCGGCCGAGGCACAGTCGAGCGGCGAGGGAGCTGAGCCATACCACCAGTCCGCAGGACACGCGCGATCTGGATGCAGCCCTGACGAACGTGCGCTTCTTTTCGCTCCTCAAGACGGCCTTCGACCAGTGGGTCGACGATGGCGCGCTGCGGCTTAGCGCGGCCCTGGCCTTTTATTCGATGTTCTCGCTTTCGCCGCTGGTGGTCGTGGCCATCAGCGTGGCGGGGCTCGTCCTCGGCGAGGAAGCGGTGCGCGGCCAGCTGCAGGATCAGCTGCGCATCTACATCGGAGCCCCGGCGGCCGCGAGCCTCGAATCCCTCATCAGCAGCGCCGCGGTGCCCGCGGAGAGCTGGGGCGGCGCGGTCACGGGCTTTTGCACGATGCTGCTGGGCGCTTCGGGCGTCTTCGGGCAGCTGAAGGATGCGTTGAACACCATCTGGGAGGTGCCTCCGAAACCCTTCGGCGGCCTGCGGGAGTTCCTCCACGAGCGGCTGCTCAGCTTCGGCATGGTGCTGATCGTCGGCTTCCTGCTGCTGACGTCGCTCCTGCTCGGCACGGCCCTGACCGCCTTCGGCGGCTGGCTGGAGCGGGCGATCGGGGTGCCCACGTTCGTCGGACTCGCACTCGGCGCGCTGGTGCCGCTGTTCGTGGTCTCGCTCCTCTTCGCCGGTCTCTTCAAAGGGCTGCCCGACGCCCAGATCCGCTGGCGACAGGTCTGGCTCGGCGCCGTCACCACCGCGGTGCTCTTCGAAATCGGCAAATGGATCCTGAGTTGGTATCTCGCCCGCGCCGGCACCACCTCGAGCTTCGGCGCAGCGGGCTCGCTCGTGGTGGTGCTGCTCTGGGTGTATTACTCGTCCTGCATTCTCCTCTTCGGGGCCGAGTTCACCAAGGCCCACGCCGACGCGCTGAACGCCGAGGCCTCCCAGCCCGCGCCCGAGGCGCTTGAGCCCGTCCTGCCGCTGGCGGCCGAACGGCCCCCGAACCTCGCGCCGCGCCACGCCTGGGCCGGCTGGTCGGCCTTGGCGCTGCTCACGCTCGCGCTCGGCCTGCTCGTGCGCCGAATGCCGACGGCGGAAGTCGAAGATGGCCCCGCAGCTGCTTCCAAGCGTCCGCCAGAACCGCCAATTGCGAGGTAGCTGTGTGCCCAAACGCGTTTCGTTCACCGTCGACGGACAGGAACTCGCCCTCTCGAATCTCGAGAAGGTGCTCTTCCCGGAGTCCGGTTTCACCAAAGGCGAGGTGATCGGGTACTATTCCGAGGTCGCCGAGCTCATCCTGCCGCATCTGCGCGACCGGCCGCTCACCATGCTGCGCATGCCGGACGGGCCCGGCGGCGAGCGATTCTACGAGAAGAATGCGCCGCGGCACACGCCCGACTGGATCCAGACCCACGCGGTCCCGCGTTCGGAAGGCGGCGACGACATCCGCTACATCCTCTGCAACGACCGGGCCACGCTGCTCTGGGTGACCAATCTGGGCGATCTCGAAAAGCACGTTCTGCTCGGTCGCGCGCCGCGGGTGGACGTGCCGACCTCCCTGGTCTTCGATCTCGACCCCGGCGAAGGCGTTGGCTTGCGGGAATGCGGCCAGGTCGCGCTCGAGCTCCGCCGCGTCCTCGCGGGGCTCGGGCTCCAATCGTTCGTCAAAGTCTCCGGCTCGAAGGGTCTGCACCTCAACGTGCCGCTCAACACCGCCGTCACGTACGACCAGACGCAGCCTTTCGCCAAAGCCTTGGCTGAGTTGCTCGAGCAACGGCTGCCCAAGCTCGTGGTCTCGCACATGGCCAAGGCGCTGCGGTGCGGGAAGGTGCTGATCGACTGGAGCCAGAACTCGGATTTCAAGACCACCGTCTGCGTCTACGCGCTCCGCCAAGGGGGCGGAGCCGTTCATCTCGCTGCCGGTCGCGTGGGACGAATTGGAAAAGGCCCTGCAGGGGAAGCGGGAGAAGTCGCTCTACTTCCGTCCGGCCGCGGCGCTGAAGCGTCTGGGCAAAATCGGCGATCTCTTCGCCCCGGCGCTCACCTTGAAGCAGAAGCTGCCGACCGAATTCACCCAGGCGCTGCAGGCCCTGCCGCCGCCGAAACAGGCCCGCTGGCCGCGGTCTTCCCCCCGGCCGGCCGTGCGCGACAAGTCGCTCCGCGAGTACGAGGCCAAGCGGCACGCCGATCAAACGCCGGAGCCGATGCCCTCGACGGCCCGCCGACGCGGGTCGCGGAAGGCCGACGGCTCGCTCCGCTTCGTCATTCAGAAGCATCGCGCCAGCCACCTGCACTACGACTTCCGGCTCGAAATGGAGGGCGTGCTGCGCTCGTGGGCGGTGCCGAAGGGACCGCCGCTCGAGCCGCGGCAGGCGCGCCTGGCCATGCACGTGGAGGATCATCCGCTCGATTACGCCGACTTCGAGGGCACGATCCCGCCCGGCAACTATGGCGCGGGCACGGTCATGGTCTGGGACCGCGGCACCTACGAGGACGAGAGCGGCGATCCGGCCAGGGCCTTTCGCACGGGCAAGCTGCATCTGCATCTCCACGGCGGGAAGCTGGACGGCGAGTGGATCCTGCTGCGGGATCGCCGCGCGGAGGAAGACAACAAGTGGCTGCTGCTCAAGGCCGGCGCCGAGCAGCAGCTGCCGGCGGGAGCGGACGATCGTTCCATCGTGACCGGCCGCACGCTGGACGAGATCTGGGACGCCAACGACGCGCAGTGGGAGAGCCACCGCAGCCGCGCGGGCGCTGCCAAATCGGGCCGCGCCGAGGCCAAGGCCCCGCGGCGCGGCGCGAAGAAGCCCGCCGCTCGCGCGACGCCCAAACGCCCCGCTACGAAGTCGCGCCAGGCTCCGACCAAGTCGCGTCGGCGAACTCAGGCGAGGTAGTCGAGCAGCCCCTGCCGTCCGCCTTCGCGACCGAAGCCGCTCTCCTTGTAACCGCCGAACGGGCTGGCCGGATCGAACTTGTTGAACGTATTCGCCCAGACCACGCCGGCCTTGAGGCTCGCAGCCATCTTGAGAATGCGCGAGCCCTTGTCGGTCCAGACGCCGGCGCTGAGGCCGTAGGCGGTGTTGTTCGCCTTCTCGACCGCCTCCTCGAGCGTGCGAAAGGTCAGCACGCTCAGTACCGGGCCGAAGATCTCCTCGCGCGCGACCCGATGGCTCTGGGTGACCTGCGTGAAGATCGACGGACGGAAGTAGAAGCCCTTCTCCGGCAGCCGGCAGCGGGATTGATGCAGCTGCGCGCCCTCGGCCACGCCGCTGGCCACGATCTCGGTGATCTTCTCCAGCTGCTCCTTCGAATTGATGGCGCCGACGTCCGTGTTCTTGTCGAGCGGATGGCCCACGCGCAGGACCGCGATACGCCGCTGCAACCGCTCCACGAATTCCTCCGCGATGCTCTCCTGCACGAGCAGACGCGAGCCGGCGCAGCAGACGTGGCCTTGATTGAAGAAGATGCCGTTGATCACGCCCTCGACCGCCTGGTCGATGGGCGCGTCGTCGAAGACGATGTTGGCCGCCTTGCCGCCGAGCTCCATGGTCAGCTTCTTCCCGCTGCCGGCCAGCTGGCGCATGATGATCTTGCCCACTTCGGTCGAGCCGGTGAAGGCGACCTTTTTGGGCGTCGGATGCCCCACCACGGCCGCTCCCGTCGCGCCGAACCCGGTCACCAGATTGACCACGCCGGGCGGGAGATCGGCCTCCTGCAGGATCTCGGCGAAGAGCATGGCCGTGACGCTGGTGGATTCGGCCGGCTTGAGCACGACCGTGTTGCCGCAGGCCAGCGCGGGCGCGATTTTCCAGGCCAGCATGAGGAGCGGGAAATTCCACGGAATGACCTGCCCCACGACCCCCAGCGGCGACGGCGTGCGGCCGGGCGTGACGTATTCGAGCTTATCGGCCCAACCGGCGTGGTAGAAGAAGTGCGCCGCGCACATCGGCAGGTCGAAGTCGCGCGATTCCTTGATCGGCTTGCCGCCGTCGAGCGACTCCGCCACCGCCAGCTGACGGGCCCGATCCTGCAGCAGTCGGGCGATGCGGTAGAGATACTTGCCGCGCTCGCGCCCGCTCATCTTCAGCCAGATCTTCTCCGAGGCTGCGGAAGCTGCCGCGTAGGCCGCGTTGACGTCCGCTTCGTTCGCCACCGCCAGCGAGGAGAGCTTCCGTTCGTCGGCCGGGCTGATGGAGTCGAAGCGCTTGCCCGATTTCGCCGCCACCCATTTCCCGCCGATGAAGAGATCGTACTCCGGCTTGATCCCCGGATCGACCGTCTCGGGCGCCGGCTCGTATTCCCAGCGGTCGCCGAAGACGAGCTCGGGCTGGCCGCTCCGCGGCTTGGGGCGTCCGTTGGCGGCAGGCGTGGCCGGTGCGGCCGATTTGGCTGCGGGCTTGGCGGCAGGCTTGGCGCGACGCGAGGGAGCGGATTTCGTGCTCATGGGAAAAGGCGAAGGAGGGGGGAGGGAAATGGAGGGGTGGACTGGCGTCAGTACGACTCGGCCGCCTCGCTGAAGATGTAGGGAGCCTGATACGCGCCGGTCTTTTCCTTCACCAACTGGCGCAGGAGATCGTTGAGCAGGGCGCTGGCGCCGAAGCGATAGCGGGTGTTGTCGAGCCACTCGTCGCCGAGCGTCTCCTTCACCGCGATGAGGAACTGCAGCGCCTGCTTGGCCGTGCGGATGCCGCCGGCGGGTTTCATCGAGATCGGCACGCCCGTCTCGAGATAGAAATCGCGGATGGCCTCGATCATGACCTGATTATTGGCCAGCGTGGCATTCGAACTCGTCTTGCCGGTGCTCGTCTTGATGAAATCGCCCGGCCGAAGCACGCGCATGGCCAGGAACGAGGCCGCGCGGATGGCGTCGTAGGTCTCGAGCTCGCTGACCTCGAGGATGACCTTGAGCCGCGCCGCTTCGGTGCAGGCTTCCACGACGGCGGCGATCTCGTCCTGCACGGCGTTCAGCTCGCCTGCGAGAAAGAGCCCGCGCTGGATGACCATGTCGATTTCGTCCGCGCCGTCGGCCACGGCCTGCCGGACCTCGGCCAGCCGCGTCTTGAGCGGCGCCTGGCCCGACGGAAAGGCCGTCGCCACCGAAGCCACCTTCACGCTGGATCCGGCCACGGCCGCCTTGGCCGCCGCCACCAGCGCCGGATAGACACAGACCGCCGCGGTGGGCGGCGCGCCGACTTCATCGTGCGGATGCATCGCCTTCACGCAGAGCGAGGCGACCTTCCCGGGCGTGTCCTTCCCCTCCAGCGTGGTGAGATCGACCATCGAGATGGCCGTCTTCAGCCCCCAGACCTTCGACCCCTTCTTGATCGAACGGGTGGTGTACTTGGCGGCGCGCTCCTCGACCCCCACGGCATCGACCGGACCGACTTCGTCGATCAGTCGGCGCAGGGCGGAGCCACGGGTGCGGGAGCGGAGGGCGCTGGGCGCAATCGTCATGCCGGAAGCACAACATCCGGGCGCGGAGATGCCAAGGGAAACTCGACGTCCTGCGGAAAACTCGAAACTCGAAGTTCGAAACTCGAAGGAAGTCCGAAGTCTGAAACTCGAAAGAAGTACAAGAACCATCTCACATCGGGCAGGGTCTGCGGCCCTGGCTAAACCTTCCGGTCTTTGGCTCTCGTGTTCCCTTCGAGCTTTTTATAAGCGCGCTGTTGCAGGACAATCAACGCAAAGTCCCGCGGACAGACGCCTGCACTGTTTCTTCGAATTTCGAGCTTCGAGCTTTCTTCGAGTTTCGAGTTTGAAACTTCGAGTTTTCCGTAGGACGCCCGGTCCTGCTCAGCGCGTCACCAACTGCGGCGCCAGCACTCCGGCGGGCGCTTCTTTCGGGCGGGCGACGATGACGCCGAAGTGATTCGAGTACGTGTGCAGGTACTCGCTCAGGCGGGAGTCGATGACCACCCGACCGTAGTTCCGCGGATGCGAAGCATGGATGATGCGGAGCGCGCCGGTTTCATCGCGATAAGCCAGGCCGACGTGCGACGTGTAGCTGCCTTTGTCGCGGCAGGTGATGGCGAGGATGTCGCCATTTTGGATCTCCGACTCGATGGCCGCCGCCTGGCCCTTCGGAATGTGGTAGACCGGCAGCGCCGAGACGCGCGCCTCCACCTCGGCCATCGGCCCGCGGAGGGACGGATTCGAGGCGAGGTAGCGATAGGAGCGCCACATCACGGTCATTTCGCGGATGTTGCGCTGCAGCCGCTCCGCCCGTGCGCCTTGGAAGCGGCGGGTCATGTTGGTGACGAGTCCGCGCTTCTCGTTGTCGTAGAACATTTCCTCCAGGAAGTGGAAGCGGGAGAGGTACTCGCCGGTGCATTTGCCGTGGCGGTAGCGATTGAGCTCCACCAGGCGCAGCAGGTCGCGCGGGGTGTAGTTCCCGTCCTTGGCGCGGAGCATGCGGGCGAAGGCGAGACTGATCTCGAAGGTCGTCCAGCAGTCCTGCCCGTAGAAGTTCACCGACGGCGCCTCGATGGTGTCGTCGATCTCGAGCGTGAAGGCCTTGAACGGCGTGCCCACCATGGCCAGGGCGACCTTCGTGGTGCGCTCGCCGAGCGGCAGGGCGCGCCAGTTCTCCCGCACGGCGCGCTGCACCAGACGATCGAAGACATCGCGCCCCTTGAAGACCGTCTCGAACGGCAGCGCCTGGGCAGGCAGCGAGGTCGGGGCGACGAAGGCGAGCAGGAGCGCGAGGAGCGCGGCGCAGCGGAACAACATGGTGGGAGGAAAAGGAGGAAGAAGGAAGGGGCAAGGCCGAAGGTGGCGATTCTCCGCCGGCGGGAGCGGCTGCGGGCGCGTGAAGCCTGCCCGGGGTCGCAACGCCGACTCGACAGTCGCCGGCATTTCGCTACACGCGAGCCATGCATCGTCTCGTCGCCCTCTTCTTCGCGGCGCTGATCGCCCTGACCGGGGCCGTCTCCGCCGAACCCGCGCCCGCGCTCCCGGGCAATTCGCTGCTCAACACTTCGAGCATGAACGGCCTGCGCACCAGCCTGGCCATGAGCATCCTGGCCAACGAGAAGCAACTCGGCTCGCCCGAGTCGACGATCGTCAGCGCCAACGTGGTGCGGAAGCCGGCCACCGGAAACCTGCTCCTCGCTACCTGGTCGGAGGCCTGGGTGGTTCAGCGTAAGAACAAGCAGGTCACCTACACGGTGGAATTCGATGGCGGCGGCTCCGTACGAGGCATTTCCTATAAGCTCAGTTTGAAATAGCGCCACCCGCTTTCCCCCGCGCTGAGGCGGCTCGACCCGGCCGAGCCGAGGGCGGGGCATCATCGCTCCAACTCTCGTTCCTCGCCCGATGCGCAGCATGACTGGTTACGGACGCGCCGCCCGCGGCTTCGGGGCGTGGCAGCTGGGCGTCGAACTCAGCGCGGTGAATCGGCGTGGCGCCGAGGTCGCGCTGGCGCTGCCCCGCGGCTGGGCGGCCCTGGAGGCGCGCGTGCGGGAGGCGGTCCTGGCACGGGTGGCCCGCGGGCGGGTGCAGGTGGGGATCTCCTGCTCCCGCGCGGCTGCCGGTGCGGAGGCGGGGGGGTTGCTCGACCTCGCGTTGGCCCAGCGTTTCTGCGAGGAGGCCCGCAGCCTGGCCGCCGCGCTCGCGTTGCCCGGCGACCTGACCCTCGAGACGATCCTGCGCTGTCCCGGCGTCATCCGCACGGAAGGCCCGTCCGAAGCCGCCTCGGCCGAGGAAGCCGGGCTCGTTCTCGAGGAGGTCCTGCTGGAGGCGCTCGACGAACTCGTGCAGATGCGCGAGTCCGAGGGCGCCCGTCTGGCCGAGGATTTTCGTTCGCGCCTGGCCGTGCTGGGCGCCTTGACCGAGGAAATCGCCACGCTCCACCCCGGGGTGGCGGTGCGGGTGCGCGCCGCGCTGTCGGAGCGGCTGGCGAAGGCGCAGCTGGAGGTGCCGGTGGACGAGGACCGCATCGCCAAGGAGATCGCGCTTTTCGCCGATCGGACCGATGTGAGCGAGGAGCTGACCCGTCTGCGCGGCCACATCGAGCAATTTCACACCTTGCTCACGCGGGCCGAACCGGTCGGCCGCACGCTCGATTTCCTGACCCAGGAGATGGCGCGGGAATGCAACACGCTCGGGGTCAAATGTGCGGACCTCGCCATTTCCCGTCTCGTGGTGGCGGCAAAAGCCGAGGTTGAGAAGATGCGCGAGCAGGTGCAGAACATCGAATGAGTGCCGTCGTTCCTCCGCGCCTGCGCGAGATCCCTCTCACCCTTCCGGCCCGGAGCGCCCAGCCGCCGGGCTTCTTTCGCCGGGGCATCTTCTTCGTCCTGAGCGCCCCGAGCGGAGCCGGGAAGTCCACCCTGCGGGAGAATCTGCGGCCGAAGAGCGATTTCATCTACTCGGTCTCCTGCACGACCCGCCCGCCGCGGCCGGGCGAGGAGGACGGCGTGGATTACCACTTTCTGACCCGCCCCGAGTTCGAGGCTCACGCCGAGCGGGGCGATTTCCTCGAGACGGCCGAGGTGCACGGCAACCGCTACGGCACGCCGCGGGAGCTGGTGCTCCGACACCTCGAGGCCGGGATCGACGTGCTGGTGGACATCGACGTGCAGGGCGCGGCCCAGATTCGCGCGAGCACCGATCCGCTCATTCGCGACGCGCTCACCGACGTCTTCATCATGCCGCCCAGCCTCGACGAACTCCGCCGCCGCCTGCTCAAGCGCGGCTCCGAGACCGAGGCCCAGATCGAGCGCCGCCTGCGCAACGCCGCCACCGAGATGGAGCGCTGGCGGGAGTATCGCTACACAATCATCAGCGGCACGATGGAGGAAGACCTGCAGAAGTTCCGCGCCATCATGAAAGCGGAGCGCTACCGGAGTGACCGCCTGCTGCCGGCAAAGGGGTAGAACTAGCCGAAGTCCGGGGCGTAAGCCGCTTTCAACTCCGACGTTTTCGCGTCCTGATAGATGACGATCAGGTAATTGCCTTTTTCTTCGATCGCGAACTTGCCGACCGATTTCCCGGCAACTTCGACCGCGAGCTCAGTCCCTTGAAATCCGTCGATACCGGTCTCCTTCAGCGGATCGACGTTTCGGACCTGTCCGTTCAAGGACAGCGGCAGCGCCTTGTCGCAGGCATTCAGGACGTAGACACGCTTGCCTTTCACTCCGATCTGATTTTCTCGCACCCCCAGCGCGAGGGTGCGGGTCGGCGCTTTGGTGACCGGGTCGACCGCGACCTTCGAATAGGCAAAAACCGAAACAGAGCCACTGGGCGTCACGTTGACCGTCTGCTGTACGGTTCCGCCGGCCGCGTAGGTGGCGCTGATGGTGTGGGCTCCGGCCAAGATTCCAACCAACCCCGAGGCGAAGCCATCGGTGAAGCCGTCCTTCTTGATCTTGGCGCCGTCGATCGTGAAGGCCGTCGGCTGCGGCAGACCCGTGACATTGATCAGCCGGATGGAACCTTGAGCTGGCGCTTGGGCGCGCAGCGTCAGGCTTCCGAGGAGCAGGCCGGCCGCGAGCAGGAGAGAGAACTTAGAGCGTGCCTTCATAAACGACATATGCGGCCTGGGAATTGATGTTGGTGGGATCCGTATTGTCACGATCGGGCCGGAGCTGAATCTGGTAGACCCGGTTCGTGGTGGCGATCGGCCGGTTGTTTCGGTCTAGCACCTGGCCGGTCACGAACACACGGAAATTCCGGCTGCGCACGGCGCTGAGCGGATAGACCTTGGCGAAATACTCCTCCCGGCCCGCATCGTTCCACTCCGTCGGGGCGGAAGTGGTGTATTTCGTGGGATCGCCGAAGCAGGCCAGGCGGGCGAGTTGGGACGTGGAAAGGAAAGGGCGATTGGCGATCACCGCGTCCGCGAAGACATCCGCATGCAGGCTGTTGGAAGGAACGGTGCGGTCAGGATTCTGAGGCTGAATGTCAGGATCGCGATTGACTCTCAACCCGCCGCCGAGCGCCCGGAGCACGTCGCGGGAGGCGGTGTTCACGTTGACCTTGCCGCGGGTCGTGACGCGCTTTTCGGGCGTGAACAGATCGAGCAGCTGCGCCGCCCGCACGCCTGGTTGGTCAAAGCGCGTGAATTCAGGACGACCGATGCGCAGGGTGAAACCGCCGCCGTAGCGATCACTGGCCTGCGTGGAGTTGGTGATATCCACCCAGCGTCGGTTGGAATCCGGGATGATGTTCCACTGACCCGGATCGTAGATGTTCCCCAACTCGGCGCCCGTCAGGTAAGATCCACGATTGGAAATGAAGGTGGGAGCTTTGGTCGGCTCTTGCGCGAACGAACCGGCCGCCGGATTGGCGGTTCCGGTGGGCCGGCCGGTGGGAGAGTTGTGACCTCCATCCGGCCAATTCGACGGCTTTACCTCTCTATAATCGGGGCCGCTAGATGGAAGGTTGATGCCAGACCGAATGTTGCGGCCTCCCATGCTGCCATTGGTGTCATAATCGTTGCTGGCCTGCGCAACCCCGAGAACAAAGGCGGACCGAGGATCACCTAGACTGTTGAAGAATGGGCCCGCCCCGCCTGGGGTGGTCGACCCGGCAAAGCCCGGAATGGTCCCGCTCCACTTTTGCTCGGCACTCTGATTGCTCGAGAAGCGAAGCGATTTCACGTTTCGAGCGGCTCCGCCGTTGGCCCGGTCGACCAACTTGCCGTTCCATTTCATCTCGTACTTGCTGGTGGTCGTCCCGAGCAAGGCGAGCGATTGCGGGCCGGTGGACGGGGGGAAACTCAGCGGGGGACTGACGCCAGTGTCGTATTGGAAAGTATCCCGTCGAATCAAAATGACACGGTATTCGTTGGGCTGCATGTTGGTGACGGAAATTGAAGGTCCGGATGGATGCACGATGGTGTGATACGGTCCTTCGGGCTCACCGAAGTTGTAGGAGTTGAAGCCAATCGTGACGGGGTGTTCCTCCTTCAACTGAAACTCGACGCTCCCCTCGACCGTTCGATTGGTCATGTTCCAGAGTTCCACCCACGTCTCCATCTGGATCTCGACCCAAAAGGTCCCGGACTGCTGGTACGTCCGCTTCCACCACTTGGAGTTGTAGATTTCACTCACCAGAGGGTAGGAATCGATCCCTCGGTAATCGGTCCCGACCGTGGCGTCGGAATCCGCGTCGGCGTAGTCGATGATCGAAGCTGCGATCGACTTGTTGTAGTCCAAGGCGGTCAGCCCGCCTTTTCGCGCGTTGGCAAACTTCGGGAGGTTGTCCGCAATGACCTTGGCGATCGCCTCCACGTTGGCCTGCGTTGAGCTCAGGTTCCCGTTGAGATGGAAGGCGGCCTTGCCCTCGTCCTTGTAGCCGAAGCCGCGGGGAATGAGGACCGGCTCGTCCTCGAAGAAATAGCCGGTCGCCACATATTTGATGGCATCGGCATTCCCCGTCGCCTGCGCCGCCGTCCACGGCGTGACGATCGTCGGCCGGTCGTCCACGATGACCTTCGCCTTCGTGTTGCCGGGGTCCGGAAAAGTGGTGTTGGAAAAAAGGGTATAGAGCGCCAGTTCCTTGGGGGAGGACTTGTAGCGATTGTTCAAGACCTCCGCGGGGGTGCCGCTTACATCGTAGGGACGTTTGTGCCGATTCGAATTCTCGTCCGCGTTACCGGCGGCCGGGTACTTCACGGTGTCAGGATTGTAGCCGATATCCAGATAACCGCCGAGGTCCTCGACCCAGTAGGCATACCGAATGCGCGTGGGGGGCAGGGCGGAGCCGTTCGGTTTGGGAGCCTCCACGGTGACCCACTTGGCCGAGGGCTTCGGCATCCCGGGGTAGACCTTGATTTCGGCGTGGGTCGAGGCCGCGTAAGGGGGCGGCAAAAGTTGGTCAACGGGGGGAACCTTGTCTCCCCCGATTCCCGACTGCGCGACGCCGCCAGAAACGAGGGGCAGATAGTCGATCTGGCGCTGGGACGGCAGGTTCCCCGTGGTGTCGCCGGAGCCGGCTTCCTCCCGGGCCAGCCCCACCGAGTAGTAGGGCACCGCATCGGCGTTTTCCGACCGAACCACCACGAAGAGATCATTCTGCGTGATCGCCTTGGTGCTCCCGGAGGGCGTGCGAGTCAGGGTCTGGATGGCGGCGGCGAGGCCCGATTCCGCCGCCAGCTTCGACTGCAGGTTGTTCGTGAACGCCTTCGCCGTGCCTCGTTCGATGGTGGCGGTCGAGAGAAACGCCACCACGGTCACGAGGATCAGGGCCAGGATGGCCATGACGATGACCAAGGCCACGCCGCGCTGGCGAGCGGACCGACGCTGAGTGAGTTTGAGCGCAGCCATCGGATTAGCGATTTTGGGAAATTCGGAAGGATGTCCGGAACTCGTAAACGAGGGGGCGGATATGTTTGAAGTAATTGCTATCTTCCCTAACGTTCGGGTCGCGAGCACCCATCCAGTCGGACGGCCCGAGTTTGAGCGCCTTCAATCGGCCGGCGGCCAGCGGGCTGAGAGCCTTGAAGCTGATCTCGATGGTGACGGGCGTGTTCGGCGGCGGCTGGAAGTCCTTCTCGTTCCAGACCAGCGGGTAGCTCTTGCTCTGGAATTGGATTTCCGATCCGTCAGCAGCCAGGGCGCGGATGCGGAGGTCCCAGACGTAGGATGCGAGAACGTCGTCATTGGCCTTATCCGGGACGTAGAGGGCCGACAGGCGCGCGAGCGGCGGTGAGTCGCCGTTGGTTTTCGATTCGTTGAAGGAGGTTCGCAGGGCCTCGTAGGTGGCTTGCTGCTCGCGAAAAAAACGGCGCAGCTCGAAGGCACCTTTGCCCGCGTCCCAGGCACAGTAGTAGCCGACCGCGCTCAGATCCCCGACATTCGGCCCGGGGGTAGGCGTCGGCCCCGTGGAGGTGGTGGCAGATTCACGCCTGGAATGCAGGAAATAGATCTCCTCGCCGCCGCGGTTGTTGTTATTCGCGGCGGGATAGCCGAACGACCGATCGTAAAGCGCGAGGTAAGGACCAGTCGCAGGAGCAACGACCAGATTCGCCAAGTCGCGCTGGATCAGATTCAGGGCGGCACGAGCCTCGCGGTAGGCATCGACCCGCTGGTCGGCCTGGCTGGTGGAAGTCGAGAGAGAGACGAAAATTCGCAGAATGGCGACCGTCAGGATGAGTGAGACGGCCGCGGCGGTAATGACTTCAACGAGGGTGAAGCCACCCTGCCGACGTGCTCTGGGCGATTTCATCGGGAGATTACGCGGACGTAGTCGCGAAAGTTCTGATTGTGGGGAGGCCAGGATACCCGGATGGTGACGCGTCGGGCGACTTTCGGGTCGGCAATCTCGGGAATGGCTGGGTCGGAATCCACGGAGATCCGAATCCGATAGACCGCGAATTTTTCGGCACTGCTCCGTGCCTCAGCCTCGTTCACGGTAGGCTTGTCGAGGAACCATTCTCCTCCGTCCGAATCGAAGATCACGCCGCGATAGTTGGCGGTGAGCTTGTTGTCGGCCGTCTTGAACGGTCCATCCGCGCTGGAGGGGCCATCCGCGTTGCTCCAGGAGATCAATCTCGGCGTAGAGTTGCCGGGCAGTTCGAGGTTGATGATCCGGTCGCGGCTCGTCCTGACGCCGTTGTAACCGTAGGAGGCGAGCCTGATCTCCGTGTACTTCTGATTGGCCATCTGGGAGAACAGACGGCTCGCGATTTCCACGGCACGGGTCTCGTGCTGAGACGAAGCCGCGGAATCGAAAGCGTTGGGCATCACGCCCAGCACCGCGACCATCCCGAAGGCCACGACCGCCATTGCGAGCACGACCTCGATCAAGGAGGAGCCGGCGACTTTCCTAAAAAGGGGAGCCTTCATGGGTTTCCTGCCGGGAGCTGAGATTGGTAGGTGGCGCGACCCGTGAATCGACTTACGGCGATGGTCTCGTTCCCCTGCGGGTCCGCGGGAATTTCTCGGTCGGTGGCTGCGAATCCCTGGTAGATTCGGATGAGCGCGGGTCCGGTCGGAGTGGCGCCGGTAACCTCGCCCAGGGGACTGATCTTCAGAAAGGGACTACTGATGGTGGCCTGGGCGCCACCCGGGGTGAAGGGGAAAGTGATGTTCGGGCTTCCCGGAGCGAGTTGGCTGGAACGGCGAAACGAAATACTGGGTGGGAGTGACCTCCAGGGTGAAATCTGTTTATACGAGACCGGCGCGGTGCTGTTGTCCTCCCGGAAAACAGCAAACGCCCGAAAATGGTAGCGCTCCTTGAGGCTGGCCGCCGAGGCGGAGTCCGGGGGCGGCGAGATCCGGTCGACGTCTGCAACCGCGAGATAGGTCGCGGCTCCCTCCGTGGCCGCCAAAACTCGCGCTTGCTCGATCCCACTGACAACCATATTCACTGCGGCCCGCCGACCTGTTCCCCCGGTGAGGCCCCTGATGGCTGGGCTGGCCAACGAGAAAAGGATGACCATCACAGTCATGACGACGAGCAACTCTGCGAGCGTAAAGCCACCGGTCCTGCCTCGTTTCATGGTCGGATTAGAGGGCAGGGTATGGACAATGTAAATACAAAACGCTGACCGGGGACTCCCACGCATGCTTGGCCGTCTGCTCCAGCCTGAAATCGCCGGCATCCTGCGGGAGCGGAATTTTGCCGCGCTGCGCGAGATCTTCCACGACTGGCCGGCGGCCGACGTGGCGGAGACGATCGCGGAGCTGCCGGATTCCGACCAGGCGGCCATTTTTCGGGTGCTGCCGAAGGCGACGGCGGCGGATGTCTTCGAGTATCTCGATGGCGACCATCAGGAACGTTTGCTCCGGGCCATGGGCACGGAGGAAGCGGCGGGCATCCTCAACGAGATGTCGCCGGACGACCGCACGGCGCTGCTCGAGGACCTGCCGCCGGAGGCAGTCAAACGGCTGATCGAGCTGCTCACGCCGGAGGAGCGGCGTATCGCCCAGTCGCTGCTCAATTACCCGGAGGACTCGGTCGGCCGGCTCATGACGCCGGACTACGTGGCGATCCGGGCCGAATGGACGGTGCAGCAGGTGCTCGACCACGTACGGCGGGTGGGGCGCGATTCGGAGTCGATCAATGTGCTTTACGTGACCGACGAGCAGGGTCGGCTCATCGACGACATTCGCATTCGCGAGTTCCTCATCCGACCGCTCGACACGCCGGTGCGCGAGCTGCTGCAGTCGACCTTCACCTCGCTCAAGGTGACCGACGACAAGGAAGCCGCGGTCGAGGTCTTCCGGCGTTACGACCGGACCATCCTGCCGGTGACCGATGCCAACGACCATCTGCTCGGGGTGGTCACGGTCGACGACATGCTCGACGTGGCCGAGGCCGAGGCGACGGAGGACATCCAGAAGCTCGGCGGTCTCGAGGCCGGGCTGGAGATGCCTTATCTGGAAAGCCCCTTGGCCAAGCTGGTGCGCAACCGCGGCTCCGTGCTCGTGGTGCTTTTCCTCGGCGAGCTCCTGACCGCCACGGTCATGGGCTTTTTCGAGAGCGAGATCCAGAAAGCCGTCGTCCTCTCCCTCTTCCTCCCGCTCATCATCAGTTCCGGAGGCAACAGCGGGTCGCAGGCCAGCACGCTCATCATCCGCGCCATGGCGCTGGGCGAGGTCCGGCTCGGCGACTGGTGGCGGGTGGCCCGACGCGAACTGGCCAGCGGCGCGCTGCTCGGGCTGCTGCTCGGTTCGGTGGGTTTCGCCCGCATTGCCGTCTGGGCGCTGGCCTTCAAGCAATACGGCGAGCACTGGGCCTTGCTCGGCCTGACCGTGGCGAGCGCGCTGGTCGGGGTGGTCCTCTGGGGCAGCCTGATGGGCGCGATGCTCCCGTTTCTGCTCCGTAAGGCCGGCTTCGACCCGGCCACCTCCTCCGCGCCGTTCGTGGCCACGCTGGTCGACGTGACCGGCCTGATCATTTACTTCCTGGCCGCGTCGCTGATCCTGAGCGGAACGCTGCTCTGAGGAAGGAAGAAGGAAAAAGGAGGAAGGAAGAAGGATGGCGAGTTGGCCCATCCTCTTGGACCTTTGTCCTTGAGCCGGTTTGAGGCTTGGACCTTGATTCTTGAATCTTGCCTTCCTCGTCAGTTCTTCTTGCGGGTCGGAATGCTCTTCAGCATCCCGACGACCATGGCGGGATCGAGGCTGCGCTCGGGGTTGCCGAGGCTGACTTCCCAGCGGGCGAGTCCGTCCTGCCAGTGGGCGAAATTCACCAGCGCGGCCATGCCGCCGAGTGCGCCGAAGGTGGCGTGCACCGGCTCGCCGCCGGCGAAGTGCAAGCGAGCTTCCTGGCCCTTGTGCTCGAGCCGCAGACTGCCGTCGCTGCCGCGCGAGGTGTAGTGCTCGACCAGTTCGATGAGCGGTTTCTCCGACAAATCATACGCTCCGGTGTCCAGCACCAGGCGGGCCCGTTTCGGAGCGGCCGGGGCGTCGGGCGTCGGGTCCGGCGCGGGCGGGGCGGGCCGCTCGATCGCGCTCTCCAGCCGCAGCCGGGCGCGGCGCGGGGCGCGGGAGGCTTCTTCGGCCGCGTCGGGCGTGAAAAACTCGAAGATCTCCTCGGGCGTCATGGTGTCCTCGAGGAGGGAGTCGATCTCCACATCGGCCGCGACCTCGGACTCCAGCACCTGCCGGGTGGCATCGTCCGCCACCCAGTGGAGGGGGATCTTGGCGGAATCGGCCCGCTGGCGCAGCGCGCGCAGGACGGTGTCGCGGTTGGCCGCATTGAGCCGCAGCAGGAGGATGACCCCGTCGGCCGGCATCGCACCCGCGACCATCAGGCCCTCCGCCAGATTCGTGGTGGTGGCGAGCTGGAATTGCGCGTGCTTGCCGAAGCGCTCACGGTAGGGCGCGAGCTGCTCCGTCTCATCGGCGATGAGCACAAGCCGGGCGCGATCTTTCGACATGCGCCGGAAGCGTAATCCCGAATCCCCGGTGCGGGCAAACGAAATGCCCGCGAGAAGACCGAATTTGGTTTTATAATTCCCGGATTCGCCAGAATCGCGGGAGCGGCTCAGGCGATGGAGAGATAGTAGGGCAGCATCTCGCGCCACCAGTTCCAGTCGTGCCCGCACCAGCGCCGGTCGTCGAGGAAGTGCCGCACGCCCTTCGCCTTCAGGATGCCGCTGAGGCGCAGATTCTCGCCGCGGCAGGAATCCCACTCGCCGGTGCCGAGCACGATCGACATGTGGCCGAAACGCCACGGGTCGCGACAGCCGTCGAGGAAGTCGGGCGGATTGTGGAAATAGACGTCGTCGCTGTAGTAGCCGTCGAGGAACTGCTTGATGTCGAAGGCCCCGCTCAGACTGAAGACGTGGCTGACCGCATCGGGATGGCGGAACGCCGTGCTGACCGCGTGATACGCCCCGAAGCTGGCCCCCGCCAGCGCCACCCGATGACTCCCGCATTGGCGCCGCGCGTAGTCGAAGACGTCGTGCAGCAGCATGTTTTCGTAGGCCTGGTGCGTGCGGACCCGGTCGGCGGGGTGAATGCTCTTGTTGTACCAACTCTGCGCGTCGACCGAATCGGGGCAGAAGACGGTCACGCGGCCGGTGTCGATCCACGAGGCGATGGAGCCGACGAGCCCGAAGTCCTTGTTTTGGTAATGCCGGCCGAGCGAGGTGGGGAAAATGATGAGCGGCAGTCCGCAGCCGTGCCCGAAGACCAGCATTTCCATCTCCCGGCTGAGCCAGGGAGTCCACCAGCGCAGGTAGCGTTCTTGCATCGGTCCGATATGCGCCGGATCGGGGCCGCGGGAAAGAAAAACGACGCGTGGCTCGCGCGATGGGGCGAAGCGGGCGAAGACGCGAAGAAGGGGGAGGGGTCTTGTTCGGGGCGGGTCGCTGGGCTCTGTTCGGGCATGCCGACTCCGCTCGATTCCATCGCCGCCGCAGCGACCGCCATGCTGGAGCGCGTCGAGCGCTGGAGCGCGGTCAATTCGGGCAGTCATCACGTGGCCGGGCTCGACGCCATGCGGACGGTGCTGCGGGCGGACTTCGCACCGCTCGGGGAGATGGAGGAGCTGCCGCTGGGAGACGGCCGCGTGGCGCTGCGTCTGCGCCGGCGGCCGGACGCGCCCAACCGCGTGCTGCTCGGCGGGCATTACGACACCGTCTTCGGGCCGGAGCATTCCTTCCAGCAAACCCGCCGCGACGGCGAGCTGCTGCGCGGGCCGGGCGTGGCCGACATGAAAGGCGGGCTCTGCGTGCTGCTGACCGCGCTGACGGCGTTCGAAGCCGCCGTGGGCCCGGACTGTTCGCTCGGCTGGACCGTGGTGCTCAACCCGGACGAGGAAATCGGCTCGCCCTGGTCTCGACCACTTTGGGTCGAGGAGGCCGGGCGCCATGACTTTGGACTGCTGGTCGAACCCGCTTTGCCCGGCGGCAAGCTTGCGCGCGCGCGCAAAGGCTCGGGCAATTTCGAGGTCCGCGCGACGGGTCGGGCGGCCCACGCGGGGCGCGATCCGCACCTCGGGCGCAATGCCATTCGGCTGCTGGCCGACTTCGTCTGCGCGCTCGATGCGCTCAACGGCCAGCGCGAGGGCCTGGTCGTGAATGTCGGCCGCATCGAGGGCGGCGGCCCACTCAACATCGTGCCCGACCGCGCCAGTGCCGGTTACAACGTCCGCACCGTCGTGCCGGAAGACGAGCTTTGGATGCAGGAAGCGGTCGCCGATCTCCTGGCCGAGCTGAACGGGCGCGAGGGACTCCATCTCGAGGTCAGCGGCGAATTCGCCTCCCCACCCAAGCCCGCCAGCGCGGCGTCGGACGCGATGATCGCCGAGCTGCAGCAATGCGGCCTGGCCCTCGGTCTGCAGCTCGAAGCCGCCGCCACCGGTGGCGCCTGCGATGGCAACAAGCTGGCCGCAGCCGGCCTGCCGAACATCGACAACCTCGGCCCGCGCGGCGGCGGCCTGCATAGCAGCGACGAGCACCTCGTCATCGCCAGCCTGCCCGAACGCGCCCAACTCCTCTGCGCCTACCTGCTACGCAAAGCCGGCCCGTAGTCCGCACTCTCCGAGTGCGGCCGCGTCGCGAAGGCGGAGACGGGTGACCGGGCGGGAGACGGGAGGCCGTGGCGAAGACCGAAGACCGAAGACCGAAGACCGAAGACCGAAGACCGAGGACCGGCTCCAAGTGGTCAACCCTCCTCCCTCTCCCCCTTTCTCTTCCTTCGCGCCTTCGCCCCCTTCGTGGCTTCGCGTGAACCTCTTCCTTCGCGCCTTCGCCCCCTTCATGGCTTCGCGTGAACCTCTGCCTCCGCGCCGCCCGGCACTTGTCTCTTGGCGCGGCGCAGGTACTGACTGCGACGCGTTCGCCTCCCATGCTCGGTTTCCTCGTTCGACGGCTCCTGGCTCTGCTCTTCGTCCTTTGGGCGGCGTTCACGCTGACGTTTTTTCTCATCCGAGTGAAGCCGGGCGGCCCGTTCGATCGTGAGCGCAAGCTGCCGGCCTCGATCGAGAAGGAACTGCTGAAGCGCTACAAGCTCGACGGCACCGAGGGTCGGGCGTGGGGCACGCAGTTCGCCGCCGGACTCGGACTGAGCGAGGGGCTGCGGATCTTCGCGGGCAATGCGGGTTCGCTCGGGCAGCAGTATTTCTCCTACCTCGGCGACGTCCTCCGCGGCGATCTGAGGCTTTCCATGAAGTATCGCGATCGCACCGTGAACGAGATCCTCGGGCAGACGCTGCCGATCTCCATGCTGCTCGGCGTGCCCGCCTTTCTGCTCGCTTCGGGCGCGGGCATCTGGATCGGCTGCTACGCGGCCGCGCGACGCGACCGGCCCGCCGATCGTCTCTCCATGCTGGCCGCGCTGGCGGCCATCTCCACGCCCACTTTCGTGACCGGTCCGCTCGCCGTGCTGTGCTTCGCCCTGCTCCTGCCGATCTTCCCGGTGGGCGGGCTCGACGGTCCGTTCAGCCTGCTCCTGCCGGTGCTGGTGCTGTCTGCGCCTTACGTCGCCTACATCGCCCGCCTGATGCGGACCTCGATGCTGGAGACGCTGAATCAGGACTTCATCCGCACCGCCCGGGCCAAGGGATTGCCCGAGAGCGAGGTCATCTACAAGCATGCGTTGAAGGTCGCGATCCTGCCGGTCATCTCCTTCCTCGGCCCGCTCGCCGCCAACCTGCTGACCGGCTCCATCGTGGTCGAGTCCGTCTTCAACATTCCCGGCATGGGCGGATTCTTCGTCAATTCCATCCTCAACTCCGACAGTTTCCTCCTCTGCGGCGTGGTCCTCATCTACTGCGCGCTGCTCGGGCTCATGAACCTGCTGGTCGATGTCGCCTACACGCTGCTCGACCGCCGGATCAAGCTCGCCTGAAGCGCACGCTTCGCCCGGTCCGAATTTCGAGTCTCCCCGCATGCGCCTGTCCCTCACCGCCCGCATCTCCCTCGGCTACCTCGTCCTGGTGGCCCTGGCGGCGGTGCTCGTACCGGCGTTGCTGCCGGAAAGCTACGGGCGGCCGAGCGCGGCGCAGTTCCTGCCGCCGCTGACCGACGGCCACCTGCTGGGGACCGACCTCAACGGGCGCGATCTGCTCCACCGCGTCTTCACCGGCGCACGCATCTCGCTGCTCGTGGGTCTGGCGGGGGCCATCGTGGCGCTCTTCGTCGGCACGACCGTCGGAGTGCTCGCGGGCTATCTCGGCGGCCGGGTAGACAGTCTGCTCATGCGCGGAGTCGACACGTTCTACGCGGTGCCGCGGCTGATCTTCATTCTGCTCTTCACCTATGCGGTCGAGTCCCCGCTGCGGCTGTGGATGTTCGTGCACCTGACCGGCACGTGGCTGGAGCCGCTGGTCGAGTATTCGAAGATCGTCATCCTCATCTGTACGCTCGGCCTGATCGAATGGCTGACCATGGCGCGCATCGTCCGCGGTCAGGTGCTGGCGCTGAAGGAGCAGCAGTTCGTGGTCGCGGCCCGCGCGCTGGGACAGACGCGCTGGCGCATCGTCTGGCGGCATCTGCTGCCGAATCTGGCCGGGATCATCGTGGTTTACCTCACCCTGACCATCCCGGCCGTGATGCTGGACGAGTCGTTCCTCTCCTTCCTCGGCCTGGGGGTCGATGCCTCGCAAGCCAGCTGGGGCACGCTGCTGTCCGATGCCGCCAGCGTCATCAATCCGCTCAACAGCCGCTGGTGGCTGCTCGTCTTCCCGGCGCTCTTGATGAGTTCCACGCTGCTGGCCTTCAACTTCCTCGGTGACGGCCTGCGCGACGCCTTCGATCCCCGCGGCGCGGCGGGCGAGCGCCGCTGATCCTGCCGCCGCCGTTCCACCACTGGGAAAACGCCATCCCAGTTTCGTCGCGCGCTGGTTCCGGGCGGCCCCGACCCCAGAGAGCAAGATCGGCTGGCACGAGGTTTGCGCCTGCGCGCGGCACCCCGACTCGCCATGCTCTCCGACTTTCGCTTCGCTCTCCGCCAGTTGGCCAAGAACCCCAGCTTCGCCGCGGTGGCCATCTTCGCCCTCGCCCTCGGCATCGGCGGCAACACGGCCATCTTCTCGGTCGTCAATGCGGTGCTGCTCAAGCCGCTGCCCTTTGTCGAGCCCGAGCGCATCGTTGCGGTGGGATCGGTCAACCTGCGCAGCGGCAGCGGACAGGGGGTCGATTCGGTCTCGTACCCGGACTACTTCGATTTCCGCAGCCAGGCGCGCTCCTTCAGCGCTTTGGCCTGCTACTACGAATCGGGCTTCGCGGTCGCCAATGCGAGCGGGGCGGAAGGCGCGCGCGGTCTGGTCACGACGGCCGATCTCTTTCCCGCCACCGGCGTGAAGCCGCTGCTGGGACGCCTCTTCACCCGCGAAGACGAGGTTGCAGGCGGCGGGCCGGGCGGACTGAAGGTCGTGCTCGGCCATGCGTACTGGCAGCGGCAGTTCGGCGGGCGCGAAGACGCGCTCGGGCGGCAGCTGACCATCGACGGTCGCGTCTACACGGTCGTCGGCGTGCTACCGGCCTTGTATCAGTTTCCCATCCAAACGCAGGCCATCGATTTCTATGTCACGACCTCGGTCGACGCGACGCCGCCCGACGTCGGACAGCCGCAGACCGCCCAGCGCGGCAGTCACCGTCTGCGGGCGGTCGGACGGCTCGCGCCGGGCGCCACGGTCGAGCAGGCGGCGGCCGAACTCCGCAGCATCGCGGCCGCGCTCATGAAGCAGTATCCGGAGACGAACACGAATTTCAGCGCCACCGCTATTCCGCTGCGTGAGGAGCTGATCGGCGACGTGCGACTCGCGCTTTGGGTGCTCTGCGGCGCGGTCGGCTGCGTGCTGCTCATCGCCTGCGTCAATGTGGCCAATCTCCTGCTCGCCCGCGCCTCGGCTCGCGGGCGCGAGATCGCCGTGCGCACGGCGCTCGGGGCGAGCCAGGGGCGCATCGTGCGGCAGTTGTTGACCGAAAGCGTCGTGCTGGCGGCCTGCGGAGGCGTGCTCGGGCTGCTCCTCGCGTACTTTGGCGCGCGGGCCCTGGTCGCGGTCGTGCCGCAGAGCATTCCGCTGGCGACCGACCTCTCGCTGGATGTGACGGTGCTCGCCTTCACGCTCGGCATCGCACTCGCCACCGGCATCTTTTTCGGCCTCGTGCCGGCGCTGCAGGCGGCGCGCTCCGGCCAGGCGCTCGCGCTCAAGACCGGCGCGCGCGGCAATACGTCGGGCGGGCATCGGCTGCGCAACGCGCTCGTGGTCGTGGAGATCGCGCTGGCGCTGGTGCTGCTGGTCGGCGCGGGCCTGCTCCTGCGCAGCTTTTCGCATCTCGGCAAGGTCGATCCCGGTTTCCGCTACGACCGCCTGCTGACCGCGCGCATCGGCATCTCGGACACCGCCTATCCGAAGCCGGAGAACGTGGTGCAGTTCTTCGACCGCTTGCTGGAGCGAGTGCGGGCCATCCCCGGCGTGCGCTCGGCCAGCACGATCGTCCCGCTGCCGCTCTCCGGGAGCAACATGACCACCTCGGTCGACATCGAAGAACGCTCGCTGCCCGAGGGCCAGCAGGCGACCGCGCCCGTGCGGCTGGCCAGCGCCGGCTACTTCGACACGCTGGGCATTCCGATCGTGCGCGGCCGGGTCTTCGATGCGAACGACACGCTCAAGACGAAACTCGTGGTGGTGGTGAACGAGAAATTTGCGCAACAGCACTACCCGGGTCAGGACCCGATCGGCAAACGCATCAAGCCCGGCTGGAGCATCGAAGAAACGACGCCGTGGCGCGAGATCGTCGGGGTGGTCGGCAACACCCGGCATCGCAACCTCTACGCGGACTACACGCCGGAGATGTATCTGCCGGCCGCCCAGGTGCCGCTCGAAACCGCGCTGCTGGTGGTGAAATCGGAGACGTCGAACCCGCTCGGACTCGTCTCCGCCGTGCGGGCCGCGGTGGCCGAGATCGATCGGGGCGTGCCGGTCAACAACGTGCGCACCTTTGACGAATACCTTTCCCGTTCGCTGGCCCGCCCGCGTTTCAACGCGCTGCTGCTGGGCGTCTTCGCGGCCGTGGCCCTCCTGCTGACCGCTGTGGGCGTGTATGGCGTGATGGCCTATTCCGTCTCGCAGCGCACCGGCGAGATCGGCGTGCGCATGGCCCTCGGCGCCGAGCAGGGCAGCATCTTCCGCCTCATCGTCGGCGAAGCCATGACCCTCGTCGCGCTCAGCATTGGCCTCGGCCTGGCCGGGGCCTTCGCCCTGACTCGTCTGCTCGCCTCCCTCCTGCATGGCGTCAGCGCCTGGGATCCGCTGACCTTCTCCGTGATCTCCCTCGTCATCGCCGCCGTCGCCTTCCTCGCCTGCTGGCTCCCCGCCCGCCGCGCCGCCCGCGTGAACCCGATCGAAGCGCTGCGGGCGGAGTGAGGGGAAGGGGGAAGGGTGAAGGATGAAGGATGAAGGATGAAGGATGAAGGATGAAGGATGAAGGATGAAGGATGAAGGATGAAGGATGAAGGATGAAGGATGAAGGATGAAGGATGAAGGATGAAGGGCATCCCGCTCCTCCGCTCTCGGCTCCTCGGCCCTCCGCTCCTCCGCTCCTCCGCTCCTCCGCTCCTCGGCTCCTCCGCTCCTCGGCTCCTCCGCTCCTCCGCTCCTCCGCTCCTCGGCTCCTCCGCTCCTCCGCTCCTCCGCTCCTCCGCTCCTCCGCTCCTCCGCGGGGCTGGCCGCACTCGGAGAGTGCGGACTACGGCTCCCCTCCAACACGAAGTGGGGCCGGAAATCCGCGAATCCGCGAGGGGAGAGAAGACGAATAGGGTCGCATGATCCGAGACTGGCATGACTCCCTCGGCGCTGGTGGTGGCTGCGATAGCGAGGCCGCGCTTGCCGCTTCCCTGTCGCCCGCGGGCGGGGTATCAGAACGCGTGATGACCCAGGACGACGAGCGGCCTCCCGACGTGACGCGTCTGTTGGTGGCTTGGCGCGATTCGAAGGGCGACCGGGCCGCCTACGACGATCTCGTGCGGGCGCTTTATCCGGAGCTGCGTCGGCTCGCGCACCAGGTGCAGAGTCGCGACACGGGCGCCTCCTATCAGCCCACCGAGTTGCTGCACGAGGCGTACGTGCGGCTCATCGACCAGTCGCAGGTGGCCTGGCGCGACCGGAAGCACTTTCTGGCGGTGGCGGCGCGGCAGATGCGCCGGCTGCTGATCGAGGACTGGCGGCATCGCACGGCGCACAAACGCGGCGGGGGGCTGGTCATCTCGGTGGCCGATGCGGACGAGCATCGGGCGGCCGAGACCTTCGACGCCGGGGCGATCGCGGCCGCGCTGGAGCGGCTGGAGCAGGTGAGTCCGCGCTCGGCGGCCGTGGTGGAGCTGCGCTTCTTGGCCGGGATGGACGTGAACGAGACGGCCGACGCGCTCGACATTTCCCCGGCCACGGTGAAGCGTGAATGGAGCTACGCCCGCGCCTGGCTGCTGCGGGAGATGCAGCGAGAGGGGTGAGGGGTGCGGAAATTCGGGAATAGCGCCGCAGTGGCGGCATCCCATGGTCGACAAACTGCCGATTCCACTTGCGCCGGCCTGCCGCGTGCGAGTGTGCCGGACTCCCGCATGGATCGCTCCCTGGACGATTCGACCCGCGCCTGGTTCGACCGCCTCGATGCCCTGCCCGCGCACGAGCGGCCGGCGGCGCTTGCCCTGATCCCGGACCCGACCACCCGGGCCGAGGTCGAGTCGCTGCTGCAGGCGCTGGACGGCCGCGACGGCTTTCTCGAATCCCCGCTCATGGCAGCCGCTCCGGCCGTCACCGGCACGACCTTGGCCGAAGGCCGACGCATCGGGCCGTGGCGCGTGCTGCGCCTGCTGGGCGAGGGGGGCATGGGTGCGGTCTGGCTGGGCGAGCGGGCGGACGGTCGGTTCGAGCGCCAGGTCGCGCTGAAGTTCCTCCGCGGCACCGTTTTCTCCGGGCTGGCGGCCGAGCGCTTCCGCGAGGAGGTCAGCATTCTCGGCGCGCTGGACCATCCCGGCATCGCCCGCCTCCTCGATGCCGGCAGCACCGAGGACGGCAGCGCGTATCTCGTGACCGAGTTCGTCGACGGCGAGACGCTCGACGTCTGGCGGCAACGCGTGCGCCCGCCGCTGCGCGAGCGACTGCGCGTCTTCGCCGAACTCTGCGCCGCGGTCAGCTTTGCCCACCGCGCGCTGGTCGTGCATCGCGACCTCAAGCCGGGCAATGTGCTGATCGCGCGGGACGGCGCCGCCAAGCTGCTCGACTTCGGGCTGGCGCGCCTGCTCTCGCCCGGCGGGGGAGCGGCGCGCGATCTCTCGCTGCTGCGGGCCTTCACCCCGGCCTACGCCAGCCCGGAACAGATCGAGGGGCAGCCGGTTTCGACCGCGACCGATGTCTTCTCGCTCGGCGTGCTGCTCTACGAACTGTGCGCCGACCGGCACCCCTTCCGGCGCGAGTGCGATGAAGTCGCCACGCTGGCGGCCGTGCTGCGCGAGGAGCCGGCGCTGCCCTCTCGGGTGACGGGAAATGCAGCCTTGCGCGGCGATCTCGACACCATCGTGCTGCGCGCGCTGGAGAAGACGCCGACGCGCCGCTACGCCGATGCCCGCGAACTCGGCGAGGACATTGCCCGGCATCTGGAGAATCGGCCGATCCGTGCGCGTCCCGCCTCCCTGGGCTACCGGGCCGGCAAGTGGATCCGCCGCCAGCCGATCGTGGCGGGCGCCGCGGCCGCCGTCCTGCTGGCCGTGGCGGGCGGACTGACCCTTTCACAGCTGCAGCGCACGCGAGCCCTGCGAGGCGAGGCCGAGGCCGTGCGCCAACGCGACCTGGCCCGCGACATGGCGCTCGTGATGGTCGACGAGCTCGGCGCCAATCTCGCCCGTATGACCGGCCCCACCGAGGCGCGGGTACGGCTGCTGGAGAAGGCCGCCGAGGCGCTCGCGCTGGCCGCGCCGAGCCAGGCCGAGCGGGCGCGTGCCGAATGGCAGCTTGCCCGGGCCTACCGCGGACTCGGGCGGCTGGACGAGGCGCTGCGGCACGCCCAGGCCGGCCGGTCCACGCCGGGCGCCGCGCCGCTCGTGGCCGCCTCGCTGGCCAGTCTCGAGGGCGAAGTGCTGGCAGCCCGCTTTCGCCGCGCCGCGGCGGTCGAGGCTTTCCGCGCGGCCGAACGGGCGCTGGACGGTGTCGCTGCCGGGCAAATGCGGGATCTGCCCGAGGCCCAGGCCTGGCTCAACGTGCGCGCGAACGTCGCCCTGCTGACGGCCAATGCCGGCAAATTCGCCGAGGCCGGCAAGCTCTACGCCGAGGCCCTGGCGCCGGCGCGCGAGTGGTTGGCCCGCTGGCCGAAGGACGCCGAATTGCTGCGCCTCGCAGGCAAGGCCGCGGCGGGATTGAGCAACGTCGCGCTGAGCGAGAATCGGCGCGAGGTCGCCCGGGCGACGAAAGAGGAAGCCCTGCGCTGGCTGCGCCAGGCGGTCGAGCTGGCGCCGAACGATCCGGGCGTGCGCCAGACCTTTGCCAACGTCCTGGGCTTTCTGGCGGTGCGCGACTTTGCCAGCCCGAACGACCGCGCCGGAGCGCTGGCCGCTCTGCGCGAGGCGCGCGACGAGAAGCGCCGGTTGCTGCAGGCGGATCCGTCCAATGTGGTCTTCGCCTTCGAGTTCCTCGGCACCTGCGGCGATCTCGGGGCGCAGGAACGCCAGGTCGGCGAGGCGGCGGCGGGCCGGGCCACCCTGGAAGAGGCGATCGCGGTGGTGCGGCGTTTCGCCGCTGCCGGCGTGAGCGAGCAGCGGCTGGCTTCCGCGGCGGCCGGCTGCCTGACGTCGCTCGCATTCTGGCACATCGGCGCGGGCGAGACCGCCCCCGCCATCGCCGCCGTGCAGGAGGCGGTGCCGATCCTGGAGGAGTCGCTGCGGCGCGACTACAGCAACAGCGTGGCCCGGGGTCTGCTGGCCGATGCGCTCTCGCTGCTGGGCGAGTTGCAGGGCGGTACGGAGCAATACCGGGCGGCCGAAGAGAGCTATTGGAAAGCGCTCTGGTGGCGGCGCAACGAAGTCCGGGAAAGCGGCTTGCCGGCGCATTCCGCCTGGCTCGCGCAGACCCTCCTCGGCTACGGCGAAATGCTGGCCAAGGCCGGCCGGCGGGAGGAGAGCGCCGGCGTCTGGCGCGAGGCGCTGGCGCTGCTCGAGGGTCTGCACGCGAGGGGCCTGCTGCCGGAGGATTCGGAGCCGTGGACGAAGGAGCGGCCGAAACTGCTGGAGTATCTGAAGACCTCGTCCTGACCGCGGCGAAGTGCGCGGCATCCCTCCGATGTGGGGCCGCGCGATTTCCTGGCGCATTCCTTGTCACCCGGATTGGATGCGATAAACAGCAACATCCACGGCCGCATGCTTCCGCCCAAGGTCACCGTCACCATCCCGCACGTGCGGGAGCGCCGCTATGTGCGGCCGGGCGAAGGCGCCGTCGCACCGGCCGCGCCCCCGGCGAGCCCGCCCGATCCCTTCGCCAAGCCAGGCTCAGCCACCACACGTCAGCGCGTCTATGTCGGGCGGCCGGCGGCCGAGGCTCCCGCTCCCGCCGCGGCACCGGTTCCGGCGCCCGCGCCGGTCGCGAACGTGGTGCCGGTCCAGCCACCGCCGGCGTGGGTGCCCGCCATTTCCGCAGCGCCGGTTCCCGCGCCGGCAACCCTTCCCCCTGAGCCGGTCGAGATCCCCGTCTCGGCGTACAGCCCCGACGAAGCGCGGGTCCTGGGCACGCCCCGCGGGCTGGTGCCTTTCGCTGCGCTCGAAGGCCTGCGCGCGACGCTTCCGCCCACGCCTCCCCTGGCCGAAGTCGAGGCCCTGCTCGCCGAGGGCGGCGAGGGAGACGAGCCGGAGCCGGAGCCGCGTCCGACCTTGCCGGCTACGCCCGGGCCGGATCCGATGCTCGACGAAGTCATCGAGGGCCTGCGCACCCGCATCCAGCAGCTCAAGGCTGCGCGCCGTGGTCCGGCCTCCAGCCCGGGGGAGATCGCGGCCCCGCCCACCCACGCCACCGCCCGGCTGGTGCGCGCTCCGCAGCCGGAGCCTTCCTTTGGCCGCCTGCTGCTCTCCACCTTCCTCGTGCTCTTCGTGGCGGCCGGCTTCGGCTTTGGCGGACATCAGCTGCGACTCTTTATGGCGGGAAGCGCGCCGGCATCGCTACCGCCGCGGGCGGAGGCTCCAAAGACCCCGACGGAGGCCAAGGCCGTCCCGACCTGGCAGGAAACCGATCTGGCGCGACTGGATTCGATCCTTTCCGCCGAGCGCTCCCGCTCGAAGGAGGAGATGGGCCGGCTGATCGGCCAGCTCAGCGCCGAGCGCCCGGGACTGCCCGGGCTCGAGATGCTGGCCGCGCGGCATTCCCTGCTGACCCGCCTTTCCGCCGAGACCGAGGTCCGGCTGGTGCGCCTGATCGGCGAAGCGCGGCCGGACGAGCGCGCGCAACTCGTCGAACTGCACTATCTGCGCGCCCGCAACTTCGCCGCGCAGCGCAGCCTGGACAACCTGCGCCGCGCCCGGGCCTCGCTGGACGAAGCGTTGAAGCTCGATCCGCGGCGGGCCGACCTGCATTTCGAGCGGGCCGAGCTGCACCGCCGGCTGGGGTCGGTGGCCGAGGCGCTGGTCGACTACGAGCGCGCTCTGACCCGCACGCGCGCCGGCTGGCAGCCGGCGCGGGCGCGCATCGAATTCCGCCGCCGCCTGCTCCTGGTCGACGCCGACCGCGCCGAAGAGATCGGCAATGATGTCTATCTCGCCGAGCTCGGGAAACCGGCGCCGTCCGGCGAATGGTTGCTGACCGCGGCCGCCGTTTCGCTGCATCGCGGTGACCTGGCTGCCGGTGCGCAATGGATGCTGCGCGCGCGGCCCGCCATGCGCCCCGACGACTACTTCGCGGCCATCGAGGATTTCTTCTTCCGAAACCTGGCCGACAAGCCCCCGCTCAAGGAGGTCTTTCCGACCGCCCCGGAGCGCACGGCGTTTCTGCAGCGCACGCTGCCGTTTCTGGCCGATCCCTAAGTTGGGTAGCCATAGGCCGGCGTCCGACAACGCCTCGCGCCCGCCCGTCGCCACGGCGGTTGCATTTCCCGCCGGCCCCTGCCTTTATGGCGCGCCGCCACCGCCATCATGCAGCAGACCACCGAACCAGGTCATCCCGAGCTCAACCGCATCCTGACCCGCCAGATCGACTCGCACGGGCCGGTCTCGTTCAAGTGGTTCATGGAGCAGGTGCTCTACCACCCGAACCACGGCTATTACTCGAGCGGCCGCGCCACGGTGGGCCGGCGGGGCGACTTCTACACCAACGTCAGCGTGGGCAAGATCTACGGCGAGCTGATGGCGGCGCAGTTCGAGGAAATGTGGGTGCGCATGGGTCAGCCGATGACCTTCGCCGTGGTCGAGCAAGGCGCCCACGACGGCCGCCTGGCCAACGACGTGCTGACCTGGATCCAGGCGCGTTCGCCGCGGCTCTTCTCGCAGCTGACCTATTGGATCGTGGAACCGTCCGAGACGCTGCTGCAGCATCAGCAGGCCGCCCTCAGCGGCTGGCCGCGGAACAAGGTGCGCTGGCATCGCTCGCTCGACGACTTCGAGGTCGGGTCGCTCTGCGGGGTGCATTTCTCCAACGAATTGATCGACTCGATGCCGGTCCACCTGGTCGTGCACGACGGCTCGGGCTGGCAGGAAATGTTCGTCGATTCGACCATGAAGGGCTCGTTCCGCTTCGTGCTCGGTCCGCTCTCGAACGGCCGCCTGCGCGAGCATCTGGCCAAGGTGCCGACGCCGCCCTCGGACTGCGTGCCGTACAAGACCGAGGTCAATCTCAAGGCTCTCGGCTGGATGGAGGACGTTTCCCGCATCATGCGGCAGGGCTACGTGCTGGCCTGCGACTACGGCTTCGCGAGGGATCAATACTACGCTCCGGGCCGGCTGGCGGGCACGATCTCGGTGTACTATCGGCATCAGCGCGGGAGCGACCCGTTCTTCGGGATCGGCGACTGCGACATCACCGCGCATGTCGATTTCACCAGCCTCGCGGAAGTGGCCGAGGCGCATTCGCTCAAGCTGCACGGCTTCTGCGACCAGCATCATTTCCTGGTCGGGATCGGCGAGGAGCGGCTGATGGAAGTCGAGTACCACGCCCGGCAGTACGGCGGACTCGACAAGGCCACGGCCGAGGCGGTGCGGCAGTTCCGCACGCTCATGCATCCCTCCAGCATGGGCCTGGCGTTCAAATACATCTGCTTCTCGAAGGGCATCCTCCCGGGCGAGCCGCTCTCCGGCTTCCGGCATGCTTCCGATGCGCGGGTGGCCCTGAATCTGCCCGAGCCGGCCAAGCCGCAGCGGAAGTCGGAGTACGATTCGTTCTACGATCCATTCTGAGGCGCAGAGCCGAGCCTGCGCGCCGGGCGCCTGGTGCCATTCCGGGCCGAAAACGGTTTGAATCTTGAGGCCGGCTTCCTGAAGCTGCGCCCCACGATGCACCCCCGCGCGTTCCTCGCCGTTCTTCTCGCTCCCGCACCGCTCTTCGCCCAGGCCCCGGCTGCCCTCGCGCCGGACGCGGCGATCAAGCAGGCCAATGCGCTCTTCGACGCCGGCCGCCCGGGCGAGGCGGCCGATGCGTACGCGAAATTCCTCAAGGATTACCCGACGGCCAATCAGGTCGTCGAGGCCGGCTATCGGCTCGGCAATGCGCTCTTCCTCGCCGGCCGCTGGGACGAGGCGGCCGCGCAACTGCGCAAGATGATCGCCTCGCAGACTTCCCCGCCCGAGGTGGTGGAGGCGTGCATGGGCTTGCTGCCGGCGGCGCTGGCGCAAAAGGCCGCCTCGCTCCCGGCCACGGACGCCAAGCGCAAGGCCGCCTTCGAGGAGTCGATCAAGGAGGCGGGCGCCTTCCTGACGAAGTATCCGAATGCCGCGGAAGTCGAGGGCGTGCGCTACGGTCGCGCCGCGGCGCAGTATCAGATCGGCAACTACCCCGCCGCCGCCGAGGATCTCAAAGCCAATCTCGCGGCCTTCACGGGCCGGAGCGAGTCGTATCAGGACAGCCAATACCTCCTCGCGCTGACCTTCGGCACGCAGGGCAATTTCGCCTTCAGCCAGCAGAGCGACCGCGCCGCGGCCACGCGTGCCTATCTCGAGGCCGAGAAGCTGCTGGCCGACATCGTGGCCAAGCGCACGGATCTCGCGCTGGCCAACGACGCGCAGTTCCAGCTCGGCGAGATCCTCCTCGCCCGCGCCGCCACCGCCGCCAGCGAGGCCGAGCGCGCGCCGGTCTACCAACAAGCGCTGACCGCCTTCCGCGGGGTGCAGCCGAAGACCGCCATGGTCGCCGCCCAGCAGGAGCGGATCAATGGCGTGCTCAGCCGAATGCGCGCCGCGGCCGGCAACGCGCTGGAAGCCCGCCGACTCGGCTCGCTCCGCAACCGCGAGGCGCAGAAGCTCGGCGTGCTCAACGCGCGCGACGATCAGCGCCTGACCGCCCTGCTCAAATGCGGCGAGGTGTGGTTTCAACTCGGCCGGCACGACGAAGCACGGGTGCTGCTCACGGCCCTCGCCCCGCGCGCGACCAAGCCGGAGCAGGAGCGCATCGTCCTGTTCTATACGGCGATGTCGTACGCCGCGCAGGGGCAGATCGAAAAGGCCATCGCCGGGCACGACAAATTCGTGGCCAAGTTCAAGGACGATCCGATGGCCGCCAGCCTCGCGCTGACCATCGGCAACCTGCTCAATTCCAAGGGCGACGCGGCCCGGGCGCAGAAGTATCTCGACGAGGCCTCGTCCCTCGCGCCCAAAGGCCAGGTGGCCGAGTTCGCGCTGCTGGAGCGCGCGCGCTCGCTGGCCGCGGGCGGCAAGTTCGACGAGGCCATCAAGGTCTTCGACGATTTCCTCAAGGGCAATCCCAAGCCCGAAGCTGCGGTCGTGGCCGAGCTCGGACGCGCCCGCATTCTCCGCGACAAGGGCGATCTGGCGGGCGCGCTGGCCGCCTTCACCAAGCTGCGCGACACCGCCGGCGACAAGCCGCAGGGCGAGGAGGCGGCGTTCTTCGTCGGACTGCTCAAGAGTCAGCAGAAGGACGCCGCGGGTGCCGTGGCCGATCTGCGCAATTTCGTGGCCAAGTATCCCAAATCCCAGCTGGCACCCGGCGCGCTCCTGACCGTGGCGCAGACCCAGCGTGCGGCCGGGCAGAAGGAACTCGCGCTCACCACGCTGCAGCAGATTCCCGCGCAGTATCCGCAGAGCAAGGAGGCGGGCTTCGCTTTCTTCCAGCGCGCCGACATCGCGCAGGCCGAGAACAAGCCGGAGCAGGTCATCGCCGTGCTGCAGGAGTTCATCGCCAAGTTCCCGGCCGACGAAAAGGTCTTCGCGGCCATCGACGCCATCGCGAACGTCCAGGTACGCGGCGGCAAGATCGACGACGCGGCGGCGGCCTATCAGGGCTTCCTGGAGAAGAATCCGCAGTCGCCCAACGCGGCGACCGCGCTGCGCAAAATCGGCGACCTCTACCGCAACGCCGCCCAGCAGATGGGGCGCTACGCGGGGCTCGACGAAGTAAAGAAGAAAACCTGGGCCGAGCTCCTGCAAAAGGCCGTGGCGGCGGTCGAACAGCTGGTGGCGAAGTACCCGAAGGAAGCCGCGCTGGCGCTGGGACTCGAGACTTTCAACGACGTGCAGCAGCTGCAGGTGGACGCCGGCGTGAAGCCCGCCGCCGAGGTGAACGCGGCCTTCACCGCGCTGGCGGGCAAGGCCGGCGGAGACAAGGCGGCCACCGGGCGCATCGCCTTCCGCGCCGCGGTGCGCGGAGCGGCGGCCGATCCGGCCAAAGCGGCCGCCGCGCTGAAGGAGAACTTCGATCCCGCGCTGGCCTACAGCGCGGCCAGTCTCGATACCTACGGTCAGGCGCTGCTCAAGAGTGGCGACGTCGCCGGGGCCGAGACGGTCTATCGCAAGCTGCAGACCGATTTCCCCAATCCCGCCGGGGCCGCACCCACGGCCGCGCCGAAGGAAGTGCAGGAGGCACAGGCCACGGCGCTCTACGGACTCGCCACCGTGGCGACGGCCAAGAAGGACACCGCCGCGGCGGGCGCGCTCTTCGATCAGCTGAAGAAGCTCTATCCGTGGTCGCCCAAGATCGCCGAGGCCAATCTCGGCATTGCCCTCAACCTGAAGAGCCAGGGCAAAAACGACGAGGCCGTCGCGCTGCTGGCGCAGGTGGCTCGCGCCACCACCGCGCCGCCGGACGTGCGGGCCCGCGGCATGCTGGCCACTGCGCAGATTTTCCAGGCCACCAACAATCCGAAGGGCGCCATCGACACCTATCTCAAGATCGCGCAGTTCTATCCGACCACCCCGCAGGCGGCGGAGGGGCTGCTGATCGGGGCGAAGCTGCTCGAGCAGCAGGCTGGTACGGTGGCCGATGCCGCCGAAAAGGCGCGTCAACTCGGGGTGGTGCGCAAGGCCTACGAGGATCTGTTGGCCAAACATCCGTCCGCCCCCGGAGTGGACGAGGCCCGGCAGCGACTGAGCGCGCTCCCGAAGTGACCGCATGACCGCATCCGGTCCCACGTCGGAGGCGGGCCGCGGTTGGCCGGCGTTCCTTTGGGCCGCCCGCTGGGTCCTGCTGCTCGCTCCGTTCGTCGCCAGCGCGGCCTTTCCGGGGCAACGGATGGCGCTGCTGGTCCGCTTTGGTCTTTTTCCCGTACTGGGCGGCGCCGTGGTGACGGTGGCGGGCTACCTCGTGCTCTGGGTGGCGCTGGGCCGGGCGCAGCAGCGGCTGGGCGTCTCGGCCGACGAGGAAGGTGCGCCGCGGGTGCCGCAGCGGCGCGACTGGCTGCTCGGGCTCGCGGTGGCGGTAGTCTTCTGCTGGAGCGCAGCACGCTACCTCGAGTACTTCCCGGCCAGCATCGACAGCGAGGCGCAGGATGCGCTGCGCTCGGCCATGAGCTGGCTGCGCGGGGCGGAGGAGGGGCAATTCTGGGGCCAGGTGGCGCATCGGATGTACACGTACAATGCCGGGCTGACCCCGCTGGTCTTCCCGCTCGTGGCCTGGTTCGGCCCGCATCCGCTGGCGTACAAATGGCTCAACACCGGCTTCTTCGCGCTCGTGTTGGCGGCCCTGGCGGTCACGTTCGCTCGCCAGAATGTGGCACCCAGCCGGCGCTGGCTCCTCCTGCTGCTGCCGATTCTCTCCATCATTCTGCCTTCCCTGCAGATGTACCGCTGGCATTGCGTCTGCCTGGCGGGGGCGGTTGTGCTGCTGCAGGGCGCCGCCGCGCTGGAGGGGCCGCCTGGCCGTTTCTACGGCTCGCTGCTGGCCTTCGCCGCGCTGCTGACGCTCTACCACGGACAGATGATCTACCAGGCGGGATTGCTCGGCCTGGCCGCCTGGCACGTGCTGTCGCCGGAGTCGGGACAGCGGCGCTGGGCGCGGGTCGGCGGGCTGCTGGGATGCGCGGCGCTCTGTTGGCTGCTCTATCTCTACCAGAACGCGTGGACGGTGACGGACGAGGCCAACCGCGGCATGCAGGAAGCCCGCCTGCTGCCGCGCCTGCTGGAGCCGGCCAAAGCCCATGCGGTGGTCTACAGCCTGCTGGAAGCGCCGGAGCGATTCATCCAGGCGCCCATCTTCGGTCTCTGGCTGCTCGGCCTGGCCGCCACCTGCGAGCGGGCTGGGCGATGGCCGGCCGATCGACTCGCGCTGCTGCTCGGTGGCAGCGGCTTCGCGGTGCACGCGCTCTGCCAACCGATCATCAATCCCTCCTGCCGCTGCTGGTATCTGCTGCCGTTCCTCTGGATCGGCCTGAACGGTCTCGCGTGCGCCGCGGTCTGGCTGCGGCGCACGCTCGGCGGGACGCTGGGGACCAGCGCGGCGGTCTTGGGCCTGCTCGCATTGTCGATCTCGGAATGGCAGCAATACGACAAGCGTGACCTGCAGGGAACGACCGACTCCCCGGCGAGACCCTGGAACACGTCGCATCAGCTCGACTACGTTTTCCGCCACCTCGCGGGCCGGGCACCGGAGCCGCGGCCGACGCTGCATCTGATTCCCGGGCCGGCCTTCCAGCCGTCGGAAGGTGGCTTCGCGCGGCATTTGGAGCTCATCCAGCTGGACTGGCGGCAGGCCCGCGCCGAGTTCCGCGAGATCGACACCCCGAACGAACTCCGCAGCTTTCTCCGAGCGTTGCACGAGGGCCGTCTGCGCCACCGGCGCGCCGTGCTGTATCTGAGCCAGCTCGGCCCCGACCGGGAATGGAAGGCGGAGCTCATTCAACCTGCCCTGCAGGGCCTGCCGCTGACCGTGCGGGTGCTCGATCTCCAAGGCCCGCCCGTACCCCAGACCATGCGCTGCCTCGAGGTGACGGTGACCGCCGGTCCGCCCTGAGAAGGTCAGCGCTCGCGGGTGAGGGAATACTTGAGAAAGGTGGCGTAAGCATTGCCGACGGCGATCCAAAGCCCGGGGAAGCCGTCGAGAAAACCGCCCTTGAGCACGTAGCCCCGCAGTCCGCGCCAGGCTGCGCGGGAGAAGCACTTCAGCCCGGAGGCGGGACGGGCATCGGTGGCGTAAGACTCCGCGTAGCTGAGCTGCTTTTCCACGAACCGGCGCATGTTCGGGAAGGGCCAATGCAGCAGGTCGGCCCGCAGATGCGCACAGGACCCCTGCAGCGCCACGGCAGTGTGCTCACGTGTGCCGGCCCATTTTCCCGCCGCGCGCCGGAACAGGCGCAGCACGCGATCGGGATACCAGTCGCCGTGCCGGATCCAGCGGCCGAGGAACCACGAGCGGCGCGGGAAGTCGGCGCCGACGGCGCCCGGTGCAGCCAGGAAACGCTCCAGTTCCGCGCGCAATTCCGGCGAGAGCGCCTCGTCGGCGTCGAGCGCGAGGACCCACTCGCCGGTGCATTCCGCCAAGGCCGCGTTCTTCTGCTCGCGGAATCCCGGCCAGGGGCGCTCGAACCAGCGGGCGCCGAAGCGCTCGGCGATGGCGCGGGTGTCGTCGGTCGAGCCGGAATCGACGATCACGATCTCGCTGGCGAGACCCTGTACCGACTCGAGACAGCGCGCGAGATTGGCCGCCTCGTTCTTGGTCACGAGCGAGACGCTGAGGGAGGGCGCAGGCATGAGGTCGGCGTTCGGCGGACGAGGTTCCGGCCAGCGGCCGGACGGGCCGGCATTCTCTCCGCTCCCAAATTCTCTTGCAAGGGCCCTGTTTTCCGCCATGTTCCCGGCCCTTTCCGTCCAAACCTGCGCAGATTTCCCATGGCTACTCCTTCCCTCACCGCTCACCCGCGCACCGGCATCGGCCGCGGCGCCGCCCGCAAGATCAAGGCGCAGGGTAACGTTCCCGGCATCATGTACGGCAAGTCGGTCCAGCCGACCAACCTGCAGTTCGACGCCAAGGAGGTCAGCAAGCTCCTGGCCCACGCCGCCTCGGAGAACGTGCTGGTGGACGTGAAGCTCGACGGCCGCGTCCAGCTGGCCCTGCTGCAGGAAGTGCAGCATCACCCCCTTTCCCGCCGCGTGCTCCATCTCGACCTCCATGCGGTGGCCGAGAATGAAACGCTGCACGCGCACGTGCCGATCGAGCCCTTCGGCGAACCGGCCGGCGTCAAGACCGGCGGCGGCAGCCTCGACCAGAGCCTGCGTTCGCTCGATCTGGAGTGTCAGCCGCGCGCGCTTCCCGCCGTCATCAAGGTGGACGTCTCGGGCCTCAAGCTGGGCGAGTCGATCCACGTCCGCGACCTGCAGCTGCCCGACGGCGTGAAGCCGAAGGTGGACGGCGCCGTTACGGTCTTCGTGGTGCACGCCCCGACGGTGGCCGAGGCCGCCCCGGCGGCCGATGCCGCCAAGGGTCCGGAAGTACTCAAGGAGAAGAAGCCGGCCGACGCCAAGGCCGGCGCGGCCGCGGGCAAGGCGGCGGCTCCGGCGGCCAAGGCCCCGGCCAAGAAGTAATCTCTACCGGTCGCCCGACCGTCGCAGCTTCGCCCCGTGCTCGCCGACCCCAAAGCCGTCGTCCCCGGTGCGAAGCCCCGCCTCGTGGCCGGTCTCGGCAATCCCGGCCGGGAATACGAGCGCACGCGGCACAACGTCGGTTTTCTCGTGCTCGACGAACTGGCCCGCCGCCAGCGGGTCTCGCTGGTCGAGCAACGCGCCTGGAAGGGCCGGCACGCTCGCACCGACGCCGGCACGCACCTGCTCCAGCCGCTCACGTTCATGAATTTGAGCGGGGAAGCGGTCGGAGCCTTGGCGCGGTTCCACAAGATTCCGGCGCACGAAGTTCTGGTGGTGTCGGATGACACCGCCCTCCCGCTCGGCCGTCTGCGCCTCCGCCTGGGCGGTTCGGATGGCGGGCACAACGGCCTGCGCTCGATCGCCGATCACCTCGACACGACCGACTTCCCGCGCCTGCGCGTCGGGGTCGGCTCGGCCTCGCCCGGCGAGCAGGTGAGCCACGTGCTCGGCACGTTTCGACCCGACGAACAGGAGGCGCTGGCCGAGACGATCGTGCGCGCGGCCGATGCCGTCGAGACCGCCGTCCAGCAGGGCCTGGAGACGGCCATGAATCGTTTCAACCGACCGCCGGCCGCCCCCCGGCCGCTGAAGCCTGTGCCCGCGCCCGCCTCGCCGAATCCGGCGGAAGGCTGATCTCTCCGTCCGATTCCATCCCAACCAGTTCCCAACATGAGCAAGCACCGTTACGAAGCGCTCCTCGTCCTCGATACGCAGGGCAAGGAGGACACCGTCAAAGACACCATCGAGCGCCTCGAGAAGGAGTTCGTCAAAGAAGGTGCCGTCATCGAGCACATCCAGAAGATGGACAAGCGCCCGTTCAGCTACGTGGCCGGCAAGCTCGATTCCGGCTACTACGTGAACTACGTCTTCCAGGCTCCGGTCGGGACGATCGAGAAGCTGCGCGCCAAGTTCAATCTCGACGACTCGGTCTACCGTCAGAGCTACGCCCGCCTCAAGGAAAAGGCGGCTGCCAAATAAGAAATTTCTATTTGTATTTCTACCCGCCCCGCTCTAAGGAGTCGGGCGGGCTTTTCGTTTCGCGGCCCGGCGCAAAATCCGCTCGACGGACCCGCCGGCGCGGCTTAACGGCCCGTTTCCTCCTGCACCCCCACACGAACTATGGCCAATCTGAACAAAGTCATGCTGATCGGGAATCTGACCCGCGATCCCGAGATCAAGTACACGCCCAAGGGCACCGCGGTGGCGGACATCGCCATCGCCGTCAACCGCACCTACACGGGCCCGGACGGCCAGAAGAAGGAGGAAGTCACGTACATTGACGTGGTGCTGTGGGAACGCCTGGCCGAACTCGCCGGCGAGTATTTGAAGAAAGGCCGCCCGGTCTTCATCGAGGGCCGTCTGCAGATGGACACCTGGGACGACAAGGCCACCGGCCAGAAGCGCAGCAAGCTGCGCGTGCGCGGTGAGATCATGCAGTTCCTCGGCAGCCGCGACGGCGGCGGCGGCGCCCCGTCCAGCCACGACGACGAGGAAGGCGGCGGAGGCTACACCCGCCAGGCACCTTCCCCGCGCCCCGCGCCCCGTCCTGCCCAACGCCCCCAGCAGCAGCCGCAGCACGACGACGGCGACGACATCCCGTTTTGACCGAGCTGGAAGCTCGGTCATAGGCAATAGGGGATAGGCAATAGGCGATAGTTGTTCGGCCAACGCGGTGCCCTATTGCCTATTTCGCTATTGTTCGACGGACGCGTGCCCTATCGCCTATTTCGCTATTGCCTATTGCCTATGCCGAGCCTCAGCGAGGCAGCGAGGCTATAGCCCGCGTACGCGATAGAAGCGCTTCGGCGGCGCGGGGGACTGGGTCACGTTGAAGGTGAAGGCGCCGTTGGCATCGGCCGTGGCGGTCACCGGCTGCGAGTTGATGTCCAGCACCGGCTGGAAGGCCACGGTCAGGCCGTCGGTGTACTCGAGCGCGTAGGTCAGGCCGGGCACGCCGCTGTGGGTGACGGTGAAGGTGCCGCCGCCGCTGCCGAGGTTGATGGCGGTCGCGCGCGGCGGGAAGGCCGGGGCCTGCACGGTCACGTTGACCAGGCCCGAGGCTGTCAGGCCGGAGCTGTTCTGCACCGTGTAGCTGAAGACGTCGGCCCCGGTGAAATGCGGCGAGGGCGGCGTGTAGTCGGCGCTGTTCGCGCTCAGACTGACCGTGCCGCCCTGGTTCGAAACGGTGCCGGTCGCGATGACCGTGAGCGGGAGGCTGTTCGGATCCGAGCAGGCCGCGAGGATGGCCGACTTGGCGACGGCCAGCGTGAAGCCCTGCGAGGAGGTGACGTTGAGGGTGCCGGCCACCGGATTGCCTGTCCCGGGCGCGAGGAAGACGCCCGCATCGGCGCCGATGTCGGTGGGCGTGAAGGCGGCCCGTGACTGGCCGTCGAAGTCGTCGGTCACGGCCGCCACCGCCAGGCCGGCGCCCTCGGCTGGCGTGGCCAGCGTGGCGCTGAGGTGCAGGTCGACCGTGGCCAGGGTGCCGTCGGGCTGGCGGTAGCGCGGATCGCCCTCGATCGAGTGCGCGTCGCCGCCGGTGGCGGTGCGCCAGGCGGCGAGGTTGGCGTGCGTGACCGCGTTGATCTGCCCGAACGTCCCGCCCGTCCCGCTGACGCGGAAGATGTTGTAGTCGCTGGTCAGCCCGGCGACCTGCTCAAGGCGAATCGCGAAGTGCAGGCCCGTGCCGGTGCCGTTGCTGCGAGCATTGACGAAGATGTTGTTCTGCAGCGTGCGCGGATTGCTGGCTTCGTCGCTGAGGAAGGCGGCCGTGTTGGCGCTGTCGGTCACGCCGGTGCCGCCGATGTAGACGCTGTTGTGGTAGAATCGGTCGCCCGTCGTGCCGGTGCCCTGCCAGATCCCGCGGATGCTGGGGCCCGGCGTATTGCTGCCGCCCGCGGGATTGAGGCCGAGGCGGATCATGTTGTTGGCGTAGAGGCCGGTGCCGCCAGCGATGAGGATGCCCGACATCACGCCTCCGGCCTGCATGGTGGCGAACGAGTGGATGAAGTTGCGATCGACCGTGTGCGTGCCGCTGCCGCTGATGATGGAGATGCCGTTGAGGCGCGTGCTGCTGGTCGTGCCGTCGAGGGCCAGGCTGTGGATGACGTTCTGGCCGATGCGGTTGGCCCCGGCATTGCCGCGGAAGAGGATGCCCGTGACGGTGGTGATGCCGGTGGAGGACGGGTTGTAGAGATTGAAGATCGTGTTCTGCGTGATGGTGTGGGCGTTGGCGGCCGAGTCGACCCAGATGCCGACGCACGAGGCGGAGGTAGTCAGACCCGTCCCGCTGGCCGTCAGATTCTGGATCGTGTTGCCCGTGAAGATCGCCGCCGTGTCGCTGGCGAGGCCCCAGGCCTGACTGCCCGGCGAGCCCGAGATGTTGTTCAGCGGCGCGGCAGCGGTGCCGATGATGTTCGAAGTCGCGCGGAAGACGACGCCGGAGGTCGTGGAGGCCATCCGCATGCCGGCCACCAGATTGGTCGTGGTGTTGTTGCTGGGCACCGTCAGCTCCAGCCCGGCGATCGTGTTGCCGCTGGCGCGGAATTCCTGCGTCGCGTTGTTGGAGTAGATGCCGTACATCGCCGTGCCGTTCACGTTGGTGGTGCTGAAGGCGAGCGACGCCGCGATGTTGGACGCGCCGATGGTATTGCTGGTCACGTCGACATTGCCGGGATTGAGCCGGATGCCGGTGAACGGACTGGCGATGCCCGAGCCGGAGGAGTTCACGCCGGTCAGGCTGATGGCCGAGATGCGGTTGTTCGCGATCGTGCTGAGTGCACCGGCGGGATCGCCGGCGAACTCGATGGCGACGAACTTGCCGGTCGCGCCGGTCATGGTGTAGCTGCCGACCTCGAAGCGATTGCTGAAGCCGATGACGTTGTTGGTGATCGTGTAGCCGGCCGCCTCGGGCGAGCTGATGAAAATGGCGTAGTGCGTCAGGATGCTGGCGCTGGCGAAGGTGCGGGTGCCCGTCTGGAAGAAGCGGTTGCCATCGATGACCCAGTCCTTCGAACCGATACCGGCGAAGATCATGGCGCTCGATTCCGTGGAGCGGAAGCAGTCGTAGAACAGGTTGTTCTGGATGCGGATGTTGCTGTTCGCGTTTTCGGGCGTGTCGGTCGACCCCTGGCTCTGGATGTGCTTGGTCGTGAGGCTGGACCCCGCCGGGCCGAACTCGCAGTTCGAGACGACGTGGTTGTCGTTGTTGCCCGTCGAGTAGAGCAGGGTGCCGCCGAAGGTCCCGAGTGGACCCTGGAAGGTGCTGCGCAGGGTGCAGTTGGTGATGGTCGAGCCGACGGAGCCGCCCTCGAAGCGGATCGCCGCCGTGCCCGCATTGACCGACTGACTCGTGTTTTGGATGATGAGCGAGTCGGAGCCGTTGTTGAGCCCGTCGATCGTGATGTTGGCCGCGCCATTGAAGCGCAGCAGCGCATTGCCGCTGATCGAGCCGGTGAGGGTCCGCGCCGCGCCGCCGGAGGGGCGGATGGTGATCGAAGTGTAAGGCGCGCCCGCGTTGGCCGCGTTCAGAATGGCCACATTGTTGTCGGTGATGTTGGCCGTGATGTTCAGGACCACATCGCCCGAGTGCGTGCCCGCGTTAATGGCCACGAAGGCGAGGCGCAGGTTGGCGTAGGTCCCGGTCGGCGTGCCGCCGGTGGCCGTGAGGCTGACCTGCGCGCCGGCCGTTCCGGCGAAGGCGCAAAGACCGAAGGCAAGAGCGAGGCGAAGGCGTTGGGGGCGCGACAGCATGGGTCCAAAAGGCCGAAGTGGGAGCACGGGGTCAATGCTCGGGCGCATGACTTTCATGCGACATGTCGGCGGAATGGGCGACAGATCCGAGGAGTTGCGTCCGTCGGACCGTTCGCCTCGCCGGCACGGCCCTGGCCGCGGCCACGACAAATCCAGATGGGGGTCACAGCCGCCCATTTCGTCGGGAAAAGTCTCGCTACGACCCACGTTTCTACCCCGACTAGCGATGCCGTATCACTACAGGTATTGCGTAAGTGCCGACCTGTTCGGTCTGGTCAATATACTACCTTCGAAACGATGCATTTGTGCAATTCTGAAGGGGCAGATATGACCGTCCAAACACTGGCGGGAGAGCTTACCTTAGAGCGTTCGGAGCGTGCCACGTGCGATTCGGTCATGACCATTACGATGCAACGCGCAGGGTATACGTTCAGAGCGCGTCGTAGCATTGGAGCGAAGCCGGCTTGCCGATCGGTGTGCAGTTCGCCGGAAGGTTTGGCGGCGGGGCCACGCTCCTCCGGCTGGCTGGGCGCTGGAGCACGCGCAGCCGTAGTTTGGCGGGTGCCAACTTGATCCCCCAGAGCCGGCAACCAATCACTTGCGTTTATTCATGTCTATCTATCAGTTGGCAATGCGCAGCTGGCCCGTTGCCTTTTCCCTTCTCCTCTCTGCACCCCTCGCCGCGTTGGAGTTCATTGAAAGCAATTTCGACAAGCTCAAACCGTCCGAGCAGGTGGACGTGGCCTCGTATTTCGGCGACTTGGCAACCCTTCGGAAGCTGCTGGCAAACCCTCGTCCGGACGCCGATCCCTATCTTCCGGAGCCAAATCTCGGCCTGATCATTCTGCGCAGCGCCGTCGCGGGGCGGCAGTTCCAGGTGGTCCGCGTCCTGGCTGGGCGGCCCGAACTCTTCACCCCGGCCTACATGGACAGTGAGCACCTGGCGGCGCTCTTCCAGCGCGCTCTGAGCCTGAGCGAATTCGACCTCCTCGTCGCGGCCATCCCGAACTTCGGGACTGCGTATGCGCGGGATTGCTTCCGGGCTTCCATAGGCTCGGGCAATCTGACCGTCGCGCGCCACTTCAAGGACCGAAAGATCGCCCTCGGCTCGCTCACCGAGCTGCTTTGCGCCGCCGCGTTTCAGCGCAAGGAACCGATGGTTCGGCTGCTGCTGGAGATGGGGGCCAATCCTTACGAGATCGAGCCTGGCCTGCGCGAGAGCGCGGTGACCATGGCGCAGAAACTCCAATCCGCGCAGCTGCTGGAATGGCTGGACCGCGACCGCCGCTTCGAACAGGAGCGCAAGCGCTTCCTGGCCGAGGCGCGGCAGATCGCACCGACGAACGTCCCCGGTCTGTGGAGCGTGCCGGGGGCGAGCGGCTTCCAGGCCTGTTCGATCCGATTCTTCACGGATGGAACAGGACTGATCGCGTCGGGGGCGGTGGCGCCGCTCATTTGGCGCGAGAAGGATGGACGCATCGAGGGGCGTCTGGTGGCCTTCGCGGACATGAAGGACTCGCAGCAGTTCGAACTGGAGCAGGTGGGCGACAAGCTGCGCTCCGTCGTCGGACTGGGCGGCTCGGGATCGAATGCCGACTTGTTTGCCCGCGTGGAACCGAAGAATCGAGTGCCCGAGGGCAACGCTCCCTTGCACCTGCGGCTGGAGGCCGTCTATCTCAACGCCGATGCCATCTGGCTGCAGGCCAGTGGCCGGCACGGCCGCCTGCCGCTGGCGACATTGCTGGCAGGCCCAAAACCGGTCAGCGAACCGGGATCGGATGGACCCCAGTTCTTTCGTCCGGAGTTCGACTCAACCAATACTTTTAGCTGGGCCCAGATGAAGCCGGGACCCATTCCGCAGGAGATCCGGGACAGGGGCATCGCCGTCGCGCTGACCACGACTTTCGCGAGTCCAGAATACCGCCAAGACGGCCAACTAGGTCTGGACCACCAGACTATCGCCACCTTGCCGCCGGGCGCTCGGGCCGCTCTCTTCAATGGCCATGCTCCCCTTGCGCAGCCGGAGCACGAAGGGCGCGTGATCGCCTTTCCAATTCTCTGGGAGAAGAAATTTCCCCACGGACGCGACAACCTCCGAATCTACTTCCAATTCGAGCGGAGAGACGAGTGAGTTGTGGGTCCAGGGGTCCACGCGGGTCCAGACAGAGGGGTCCAGACAGCACGGGTCCAGACAGAGGGATAGACCTTTTGTAAGCGATCGTGTGCTCGACGAAATCATTCAGCAAACCCACCGAGGGCCGGGAAATCACACTCGGCACAGCCAACCTTCGCAGCTTACGCCTGCTCAGCGAGCCAATGAAATCCGCGGGCACTACAGACAGCGCGGCTCTGAAGACGTCTTACCCGGAGAAGGCATCTAATGACAAAGCAAGAAATCGAAGCAGCGCTTCAGGCGGTTTTGGAACCAGAGACGACACCGTTTGATGCCCCGTCACCTTCAGAGTGGCAGGCATTGGAGTCCCGTTTCAGCACTACTTTGCCAACGGACTTCAAGCACTTCATCGAATTGATGAGCCGGTATTCTTTTCCCGGTGACATCTACAACGTCCCCCAAGCGGCTGAGGCCAAGACAAACGGCAACGACACGATTGTGACGATCTACCAATCGGAGAAGGACCTTGGCGGTTGGCCGGACTACCTGATTCCGTTTTATGGTATCGGGAACGGCGACTACTTCGCTCTCGATGCACGAGAGGGAGACAAATCGGCAGTCTACTTCAAGAGCCACACCGACGGCACGGTTGCTCGCTATGCCGAATCGTTCGGAGCTTGGGTCAACAAGCTTCGCGAGTTCCTCAACGGCATTGACTAGCGCAGTGCATCCGCAACCCCCGATTCGTAGCGAAAAGCTCCGTGCCCCGCGTGGCTGGTATGGCAGCGGGGAGCGTCCAGCGCGCTTGTCGGGAGTGGTGTGGCCGCTGCCATACCTACGTGGCCGGGGCACTCGTGGTGGCCTGGAAATGAAGCGACACCGGAGCGCTCAAGCCTAAGCTGCCGCCATGAGCGCCCGACTCGAAGTCCGCCAGGCCGACCTCACGAAGCTCGAGGTCGATGCCATCGTGAACGCCGCCAACAGCGCGCTGCTCGGTGGCGGCGGTGTGGACGGCGCCATTCACCGCGCGGCGGGGCCGGAGCTGTTGGAGGAATGCCGGACCTTGCGCGGCTGCGCGACGGGCGAGGCGAAGATCACCCGGGGCTACCGACTCCCAGCCCGGCACGTCATCCACACGGTCGGCCCGATCTGGCGCGGCGGTGCGCAGCGCGAGCCGGAGTTGCTAGCAGCGTGCTATCGGAATTCGCTCGCGCTGGCCGGAGAGCATCGCCTGCGCTCCCTCGCGTTTCCGTGCATCAGCACCGGCGTGTATCGCTTCCCGCCGCCGCTCGCGGCCGAGATCGCGGTAGCCACCGTGCGGGCGGAAGTCGCCCAACTGCCGGAGCTCGAGCTGGTCGTCTTCTGCTGCTTCCTGCCGACCGATTACGAGCTCTATCAGCGCCTGCTGACGACGGACGCGGCCTGAGCCAGATCAGGCGCGGCCTTCGTGTTCGCGGATGACCTCGATGAAGGCCGGCAGGTAGCGCGCAGCCTTGACCTCGCCGACCCCGCGCAGCTTGCGCCCGGCCTCGAGCGATTTCGGCTTCAGCCGGGCGAGCGCGCGCAGAGTTTCGTCGGGGAAGATGAGGTAACGCGGCAGATCGCCGCCCGCGCGAGCCAGTTCGTCGCGCTTTTCGCGCAGCGCCGAGAGCAGGCGGGTGTCCTCCGGCGCGACCGCTTCCGCCAACTCCTGCTGGCGTGCGCCGGCTTTTCCGCCGCCCGTCCGGCTGCGCTCGAGACTGGCCTTGGCCTTCGGCTTCTGCCGTTCCGGCCACTGCAGCTCCGGATTGACCGTGCCGCGCATGACCGCCTCGCCGGTCGGGGTGAGGGTGAGCAGCGGATACTGCCCGCTCGTGCTCGTGACGCAGCCTTTCTCGGCCAGCTCGCGGAAGAGCTCGTTCACGTAGCTCGCGCCGAGATCCTTGAGAATCCCGTGCGTGCTGAGCTGGTCGAGCCCGGCGACCACGATCTCCTGCGAGCGGCTGCCCAGCAGGCATTGCACGATTTTACCGCGGCCGAAGCGTCCGCGCCACTGCCCGTCGGCGCGCTCCGACATGCGGGCCACGCCGCTGAGCGCCTTGCGCACGATCGTCCATTCCTCGTCCGTGCCGCGCCGCTGCGGGCCGTGGCGCTCGGCCAGGCAATTGTCGCAGGTGCCGCAGCGCGCGGGATCGGGCTCGCCGAAATAGCGCAGGATGACGCGCTGGCGGCAGTCGCGGGCGTAGGCCCAGTCGAGCATCGCCTTGAGCTTGGCCCGGTCGCGGCGCTCCTTCTCCTCCAGCGTCGGCACGTCCAGCGGCAGATCGCGGCCGCGGCGTTTGAGATCGGTGATGCGGGTGCCGCGCGTGCGCTGGCCGGGGATGTCGTAGCGGTCGATGAAATCGGCCCGATTCAGAATCCCGAGCGCCGAGCTGACCGCCATGTCGTTGATCTTGCCCGCGCCGCTGAGGCGGTCGGAGAGATCGCTGATCGTGACCACGACCTCGCCCTGCGGATCGGCCAGGCTGCGCAATTCGTCGTAGACCTCGCGGATGAACTGCGGCTTCGGATTGCTGCCCTCGATGAAGAACTCCTGCACCCGCGTGTCGGCGTAGTTGAAGAGGAGCTCGCAGACGCCGGGTTCGCCGTCGCGGCCCGCGCGCCCGGCCTCCTGGTAGTAGGCCTCGAGGCTGCCGGGGATCTCGAAATGCGCGACGAAGCGGATGTCCGGCCGGTCGATCCCCATGCCGAACGCATTCGTGGCCACCGCGACCTCGATCTCGCGGCGGATGAAGCGATTCTGCACCGCGTCGCGTTCCTCGTCGGTCATGCCGCCGTGGTAGGCGATGGCCCGCACGCCCCATTGCGCCAGCTCCGCGCTCACGGCCTCGACGCGCTTGCGGGTGGCGCAATAGACGATGCCGGTGCGGTGCTCCTGAATGAGCGCGCGCAGCCGCTGGTATTTGTCCGTCTCCGAGGACACTTCGGTCACGCCCAGGCGCAGGTTCGGCCGCGCGAAGCCGGAGACGAATTCGCGCGGCTCGTCCAAGGCCAGCCGCTGCAGAATGTCGCGCCGCACCTCCGGCGTGGCCGTGGCGGTGAAGGCGGCCACCTGCGGATGCCCCAGCTTTTCCAGCGCTTCGCTCAGCCGGTAGTAGTCCGGCCGGAAGTCGTGGCCCCACTGGGAAATGCAGTGCGCTTCGTCGACGGCGAAGAGCGAGATGGTGGCGCGCCCCAGCGCGTCCAGGAACATCCGGCTGCGGAAGCGCTCGGGGGCGATGTAGACGAGCTTGTATTCGCCGCCGGCCAGCCGGCGCAGGCGGTCCTTCTGCTCCTCGAAGGTCAGCGTGCTGTTGATCAGCGTGGCGTCGATCCCACGCCGGGCCAGCGCATCGACCTGATCCTTCATCAGCGCGATGAGCGGCGAAACCACCACCGTGACGCCCTCCAGCACCAGCGCGGGCAGCTGATAGCAGAGCGACTTGCCGCCGCCCGTCGGCATGACACAGAGCACGTCCTCGCCGCTGAGGATGGCGCGGATGACTTCCTCTTGCGCGTCGAGGAACTCGCGGAAGCCGAAATGCCGCTCCAGAGCCTCTCGGGGCGTGGCGGGGGCAGGGGCGGCGAGCATGACGACTGAGGAATCTCCTAAAACTCTGTTCGAAGCAAACGCGGAGGTGACTGGGGCGGGGTGAAAATTAACCGTCGTATTGACACAAACACTGCATGAGGGAATCATGGCCCGCATGAAACTCATGCGCCACCCGTCCGGTCGCTCGGGCCAGGGGCAGGTCAATCGAAACTCGCGCGCGCAGCAGGCCGAGGAAACCCTGGCGGTGCTGGAGCGCGGCCGCTATCGCGCCCCGGACGGCACCGAGGTCGACCTGCGCGCGGATCTGGAGCGATGCCTGGCCGCCACCCGGCTCTGGCAGCCGGAGGAGTTGGCGCGGACCGCCGCCGGGCTGCGGGCCGGCACGACGCCGCGCACGGACGATGCCCGACTGGAGTTGGTCAACGAGACAACCCTGCAGGGCGCTTCCCAGCTGGCGGCCGAGAGCGGCGGCGCGCGGGTGGGAGTGCTGAACTTCGCCTCCGCCCGGCATCCCGGCGGCGGCTTCCTCGGGGGCAGCCAGGCGCAGGAGGAGTCGCTGGCCCGCAGCTCGGCGCTCTACGCCTCGCTCCGCCGGCAGCCCGACTTCTACGAGCATCACCGGCAGTCGCCCTCGCTGCTGTATTCGGACCGCGTCATCGTTTCGCCGGACTGTCCGGTCTTCCGGCGCGACGACGGCCTGTTTCTGGCGCGACCGTATTGGGCCACCTTCCTGACCGCGCCTGCCCCGAATCGCGGCGCGCTGGAAGCGCAGCAGGCGAGCGAGGTCGGCCGCATTCCCGCGGTCTTCCGGCAGCGCATCGAACTCGTCCTGGCGGCGGCCCGGCAGGCGGAATGTGAGGATCTCGTCCTCGGCGCCTGGGGCTGCGGCGTCTTCCGCAACGATCCCGCGCTGGTGGCCGGTCTCTTCGCGGAATGGCTCGCCCCGGGCACGTTCTGGCGCCGGAGCTTCCGCCGGCTGCGGTTTTCCGTCTTCGATCGCTCGGCCGGCGGCGAGGTCTTCGCCGCTTTTGCGCGGTATTTCGGGGAGGCCCGGCCGTGAGTATGAGCGTCTCAGCCCTGCCGGAGGCGCGCGCCGAACGGGCGCGGCGCTCCCTCGATGGCCTCTCGGTGGGGGACGGCTTCGGCGATCGCTTCTTCGCGTTCAGTTTACGACATCGTCTCGAACGAAGCCTCGCGCCCGGGCCGCCCTGGCCCGTGACCGACGATTCGATCATGGCCTGCGCCATCGTCGAAATGCTGCTCGCGCGAGGGCAGATCGAGCAGGACTCCCTCGCCGAGCGGTTCGCGGAGCTGTACCGGCGCGACCCTGAGCGCGGCTACGGCGGGACCGCCCGCAAGATCCTGACCGCGATCGATCGCGGGGCGGACTGGCGCTCGACCACCAAGGCGGCCTTCGGCGGGACCGGCTCCAGCGGCAATGGCTCCGCCATGCGGGTCGCGCCACTGGGAGCCTACTTCGCCGACGATCCCGCGGCAGTGACCGAGCAGGCCATTCTCTCCGCGGAAGTGACCCATGCGCATCCTGAGGGCCTGGCTGGCGCCGTGGCGGTGGCGCAAGCCGCGGCGTTGCGGGCGCGCGGCGAGACGCCGGACTTCGCCGAGTTTCTCGACCGAATTGCTGCCCAAACGCCCGCCGGCTTGACCGAGGCCAGGATCCGCCGGGCCCGCGAGCTCGGTCCGGAGTGCAGTCTCGAGCGGGCCGTCGCCGCGCTCGGTAATGGCTCCGAAGTGACCTGTCAGCGCACGGTCCCGCTTTGCTTGTGGTTGGCGGCGCGCCATCCCGGCCCCGACGACTACGAGCGGACGCTCTGGGAGACCGTGGCGGCCGGCGGCGACCTCGATACGAACTGCGCCATCGTCGGCGGCATTCTCGCCGCGGGCGGGACCGCGCCGCCGGCGGAATGGCTGGCCGCGAGAGAGCCCCTGACCGCCTTCTTCATCGCCGCGCCGCGGGGAGGCGACGCCGATCGCGAGGAATCGTAGCGCTCCCAGAGCGGGCGAACGGCGGCGGAGAGGGTCGGACGACGCCGGCGGGCCTAGCGCCCGCCGGCGCGGAGGCGAGGTGACTGCCGAAATTGGGCAGGCAGAATCGGATCACGGAGACGTGACGCGGAGGCGCAGGAAGCGGCGCGGATTGGACGGCGTGATGATGACGCTGTCGGTGACCGTGACGGGGGACCCGATGATGCCGGGGTTGACGGCGATGTTCGACCAACTGGCGAGATCGGAAGAGGCCTCGACCAGGTAGGTGACATCGCTGCGCAAGGGGGTGAACGTGAGCTGGAGGCGGGAGGCGGAAATGCTGGAGGTGGGAAGGCCGGTGACGCCTGCCACACGCGGAGGGGTGCCGAGCGCGTATTCCAAAAGGTTGGGAATGCCGTCGCCATCGGGGTCGGCGGCTGGCCCGGAGACGGCAGGTTGCGCCAGTTCCTCCGGGGAGAACCACGCCGCCCGCCAGCCGTCGAAGGGGGTCAGCACGATGAAGCTCTGATCCACCGCGGGCGCGGCGGCGTAGGTGGCATTGCCCGCCTGGCTGGCCCGGACGACGACGGCGCCGGGGCCGGTGAGCGTAAGGGTGCTGCCGTTCAACGACGCGGGGCCAGACACCACGCTGAAGCTGACCGGCAAGCCGGAGCTGGCCGTGGCGCTGAGGTCGAAGGGCGCATCGCCGTAGATCCTGGTGCCGGGGTTGGCGAACGTGATGGTCTGGCTCGACTGGGTCGTGAAGGATTGGTTGGCGCTGGTGAAGGTGCCGTTGCCCGTGACGACGACGAGCTGGTAGTGGTACGTCGTGCCGGGATTGAGGCCGGCGAGCGTGGCGCTCACCGCCGTGGGCGTGGAGCCGCTGACCTGCGAGGGGGTCGCGCTCACCGTGGAGCCGTAGCTGGGTGTGAGGCCGTAGGCAAAGCTCACGGTCGCGCTGGTGCCGAAGGGGTTGACCGAGCCACTGAGGGTGACGCCGGTGCTCGTCAACGCGCTGGAGGCGGCAACGGTGAGCGCAGGCGTCGGCGGCGCTGCCGCGAGGGCGAGGCTGTAGTAGGTGCCGGGCGCGGCGGCGACGACGGTCTTGCCGGACCGCGCTCCGTTCGTGCTGACGGCGACCGGGGTGAGCCGATTCGTCGTGGTGGTATCGCCCAGCTGGCCGGAACCATTGTCCCCCCAGGAGGCGAGCGTGCCATCGGAGCAGAGCGCGAGATTGAAGGCGTAGCCTGCCTTGATCGAAACAACGGTTTTGCCGGACAACACTCCGCTGGTGGTGACCGCGACCGGGATGAGTCGATCGGTCGTGGTGTTGTCGCCGAGCTGGCCGAGGGCGTTCCACCCCCAGGCGGCGAGCGTGCCGTCCGTGCAGCGGGCGAGCGTGTGGAAGGCGCCGGCGGCGATGGCGGCGATCGTCTTGCCGGCCAAGGCTCCGTTCAGCGGGACGGTCACCGGGGCTAAGCGGTCGATGGTGGAGTTGTCGCCGAGCTGGCCGTAGTTGTTTTCGCCCCAGGCGACGAGCGTGCCATCGGAGCAGAGGGCAAAGCTGTGGCCGGCGCTGGCGGCGATCGAAACGACGTTCTTGCCGAGGAGCGCGCCGCTGGCGATGACGGCGACGGGAGCTGTTTTGCTGACCACGGTGCCATCGCCGAGCTGGCCATTGCCGTTGAAGCCCCAGGCGACCAGGGTGCCGTCGGAACAAAGCGCCAGGGTGTGGTCATAGCCCGCCGCGATGGCGACGACGGTCTTGCCCGCGAGCGCCCCCGTATTAGCGACGCCGACCGGGGTGGACCGATGGGTCGACGAGTTGTCGCCGAGCTGCCCCGCGTCGTTGCGGCCCCAGCCCACCAACGTCCCATCGGAGCAAAGGGCAATGCTATGGGAGTCGCCGTTGGCGATGGCGATCACGGTCTTCCCGGCGAGTACGCCGCTCGTCGAGACGGCGACCGGCGCCAGCCGGCTGGTGTTCGAGTTGTCGCCGAGCTGGCCGTAATTGTTTCTGCCCCAGGACGCGAGCGTGCCATCGGAGCACAGCGCCAGGCTGTGAAGATTGCCGGCCGCGAGGGCCACGACGGTCTTGCCCGCCAGGACGCCATCCGCGGAGACGGCGACGGGCGTGAGCCGGTCGGTCGTGGTGCCGTCGCCGAGCTGGGAGAAGCCATTCCAGCCCCAACCGGTCGCCACGGTGCCGGCCCACTGGAGGACGAGATCATTGCCGGTGCCGCCGTAGTAGTTGGCGACATAGGAATAGGTGACCCCGCCGTAGCTGAGCGCGACCGTCTGGCCCTGGGCGAGATTGGTGAATCGGCCCGAGATGAAGCCGAGTCCCGTGTTGTTCACGACGGTGAGCGACGAGCCGGTGGCCGGGGCGAATTGCAGACTGAGATTGAGCGCGCGTCCGGTCGCGTTGTAGCTGGCGGCGGTCGCCGGCACGGTGGCGGCGCTGGTGAAGGTGGCATCGAGCGCTCCGGGACTCAGGACCGTGAAGGCCTGGTCCACGTCGGGCGCGGCGGCGTAGGTGGCATTGCCCGCCTGGCTGGCGCGCACGACGACGGTGCCCGTGCCGGTCAGCGTGAGGGTGTTCCCGCTGAGAGTGGCAGGTCCGGACACGACGCTGAAGCTCACCGGCAGGTTCGAGCTGGCGGTGGCGCTCAGGACGAAGGGATCATCGCCGAACGTGCGGGTGCCCGGATTGGTGAAGGTGATCGTCTGGGAGGCGAGCGTGGTGAAGGTCTGGTCGGCGCTGGTGAAGGTGCCGTTGGCGGTGACCGCGGTGACTCGATAGTGGTAGGTCGTGCCGGGAGTGAGGCCGGAAAGCGTGGCGCTCACGGCCGTGGGCGAGGTGCCGCTGACCGAGGACGGAGTGGCCGTGATCGTGGAGCCGTAGCTGGGGGTGAGGCCGTAGGCAAAACTCACGCTGGCGCTGGCCCCGGAGGGATTGACCGTGCCGTTGAGGGTGGCCCCGGTGCTCGTCAGGGCAGTAACGGGGGACACGCTGAACGCGGGCGAAGGCGGGGTCGCGACGAGGGCGATGTTGTGGGACGAGCCTGCCGCCACAGACACCACGGTCTTGCCCGCCAAAGCTCCGTTGCCGGTGATCGCCCCCGGCGTGGACCGATTGAAGGAGGTGCCGTCGCCCAACTCGCCACTGATATTCTGGCCCCAAGTGGCGATGGTGCCGTCGGTGCACAGTGCGATGCTGTGGTATCGGCCCGCGACCAGGGACGCGAGCGTCTTGCCCGCCAAAGCTCCGTTGCCGGTGATCGCCACCGGCGTGAGCCGATTGGTGGTGCTGGCGTCGCCGAGCTGGCCGTAATTGTTGAGACCCCAGGACGCGAGGGTGCCATCGGAACATAAGGCGAAGCTGAAATCCTCACCGGCCGCGACGGCCGTCACCGACTTGCCCGCCAACGCTCCGCTGCCGGTGATTGCCACCGGGGTCGAGGCCCGCGGCGTGTTCGGAGGCGTGGTGGAATTGTTGCCCAACTGGCCGTAGCCGTTGTAGCCCCAGGCGATGAGGGCGCCGTCCGAGCACAGGGCGAGGTTGTGGTCGGCGCCTACCGCGAGGGCGACAACGGACTTGCCAGCCAAGGCTCCGTTGCCACTGATCGCCACCGGCGTGAGCCGATCCGTCGTCGTGTTGTCGCCCATCTGCCCGTAGTAGTTCTGCCCCCAGGCGACAAGGGTGCCATCCGAGCACAGCGCCAAGCTGTGGACACTCCCTGTCGCAATGGCTACGACGGATTTGCCCACCAAAGCGCCGTTGGCAGACACCGCCACCGGTGTGGTCCGCGTCGAGGTGGTGCCGTCGCCGATTTGCCCGAAGGAGTTCACACCCCAGGCGGCCACGGTGCCGTCCGAGCACAGCGCGAGGTTGTGGTCGCCGTCGGCAGAAATGGCGATGACAGTCCTGCCGGCCAAAGCGCCGCTGCCAGTGATCGCCACCGGTGTGGTCCGTCTCGAGGTGGTGCCGTCGCCGAGCTGCCCCACGTCGTTGCGTCCCCAGGCGACGAGGGTTCCATCCGAGCAGAGCGCGAGGCTGTGGGATTGCCCCGCGGCCACGGACACTACGGTCTTTCCCGCCAAAGCTCCATTCGAGACGACCGCCACCGGCAACCTCGCCACCAGGCTGACGCCGTCGCCAATTTGCCCGTCGAAACCGTAGCCCCAGGCGACCGGCAGGCTTCCTGCCCATTGGAGGACGAGGTCGTTGCCAGAGCCGCCGTAATAATTGGCGACAAATGTGTAGGTGACGCCACCGAACGTGAGCTCGACGACCTGGCCTTGAGCGAGATTGGCGAATCGGGTCGAAAAGAGGCCGAGGCCGGTGTTCCTGACCACCGTGAGGGAAGTGCCGGTAACCGGAGCGAAGTTCAGGCTGAGATTCAGGATGCGCCCGGTCGCATTGTAGCTGACGGCGGTCGCCGGTACCGTGGCGGCACTCGTGAAGGTGGCATCGAGCGGCGGAAGCGGAGTCGCAAAGGTCTGGCCGGCGCTCGTAAACGTGCCGTAGCTCGTGACGACGATGAGTCGATAGTAGTAGGTGGTCGCGGGCGTCAGGCCTGAAAGGGTGGCGCTCACGGCCACGGGGGCGGTGCCGCTGACCGAGGACGGCGTGGCGGCGACGGTGGAGCCGTAGCTGGCCGTGAGGCCGTACTCAAAACTCACTGTCGCGTCGAGGCCGCTGGGGTTGGTCGTGCCGTTGAGGGTGACGCCGGTGCTCGTCAGCCCCGTGGCGGGGGAAAGCGTGAGGATCGGCGGCGGAGGCGACGCGACGAGGGCGAGGCTGTGCCCAAAGCCCGCCGTGACGGAGACGACCGTCCGACCGGCCAGGAATCCGTTCGGCGGGACCACGACCGGGAGGTTGCCACCCGCGAGGGGGGTATCGCCCAGCTGGCCGAAAGTGTTCCGGCCCCAGCCGACGAGCGTGCCATCGGAGCAAAGCGCGAGACTATGGGCGTTGCCGGCCGCAAGGCTGGCAACCGTCTTGCCGGCCAGGGCTCCGGAGTTGGTCACGCCAATCGGGAAGTTCTGAATGACGCTGTTGGTGCTCGCGCCAAGCTGGCCGAAATCGTTAAAGCCCCAGGCAGCCACGGTGCTATCGGAGCAGAGGGCAAGGCTGTGGAAGGTGCCGGCCGCGATGGCGATCACGGTCCTGCCCGCGAGGATCCCACTGGTGTCGACCGCGACGGGGGTGGTACTGTCGGACCCAGAGCCATCGCCCAGCTGGCCGAGGTTGTTCTCGCCCCAGGCGGCCAGCGTGCCATCGGAGCAGAGGGCGAGGCTGTGCCTTTCGCCCGCCGCGATGGCGACGACGGTCCTGCCTGCCAGCACCAGGTTCGTGTCCACCGCCACGGGCGAGAGCCGATTGATCCTGGAGTTGTCACCCAGTTGGCCGCTGCCATTCGCACCCCAGGCGGCCACGGTGCCATCGGAGCAGAGCGCGAGGCTGTGGTAACGGCCCGCGGCGATCGCGACCACGGTCTTGCCTGCCAGGGCCCCGCTCACGCTGACGGCCACCGGCGTGGAACTGTCGAACGGCAAGCCATTGCCCAACTGGCCCAACTGGCCGGAACCCCAGGCGGCGACGGTGCCATCGGCGCAAAGCGCAAGGCTGTGATTCTCGCCCGCCGCGACGGCGACGACGGTCTTGCCCGCGAGAGCGCCGCCGCTGATGCCGACGGGCGTGGACCGCTGGGTGGTGGAGTTGTCGCCGAGCTGACCGAACTGATTGTTGCCCCAGGCGGCGAGGGTGCCGTCCGAGCAGAGCGCAAGGTTGTGGGCCGAGCCGGCCGCGAGCGAGATGACGGTCTTTCCCGCCAAAACTCCGGTGTTGGTGACGGCGGCGGGCGTCGGTCGGGGCGTGATCGAACCGTCGCCGAGCTGCCCACTATCGTTCTGGCCCCAAGCGGCGGGCACGGCACCGGCCCACTGGAGGACAAGGTCGTTGCCCGTGCCGCCAAAGTAATTGGCGACAAAGCCGTAGGTGACGCCGCCATAGGTGAGCTGAACGGCCTGGCCCTGGGCAAGATTCGCGAAGGTGCCGGAGATGAAATCCAGGCCGGTGTTCTGCACCACCGTGAGCGAGGTGCCGGTGGCTGGAGCATAGGCGAGGGCCAGGTTCACCGTCGTGCCCGTGGCGGTGTAGCTGGGGGCCACCACCGGCACCGTGGTCGCGCTCGTGAAAGTGGCGTTCAGCGTTTGCGCCGAGGCAGATGCCGCCCCGAGGCCCGCGAAGAGGCCGATCATCCCCAGGCGCAGGAGCGCGTGGAGCCGGGGCCTTGGCTCCGGAGGCCGTCCGAAGGACGCGGCGGCCTGGCGGGCGGCCGAAATGAAGCTGGAACAAGCGGACCGGATGGAACTCAAAGGGGTCGAAACGGCGGGCATCATTGGTTGAGATTTTTCCACGAAATTCACGCGAGCGATCCAACCCAGCGGGAGGTCCTCTCGCGGGTCAGGGACACGTGAGCAGCCGGTTAGAGAAACGATCGTGGCCGTCGAGCGCCCTGTGACAAACGCCCCGAATTCTGTGACGAGCGCCCGGGTCCCCGAATGGGAGTCGAGCCACCCCGCCGGGGAGGAATAGGACCCTCCCTCGTGCGTGCCTGGCGGAATTGCGGAGCGGCCCGCTCGGTGGCGGCAGGTACACCGGGACCGATGCGCCATTTCTGGCCCGGTTTGGGCTGCGTACCGCGGCCTTTTGGCGGTGATTTTGCCGCACGGGCCGCCTCGTCCGGCGTCGCCCCACGGAAGCGGCTTCGAGCTTGTAGAAGTCTGCGGGCTTCGTTCTTGCATCCGGCAGCGCAGCCGCTATGCAGTCGTTATGGGGATTTTAATGCCGACAGCGAAATCCCAGGCCCTGCCATGAGCAAAAAGACCATCCTCGCCGTTGATGACAGCTTGACGATGCGCAAGCTGACCGAGACGACTTTGCGCCAGGCCGGTTACGAAGTTTTGCTGGCCTCGACCGGCAGCGAGGGCTTCAAGATTGCCCTCGACAAGCGGCCCGATCTCGTCCTCCTGGACTACATCCTGCCGGACATGCGCGGGGTGGAATTCTGCCAGCAGCTGCAGGAGGCGGAGACGGATCGGATGACGCCGATCCTTCTCATCAGCGGTCACGGCAACGCGATCCGGGAGCTGTACCAAGACTTTCCGAATGTCGTCGACTACCTGACGAAACCGTTCGCGGCCAACGTGCTGCAGGCGGTCGTCTCGAACATTCTCGCCAAGGTCGAGAAGCCTGCGCCCGTGCCGGTTCCGGAGCCCGCTCCAGTGCTCGCCGCCGCGCCCGCGCCGGCGCCGGCGCTGTCGAACGACATCCGCCAACGGGTCTTTCAGAAACTGGTCGCCCGGCTGCACCCGCCGCTCCTCTCCATTCCTTCGCTGGAAGAAGCGCGCGCCGGCCAGGCCCCTTCTTCCTACTACCTGACGCGCCTCCTGCCGCTCGAACTGATCGACGAACTGGCGGAGGAACTGATGGCCGTGGCGCAGGAGGGGGGAGCCAGCCGCGACGAGGAGCCGATCCGGTGTCCGTCGCGCTTCGCCTCGGAGCGGCACATGATGACCTATCTCTGCGCCGAGCGGGCCACCGGTCGGATGAGCATGAAGCTGCGCGAAGAGACGGTGTCGATGTTCTTCGACCGCGGCACGATCGTGGGCATCACGAGCAACAATCCGCGTTCGTATTGCGCGGGGGCGACCTACCCCTTCGCGCAGGTGCCGCGTCAGCTCATTTCCGGCGCGATGCAGGCGCAGCGCGAATCGAGCGTGCCGTTCTTCGTCTCGCTCGAGGAAGGTGGCTTCCAGTCGTCCGGGCTCTCTCTCCGGGCCCTGCTGCGGGATTGCGGCCATCGTTCGCTGGCGCGGGTGAACGACGAACGCACGGCTCTGCTTTCCTTCCAAGTGATGGCCCAGCTTCCGGGCTGGGTGAACGACCACCGGGTCGAATACTCCCTCAACCAGCTGCTCCTCGACAGCTACCGCCGCGTCAACGACTGGCAGCAGATCTCGGCCTACGTGCCGGCGCTGGAATACTACGTCGGGCTGACCGAGCACGGGATGGAGCAGTTGCAGACGCTCAGTTTCACCTCACTGGAGTCCGAACTCATCGGCCGCATCAATGGTGCGGTCACTGTCCAGCAAGTCATCGATCAGAGCGGCCAGCCGGTCTTCGAAGTCTGCCGCGCGATCTACTGCCTCATCCGGCTCGACATCGCCTACCTCAACACTGTCCCCGTCGTCCAGGCCTTCGAGCCGGCCCGCGAGGACTCCTCTTCGTCCACCGTGGCCGAACAGGAGCCCGCTTATGCCGCCGTCGGCTAATCCACTCCCAACCCGCACTACATCCTCATCATGCCGAAGCTGCTCATCATCGATGACATGGCCACCGACCGCATGGTCCTTCGCTCCTTCCTGGCTTCGCGTTCCTACGAGATCGTCGAGGCCAGCGATGGCGAAATGGGCATTGCCATGGCCCAGAGCGAAATGCCCAACCTCGTCCTGCTGGACATCGTCATGCCGAAGCTGGACGGCTTCCAGGTCTGCCGTCGGATCAAGCGCGATCCCCAGACCGGGCATATCCCCGTGATCCTGATCAGCTCGAAGGGACAGGACAGCGACAAATTCTGGGGCATGAAGCAGGGAGCGTCGGATTACCTGACCAAGCCCTGCACGCAGGAAGGCCTGCTGGCCGCCATCGACAAGGTCCTGCCGTCCTGACGCCGTCGTCCAGCCCGACTTCCGCCCATGAGTGACGCTCCGCCGCCTCCCGCCGCGCCTCCGGGGCCGGCCTCCCCGCACGCCGTCTTCTCCGCCGGCAAGCTCCGCTTCGCCCTGCCCATCACGGCGGTCGGCGAAGTGGTCAATGACGCCGCCGTCACACGGGTGCCGCATTGCACCAAGGGCATCATGGGATTGATCAACCTGCGCGGCGACATCGTGCCCGCTGCCAGTCTCGACCCCTGGTTCGGCGAGACCCGTTCCGCCGGCACTCCGGCGCTCTTCCTCGTGGTGCGCAATGGCGCTGCCCAGTTCGCCCTGCGCATCGACAAGTTCGAACAGGTGGCCCAGGTGCCGGACGCGGCGGTCGCGCCCGATCCCGCCCCCGGCGCCCACACCAACGTCGCCCCCCGGGTCTGGAATCGGGCCCCGGGCGACCAGATCCGCTGTCTGAATCCCGAAGCCATCGCCCGCGCGCTCCAGCTCAAGAAACCCACCGCCTCCGCATGAGAACGATTCTACCTGCGATCCTCGCCTCCGCCGCCGCGGCTTTCACGCTGACGGCCCAGCCGACGCAGTCGTACCTCACCACCGATCGCCCGGTGGCCACCAACGAGATCAAGATCGGCGTCAGCGCGGGTCTCTCGGGGCGCTCGGCGGCCGTCGGCAACGACTACCTCACGGGGGCCCGAGTCTACTTCGACGGCGTCAACAACACGGAGAAGGGCATCTTCGGTCGGAGCGTGAAACTGGTCCCGTTGGATGACCGCTACGAGCCCCTCCCGGCGGTGCTGAACACGCGGCGGCTGGTCAATGACGACAAGGTGTTCTGCCTCATGAACTACATGGGCGCGGTCAGCACCCGGGCCGTCGGCCTGATGATCGGTGAAGCCCAGATCCCGCTCATCGGGGCGTTCACCGGCGCCCAGTCGCTCCGCCAGCCGATCAATCGCTACCTCTTCCACCTGCGGCCCGGATTCGTCGAAGAGACGGCGGAAATCGTCGAACGTCTGATCACCGACCGCTCGGTGACCAAGATCGGCGTCTTTTATCAGGCCGACCTCGACGGCGAGAGTGTCCGCTCCGGCGTGGAGCGCGCGCTGCGTCCCCGCGGCGCGGGTGTCGCCATTTCCGCCCCGATCATCCGCAACACGGTCGACGTGGCCGCGGCGGTCGACCAGATGCTGGCCGCGCGCCCCAACGCCATCATTCTGGGCGCCAGCTACCAGCAGAGCGCCGCGCTGGTGAAGGCGCTGGCCGCGCGAGACTTCCGGCCGATCTTTGTGGGGACTTCCATGGTCGGGTCGGAGCAATTCATCGACTACGCCGGCAATGACGCCAGCGGGGTGTTCTTCACGCAGGTGGTGCCGTTGCCTTCGGACGGTTCCATTGGCCTGGTCAAAAAGTTCCAGGAGGCGATGAAGTCGGCCAAGGATCCGAGCCTTAGCCATGCGGCGTTGGAAGGTTATCTCAATGCCGCCGCCGTGGCCGCCGCGCTGCGCGAGGCCAAGGAGGATCTCAACACCGCCCGGTTCCTCAAGGCGCTGGAGAACCTGAACGCCGACATCGACGGCATCACCGTCACCTTCACGCCCTCCACCCGTCAGGCACTGAAGCAGTTCTACCTCACCGCCGTCTCCGGCGGGAAGCTGATCAAGGTCGAGAAATTCACCAAAGTGAACTGAGCGCCAACCCACTCCATCACCTGAGCCATGGCCACCGCATCGACCCCTTCCACCAAGATCCCCGGCACACCCGCCGAGGTTCCCCAGCGCGCCGGCGGCGCCACCGTGCGCGCCAAACTGATCCGGGCGAGTATTCTGGTCACGCTCTTCGCGCTCGCGCTCTTCGGCGGCGTGTCGATCTACCTGCTGCGACTTTCGCTCCGCACTGGCCGTGAGGCTCAGTTCGCCTCGCTGCGCAATCTCCTGACCAGCCAGGTCAACGAGTATTTCCGCTCGAGCCGTGCGCAGATCGCGACGCAGGCGGAATCTCAGACCGTCCAACTCGCGCTGGCCGAGTTCACCGGTGCTCGCCGCACGCTCTTCAGCGAGCTCACGACCGAAGGATTCACGGCCGACGTGAGCTTCATGCTGAATCTGGCCGAGACCAACCGCGGCTACTACGAGAAGAGCCTGCTGGTGCCGCTCTCCAAGGCCCGTGGCGGCGCGCCGGAGGATCCGCAGAAGTATCTGCCGAAGGATCGCGAGGCTTTGCTGCTCCAGTCGGTGTACATCGTCAAGAATCCGGCGCCCATCGGCTCCAAGTATCTCAACAACGCGACGACCGACATCCTTGGTAACGAGGGACTCGACCGCCCGCTGCGCGAGGCCTTCTTCCGCTCGAACTACGCGGTGGCCAACAATCGGTATCACCCGTATTTCCGCGCCTTGGCCGAGCGCTTCGGGTTCGAGGACGTGTATCTCATCGATGCCGACGGCAACGTGGTCTACAGCCTGGCCAAGGAACTCGACTTCGGCGCCAACGTCCGCTCCGGCGTGGCCCGCAATTCCGGCCTGGGCGATGCGTATTTCGCCGGCTGGTACGCCGATTCCTCCACCGGCAGCGACCTCGACGCGCGCGTGGTGCTGACGGACTTCTCGAATTACGACTTCGCGTACGATTCGGCCTCCACCTTCATGGCTACGCCGGTCACGGACACGGTGGGACGACGGCTCGGGGTGATCGTCTTCCGACTGGGCATCGACCGTATTTACCAACTCTTCAATTTCGGTGGCCGCCTGAAGGAAATCGGCCTCGGCGAAACCGGTGAGGCCTACATGGTGGGCCCGGACTTCAAACTCCGCTCGGAAGCGCGCTACACGGATCAACTCCAGCCCAACCAGCGGCATCCCCGCCTGAACAAGGTGGGTGAGGATGCCGGCGTCACCGGCATTCTGCGTGCCGTGGCCGACAATCAGGCCACCCGCGCCATTTTTGCTCCCAAACCAGGCGTGCCCTCGGCCGGCACCGGCACGTATCCAAACTACAACGGCGTGGAAGTGATCGGATCCTACGGGCCGCTCGCCATCTCGGGTCTCGACCTCGGCGTGCTGGTCGAACAAAGCACGACGGAAGCCTACGCCGACGCCGTCAATCTGGCCAAGCTGCTCGCGGCGGTCGGACTCGGGGTGCTCCTGCTTGCCGTCGTGCTGGCGCTCTTCACCGCCTCGGGCGTGCTCAAACCGCTGTCCGATCTGGGCCGCGTGGCCAGCCGTATTGCCCAGGGCGACAACACGGTGCGTGCGCCGGTTCGCTCGAACGACGAAATCGGCAATTTCGCCTCCGCCTTCAACACGATGGTCGACGCCCGTGTGACCGCGCAGGAGAAGGCGGAAAAAGAGAACACGCTGCTGCAGGCCGACATCCGGAATCTGCTCGAAGTCGTGTCCGACGCAGCCGACGGCGACATGACCGTGCGAGCCAAAGTGACGGAAGGCGCGCTCGGCAACGTGGCGGACGCCTTCAACCTCATGTTGGAGAACATCGCCGACACGCTGAAGCAGGTGCAGACCGCCGCCACGCGGGTGAACACCGCCGCCGCCGACTTCCAGAACTCTTCGGAACAGATGGCCCGCGGTGCCGCCGAACAGGCCACGCAGATCGGCTTCACCACGCTGGCCATGAATCAGATCACCTCGAATCTCAAGGTGGTGTCGCTGAACGCCGAATCGGCCAACGCCGCCGCCGACAACGCCCGCAAGGCGACCGAGGTGGGCGACGCCGCTGTGCGCGAGGTCGTCTCGGGCATGGAACGCATCCGGCGCGCGGTGCAGGCCGGCGCCCGCAAGATCAAGCGACTCGGCGAGCGTTCGATGGAGATCTCCACCATCCTCGGTACGATTCAGTCGATTTCCAATCAGACGGACATGCTGGCGCTGAATGCCTCCATCGAGGCCTCTCGCGCCGGTGAAGAGGGTCGCGGCTTCAGCATCGTCGCCGAGGAAGTCCGCAAACTGGCCGAACGCACCCAGCAGGCCGCGCGGGACATCGAAATCCTGGTCTCCACGATGCAGGGCGACACGAACGAAGCCGTCGTCACGATGGAAGAACAGACCGCCGAGGTGGAACGCGAAGCCCGCGTCGTGGCCTCGGCCGGTACGGAACTCGAGCGGATCCGCCACTCGATCACCGAATCGGCCATGCTGATCTCGGCGATGAATACGGCCGCCAAGGAACAGGCCGAGGGCGCCGGTCACGTGCTGGAGGCGATGACGGTCGTGCAGTCGATCGCCGAGCAAGCCGAAGGCAATTCGCGCCGCAACCGCGAGGAATCGTCCGGCCTGACCAAGCTGGCCGACAATCTCCTGCGCTCGGTCGCCCAGTTCAAGGTGGGCGGCGAGGACATTCTGCAGGCCGCCTCGGCCTCGGCCATGGGTCTGCCCGGCGGGCCCAAGCCGGCCGCGACGCCCATTTCTTCCGAGCCGGCGACGGTCGCTCCGGCCACGGTGGCACCTGCGACGGTCGCTCCCGCGACGGTTGCTCCCGCCGCGGGTTCCAGCACGCTGCCTCCGTTGGTCCGACCCGAGCAGCGGCTCGGCACGCTCAAACCGCTCACGCCGCTGACGCCCGGAGCGGCCAATGGCAGCGGCAACAACGCCTGACGTCCTCCCGCCATGCTTCCGCTTGTCGCCACCAGCGAGTTCAGCAAGATCTTCACGGGCGAGTTGTCCGCCCTGATGGAGCGGGCCCGCAGCTCGCTCGATGCGCTCGTGCAGAATCCGCGGGATGATGCGGCCCTCGCCGACGCCCTCGCGGCCTACCACAGCATGGGTTCGATGGGCGGCATGGCCAAGGCCATCGGGATCGAGAAGGTAGGCCGCCTTTTTGAGCGGCTGATCGATGTCGCCAGCACGTTCGCCATCTCGGATCCTGACCAGGCCCTGGCCATTTTCCGCACCTGTCAGAAGCACCTCCCGGTTCTGCACGAGATCATCGGCGTGACGCTGTCGGGCCGCGAGGAGGAGGGCGAAGCTGCAGCGGAGCAGGTCCGCCTGCAGGTCTTCGAGGATTGGGGCGGTTACTATTATCAACCGTTGCCCGGCATGGCTGCGTCCGCGCCGCCTCCGATCGTCACCAAGGAAACGCCGCCGGCTCCGCTGGCGGCTGCTCCGGCGCCCTTGCCCGTGCCCGCGCCGGTCCGCCCCGAGGTGGACGTGCCGGCCGCTCCGGCGCCGGCTGCCGCGTCGGATTTGAGCGACGACGCTTTCGATGCCTTCGACGCCGCTGTGCGTGAGGCTGGTCTGGCTGGCGAACCGCCGCGCAGTGGCCCCTTCCCGCTGGACGTGGTGATGCCGACCGCGAATCTCGGCGGAGACGGTGCGCCTCGCCCGCTCGCGGTGCCGTCGCCCGGCTTGCCTGCCACGGGCCCGAAGAGCGAGGACGAGGAGATTGCCGATTTCCTCAACACGGTCGGCACCCCGCAGCCGGAACTCGCTCCGCCACCCGAGGCCCCGCCGCTGCCGTTGCGGGCGCCCATCATGGCCAAGGAGACGAAGCGCATCACTACCCCGCGCTTCGAGCCCGTACCGCCGCCGGTCCGCACCACGCGGATGCCGGAGGGCTTCACGCCGGTGCCGACGCCGTCGCCCGCCGAATCGGGTTCCCGCTCCTCGGACGGTTCCCTCAGTTTCATTTCCGCGGGCAAGCCCACCAGTGGCAGTCTGTCCGGGGGAGGCGCTCCGCCTCCGATAGCCCCGGTGGCCGCCCCCCAGCCAGCGCCGGAGGATGCGCATGTCGATCGCGAGATGCTCGAGTTCTTCATCCCGGAAACGGAGGAGTACTGCGAGACGATGGAACGCGCGGTCGAAGCGTGGGAGCGCAATCCCGCCGATGAGCAGCCGCCGCAGACGCTGATGCGCCTGTTCCACACCATCAAGGGTGCCGCCAACAGCATCGGTCTCAGCCACATGGGTCGGCTGGCGCACTCGATGGAGGACATGTTCATGGGCCTGGACGAGAAGCGATTCTCGGTCGCCCATGGCGAGCAGCTCCGGCTCACGGCCGAATCGGTGAAAGTCATGCGGCAGTGTCTGCGCCGCGCCACCAGCACGCCGCCTTCGTTCACCGCCCCCGCAGCGCTGGAGGAACTGATCCAGCAGGCAAGTCGCGCCATGGCCGGCGAAGCCCAGGCGGCCGCGCCCGCGGCCGAGGTGGCCGAACTGCAGCCGTCCGTCGCGCCGACCCCGGTGGAGGTGCCGGTGCAGCTGCCCTTCGAGCCCGAAGGCATCCCGCTGGAAGCGCCCGCCGAGGTGGCGGCCGCAGCCTCCGAGCAGTCGGCGGTCGTGGCCGAGACAGTCCCGCAGGCGGGGCCCGTCACCACGATGGTGACGGCTGCGCCCGCCGAGGAGGACGACGAGACCTACTCGGAAAGCCAGATGGCGGCCCGTATCGAGCCGCAGCGTCTCGACCTGCTGATGAACCTGATCGGCGAGCTCATCGTGGGCCGCAATCAGCTCCAGACCCGGCTCTCGGCCTTCAACAGTCTCCAGCGAGAGCTGGAAAACGCGAAGAACCGTCTGCTCGACGTCGTGGCCGACTTCCAGGAGAAGTACGAATACTCGCCCGTCGGCGGCATGGCCGGCGGGACGGCGCTGCCGCCCGGGGTGGGCGTGGGCGGCGGCTCGGTGCTCGCGCGGCCGCGGCAGGCCTCGCCCCCGGGATCCCCCGGCGCGTCGACCGACGCCATGCCGGAGGGGTTCTCGGACCTCGAGTTCGACCGCTACGACGACCTGAACATTCTCTGTCGCGCGCTGGTCGAGATCGGTAACGACGCCAACGAGGTCATCACGCAGTCGGGCAAGTTCATCAATTCGTTCAACGACGAAACCGATCGCTTCTCCAAGACGGCCAGCCGGCTGCAGGAAACGATCACGGCGGTCCGCCTGACGCCCCTCGAATCGCTCTTCCGCCGCCTTACGCGCGTGGCCAATCAGGCCTCGAATGCGGAAGGCAAGCAGGTGCGCTTCGTCACCGAGGGTGCCGCGACCAAGCTGGACCGTGTCGTCATCGACCAGATCTTCCAGCCGTTGCTCCATCTCGTGCGCAATGCCGTCTCGCACGGCATCGAGTCGGATGAGGTGCGCGCCATCCGCGGCAAGACGCCGCAGGGCACGGTCTCGCTCAAGGCCTCGCAGCGCGCCGGGCAGGTCATTCTCGAACTGACCGACGACGGCGGCGGCATGGACCTCGCGGCCATCCGCCAGCGCGGCATCGAGCGCGGGTTCATCGATCCGAACGCGGAGATGAACGAGTCGCAGCTCATCAATCTCATCTTCCAGCCGGGCTTCTCCACGGCCCGCACCGTGACCGACATCTCGGGCCGCGGCATCGGCATGGACGTCGTCCGGCGCGAGATCACGCGCCTCAACGGTTCCATCGAAATCCGCAGCCGCGCCGGCCAGGGCAGCACCATCACGCTGCGCGTACCGGTCACGCTCTCGGTCAATCAGGCCGCTTTCGTGGCGGTCGGCGGCGAAACCTATGCGCTCGCGGCCAACTTCCTCGAACGCGCGGTCACGGTGAAGAAGGCCGACATCGTCCGTGGTGCCGACGGCCAGGAAATGCTGCCGCTCGATGGCGGCTCGGTGCCTTTCCTGCGCATCGACCAGCTGCTCGACTGCCCGCCCGCGCTCGACGCGCTGCCGAGCGAAGACCAGCACGCGGTCGTGGTCCAGCTGGCCGACGAGTTCTTCGCCCTCGGCGTCGACCGCTCGCTGGGCCGCCAGGACATCGTGGTCAAGGGCCTCGGGCCCATCCTGGCCGGACATCCCTTCTTCAACGGCGGCACCATCGGCCCCGACGGCCGGGTCGTGCTGCTGCTCGACCTGCCCGGCATTTCGCAGCAGATCTTCGAGCGCAGCGGTCGCGTCGCCCTCGTGCGCGCCCAGGCGGCCAGCGCGCCCGAGCCGATCGCTCCGGCGGGCGTGCCGGGCAATGATCGCCGGGCCCTCGCTCCGATCCTCATCGTCGACGACTCGCTCTCCATTCGCAAAGTTGCCGAAAAATACGTCGGCGAACTCGGCTTCCGGACCGATACGGCGGCCGACGGCGCCGCGGCACTGGAGAAGATCAAGCGCAATACCTACTCGCTGGTCATGACCGACCTCGAAATGCCGCGCATGCACGGGTTCGATCTGCTGGCGGCCATTCGCAGTCACGAGCCGACCAAGGATCTGCCGGTGCTGGTGGTCACATCCCGCGCGGCGGAAAAGCACCGCTGGCAGGCCAAAGAGCTGGGCGCGAGCGATTACGTGGTGAAGCCGTTCTCCAAGGAACAACTTGCGGAAAAGTTTGATCGCTACTTGAATCCGTCTCCCGTTAGCGGCTAGCGGTCCGATGTACACCGCGCTCCCTCGCCATGCCTACGCAATCCTGGGGTAATACCCTCGATCAGCTCCGCCACTTGGAGGCGGAGATGAAGGTGCGCCCCAGCGTGGAGGGCTATCTCGCCATCGCCGACCGTTACACCGAGCTCGGCCTGACCAAGGAGGCGGCCCGCGCCTACCGGATGGCCGAGGAATGCGAGGGCATGAATGAGCCCGCCGCCCCGGCCGAGCCGGAGCCTCTGCACAGCGGCGCGATCGTGCGCGACATCATGGTGGAGATCATCCAGATGGTGATGAATTCGCAGCGCACGGGCGAACTCGTGGTGGCCGCGCCGAACAGCGTCGAAACGCTGCGGATCTACTTCGACACCGGGCGGGTGATCAATTCGATCGGCACCAAAACGCCGCGCGGCGAAAGGTCGTTCGAGCGGGCGCTGACCATGACGGCCGGGACCTACAAGTTCTTCGAGAAGGCGGTCGACCACGTCGAGGCCCTCTTTGATCAGGGAACGAATCACCTGTTGCTCGAGAGCCTCCAGCGCCTCGACGAAGCCCAGGGCGCGGCGGCGGCGGCCGGGCGCTCGCAGCAGTTCGACGGTACGACCTGAGCGGCACCCGGCGCGCAGCGTTCGTCCTCGGCGCGCTTTCTGACGCGCTTGTAACTTGCCGGCGGACTGGCCCATCATCATCTCCGCCGGGGTACCCGCGGACGTCCGGGTGTCTCGACCCCCGACCCGTCCTCGTGCGATATCCCAGCGTCGCCGCATGTTTCAGCCCACCCTGCGTTTCTCCCACTACCGCATCCTGCGGCGCGAGGACGGCTCCCCGTGGCGGCTCGGCGTGGGGGCGATGGGCGTGACCTACAAGGCCTTCGACGAGCGACTGCGGGTCGAGGTGGCGCTCAAGGTGATCGCGCCCCACAAGCTGCATGACCCGCGGGTGCAGGCGCTGTTCCTGCGGGAGGCGCGGGCCGCCGCCCGGGTCCGACATACCAATGTGGCCTCGGTGCTGGCCCTGGACGACACGGCGGGGAGCTATTCCTACGCGATGGAGTTCGTGGCCGGGCCAACGCTCGAGGAGCAACTGCGGCTCGACCGCCGCTATTCGCCCGCAGTCGCCTTCGCGCTGGCGGCGCAGATCGCGCGGGGCCTGGAGGCCATTCACGCGCAGGGCATCGTGCATCGCGACCTCAAGCCGGCCAACCTGATGCTGAGTCGGCCGCGCACCGGCTCGCGCGCGACGGAGCATTCCGGTGGCTGGCTGGTGAAGATCATCGACTTCGGCCTGGCCCGCGCGTTCGAGGGCGAGGGCTTCGGGGAAGAGGGGCTGGGACAATCGGTCGGCTTCCGCGGGACGGTGCTCTACGCCAGTCCGGAGCAGTGCCAGGAACGCACCGACCTCGACGGCCGGGCGGACCTCTACGCCCTCGGGTGCATTCTCTGGGAACTGCTGACCGGCGATCTGCCCTTCCGGGCGCGCTCGCAGCATGGTCTGATGAACGAACACGTCAGCACGCCTCCGCCCCGCGAGCGGCTGACGGGGCTCTCGCCGGACGCCCAGGCGGTCGTGTTGAAGCTGCTGGAAAAGGATCGCGCGGCGCGTTTCGCCAATGCCGATCTCGCCGCGGACGCCCTCGAGCGCTGCGCCGAGTCCGCGCGCGCAAGCGATGCCCCGGCCCTCCCGGAACCAACGGAGCCGCCCGCGCCCCGTTCGTCGTTCTCGGCCGCCAGCGCGGCCTCGGCCCCGGCCTGGGAGGCCACGCTGTTCGAAACCCCCCGCCGGCGCCGCTGGCTGGAGGGAGCGGCTTGCGCCGTGGTGCTGCTCGCGGTCGGCGGGGTTTTCTGGCTGCGCTATCAGCGGGAAGCGCGGGCGGCCAACGCGAGTGGAGCCGCGACGACAGCGCTTCCGGTACTGGCGGCGGCCGATCGGGCGGACCTCGCTCGCATCGAGGAACTCATCGACGGTTCCGACAATCTGCCGGAGGAATTCCAGACTGCGGAGGACCTCGCCAAGGCCCTGCTCGCCCGGCGGCCCGGCTCGGACGAGGCGGCGCTGGCCATGGCTCGGGTCCAGACCGGGTGGCTGATGCGCGGCTTCGACCGCACGGAGGAGCGCTACGCCGAAGCCAAGCGCTGGGTCGATCGCGCCTATCAGGCCAGTCCGGAAGATCCGGAGCGGAAAGCGACCCTGGCCATCTATCTGAGCGAACGCCGGATGGAATTCGACTGGGCGCTGGACCTCCTGCGGTCCGCCGTGGCGGCGGCACCGGGCGAACCGCGCTATCGCTTCGCGCTCAGCAGCTTGCTGGTCGTGCATCCGCGGGCCCGCCCCGGGGAGGCGCTGGCGGTGGCGCAGGAGGCGGTGGAGCGTTTCCCGAACCACCCGCTGGCGCATTACTCGCTGGCCCGCCGGTATCGGGAGCTCAATCAGCTCGACAAGGTCACCGAGGCGCTCGACCGCAGTATTGCGCTCGCTCCGCTGACCAATGCGATCACCTGGCGTGCGCGGCTGATCCTCTTCGCCGAGGGGGACTGGCGGCGGGCCCGGGCGCTGCTGGAGCGCGTCACGCCGCGGCGTCGGACGTTGGAGCGGGTCATCGCGGTGCGGGTCGACTGCGCGCTGATCGGGGGCGACAGCGAGGACGGCCTGGAGGCGCTCAAGGCGGTCCTGGGCACATGGATGCAGGATTTCGCCTACACCGGCCCGAAGAGCCTGCTGACGGCCGCTCTGCTCGAGGTCGGTGGCAAGCCGGACCTGGCGCGCCTGCAATACGAGGCGGCGCTGGCCGAATTGCGGCCGCGGGCAGTGCGCAGTCCGGACGATCCGCGCCTGCGCCTGCTGGAGATCTGGACCCTGCGAGGCCTTGGTCGGATCGAGGAAGCGAAAACCCTCCTCCGGGCCCACGTGCAGTCGATTCCCCGCCCCTTCCGCCTCGGGTATGTCGGGTCGACCGACAACTCGTGGTTCGGGTTTCTCCCCTGCTGTCTGCTCCTCGGCGAGCGCTCGACCGCGCTCATGCTGGCCCAGGAGGCGGCCGCCGCCCCCGAAGAGCGGCGGGTTTTGGAAGCGATGCTCCGGATCGATCCGCGACTGGCCGCTTGGCGCGCCGATCCCGAACTTGCCGCCTTGGTCGCGCCGCCGCGCCAGGAGCCGCTGGGCGGCCGTTGATCAAGCCGCCGATCCCGCCGGCTCGCGCCGACTCTCCGCCTCGGCCCGCTTGCGCTTGCGATAGAGGGTGGCGGGGTCGATCCCGAGCACATCGGCCGCCTCCGCCAGGCTCTCGCAGCGCGCGATCAGCCTCATGATGTGGGCGTGCTCGAGCTCGGCAAGCGAAACCATCTCGCCGACCGCCGGCACCACCTGGCCCGAGGCGTCTGCGGCGCTGGCTTGGATGGCCGGCAGATCGGCCGGGGTCACGACGAGTTCGTGGGAGAGAATGACAGCGCGTTCGATGGCGTTGCGCAGTTCGCGCAAATTGCCCGGCCAGCCGTGGAGCTGGATCATCCGCTTGGCCGCTTCCGAGAATCCCTTCATTTTCCGACCCACCTGGCGGGCAAAAAACTCCAGGTAGCGCTCGGCGAAGACCAGCAGATCGCTGGGGCGGTCGCGCAGCGGCGGCATGACCACACTGATCACGTTGAGCCGGTAGAAGAGGTCTTCACGGAACTGACCCTTCTTCACGAGGTCGAGCAGGTCGCGGTTCGTGGCCGCGATGATGCGAACGTCGGCCTTGCGGACGACCGCCTCACCCACGCGTTCGTATTCACGGTCCTGCAGGAGCCGGAGCAGCTTGGCCTGAATTTCCTGCGGCAGTTCGCCGATTTCGTCGAGGAAGAGCGTGCCTCCCTCCGCCGCCTTCACCTTGCCCCACGCGTCGCGTACGGCGCCGGTGAACGAGCCTTTCACGTGGCCGAAGAGTTCGCTTTCGAGCAGCTCCCGCGAGAGACTCGGGCAATTGACCGTGATCAGCGGCTTGCCCGCGCGCTGGCTGCGCTCGTGCACCGCTCGGGCAGCCACGCTTTTGCCGGTGCCGCTCTCGCCGAGGATCAGAATGGAGGCCTGCGACGGCGCGGCGCGGAAGAGGACGTCGAGGACTGCGCCGACCGCGGGGCTGGTCGATTCGAAAAAGGGCTCCGGCTGGACCGAGGCGACTTCCTTTTTGAGCTCGACCACCTGGCGTGCGGCCGCGCGGTATTTCTGCGCCCGGGCCATGGCGATGTGCAGCTGGGCCGGTGTGAACGGCTTCTCCAGAAAATCGATCGCCCCCAGCCGCATCGCTTCCACCGCCAGCTGGATCGTTCCCTGGGCGGTCAGCATCACCACGGCCAGCTGGGGCTTCACGGCCAGCAGCTTCGGCAGCAACTCGAGCCCGTTGGTGGGGCCGAGATTGTAGTCGAGCAGGACGAGATCGAAATTCTCCTCCTTCGCGCGCTCCAAGGCGGCAGTTTCGGTGCCCACGCATTCGGCGTAATGGTCGGCATCCTCGACGATCATGCGCACGGCGTCGCGGATCGGTTTTTCGTCGTCAATGATCAGAACTTCCATCGGAGGTCGTCAGGCAGCAGAAGACAGGCTGGGAGGGGGGAGTCAGAAAAGACCCGTCGCGTCGGCCAGCAAGGCGGTGCAGGCCAGAACAAGAAGGCAGGTGAGGAGGGTAATCATGCGCCACCCTCTTGCAGGCCGAGTGCCAAGGTGCGGTTCAGAGAAGATCCAGGAGACGCAGCCCGTACATCTTGCAGAATGCAATTAAGGCGCGCAGGTTGCGAGTGCAAAATGCAAGCCTGGGCTTCGGCCGCGGACAGGGTCAGGTCTGTCGCTCCAAGCTGACCTTCACGCGCGCCCCGCCGAGTGCTCCGCCTTCGATGACCACATCGCCCTTCATGGCGGTCACCAGCTGCTTCACGATGAAAAGGCCCAGGCCGGTCGAGGATTCCCCGCCGGTGGGTCGTGCGCTCAGGCGGCCGTAACGACGGAACATGCGCTCCCGATCCTCGGCGGAGAACCCGGGGCCGCTGTCGTCGATGGAGATCGCCGCGGTGCCGAGCAATTCCTCCGCCGCCGAAACGGCGACCTGTCCCCCCTCCGGGGTGAACTTGATGGCGTTGGTCACGAGATTGTCCAACACCCGGGCGAGCGCCTCGCCGTCCGCCAGCACCGTGATGGGTTCCTCCGGCAAGGTCAGGTCGACCGCGATGTTCTTCGCTTGGGCGGCGGCGCGATGTCGCTCGACGGCCGCCCGCACGAAGATGTGCAGATCGATCGGTTCGCGGCGGACTTCCAGATGCCCGGCCGAATGGTTCTCCAGGAACGTCTTGAGGAACGAAACCGACCGTTCCGCCGCGAGGTGGATGTTTTCGGTCAGCTTTTTCTCCCGCTCGCCCAGCGACGCGGCGCGATCCCGCAGCAGGCTGGAGCTGAGCTGGATGCCCGTGAGGTGATTCTTCAGGTCGTGGGTGAGAATGCCCAGCAACTCGTTGCGGTCCTCCGCCAGCTGCTGCATGGCGTCGCGCGCCTGCTTCAGGGCGAGGTGCGTGCGCACGCGCGAAACCAGCTCGGCCTTGTTGAACGGCTTCGTGACGTAGTCCACGCCGCCGCTTTCGAGCGCCTGCACGACCAGATTCTTGTCGTCCGCTGCCGAGAGGAAGATGACCGGGATGTTGGCCCAGCGGGCGTCGCTCTTGAGTTCGCGACAGACCGTCAGTCCGTCGGTGCCGGGCATCATCACGTCGAGCAGGATGAGATCGGGCTGGCGCGCCGCCAACCGCTTGAAGGCCTGCTCGCCGCTCAGGGCGGGCATGATTTCGTAGCCCATCAGGCTCAGCACCGAGCCCACCACCTTGATGTTCTCTTCCTGGTCGTCGACGACCAGCACGGTTCCGGTGACGGGGACTTCATTCATCTTGGACGGGATGGTCGGGGGCAAGCCGCTCGATCAAATCGGGAAAGCGCGCAAGCACGCTCTCCATTTCGGAAACGGAAAAGGCATCGGTCGCCTGCCGCAGATCGGAGACGAAGCGTCGCAGGCCGGGGCAGCCGGGACCGCTCTCGGCGATGGCCTCCAGCGCTTGGGCGAATTCGCGCACATCCTTGGCTGCCAGGCCGTCGCGCACGCGCGGGAAGTCGCTTTGGGCCAGCCGCCGCAGTCGGTTCGCCTCGGCGGCGGGGAGGGGCAGGGCGCTGGCTTCCTCCGGGACCGATTCCGCCAGCCGCGTCTCCCGGGGCAGGAAAGCGGCCAGCTCCGCGTAAAGCTCGGCGCGGGAGAAAGGCTTGCGGATGTAGCCGCTGAAGTGTTCCCGCAGATTCTGCTCTTCGTCGCTGAGACTGGAAGCGGTGACCGCGATGACCGGCAGCAGCTCGAAGCCCGTGCACTTGCGGATCTCCGCCAGCGCCTCGTGCCCGTTGAGCCCGGGCATGCGCACATCCATCAGCACGACGTCCGGACGGTCCCGCAGGACCCGCGAGACCGCCTCACGGCCGTCGCCGGCCTCGAGCAATCGGTGGTGCGTGCGAGCCAGAATGCTGCGCACGAGCTCGCGATTCGTCTCGTTGTCGTCGACCACCAGGATGCGGGCGGCGCGCAGTTCGTTGAAATCCAGCGCTTCCGTCCAGGAATCCTCGCGCGAGCCCGTGGCCAGGCGGGAGGAAATCTCCACCTCGGGGAACTCGACGAAGAACGTCGTCCCGCGCCCCAGCTCGCTTTCGGCCCGCACGTCGCCGTCCATCAGCCCGACCAGCCGTTTCACAATGGCCAGGCCCAGCCCGGTGCCCCGGGTCTCAGCCCGGGCATTGGCGCCGGCCTGGACGAAGGGCTCAAAAATCTCCTGCAGCTTCTCGGGCGGGATGCCGGAGCCGGTGTCGCGCACCTCGACCGTCAGGACGATGCGGCTGCGGACTTCGGTGGCACCGCGCCGTCCGGAAATAATGAGCTCGACCGAGCCCGCGCGGGTGAATTTGAAGGCGTTGCCGACGAGATTCAGGATGATCTGGCGCAGGCGCAGTTCGTCGATCAGGACCGACGGCGGCAGATCCTCGGCCACGGCCACGCTCCAGTGCAGCGCGGCCTCCTTGGCCTGCTGCGCGAAGATGCGCTCGATGAAGCGCCCGACCGCGCGCAGGTCGGTCGCTTCCAAGCGGATCTCCATGCGGCCGGCTTCGATCTTCGAGAGGTCGAGCACATCGTTGATCAGCCGCAGGAGCGAGCGCCCGCTCATCAGCACCGAATCGGCAAAGCCCCGCAGCCGCTCGTCGCGCAGTTCGCCACGCAGGATCTCGCTGAAGCCGAGGATCGCATTCATCGGCGTGCGGATCTCGTGACTCATGTTNNGTGGCTCATGGTGGCGAGGAAGGCGCTCTTCTCGCGGTCGGCGCGCTCGGCCGCCAGCTTCGCCTGGGCCAGACGCTCGGACTCCGCCAGCTTGCGCATGGCGGCGCGGAACATGAAGAAAGCCAGCCCGCCGCAGGCCAGCGCCAGGGCGCCCGAGCCGACGGCAGCCATTTCGCCGGTGCTCAGCTCCACCCACATCGCGTTGCGCCGCTCCTCGTGCAGGTTGTGGCGCAGCTGGATGAGGCGGCCCAGCCGTTCGCGGATCGTCTCCATGAGCTCCCGTCCTTCGCCGGTCAGAACGCGGTCGGTCGCCGCCTCCCGGCCCAAACGCCGGCGGAGCAGCACGGACTCGCGCAGCTCCGCCAGCTTTCGGTCGACGAGCTTCTGCAGCTCCGTGTAGCGTGCCTGGTCCCCGGGGTTGTCCGCGGCAAAGGCGTAGAGTTTGGCGAAAAGCCCAGGCAGGGAATTTTGCGCGTCTTCGAGGGGCTTCAGATAGACCTCCTCCCCCGAGAGGAGATAGCCGCGCTGGCCGGTCTCTGCGTCCTTGAGCGCGGACAGCATCATCTCCAGCGCGATTCGCGCGTCGTTGGAGCGGCGCAGCACCTGCAGACTGTTCCGCAGTCGGGCCATGCTGAGCATCGTAAAGATCAGCGCGGCCAGCGAGAGGGCGCAGGCCAGCGTGACCAGGACGAAACGCGACGTCGATTGAGAGCGGGTCATGAAGGAGCCGGCACGGCACACCCCGGGTGGTGCAATCCTGCTTCGCTCCCCATCGCATGTCGGTGGGGCCTCGGCCGGCGATTTCTTAGGAATGTCCGACCCGGACGCGCAGCATTGCGGGATGCAATGAGACGTCGCGACGGCGACGTGCAGGATGCGGCTGCCGGAACCCGGCCGGCGCCGGCGCACTCTGGAGGCGCGGGCTGGCACCATCCCTGCAGGACAGGACATCGGGGAGCGCGCGCTCCCGAACAACGCAACCTCAACCCCCAAGCACATATGACCAAACTGCAATTCAAGGGCTCCTGGAACGAAGTGAAGGGCAAGCTCAAGCAAAAGTACGCCCAGCTGACCGACGACGATCTGCTCTTCGCGGAAGGCAAGGACGAAGAACTGCTCGGCCGGCTGCAAAAGCGAACGGGCGAGACCAAGGAGAAGCTGCGCGAGTCCATCGCGTCGCTCTAAGGCGCCAGGGTCCAGGAATTTTCGACGCCCTCGCCGCGGTCCGCGGCGGGGGCTTTTTTCTGGCTGGCTCGAAAAGGTGACATTATCCGTAACTCCGGCGCAGAAACCGCAAACAGATGGGGGTGATCCCTCGTGCCCTTTCCCCCGGCGTGACCGGACGTTTTCGCGGTCATGACCTTTGATGCCACCACCGAGGCCTGGGAGCTGGATGATGCCTTGCTCAGTCGGCGGCCGCGTTTCTTTGCTCCCACCGCTGTCGATCTGGCGGAGCTGATGCAACTGCAGGCCGGGGATCGCGTGCAGCTGCGCCTCAGCTTTCGCGGGCTCGATCGGCATGGTCCGTTTCTGCAGATCGAGCGCCATTGGGTCCTGGTCTGCCAGGTGGCCGGCGAGCAGGGCACCGGTATTCTCGACACCGACCCTGGTTGCTCCCGACTGCTGCGGGCCGGGGATCGGGTCGATTTCGAAACCCGCCACATCGCGGCCATCCGCCGCGCCGTGCGGTGAATCAGCCCAGCAGCCGCCAAATGAGCGCAGCCAGGAGGCCGGGAGTGAGTGTCAGGAGCGGGGCCAGCCAGCCGACGCGGGGATCGCGAAAAAGCCGCCAATACACGATGGCACGGAGCAGCGAGAACAAGGCGACGACCGCCACCGCCAAGAGCAGGAGGAAGAGCAGACCGATGATCACGGCCAGACTCCAGCCGAGCAGGTCGGCATGCGCGGCGAGCCAGCTGCCGAGCGCGAGCAAGGCGAGAACCTGGGCGGCCGCCAGCGTGGCGACGGCCACCACGCGCTCCCGCCAGGCCCCCAGCCCGCAGGCCGCGAGAAAGGACAGCTCGATCAAGGCGCAGATCACCGCGAGGGCGAGCAGCGGACCGAGGGGCACGGAAGCGGTCGCAAACTGGCAGCCGAAGCCGATTCCCCGGCCGAGCGCGAGCGCCAGGAACCCGGCTACTCCCAGCACGAGCCCGAGCGGCAGCAGACTGGGCCGCTCGAGCGCCGCCGGAAGGGGAGGCGGCGGGGCAGTGGGGCGGAGGGGGAGGGCAGGAGGCACAACCTCGATACACCGCGGCCGGGCCCGGGTTACCGAACCGGCAGACGCGTCGCGCTTGCCAGAGGCGGCCCGGCGAGCCCACCATGACCGCATGACTGCCCGGGCATGAAAGCTCCGCTCGCCCTCTGGATCTTCGGCCCGATTGGCTCCGGCAAGTCGGATCTGCTGGAGCGCCTGCCGCTGGCCGGCTTCCAGCGCGTGCAAGCGGACGACGAACTGGAGCGCCGCATGCAGGCCCAGGGCTTGAAGCTGGCGGTGGCCGACCATGGCGACCGCGAACGCCGGGAGTTCCGCGAGCTGCGGGCCCAGGTCACGCTCGAGCTGTGGGGGCGCGTCCCGGGCTGGCGGCAGGAGGGCCGGAATCTGGCCTTCGAAACCACGGGCGACAAACCACCGGTGTTCCAGATCGAGATCGAGGCCGGGCGGGAACTCGGCTACCACTCGCTCGGCTGCGGCCTGCGCACGCCGTTGGCCGATTGCCTGGCGCGCAATCGGCAGCGTCCGCGCGTGCTGGCCGATGCGGCCGTTCAGGCCAGCTGGGCCGCCTTCGAGCGCTCGGTGGCCGATGGCACCTACGCCCGGCTCTTCGCGGCGGAGGAGCTGATCCTGACCGCTGACTTCGACGAAGCCGACGCCTTCGTGCGCGCCTGGCTGGAGCGATTTCGCTGAAACGCATCATCCGACGTTTAGCGCGGGAGAGGCCCCGCCGGAGAGCAATCCAGATGTCCGCCGAATCCTCCATCGCCGCGCGGCGCGCAGTGACGTCGCTGGCGGCGGGAAGCTGCGGATCGCAGGCCGGGCAAGGTTGGGAGCAGGTTCGCCAAGGCGCGGAGAGGTCGCGCGCCCGCGCGGGCGAGATTGCGGCATGAAGAACGATCTCCTCCTCAACTGGCCGGCGGTGGCTTTCGTCTACGCATTCACCGGGGGAGGCGTCTGCGCCTTCGTCCCGACCGAGCGGCTGGTGGGCGCCATGCTGGTGCTCTTCGTGGCGGGTCTGGTGCTCGCCTGCGTGGCCTGGGTGGACCACACCTCCGAATCGTCGCGGGCTCACCACCCCGCCAAGCCCAGGGTTCCGACAGGCCGACGCTGAGTCGGATGGCGGACCCGAAGCGCTCGGCGCTCAGTAAGGCTTGGCCGCGTCGATCAGCCGATCGAAGCGCGGGAAGCCTTTGAGGCAGGCGAAGGCCGGGGTGCGGGCGGCCATCCGGCGGGTGAACTTGATCTCCACGGTCACCATCCGCTCGAGGATTTCGCAGGCGCGGTCGGCCTCGCCCAGGAGCGCGCAGACCTCGGCGAAATCCAGCGCGATGTGTCGACCGGCGATGGGATCGGCCGATTCCGGCAGGTCGCGCATGGCCTGCTCCCCCTCGCGGAGCGCGGCCTCCCGATCGAGCACCCCGGCATAGGCCTGAGCGAGGCGGATCCGAAGCTCGGCCCGCTTGGGGTGGGCCGCCACGCGCGCGCGGAGTGCCTCGACCGCCGCGGCGCAGCGTTCCCGGCCCTCCTGCAGGTCGCCCCGACGGATCAGCATCAGGCCGGTGACCAGCGATTTCGGCACCGCGGTGTTACCGGTGCCGATGTCATCGCCTTTGTGCTCGGCCACGGCCCGCAGGGCCCCGGCCTCGTCGCCGGTGAACTCGAGGAGCATCCAACGAGTTTCGGCGTCGATCGTCGTGAAGAGCGGCTTCACGCGGCGGACGAACTTGTCCCAATCTCCGTCGATCTCGTACTGGCAGAGATGGTAGTGGTACTCCCAGTTGCGGTTGCCGGAGAGGTCGGTCGCCTTCTTATAGAACGGAAGGGCCTCCTTCGGGCGCTTGGTGACGAACAGCTGCTCGGCCAGCGCCAGCTGCTTTTGCGCATCGTCTGGCGACAGGCGCGCGGAATCGAGGAAGCTCTTCGTCGATTCCTCCCAGCGGTTGAGCCGCCGCAGCGCGAAGCCGACGCTTTCGACCGCCACCGGATTGCTCGGCTCGAAATGGACCGCGGTGCGGAATTCGCGCAGCGCGCTTTCGAAATTGCGATCGTAGCGATAGAAAATCTCCCCCAGCGCGACGTGTGCCTCGGCGGAGTCCGGCCGCAGCCGGGCTGCCCTCTCGGCCAGTTCGCGGGCCCGCGCGACGCGTTCGGGCGACTCGTCGATGCCGAACCAGAACATCTCGGCGTAGACTCGCGAGAGCTGGGCATGCGCGAGGGCAAAGTCCTTGTCGAGCGCGATGGCCCGCTCGAGCAACCGCGCCACCTGATTGCGCGATTCGCCCGAAATGGAGGTACGTGACATCATGACCCGCGCTTCGCGATACAGCTCGTAAGCCTCGGTGTTGCGGGTCGGACGTTGGTCGATGACCTTCTGCTCGTTGGGGGTGAGATTGGCCTCCAGCGAGCGGGCGATGTCCTTGGCCACGGCGCTCTGGATCTCGAAGATGTCGGTGATCTCGCGGTCGTAGGTCTCCGCCCAGAGGTGCTGATCGCTGTCGACGTCGATCAGCTGCGTGGTCACACGGACGCGGTTGCCGGAACGCCGCACGCTGCCTTCGAGCACGGCGCCGACCCCCAACTCGTTGGCGATCTCCCGCAGCTTGATCTCCTTGCCCCGGTAGCGCATGGCGGTGGCCCGCGAGATGACGCGCAGATCGCGCACCTTGGCCAGGGTGGTCAGGATGTCGTCGTGGATGCCGTCGGCGAAATAGTCGGTCTCCTTTTCGCCGGTGATGTTGTTGAACGGCAGGACCGCGATGAATCGCCGCCGCGCCGCCGTCTCCGCGTCGGGCTTGGTCGGCGACACGCCCGTGGTGAACTGGCGCAGCCGCGGATCGGTCCGGGGCGCGAAGACCCAGATGGCGAGGCCTCCCAGCAGACCGACGAGCAGGAGAATGCTCACCCACCATTTGGCCGGCAGCTGCACCGTGATCTGCGTGCCCGTGCGCTCGGTGGGTGGCGCCGCGACCGTGGGCGTCTTCGCCTGCACCAGCGTCGATCCCGGGGCCGGCGCGGCGTCGCTGCCGCGCGGAATGGTGGCCTGGGCGGCCCCCGTCGTACCTAGATCACGGCGGGCCAGGGCGATCGCCTCCACCGCCGTGGCGGCATCGGGGAACCGATCCTCCCGTCGCTTGGCCAGGAGCCGGCGTAGAATGCCGACAACCGCCTCCGGGAAGCCCTGCAACTCGGCCCACGGTGGCGGCGCGGCGACCTGCTGGTTGAGCAGTTCGCGATGCGTCTTCCCGACGAACGGCGGCCGGCCGCGCAGAAACTCCCAAAGCATGCAACCGAGCGCGTAGAGATCGGAGCGCCCGTCGAGATCGGAGTGCTCCTCGCATTGCTCCGGACTGGCGTAGCCGGCCGTGCCGCGGAAGCCGAGCGTTGGCATGGGTGCGTTCGGATCGGGCGTCGAGCCCGGCTCGCCGGCGCCGCGGGCGAGGCCGAAATCGATGATCTTGAGGTGGCAGCCGCCGCTGGCGGTGAGCGAGCGATGCCGGGGGTGATCGCTCGGATACTGCACCACCATGACGTTGGCGGGCTTGAGGTCGCGATGCACCAGGTGGTGCTCGTGGATCGCGCCCAGCCCGGCGGCGATCTGCTCGGCAAACGCCAGCGCCTGGCCGACGGAGAGCGAGCCCTGCTTGCGCAGCCAGACGTAGAGGGAAACGCCATCGACGTATTCCATGGCGTAGAAGACGCGGCCCGGCTCGTCGTTGAGGAAGACGACCGGCGCGACATTCGGATGGTACACCTTCGCCGCCGCGCGCGCCTCGCGGATGAACAGCCGGGCCGCGTCGGGATCGGCGATGCGGGCGGGATGGATGACCTTGAGCGCAACGTCCACGTGCAACCGGGTATCGACCGCCTTGTAGGTCACCCCCATGCCGCCGACCCCGAGCACCCAGGGGCCGCCATCGGCCCGGCGGTGCACGTGGTAGTGCCCGTAGTTGAGCGGTTCTTGGGCGGCCATCTCGCGTGGTGCCGCCATGGTGTCAGCCGCCGCGGAAGCTGCAAGGCTGGTGCCGCCGCCCCCGCGATTTTGCACTTGGCGAAGGTCGGGGCAGGGTGGGGCGATGATCGAAGTCGAGCAGCTGGCCAAATCCTACGGGGAGTTCTCCGCCGTGCGCGATCTTTCCTTCCGGGTGGGGCCCGGCGAAATCCTCGGCCTCGTCGGCCCGAACGGCGCCGGCAAGACGACCAGCCTGCGCTGCCTGGCCGGCATCATCCCGCCCACCGAGGGGAGCATCCGGATCGATGGCCGGGATCTGCGGCAGGAGCCGGTGGCGGCCAAGCGCACCCTGGCCTACTTCGCGGACGAGCCGAGGCTCTTCGACTACCTGACAGTCGCGCAGCACCTGGAGTTCATCGCCCGGCTCTACCAGGTGGAAGGCGATGTGCCGGCGCGCTCGCGCGAGCTGCTGGCGCAGCTCGAACTGACCGAGAAGGCCGACACGCTGCCCGGCGAGCTCTCGCGCGGCATGAAGCAAAAGGTGGCGCTGGCCTGCGGCTTCCTGCATGCGCCGAAGGTGATGTTCTTCGACGAGCCGCTGACCGGGCTCGACCCGCTCGCCATCCGCCGCACCAAGGACATCATCGCCGCCCAGGCGCAGGCCGGCGCGGCCATCATTCTCAGCTCGCACCTCCTCCACCTGCTGGAGGAACTCTGCAGCCACGTGCTCATTCTCGTGCGCGGGGTCAAGGTCGCGCACGGCACGCTGGAGGAGATTCGCCTGGCCCACGGGGGGCCGGACGTGAGCCTGGAGGACGTCTTCGTCCGTCTGGCGGGAGCCGATGCCGGCCAATGAACTCGGCCCTCGTCTTTCTCGCCACCCGGTCCGCCTGGAATGCGGTGCTCTCGCGCCTGCGCCGGCTGCGCCAGCCGAAATACCTCGTCGGGGTGATCGTCGGCGCGGGCTACTTCTACTGGCTCTTCACGGGTCCGATGCGCGGCGGGGATCGCTTCGGCCGACGCCCGCGGCTGACGGACTCGATGCCGACGGCGGTGCCCGATCTCGATTTCCTCATCCAGGTGGCGGCGCTCCTGCTGCTGATTTTCCTGCTGGTCGGCGCCTGGCTGCTGCCGTCCTCGCGCGCAGCCCTGACGTTCACCGAGTCCGAGCTGGCCTTCCTCCTGCCCGGCCCGGTCAGCCGCCAGACCTTGGTGCGTTACAAGCTGCTCAAGTCGCAGCTCGGACTGCTCCTGCTGGCCGGGCTCTTCACCTTCCTCTCCGGCCGACAATCCCGCGACGGACTCGCCCTCATCCACGCCGCCGGCTGGTGGCTCATCCTGGCGACAGTCCAGATGCATCGCCTGGGCGCCTCCTTCACCCTCACCCGGCTCTACGATCGGGGCCTGAGCAATGCCCGGCGCCGCCTGGCCGCGCTGGGCGTGCTGGCGGGATTGATCGCCCTCTTGGTGCTCTGGCGCCAAGCCGCGCCACAGGCCCCCGCCTTCGAGGATCTGTTCCTCCGCGGAGGTTTCGTGAAATACCTGCGGGAAGTGCTCTCGAGCGGCCCGGCGCCGTGGATTCTCTTCCCCTTCCGCCTGATCGTTACGCCCTTCTTCGCGCCGAACGCGACCGCCTTTGCCCTCGCCGCCTTGCCCGCCCTGACCCTGCTGGGCGCGCATTACCTCTGGGTCACCAGGGCCGACGTCGCCTTCGAGGAAGCCTCCATCGCGCAATCGAAGGTCATGGCCGAGCTGGCCGCCGCGCGGCGGGACGGACAAAGCCGCGTGCGCCAACCGCCTACGTTGGCGCGCAGGGCCGTTTTTCGCCTGCGCAGTCGGGGCGTGCCGTGGGTCGCCCTGATGTGGAAGACGCTGCTGCAGATCGGCGGGCGTCGGGCGGTCTGGATTGCCACGGCCGTCGTTGGTGGACTTGCAGGCTTGGGAATCGTGCTGGCCCAGACGAACCTCCGCCCGACCATCCTGGGCATGGCGGTGGCCTTCGCCGCCGTCGGACTCATCACGTCTTTCGTCTTTCTGCCGCTGGTCAGCGGCCGGTCCCTGCAAATGGAGATGGCCGCGGGCGATGCGGCCAAAGCCTGGCCCCTGACCGGCTGGCAAATGGTCCTCGGACAACTGCTGCTGCCGGCCCTGCTCGCCGCGCTGCTCCAGACCGTCTGCTTCGGCGTGCTGGTGGCCGTGGCCTCGGGGCAGAAGTTCCCGCGGCCCGACCTGCTCGGGCTGCCTTTCTTCGCCGTGCCCCTGTTGCCCGCGCTCAATCTCGTGCTGAGCCTCGTGCCGGCGGCCGCGCCGCTGCTCTTTCCCGGCTGGTTCCGGCCCGGCGAACAGGCCGGCATCGAGGCGACCGGCGTGCGCATCATCTCGTTCTTCGGCCAGACCCTTTTCTCGGCCGCGGCTCTGGTGCCGGTGGCGCTGGCGGCGCTCGCGACCTTCCTGGTGGCATCCTTCGCGCTCAGCGCCTTCTGGGCCGGAGTCGTCGCGCTGGCGGTAGCGTTCGTGTTCCTGGTAGTCGAAGCGCTCGGTGGCGTGTTCCTGCTGGGCGGGCTCGTGGAGCGCTACGACCCCACTGAATCGTAGCAGTCACCCGAAAAAGGGGGCCGGCAGATCCTGCGTCGGCTTGGAATTGCCATAGCGGATGCAGCCATTGGCGCACTTCGGCGCGCGCCGTCTTTGGGCCCGTTTCCTGCCTACGCTGCGGGGGCTGCCAGGGCATCGCACATGAACATTCGCCAACTCCTGCTCGGGGCCGCGCTGGCGGCCGTCGCTTCCGTGCTCACCGCTGCTCCGACTTTCACGGTGCCTGGCTTCGTCGACGAGGAAGTCTATCGCGGGAACGGCATGATCACCGCCCGTTTCGACGCCGCCGGCCGGATGTGGGTGACCGAAAAGCAGGGGCGCATTCTCCGCTTCACGCCCAACTCGGACACGACGCCGATCGCGTATCAATACTACGAGACCGCCACGGCCTGGACGGCGATCCCCAATTTCGATGCGCTCGCCCCCGTGGCGAGCGGCACGGTCACGAGCTTCACGCTCACGCCGCGCCTGCGCGACGACAACTTCGGCTTCCGCTTCACCGGCCAGATCACGCTCCCGACGGCCGGCACCTACACGTTTTATCTCGCGTCCGACGACGGCAGCCGGCTCTTCATCGACGGCGCGCTGGTGGTGAATCACGACGGCACCCACGGGGCCACGGAGAAGTCGGGCAGCGTCGTGCTCGCGGCCGGCACGCACGCCATCAAGGTCGAGTATTTCGAGGCCGGCGGCGGCCAGTCGCTCCTCGTGCAGATGGAGGGTCCGGGCCAGCCCAAGGCGCCCATCAACAAGGGACCGTTTCTCAACCCCACCGTCTTCGCGGACCTCGTCGCGCAGGTGAACACCGACGGCGAGCGCGGATTGCTGGGCCTGGCGCTCGATCCCGACTTCGCCAACAACCGCTTCCTCTACGTCCTCTACTCGACTCCGACCGATCAGCGCATTTCAAGACTCACCGCCAGCGTCGATTTCACGACCGCGGTGCCAGGCTCCGAGACGATCCTGCTGGGCGGCCTGCCGAATGCGAACAACGTGCACAAGGCGGGCGACATCGCTTTCCATCCGAGCGATCCGCATAATCTCTACGTGATGATCGGCGATGACGGAAACCGCAACCTCGTCAGCGACCTGGGCCTTTACAACGGCAAGATCCTCAAGCTCAGCGCTGCCGACGGCCGCGGCCTGCCGGGCAATCCGTACTACGACAACAACGACGCCACGACGGTCCGCTCGCGCGTCTGGTCGCATCGTTACCGCAATCCCTTCCGTTTCGCCTTCGATCCCGCCGCGCCCATTCCCGATGTGCTCTATATCTCGGAAAACGGCGACGGCACCGACCGCACCGCCCGCATCGCCCGGGCGGCCGACGGCGGCTGGGACAATGCCTTCCTGACCGACTCGGCCGACGGCCAGCGCCGCATTCTGGCGACCTCGGGCCCTTCGCGCGTCGGTATCGCCATCCTGCGCGGCGGGCCGTTCGCGCCCGATGGCGGCCCCATTCTATACAATGCCCGGTTCAACACCTCGACCGGTCTCGGCGAGTTGACGCGCGGGCGGCTGACCGGCGCCAACCTCGACACGCTGACGCCGCTACCCGAGGACAACGGCGGCATCTTCTACACCGGCTTCACCGGCTACATCCTGGCCAGTCTCCAGCCCGGGCCGGATGGCGCGCTCTACTACACGGACAGTGGCCAGGGCGCCTCCACCGGCGGCGGCAATCGCCTCGGCCGTCTCCGCTTCGTGGGCGGCACGGCGCCGGTGGCCAGCTTCACTGCCACGCCGGCCACGGGGCAGACGCCGCTGCCGGTCACGTTCACCGACACCTCCACCGCTCCCGGCAGCTCGCTCTCGGCCTGGAGCTGGAATTTCGGCGACGGCACGACGTCGAATCAGCAGCATCCGACGCACACCTTCCCGCAGCCCGGCGTCTACACGGTCAGCCTGACCGTGACCAACGCCCTCGGTCTGACGCACACGCAGAGCAGCGTGGTGACCGCTTTCCATCAGACTGCGCTCCAGCTCACCGGCCAGATTCTCGATGCCACCCTCGGCGGCACGCCGCTGGCGGTCGCGACGGAGCTGTGTTTCTACCGGCGCGATGGCGTCACGCCGCAGCCCATCGCGGGCGGGAGCGGGCCGCAGGGGAATGCGCTCGCCGTCCCGGCCGGCGGCGTCATCGAAGCCAGCCTCGGGCTCCAGCTGACCGGCGATGGCCTGGTGGTGTCGGCCGGCGAGCCGGCGGCGGATGGCCTGCAGGCCGCCTTCGCGGGCCTGCTGCTTTCGACGACCGCGCCGGCTCAGGCGGCCACGGTGCAGTTCCGTCTGTCCGACACGCTCCTGCGCGGTCGAGTGCTCGATACCAAAGGCCACCCGGCCCGGGTCGACCTCGGTCTTTCCCGCGGCGCGGCCGGGAACTGGCAGGGCTTCCTCGGCGGGCGCGATTTCCTCGGCGGGACGCCGTTCGGCAGCAGCGGCATGCCGCATCGGCTCGTACCCGATGTGTTGGGCTTCTACCACATTCCCCTCGCTCCCGGGGTCGGCGGCGCGACCTTTCACCTCGACACCACGGCCGACACCCTCACCGCCACGCACGGTCGAGTGCGGCGCGCTGTCTTCGTGCCGGCCGGCGAAGCGGTGGTGCAGAACCTCGTGCTCGGGCTCTACGACGGCGGAGTGGGGGAGACCGACCTGTCCGGCATCGCACCCACGCCCAACGTCACGCTGGCCACGCACATCCAGCCGCAGATCTTCACCGTCTCCTGCCAGGCTTGTCACAACGACATCGCCACCAACAGCGGCGGCCTCGATCTGCAGAGCGGGGCCGCGTTCGCCGCCCTCGTGAATCACGAAAGCGCCGAGGCGCCCGGCGTACTGCTGGTCGAGCCGGGGGCGCCCGGGCGGAGCTACCTGCTGGAGAAGGTCAATGCCACGCTCCCGCAGGTCGGCACGTCGATGCGTCCCGGCGACCCGATGTTGCTCTCCCAGCGGGCCCTGCTGCGCGACTGGATCCAGCAATTGCCGGTCTCCGGCCGTCTGCAATTCGCCAGCGGCAACTATGCGGTGGGCGAAGCCGGCGCGACCGTGCAGGCCGCGATCAGCGTCGAGCGCGCGCTCGGTGCCAGCGGCGCGATCAGCGTGAACGTGTCGACCGTCGCCGGCGGCACTGCCGTGGCCGGCAGCGACTACACGCCCATCTCCGTCACATTGAACTGGGCCGACGGCGACAGTACCGCGAAGACTGCCTTCGTGCCGATTCTGTCCGATGGCTTGGCCGAGGGCTCGAAGACGGTGCTGCTGCAACTCAGCGGGCCGACGGGCAACGCGCTGCTCGGCGCGATGACGGGCGCGACCCTCACCATCGCCGACCGGCCGTTCGAGGCCTGGCGTCTGGCCAGATTCGGCGCGCAGGCCAACGCGCCGGAGGCCGGCCCAAATGCCGATTTCGATGGCGACGGCCTGGCCAATCTCGTCGAGTACGCGCTCGACAGCGATCCGACCCGCGCCACCCCCGCGCCGACGGTGGGTCTCGACGGGGCCGGCCGGACGACCCTCGCCTTTGCCCGCAACCAAGCGGCGACCGGTCTGGTCCTCACTGTCGAAGCTAGCTCCGATCTCGCGGCCGCCGTCTGGCAGCCCTTGGCCACAAAGACCGGCCCGGCCGGTTGGGTCGTGCAGCCCGGGGCGAGCGTGAGCGAGGCGAATGGCAGCGTGCTGGTGACCGATGCGGTCGGCGCGACGAGCCAACCGCGCCGCTTCCTGCGACTGCGGGTCGCCCGCGGTGCGGACTGACAAATCTGCCCGGGGGTCGGTCGGCAGCGCCGGTTTCGCTGGCACTCCGCGCCGGATGGCACATGCTGCGGCAAACCGTCGCGACCGACCGACCGACCATGATCCGTACTGCCCTCCTTGCGTTCGCCCTCGTCGCCACCCTCGCCTCCTCCGCGTTTGCCGCGGCGGAGCTGACCGAGGGAGACTTCAAAGAATTCGGCAAGCTCGCCGTGCAGGACGGCGGCCGCCGCAAACCCATCGACACCTACGCCCGGGAGTCGCTCCTGCGCATCACCGGCAAGGATGCCTACAAATCGGCCGGCGGGCGGGTGTGGTCGGGCTGCGACTTCCTGCTCTCCATGCTGCTGGAGACGAACGATTGGAAGAAGGAGCCCCTGATTCTCGTCGGCCACCGTCCGCTGGTGGAAAAACTCGGGCTCGACCCCGCGCAGAAGCGCTTCTCCTACGAGCAGCTCTCGAAGTCCGCCGAACTCGAGAAAATGGCCAAGGCCGTGCACCAGATCCGCGTGCAGGCTGGCGACGAGAAGGTGGTGCTCGACCGCATGCAGCAGGAAGTCGAAAGTGTCTCCTCGCGCATCGGCCTGTTCATGTCGCTCTCGCAGGGCAGCACCTTCCTGGTGGTGCCGGCCCGCAATTCGGTGAAGGAGCCCTGGGTTATTCCGCCGCAGTATGGCCAATACTACAAGGAGGACGACTTCTCGAAGGTCACCACCGCCCTGCAGGGCATGGCCAAGTCCTACTCTGCGGGCGACGCCTTCAACTTCGCGCTGAACTCGCGCGAACTGCGGCTGGGGCTGCGCAGCCTCTCGCCCTCGGTGTATCCGACCGAGCGGGAGCTGAACCTGGAGTCCTTCTACAACCATCTGCACGCCTTCTCGCGCAGCGCCTGGCTGTTCCTCCTCGGTCTCGTCGGCCTGGGAGTCTATGCCGCCCGTGACGGCATGCCGCGATTCTTCAACTGGGTGGGGATGGCGGCGGCGGTCGCCGGGCTGCTGCTCATGGCCCTGGGCATCACGCTGCGCTGCATCATCGCCGGGCGTCCGCCGGTGACGAACATGTTCGAGTCGGTCCTCTGGGTGGCTTTCATCGCGGTGCTATTCTCGTTCTTCTTCTACCTGCGCTATCGGGCCACCATTTATCTCCTGGCCTCGCTGCCCGTCGCTGCGCTCTGCCTTGGTTTGGTCCTGCAGATGCCGATCGCCATGCCGGCCAACATCGACCCGCTGGTCCCGGTGCTGCGGGACAATTTCTGGCTCACGGTCCACGTGCTCAGCATCACGGCCAGCTACGGCGCCTTCATCCTCGGCATGGCCTTCGGGCACATCATCCTGGCCCGCTACGCGCTCTGGCCGCAGGAGACGGCGAAGGATCAGACGCTGCACTTCTGGAATTATCGGATCCTGCAGCTCGGCACCCTTCTCCTCGCTGCCGGCACCATCCTCGGCGGGGTCTGGGCAAATTACTCCTGGGGCCGTTTCTGGGGCTGGGATCCGAAGGAGACCTGGGCCTTCATCGCGCTGCTCTGCTACATCGTGGCCATCCACGGCCGCATCGCCGGCTGGTGGAGTCATTTCGGCGTCGCCATGGGCAGCTGCATCTGCTTCTCGGCCGTCCTGATGGCCTGGTACGGAGTGAATTTCGTCCTCGGCGCGGGTCTGCACAGCTACGGCTTCGGCATCGGCGGCGAGGAGTACGTCATCGGCTTCCTCGTGGTGGAGGGGCTCTTCCTCGCCTTCGCTGCGATGCGCCATCTGGCTGCCCAGCGCGCTGCCCGACCGGTGGAGCGTCGGGCCGAGGTGGTGGGCACGGCCGAACCGGCCAGTTGAGTCCGCGCCTGACCTCAAAACGGCGATCTTACCAACGCTCGCGTCGGACCTCGCGCAGCGGCGGAGCGGCCCTGCCCCGGGCCGTCTGGCGAACCGCATGGATGCGGGTTCCGGGCGCCCTTCTGGCAGGCGCGAAAATCCCGCGCCTGGCGTGCTTTCCCCAGTTGACCTTCGCCCGTGACTCCTCACACTGCGGGCTTCCGAGTTCGGGCTCTCCGGCACCCTCGCCTCACTGCCCCGCCATCCCACCTGCCACATGATTTCGTCCCTCCGTTCGTCCCGTGCGCCGCTCGGCCGCATCGTCCTCGCCGGCGTTTTCGCCGCGCTGGCACTCAGCCCGGTGGCTGAGGGCCAGCAGCAACGCGCACGCTCGCAGGCCGCCGCCCGTCCTCAGGGTCCTCCGGCCCGGGAAGGCGCCACGGTGCGAGCGATCGAAATTCGCTTCGCCGGTCCAGCCAATGTGAGCCGCGAGCGCATTCTTTCGAACATGCGCACCACGGTGGGCCAGCCTTTCAGCCAGGCCGGCGTCGAGGAAGACGTGCGCAATCTTTATAAGACGGGTGATGTCTCCAATGTCCGTATCTTCGGCGAGCAGGCCGGCGGCGGGGTTCGCGTCATCGTCATCGTGCAGGGCCGTCTGGTGGTGAAGGAGGTCATCATCGAGGGCGCCACCCGCGTTCCGGCCCGGCGGGTCTCGAAGGCGATCAAGACGAAGGAAGGCAACGGCCTGAGCGAGGAACTGATCGAGAACGACCGCCAAGCCATCATCGAGCTCTATCAGGGCCGCGGCTTCGGCGATGTCGACGTCCAGTACAAGGTCACGCGCGACGAGGCCGCCGGGAATGGCATCGTCTATTTCGCCATCAACGAGGGCGGCAAGTCGGCGCTGAACTACATCCGCATCGAGGGCAACAACAACGTCTCCCGCCGCGCTATCCGCAAGGAAATGAAGAACACGAAGCCGAAGACCATCTTCAGCTTCTTCACGAAGGATGGGCGCCTGGATCAGAGCCTCCTGCGGGAGGACCTCGACGCGGTCCGCGAAATGTATCAGAACCGCGGCTTCATCGACATGCAAGTGGCGCAGACCCGCACCGATCGTGATGCGCAAGGTCGGGTGACGCTCGTCATCGTGATCAACGAAGGGCCTCGCTACAAGGTGGCTTCGCTCGGCGTGAACGGGAACAAGGTCCTGACCGAGCGCGATCTGCGGCGGTTCCTGAAGATGAAGGAGGAGTCCTTCTACACCCCGAAGGGCCTGAAGGACGACCTGAAGATCATTTCCGACTTCTACGGAGCTCGTGGGTACGTGGACGTCCAGATTCAGCCGCAGGCCGAACCGGCCGGCCCGGGTAGGGTCGCTCTGACGTATCGGATTGAAGAAGGCCAGATCAGCTACCTCGAGCGGATCAACATCGAGGGCAATTCCATCACGAAGGACAAGGTGATCCGTCGCGAACTGCCGCTGGCCCCCGGCGACATTTACAGCACCGTCTTCGCCGAGGTCGGCAAGAAGCGCCTCGAGAACCTCAACTACTTCCAGAAGGTCGAGGTGAATCCCTCCGACACGCTGGTGCCCGGCCGCAAGGACATGAATGTGGTGCTGGAGGAAAAGCGCACGGGCGAGTTGAGCTTCGGCCTCGGCTTCAGTTCGGTCGACAAGCTCGTCGGCCAGGCCAGCCTGACTCAGGGCAACTTCGATCTGCTCAATTGGCCGACCTTCACGGGCGGCGGCCAGAAGTTCCGCCTCTCGCTGGCTTACGGCCAGACCCGCCGCGACTTCTCGATGGCGTTCACCGAGCCCTATCTGTTCGACACCCGCAATGCGCTCAGCGTCGAAGCCTACTACCGCGACACCAACTACTCGGACAATATCTACGATCAGCGCAACTTCGGTGGCGCGATCGGCCTGCGTCGTCCGCTCTGGCGCGCTCTGTCGGGCCGGATCGAATATCGCTACGAAGACATCCGGATCAGCAATACCACCAACACCGGCGGAAACCTGGATCTCATCTACGGAGAGACGGGCAGCCGCACCCGGAGCGCCGTGACCGTGGGCCTGACTTGGGACACGCGGGACAGCTACTTCCTCACCCGCCGGGGCACCCGTGCGGATTTGTCGGTGTTCGTAGCCGGCGGACTGCTCGGCGGGAGCACCAAGATCTATGGGTTCAATTTCGAGTTCGGCCACTGGATCACCCTGCCCTACGATATCATCTTGACCGCCCAAGGGCAGATTCAGGGTGTGGCGCCGCTTGCCGGTGGTGAGTTCACGTCCGTGGCCTACCCCAATTCCACCCGCCGCGTGCCCATCTACGACCGACTCTTCCTCGGCGGCGCCAATACGCTGCGCGGCTTTGATTATCGCGACGTGGGCCCCCGCGACGTGAATAACAATCCAGTCGGCGGACGTTCGCTCGCCCGCGTGACGTTTGAGGGCACCTTCCCGATCGTGGAGCGGGTGCGCGGCGCGGTCTTCTACGACGGCGGCGTGAATCACCGCAAGTCGTGGAGCTACGGCATGAGCCGCTATGCCTCGGACGTAGGTGTCGGCCTCCGCTTGGATCTGCCCGTCGGCCCGATCCGAATCGACTACGGCTTTCCGCTCACCGTCGAGGACGAGCGCCAGTCGAAGAAGGGACGCTTCAACTTCAACGTCGGCTACCAGTTCTGACCGGTTCGGCCGCCGAAATCTGAAGCCGGAAGTGGGGTCCGCGCTTGCAATGCGCCCCGTTCGCATCCATCCATCCTGCCCCTTTGAACGAATCGCCTGAGAGGGCGTCAGACCTGATCTCCCCGGGCAATCCATCCCGCAAATCGCAGACAACGACAGTACCATGATGAAACGCACCCTCGCAGTCGCCAGCGCCCTCGCTGCCTTCGCGTTCGCCGCGGCCACCCCGGCCCAGGCTCAGATGAAGGTTGGTGTGGTCGACATGAACAAGGTCTTCTCGGACTACTACAAGACCAAGGACGCCGAAACCCGCATCAACGAAGCTCGCGCCGCCGCGAAGAAGGAGATGGACGACCGGATGGAGGCCCGTCAGAAGCTGCTCGACGAGATCAACAACCTGAACAAGGAAGTCGAGAACAAGGCCCTGAGCGCTTCTGCCCGCGACGAGAAGGGCAAGCAGCGCGACGAGAAGATCAACGAAACCCGCAATCTCGAGCGCGAGATCACGGAATTCAAGAACACCCGCGAGCGCCAGCTGCAGGAGCAGGCCGTGCGTATGCGCAACGGCATCGTCGAGGAGATCATGAAGATCGTGAACGACAAGGTGAAGGCCGACGGCTACGACCTCGTCTTCGACAAGAGCGGCTCGAGCCTCAACGGCGTGCCGATCCTCCTCTATTCCAAGGACGGCATGGAGTTCACGAACGACGTCGTCACCGCGCTGAACCGCAACAAGCCCGCCGCGGGTTCGGCTCCGGCCGCCGCCGCGGCCACGCCGGCCGCCAAGCCGGCCGCGACGCCGAAGAAGTAAGTTTCCCCAAGACTCTCTCCCGCCCGCCCGGCCTCGCCGGGCGGGCTTTTTTTTTGCTTCCAACCGTCGATGGAGGGCTTCTGAAGGGCCCTCTGAGAGCGAACAAACGTAGTCGGGAAATTCTCGCGTATAGTCCGGCCTCTTCTTTTTTGCCACCTACCAGAGTCGTGGTAGATCGGACGTTTCGCCGTTCCCGACGTCCCTGCGCATGCCCTCGTTCCTGTCCCTTCGCCGGCCCGCCGCGGCTCTCGCTTTCCTCCTGCTGACGCTGGGCGGGACCCAGGTCGACGCCCAGCACGTCGTCCGCCATGCGCCCGGCCTCAACGGACGCATTGACGGCCATCTGCAGCTGTTGAGCGGCGAGGACACGAACTTCAATGCCACCGCCCTGCTGAACGGCGACTTCCTGGTACCCGGAACGCCCACCGTCACGGTGAATGGCACTCCCGGCGCCTACGGCGGAGTGCGGGTCGGTACGGGCTCGGCTACGCCATCGGGCTGGCGGGTGACGCTGAACAACGGGGCCCGCCTCGGGCAGATCGCGAACCGCACCAACCCCGTCAGTCTGCCTGCCCTGACGCCGCCAGCCGCGCCGGCCGGCACGCGCGACGTGACCTTGAACAACCCGGGCGATTCCGCCGGGAGCTGGAGCACGGTCCGCAACCTGACGCTCAACGCCAATGCCGGCGACGTCGCGGTTCCGCCCGGCACGTACGGCACGTTCATCGCCAGCACCGGCGCCGGCAAAGGATTCATCTTCGGCGTGGCCGGATCCAGCACGCCCCAAGTCTATCAACTCCAAGCCCTGACCCTCAACAGCAAGGCCGTCGTCAAGGTGGTCGGACCGGTGATCATCACGGTGCGGACGATCTCGACCGTCAATGCCGACGCCTACATCGGCAGTCAGGCGAATCCGGGTTGGGTTACACTCCAGGTCACGGACGGAGGCGTGGCCGTGAACAGCCGCGGGACGATCTACGGGGACGTCACTGCCCCCAGCGGAACGATCACTCTCGACGGGTCGATCAAGGGCACGGCCAAGAGCGATCGGCTGATCGTCAATGCCAACGGCCTTCTCTGCCTGGCCGGCAACGGGTCCGCCACGCCGACGCCGACGGCTACGCCTGCACCCACGGCCACGCCGACGCCTGTCCCGACGCGTACCCCAACCCGGACCCTCACGCCGAGTCCGACGAATACGCCGACGGTGACGCCGACACCGACTCCGACGCCAACGCCGACGAACACGCCCACGGTGACGCCGACCCCGACGGAGACACCGACGCCCACGCCAACGCCGACGAACACGCCCACGGTCACCCCGACACCGACGGCCACTCCGACGCCAACGCCGACGCCGACGCCGACACCCACGCCGACGCCGACGAACACGCCCACGGTGACGCCGACCCCG
>JAFEGM010000053.1 GCA_018240025.1 Verrucomicrobiota bacterium
GCGTCGTTGATGCCGTCGCCCGCCACCGCCACGCGGCGGTTCTCGGCCTCCAGCGCGCGCACCTCGGCGGCCTTGGCGGCGGGCTCGACGTTCGCATGAATGCGGGTGATGCCGGTCTGCCGCGCCACGGCCTCGGCGGTTCGGCGGGCATCGCCCGTCATCATCACGACCTGCAGGCCGAGCGCCTTCAACTCCATGACGACTTCGGGCGCGTGCGGCTTCACGGCGTCGGCCAGCGTGATGAGGCCGATGGCGCGTCCGTCGATGGCCACCTTCACGGCGGTGTGGCCTTCGCCCTGCGCACGGAGCGCCGGCACTTCGAGGACGTCGTGACCCTTCACTTTCGTGTCGCGCAGGAAGTCCACCTTGCCGACCCGCACTATGCGGCCTTCGACCTCGCCCTCGACGCCGCTGCCGGTCGACGAGCGGAAGCCGCTGGCCGGGCTGAGCTTGAGCCCGCGGGCCTGCGCCTCGCGGACGATGGCGTGGGCGAAGGGATGCTCGCTCGATTGCTCCAGCGAAGCCGCGAGCCGCAGCATCTCGGCGCCGTCCTCGCCCGCCACCGGCTCCACCGTGACGACGCTCGGTCGGCCTTCGGTGAGCGTGCCCGTCTTGTCGACCACCAGCACGCTGACTTCGGAGAGCTTCTGCAACGCCTCGGCGTGGCGGATGAGCACGCCCTCACGGGCGCCGCGGCCCACGCCAACCATGACGGACATCGGCGTGGCCAAGCCAAGCGCGCAGGGGCAGGCCACGATGAGCACGGAGACGGCATTGATCAGCGCCAGACTGACGCGGGCCTCGGCGGGCCCAAGCCAGAGCCAGAGCGTGAAGGTCAGCACCGCCACCGCCAGCACGGCCGGCACGAAGATGGCACCGAGGCGATCGGCCAGACTTTGGATCGGCGCCCGCGAACGCTGCGCGGAGGCCACCAACGCGACGATCTGCCCGAGCCGGCTCTCGCTGCCCACGTGCTCGGCTTCCATCACGAACGAGCCGGTGCCGTTGACCGTCGCGCCGGTGACGACGTCGCCGACCGTCTTGTCCACCGGAAGCGGCTCGCCGGTGAGCATCGACTCGTCGAGGCTGGAGCTGCCTTCGACGATGCGGCCATCGACCGGGACCTTGTCGCCCGGCACCACGCGCAGGCGGTCGCCGGGCTTCACCTGCTCGAGCGGGACGATCTCGTCGGCCCCGTCGGTCACGCGCCGCGCGGTCGGCGGCGCGAGGTCGAGCAACTCGCGCAGCGCCGCTCCGGTGCGGGCCCGGGCGCGGCCTTCCAGCACCTGGCCGAGGAGCACGAGCACCACGATGACCGCGGCCGACTCGAAATAGATCGGGGCCTGGCCCATCGAGTGCGTGGCCGCCGGGAAGAGCCCAGGCGCGAGCAGCGCGACCGTGCTGAAGATCCAGGCCGCGCCGACGCCGAAGCCGATGAGGGTGAACATGTTCAGCTGCCCCGTCCGCAGCGAGAGCCAGGCGCGGCGGAAGAACGGCGCGCCGGCCCAGAACACCACCGGTGTCGAGAGCGCGAACTGCAGCCAGCGCGAAGCGGGGCTGTGCACCCAGGCGGCATGCGCCAGGCCCGGCACGAGGTGAGTCATGGCGAGCAGGAAGACCGGTAGCGTGAGCGCGCCGCCCACCCAGAGCCGGCGGGTGAAATCGCGCAGCTCGGCATCTTCCTCTTCCGGCTCGCCGGCGGCCGGTCGCCAGAGCGGATTACGCTCCAGCGCCATGCCGCACTTCGGGCAGTCGCCGGGCACATCCGACTCCACGCCCGGGCACATCGGGCAGAAATACTTCGCGCTCGAAGGCGGCTCGATCCGTGGGTGGTCGTGGCCGTGGTGATGCTCATGGTGGCAGCACCCGCCAGGGGAGGCATCCGCGGCGGGAGTCGGCGCCTCCTCGGCCGCAGCAGTCGCCGGCGCGGGCGCATGGCAGCACGAAGCCGCTGGCTCGGGCTCGGCCTTGGCCACCGCCTCGTGGCTGCAGCAGGACTTCTCGGCCTCCGGCGCGGTCGGCCTCTCGGCCGGCTGCTCTGCGGCCGCTTCCTTCGTCGGCGCCGCTGCTGCCTCCCCTTGGTGATGACAGCACGCGTGCTCACCGGCCGGAGCGGCAGCTTCCCCCTCGCCCTTTCCTCCTTCCTCCTCCTTCCTTTCTCCTTCCTGCCTCTCATCAGGCACCGGATCCTCCGCGCAGACCACCTTGACCGCCAGGATGGCGGGCTCGCCGGGTTCGGCGGGTTCCTCGGGGGAGGCCGCCGCCTTCGGCGCGACCTCGGCAGCGGGCTTCGGGCGGGTCTCCTCCTCACCCGCACAGACGACCGCGCCAAGCACGAGGGGACCGTCCGCGGGGGTCGTCGGGGTTGCATCCGCGGAGGCGGGAAGGGGCGAATTCTGGGCGGCCACGGCGAAACTCTAAATACCCCCAGGGGGTATGTCAAACCGGGTTCCGGACCCGACTCCGGCCCAGAGCGGGAGGGGTATCACTTCACGTCGTCCGGCGTGAAGAGCTTTCGGTCGGGCCCGGCGGAAATGATCTCCATCCGGTCCTTCGAGAGCTGATGGAAGAAATAGGGGGTGCCCCAGCGATCGAGCAGTTCGCCTTCGCCGTTGAGGGAGGCGCCTTCGAAGGGACCGAGCGTGGCGCCCTTCGGATTGCCGCCCATGAGCGCGCGCATGATCTCGGCATTCGTGCCGACCGGATTCTCACCGTAGAGCGTGCGGTAATCGCGCAGCATGACCTTGGCTTGCTCGATGTCCTCGCGCACGGCGTTGGCCAGATCGTCCGTGACTGGGGCTGCGGCCACTGAAGCAGCCGGGGCGGCGGTGGGTGCGGCCACCGGCGCGGTCGCGCTGGCGGGCGGGGTGGGCCGCACCGCCGGCGTGGGCGATCCCGCCAGCGCACGTGCGACCGTGGCGGGCGAAGGCGTCGACTCCACGCGGGCCGGCGGGGCGCTCGGCGGAGGCAGGGTCGGACTCGTCGCGGCGGGACGCGCCGGCTCGGGCAGCTCCGGTGCGGGGCGAAAGTTGAACCACAGCCCGACGGCCACGCCTAGCAGAATGGCGAGCATCGAGACGCGCGGCTTCATCGGTCAGGAGAAGTCGGAGCGAGCACGCTCCGCGGTTAAATCATGAAGCCGAGATCGGGCGCGTTGAAGCGATTCAGGTTCGGGAAGACGAGGTTCAGATTCGAGCCGGTCACGCCGAACCACTTGGCGATGGTGGCGGCGAACTGATCGACCGAGGTGGTCGGAATCCAGCGGCCGGTGCTGGTGTCGTCGGGTCCGCCCACCGCCAGCGTGGGCCATTTGCCGTAGGTGCGCTTGCCGCGCACGCCGCCGCCGACCACGAGATGGTGGCTGCCCCAGCCGTGGTCGCTGCCGCCCGAATTGCTCGGGAAGGTGCGGCCGAAGTCGCTGGCCGTGAAGCTGCAGACGCGCGTGTCGAAAGCCGGATCGCCGTAGGTCGTGCCGATCTGCGTCATCGCGTTCTGGAAGGCATTGATGCTCTGGCTGAGCTCCGCCAGCAGGCTGGCGTGCGAGCCGATGATGACCGTGTTCGGGTTCGGATTCGTGTTGCCCGCGTTGTTGGTCTGGCCGCCGTGGGTGTCGTAACCACCCACCTGGCAGAAGAAGATCTGCCGCTTCATCCCCAGCCCGGTGGGCGCGCTGCGGTAGCCGGCCTCGATGATCCGCGCGACCATCTTCAGCTGCGCCATGAGGCTCGAGTTGTTGATCGTGCCGCCGCCGTTGGGTACGACCACGCTGGTCGGATAGGCGTTGAAGAACGTGGTCAGCTGCGAGTTGTTCAGCGCAGTGGAGAGCGACGAACCCGTGGCCACGGCGTGCTCCAGCGCCTGCGAGTAGTTCTGGGTCAGCAGGTTGGCGTGGAGCGAATCGATCCCGAGGATCGAATTGAGCGCCGCGGCGCGCGCGGCCTGCGCGGAGGACGGGCCGAGATTGCTCAGGAGCGAGACCACGCCGCCGGTGGAGACGGAGTATTGCTGCACGATGCCGCCGACCTCGAAGACGTTGGCGCCGGCCAGCGAGATGGCCATGGAGAGCACCGCCTGGTTGCCATTGCGCGGATTGACGAAGTCGAGCAGATCGGCCGTGCGTCCGCCCCAGCCGGTGGAAGCCTGCGGCTGGTCGGGGATCGAGGTTTGCCACTGCACCTGCTGGTCGCTGTGCGAGAAGAGCTGCGGCGGACGCGGGACCGAGCCCGAATTGTACTGCGCCTTGGTCAGCGGATAGACCAGCGAGCCGACATTGTAGATCGGCGCCATCTTGCCGGCGGCGAAGAGCGCGGCCAGCTCCGGACAGGCCGGGTGGAGGCCGTACTCGTGGCCGTCCGGATTGTCCGAGACGAGCGAGAGCGTGCGATCGCGCGGGATGGCCAGGGCCGGCGTGCGGATGGCGGCGTAGTTGTCGTACTCCGACTGGATGGTCGGGATGAAGAGGTTGTTCGCATCGTTCCCGCCGTTCAGGAAGATGCAGACCATGGCCTTGTAGTCGGTCACCGGCGTCTGCGCCATGGCCGAGTTGATGAGCCGCAGGTCGCGGATCGTGTTGGTCAGGGCCGAGGTGCCGACCGCGGCGCAGAGGGCATGGCGGATGAATTCGCGGCGATGCATGGCGGGAGAGGGCGGAGGTGGAAGTGGAGGAGGCTCAGCGCTGCACGGCGTATTCCGGCGAGATGAGAATGAGCTGAACGATCGCGCGGACGCGGTCGCGGACATTGGTCGCCGAGGCGGTCGGGAAGTTGGTGTTGTTGGCCACGAACCCGATGATGACGTTCTTCGTCTCAGTGGTGAGCAGGCCGCCGGTCAGCAGCCCATCGAGCGTGTTGACCAGCGCCGTGACGCCCGCGGTGTCGGCCACGCTGTAGGGCGCGGTCATGTAGGGGCTCAAGTCGAAGACCACGCCGCCGCTGCCCGCCCGGAAGCTGCTCAGACCGGCGGTGCTGCCGCCGGAAAGGATGGCCTGCGAGACGTTGTTGGTCAGCGTGACGATGTTGGTATCGGTCGTGAGCTGGAACTCCGGCGTGGTGATGTTGGCAGCCGCCAAAGGTCCAGGATATTTGTAGTCCGGATAGAAGAAGTTGAAGACCGTGGGGGAATCCATCGGCGTCTGGGCCAGCTGACTCTGCGTGCTGCCGAGGTCGAACTTGCTCCCCGCTTGTGCCAGCGTGCCGCTGCGCGTGAGCGGCGGGGGCACGAGCGGGTAGAGGACGCCTGTCTTGTCGGTCTCGGCCGTCAGACCGGTCGAGTCGACCGAGAACCGGTAGGACTCGTGGATCGTGCCCACCGCAAATTGCCCGTCGGCCAGGATGGCCGTGTTCGCGGCATCGGCATCGAGCCAGAACGACTGACCGGCGCTCAGGTTGAAGTTCACGCGGTTGTTCGCCCGGATCATGAGGGTCGAGACGCTGCCCGCGTTGGTCACCGAGTAGGTGATGGGAATGCGCGGCAACAGCGCGGTGCCGCTGCGCGCGGTGGTCGGCAGCACCGTCTCGCCGGAATTGACCGTGAAGCTGGTGGTGCCGTTCTGCGCGGTGACCCGGAACACCCCGTCCGGCGCGCCTCCGGAAGTGAACTTCAAATAGACGAAACTCTCGACCGGCGGACCGGCCGTGGAGACGGTGATGACGTTCGAATTGGCCGGCTGCGAGTAGTTCGCGACGACCAGGCCGGTCGCGTTCACGGCGAAGGTCGTGGCCGTGGGCGCGGGCGTGCTGAGTACGGAGTAGGAGGCGTCGCTCGGCGTGGTCAGATCGCTCGGCACCTGGCCGGGCGCGTTGCCGGCGAATTCCAGTCCCACCGCATTGCCCGCGGCCAGCAGGTGCGGCGTGCTGGTCGTGACCGTGATCACCTGGCTGCCGCTCTGTGACCACGTGCCGGTGCGGCCGGTGTAGGCCAGCGTGCGGGCCGGTGCGGCGATGCGCAGGAGCGGCTCGCGCTGTTTGCCGTTGGTCGTGCCCGTCCGGGCGAGGGTGGAATTGCGCGCCTCGCCGTCGAGCAGGATGGCGCGGACCACCGCGCCGAGATTGCCGCGGACGCCGGTGCCGTCGTTGTCGAACTTGGCCACCACGCGCGCCACGTAGCCGGGGCTCGGATCGCTCATGACCAGGCGCTGGATCAACTGGCGGCAGAGGTACGGGCCGACGTTGGCGTTGGCGAAGATGTTATCGAGCGCCCGCTCGAAATCGTTCAGGCAGTAGGTGTCGAAGGCAGGCTGGGCCGGATCGGCCTCCGATCCGGTCACTGGCGAGCCGGTCGGATTGAATCCCACTGCGGCCGGCAGCATGACGTTGTCGAGCAGGAGCTTGGTCCCGAGCTCGTGGCGCGAGGGCACCAGCACCATCGGATCGAGGTAGTTCGAGGTCGGGCTGAAGTTGGTCGGCAGCCGACCCGCCACCAGCGGCTGATTCCAGTTCCAGCCGGTGAAGATGCGGGCGAAGCCGATGATCTCGTTCTGCCGGTAGGTCGGGATGACGCCGCCGGCGGAATCGAGCATCAGCGTACCGTCGGGCCACATGCGATTGAGCCCGACCGAGAAGAGCTGCAGGATCTCGCGCGCGAAGTTCTCGTTCGGGATCAGGCCGGTCGACAGGTTGGCCTTCTGGTTCGCTCGCATGTCGAGATACACGCCCATGCCGGGATGGAGCGTGACCTGCTCCAGCAGCTCGCGGGCGTTGCCGAAGGCGTTGGTCGCCAACATGTCGTAATACCCCGCCAGGGTATGAGCGCGATTCGAGAGATCGCCGTCGCGGCCCGAGATGACGAAAATCTGGCTCAGAGCGAAGGCCACCCGCTGGCGGAGCTGATCCCGCGCGGTCACGGCCGAGCGCCACCATTCGTTGGCCATGTTGCCGGGGCTGATGCCGACGGCCGAGCTGGTCGAATAGACGAGCCCGGCGCGGTCGAAGACGGCCTGCAGAATGTGCGTGGTGCGGATGGCCATCTGCTCGTCGATCCAGCCGGCGTAGCCGAGCGCCTTGACTCGGGCGACGTCGCTCGGGGCCGCGCCAAAGGCCGCCTGCCCGAGGAAGCGGGCCGCGCCGGCGTCCGTGTTGCTATCGTCGGTGTAGCCGGGATCGGGCACCGGCGCGGGCGGATTCTGCGAGCCGAGCACCTTGCCCAGATTCCCCCGGATCTCGCCGGCCGGGTAGGTCACCGAGTGGATGTTCAGGTAAACCTTGCCCTGATTGATCAGGTCGGCGATCTCGGTCGCCGTGTAGCTGCCGACCGCGGTGATGTTCCAAATGTAGCCGCCGTCGGCCGTGCGCAGATCGGGATGGAAGGAATCGGCATCGTCGATGTCGAAGATGATCTGCCCGCTCGGGTCGGCGTGCAGGTGGTAGGCCGTGCGCGGCGAGGAGAGGCCGCGGTAGTTGAAATGCAGCGTGGCCTGCGTGCCGGCGGGATTGAGCCGCAGCGTGGCCGAGCCGGTCGCGGTCGTCTGCGCCGCGCCCTGCGGCGCCATGTTGGTCACGAAGAGCGTGCCCGGCGTGGCGATGCTCTGGGGGTAGTCGAAGCGCGTGAAGAGATGCGCCGGCGCCACGCCCGAGCCGTTGGCGATCGGACTTGCCGTCGTGCCGGTCGGGTCGAGGAAATAGCCCAGCGCGAGGTGCGCCCCGGCGCCGTTGGCCCCGGTGTTGTGCAGGATCTCGTAATAGTAGCGCGAGCCGGCGGTCAGCGTCAGCCAGGGCGACTTTTGGGCCGGGTCCGCGTTCCAGACTTTGCGGCCGGTGCCGGCGGTGCCGATCCGCGCGCGGCGGACCTTGTTGATCGGCTCGGCGTCGTTGGCGATCCACAGCTCGGCCGCGCCGCTGGCCGCCAGCCAGAAGTAGTAGTTCCCCGTGGTGGGCGCAGTGAAATAGCCGCGCCAGCGCTGGCCGACGTTGTTGCCGCGCGGCGTGGCGTCGTCGGGCGTGAGCAGGCTGGTGTCGACTGCCGGGGTGGCATTGACCGGGATGTCGGCCACCTGCGGACCGGTCACGCCCGCGGTCCAGACCTCGCGCGTGATCCCGCTGCCGGCGGGGAGAATGCGGATGGTCAGCACGCCCGCGCCGGTGCCGTTGGCATTGGTGGCCTGCAGCGCGATCTGCGTCTCGCCCGCGACCGTGGGCGTGCCCGTGATCGCTCCGGTCGAGGCGCTCAGCGTCAATCCATTCGGGAGCGGCAGACTGTTCGCTCCCAACGCGTAGGTCGTGGGCACACTGAGCGCATTGCTCGCCGTGACCGCGAAGCTGAAGGGCTGGCCGACGAACCCGACCGCCGTGGCGCCATTGACCAGCGCGGGCGGAGCGAGGGTCGAGCCGGCGGGATACAACCGCCCGGTCGGGATGATCTGCTTCACCTGGCTGTCCGAATACCAGGAGAGCTGCTGCGTGGCGCCCCCCGTGGCCTGGTAGTACTCCATGCGCAGGTCGTAGAGCACGCCCGCCTTGAGCTCGATGGCCCCGGTCAGGTCGGTGGCGCCCTGATTGACCCAGCGGTCGATGATGAGCTGCCCGTTGACCCAGAGCTTCACGCCGTCGTCGGTCCGGGTGACGAAGTAGTACGTGCCGGTGAACTGCGGCTGCACCTGGCCGGTCCAGCGCACCACGTAGTAGGTCGAGTTGACCCCCGTGCCCGGGGCCACGCCCGTGGCGTAGGTGAAGTTGATCAGCGAGTCCGTGCGCGTGAGCCGCAGGTTGGCCGGATTGAAGAGCGCCGCGCTGTAGCCGGCGTTGATGGCCGTGGAGGTGGAATTGAAATACTCGCCCTGCAGGCCCGTGCCGTTGGCGTTGCCGGCCGGGGCGATGGCCACGCTGGCCGCGCCAGCGGAGCCGACCGTGAAGCCCGCGCCGGCCTCGGCCTTGAGGGTGACCGTGGCGCTGGTCTGCAGCGCGGGATTGGCCAGCGGCACGACGGTCAACGGAATGGCGCTGACTCCGGGCGTGAAGGTGACCGTGCCCGGCAGCGAGGTGTAATCGAGCCCGACCGCGGCCGTGCCCGACTTGGTCAGCGGCACCGTGATCGTACTGAAATGGAGCGCGCCGCCGCGCGAGACCAGGAAGGTGCCGACGTCGCTGGCCGCCGTGGCGCTACTGGGCGGCTGGGTGGCGGTCGACTTGGTGGCCACGACGCTGATGACGTTCTGCTGCGCCAGGCCGTTGAGGATCGAGGTGCGGTCGTCGAGGGTATTGCCGCGCGTATTGCCGGTGGTCGGATCGTAGCCCACCACCCGTTCGGCCCAATCGCTCACGCCGTCGTTGTCGGAATCGACATCGTCGACCCGCAGCCGGTAGAAGGCCCGCCCGCTGACCGCCGGCGTGGTGACCGTCATCGCATTGCCCGTGCCGATGGTCTGCACCGCCGGCGCGACCGCCGCCCAACCGCGTCCGTCGAGGGAGGTGGTGACCTCCAGCGTGTAGCGCTTTCCGCGCAGACTCGCAAAACTGACACTCGTGGTCGTGCCGTCCGTGGCCAGCCCGCTGACTGCCGCGGTGGAGCTGGCCTTGAAGGGATTCGTGCCCGCGAGCAGCTCGTTGCCGTTCGAGATGCCGTCGCCGTCGTCATCCCGCGCCAGCCAGGCTGGGTCGTTGATCTGGGCGTCGGAGACGCCGTAGAGGAGTTTCCAGACGGTCGCGTTGATGCCGGTATCGATGGCCGCGGGCGCAGCCGGGGCAGCGAGCAGGCAGGAAAGGAGCGCGACGAGCGCACAGCGGGGCTGGAGGCGGGCCATGACAGGGACGGAGTGGACCCGACCGCAGAGCAGATTTCGAGCGCGAGTTTGCAAAATGTTCGAATTTCCAGAATCGCGTCGTGCTGTCGGCCAACGGACTAAGTTTGGCGGGAGGACGTCGGCGGGGAGGTCGGCCTGCGGCGCGGGTCGATTCGAGGACGAGGACGAGGACAAGGACGAGGACGATCTCCGGAGCGGTGCGGTGGCCATCGGCGTGGCGGGTGGATCGGTTGGAGGGCGTCGGCGAGGGCGCATGCCAGCGACCGCGGCCCAGTCCTCGCATCGTTGCCCGATCGAACCGGGACAGGGCGGCCCAGTCGTCTCCCACAGATGGTCACTGCAGGAGGTCGATTTTAGGTCCGGATCGAGCGGAGAGAACTTGCTTGTCTATGCGGAAGCGGTCAGAATGTGTTCATATGCACACGTCTCCCGCAGGGATTCCACCCGACTCGAGTCATGATCGAGCTGCAGCTTCGATGACGCGTTTGCCTCGCTCGGCTGGGTCGCCGGGGTCTGCACCGCCGCCGCCTCCGGCTCCCAAGCTGCTCGAAAAAGTCCGCGAGATCCTACGGCGTCGGCACTACAGCCTTCGCACCGAGGAAGCCTACGCTGGCTGGATCCGCCGATTCGTACGCTTTCACGATCGAAAACATCCGCGCGACGTCGATCCGCACCAGGCGATCCCGGCCTTCCTGACGGCCTTGGCCACGAGCGGGGGCGGGATCGCGGCCAGCACGCAGAACCAAGCCCTGAATGCGCTCGTCTTTCTGTATCGCGAGGTCCTGGAAATCGAGCTGCGGCAACTGGACGCCTTCGAGCCCGCAAAGGTCCCAAAACGGTTGCCGATGGTCCTCACCGCGGCGGAGGTGCAGGCCGTCCTGGCCGCCGCCGACCCTGAGGTCCGGCTCGCGCTGATGTTGCTCTATGGAGCTGGCCTCCGCTTGCTGGAGCTCTTACGGCTGCGGGTGAAGGACGTCGATTTCGGCTACCGCCAGATCGTCGTCCGGGAGGGGAAAGGCAACAAAGACCGGGTCACCGTATTGCCAGCTGCCGCGGTCCCGTTGTTGCACGAGCAGCTGGCCAAAGGACGCTTGATCTTCGAGCGCGACCGGAAACTCGGAGCCGCTGGCGTGATGCTGCCGGCCTCGTTGGCCAAGAAGTACCCGCAAGCGGACCGGGATTGGCGATGGTTCTGGGTCTTTCCCGCTGCCACCCAGTCCGAAGACCCGCGTTCGGGGATCGTGCGGCGTCACCATCTTCACGAGGTCACCCTTCAGCGCGGCATGCGCGCCGCCGTGCGCCAAGCCGGCCTGGGCAAGCCGGACACTTGCCACACTCTGCGCCACAGCTTCGCCACCCACCTGCTCGAATCGGGCTACGACATTCGCTCCGTCCAAGAGTTGCTCGGACATCAGAATGTCGAGACCACCCAGATCTACACCCATGTCATGAACCAACCCGGCCTGACGGTGCGCAGCCCTGTCGACGCCCTGATAGGACTCAGCGGCAGTTCGTAGTAAACGACTGGGCCGGACGAGGTCCCGCCCCGACATCCGCGCCCCGCCCGGCTTCGTAACTTGCGCGCGTGACCAAGCCGATTTTCGAATCGGCTTGACCACGATGCTCCTGACTGTCTGTGTCCGTTGGTACGCGACATGTCGCTTTGAAAGACGACGTGTCGTCGAATAACTGTTCGGCCTAAAAAGGCAAAAATGCGCGCTTCGCGCTTGTGACGAAACGCCGTCGGCGTAGGAACGGTACTCTCAACGTGACCACTCGAATCCTTGTTGCGGCATTTGCGTTACTCGCATGCCCAATTTGCCATGGTCAGGATGCAGATGTGGATTTTTACAAGACAGCCGCTGTCGCATCCGAGGAGTTGAGGGATATTCGTCTTGCGGTAGAAGGGTACATTGAGGCCTTTGGCAGAGCGCCTTCGCTGCACTACGCCACATTTTTCCGGCAACTGTCGGGCCACAATCCGAAAGGTCAAAAGTACTTGGATTCGGCCTTCTTCAAGAAGAACCGGTGGGGTGGTGGGTGCGTTGACGGTAACGGTCGCAAGTATCTGATCTCCAAGAGGGGTGGCACACTGGTAGTGGCTTCGCGCAGCTATGCAGGACTCTCGGTGCGTATTTCATTGCCACAGGCTCAGGCCGTGCGAACACCACTTACGGAACTGGAGAAAGCCTGTTTTGTTGGAATAGTAGAGATAGATGTGTCGGAGGGTAAGTCGATAGCCTTGATAGAGAAACTACGTGAAAGATGCAAGCGGGACGGCGGTGACTACAGAATGGTCGTGAAAACGCTATTGAATCCCTCTCGATTTGGTACTAACCATTTTGTTTTGGTGGTCCGATGGGATGGTCGTTTGGGAGGTTTTAGAGTATATGACATCCAAGACGGCACCTTCGAGTGGCAAGGTTGGGATCGAGATTCTGACCAAACACGTGGCCAACGAATCAGCCTTGACGCACTCAGAGACTACACCAAGAAGAACCCGTAGCCTTTCGCCGGACGTCGCACACAGAGCCGAACCAGACGGTGCAGCGAATTCCGCCATAGGTCACGCCTCCTGCTCTCGCTTCGCTCGAACCCGCAGGAGTCGCGCCCTCTGGCTCCATCGCTGACCTTCGCGTTCGGCTCCCGAAAGATTCGCCCGTTCCCATCAGACGATTTTCCATGCATGTGCAGCGCGAAAAGCTAACGCGTCGGGAAGCATTCAAACGCTTTTGGCGCTACTTGATTCCAATGATGGCCTTTCCAACGGTGGCCTTCGCAGGAACTCGGGTGGGAATACCGTTTTGGATCCTCATTCCCTTCTTCTTCGCAGCTACATTCTATGCGTCATTGCCGACTTTAAAGGGAGAGGCGCCATACAGCTTCTGGACTTTAGCTACTTGGCTTTGGCTCCTAGCTGGAATTGTTGCGGCCCTGCTGGTCGGACTCATCGACGCTGCCTGTGAGTTCTTTGCCCGTGCCAGCTATTAGCCGAACCAGACAGTGCAGCCAACTCCGCCATATGGCACGCCTCCTGCGCTCGCTTCGCTCGACTGCCCGGAGTCGCGCCACATGGCTGCGCGGCTGACCTTGGCGTTCGGCTGAAAAATACAGAAGAGCGCGCTTCGCGTTTGATGAGGAACGCCTTCGGCGTAGTACCCGCGAGTGTGACACCCAGCGGGTTATTTACGCATTTCCGATAGCCGGTCCAGATACATCCGACATGAAGACTCGGTTACTGTTACTCATTCTTTGCGCTTTCATGCCCATTCTTGCTGCAAGACCAAAGATTACCGCTGAATTTGCAACACTTAAATGGACATACCCAAGACTAAAGGAGCCAAAGACGGATACGATCACTGATCCGAAAATTGCGACCGAACTCCTTGCGACGTTTAATGGAATCTTGAAGCCTCAAAAGGGCTCACCATATGACACCCCATTCTACGACTTGGTCATCGACTTCAAACTGTCGGACGGTCGGACACTCTCAACAAGCGTCTATCTACCCAGGACGATGACCTTTCCCGGGATGTGGAAGCACCCGGAGTCGAAAGCGCTTGAGTATTTCGATGATCAAAACGGTGAGTCACGCAATCTTGTAAGAATCCTTCGTCCCTATATTCCACCCGTTTACCCCACAAAGGCGGATAGATCGAAGAGCATCCCGTTCAAGTTCGGGATTCCCGACTTTACCGAACATGACTTGCCAATTTCTGGCGACTTTCCACCGGGGACATTCAGTTCGGGCGGCTAACATGCCGAACCAGACGGTGCAGCGAATTCCGCCATGCGTCACGCCTCCTGCTCTCGCTTCGCTCGAAGAGCCAGGAGTCGCGCCGCACGGCTCCATCGCTGACCTCGGCGTTCGGCAGCAGGTCATCTTTACCGCGAGCGGCTCGAAGAGTCGTGCGGCGCACGCTACGGGCGGCTGGTGCGGTGATCGTGGGTGGCGCGTCTCTAATCGCGGGCCGGGTAGCTGGCGCGCGAGACGTGGGTGGCGCGACCCTGATCGCGGGCTCTTGGGTTGGCAGGCGAGCGGGAGCGGAGTCGTCTTGCCAGTTTGTGCTCCCGCGCACAGAGTCGGCGCAGCGCCGAACCAGACGGTGCAGGCAACTCGCCTCTACGCCGCCGCGCCAGCCCTCGCTGCGCTCGGGACCGGCGCGGCGGCGCAGAGTCTCGTGCCTGACCTCATCGTTCGGCTCCAACATACGTCGTGAACGAGAGCGACTACATCGCAGAGCTTAAGTCGCGCTGGCCGCGCGATTGCGAAGCAACGTGCGAGACCATCGCGATCGCAGACGCGGCCGTTCAGGCATTCCCAGCGTCTGCACAGCTTTGGTGCATGCGCGGAGACCTCATCCAGCTTGGTTCGGAAGCTTGCCCATATGGACTTGAAGACGCGCGGCAGAGTTACCAGCACGCCATCAAAGTCTCCCCGGACTATTCGGAGGCTTGGGACTCGCTCGGTCACTTCTACGACGCCGTGCTGGACGACGAAGCGACCGCACGGGCCCATTTCGCCGAAGCGGAGAGGTTGCGAGCTTGTGTGCGGTCCAGACGCGCGTCACTCTGCTGACCACCGAGCCGAACCAGACGGTGCAGCGAATTCCGCCATGTGTCACGCCCCCTGCTCTCGCTTCGCTCGGCAAGCCAGGGGGCGCGCCACATGGCTCCATCGCTGACCTCAGCGTTCGGCTTCCGGAAAAATCGTCTTCGCCACTGTGGCGCGGCCGGTTCCGGAGTGCTGGTGGAAGCGGTGATCGGTCAGGCCGCCTAGGCAGAGTTGGCGCGCAGAGAGCATCAGCCTCATCTCGCGCCTTGAAGAGCACGAGGGATGTGGCAGCGTCTCGCCGTTCTTTCTCAGTGCGTTCAAGCTAACAGAGCTATCATGTCCCGGCTCAACTCCGGTTCGGATCGCTGGTCTAGTATTGCTGTTCTTATTGGCCGTAGGTTTATACCTATGGGGATCTGTTAAGTCCGTAAACACAAACAAAGGAGGCAATATGAAAAAGAATACTAAAAAGAGTAAAATCGTTCGTGTCTTGACTAGTGTAAAAAACAAGTTGGTCGCTGTATTTGCAGCAAGTGCCCTCACGGGCCACTCAATACTAGCCAGCTTTCTGGGAGGGTCTCCCATGTTAGCTTGAACGCACGAGACGGACGGTTCGTGCCTCCACCTACTCTGCCTAGGTGCCGAACCAGACGGTGCAGCCAACTCCCCTCTGCGTCATGCCTCCTGCTCTCGCTTCGCTCGTTGCCAGGAGTCACGCCTCAGAGGCTCGTGGCTGACCTTGGCGTTGATATGGTTGCGTTTTTG
>JAFEGM010000054.1 GCA_018240025.1 Verrucomicrobiota bacterium
CTTGCCGCTGCCGGTCGGCCCGGTCACCAGCAGAATGCCGTCGGGCAGCGCGAGCAGACGCTCGAAGTTCTCCTGGTCGTCGGTCAGGAACCCGAGCTCCGGCAGCCCGAGCGCGAGGCTGGATTTGTCGAGAATCCGCATGACCACGCTCTCGCCGTGATTGGTCGGGATGGTCGAGACGCGCAGGTCGATCTGCTTCTTGCCGATCTTCACCTGAATGCGGCCGTCCTGCGGCAGGCGCTTCTCGGCGATGCTCATCGTGCCGCTCATGATCTTGAGCCGCGACACGATGGCGGACTGCAGACGCTTGGGCGGGTTCTGCATTTCCTGCAGCACGCCGTCGATGCGGAAGCGCACGCGGAAGCGCTTCTCCAGCGGCTCCAGGTGAATGTCCGAAGCGCGCAGCTTCCAGGCCTCGAGGATGAGCAGCGAGACCATCTTGATGATGGGCGCATCTCCGACCTCGTTGGCGTCGCTGTCCGCGCCGGCGCCGACATCGAAGCCGCCGATCTCCAGCTCGCCGCCGAGGCCGCCGGCCAGTTGGTTCGCCGCATCGTCGGCCGTGCCGTAGTACTTCACCAACGCGCGGGTCAGCGCGGAGGGCGAGGCGCAAACGAAGTCGACATCGCGCTGCACGTGGTAGCGGAGGGAATCGAGCGTGTCGAAATCGAGCGGATCGCCGATGGCCAGGCTGAGAATGCCATCGTGCTGCGATACCGGCACCGCGCGGTAACGCCGGGCGTGCTCGGCCGTGACCAGGCTCGTGACCTCCTGCGGCACCGCCAGCGCATCGAGGTCGACGAACTCCATGTTCGAATGCGCCGCCAGGGCGCGGCAGACCTCGTCCTCGGGGAGCAGCCCGAGCTGCGAAATGGCCGGAATCACGCCGCCGTAGACGCCCGCCTCCGCCGCCACCTCGGCACTCTGCGCCGGCGTCAGCATCTGGGTGTCGCGGAGGATCTCGAGGACGTATTCGTCGTGCGGCGTCATGAACGGTCGGGGCAGGGGAGTCGCGGCGCCAACTGACAGGGGAATGCCCCGGGATTGAAGCGAAAAACCGCCGCCCGCCCGCGAAAGTCCGGGGCGCTCAGGGGAGATCGTAGAGCTCCTCCAAGGTGTGCACACGCACCCGCGCCGTGGCCGGCGCCGCCCCGGCCAGCGGGGTGCGGGTGAAGAGCCGCAGCTGCAGCGTCGCCTGCCGCGGATTCGGGAAGAGGGCGGCCTTGCGCGCCAGCTCGGCCTCGATGGCGGCGCGTCCGCCGGTGGCGCCCCACTTGCATTCGCCCAGGTCCATCCAGCCGTCGCTGCGCCGGCCAACCACGTCGACCTGCACCTGCCGATCCCAGTATTCGCCGATCTCGAAGGCGCCCGGCACTCCCTCGGCCGCATAGAGCGCCGCCAGCGCCTCGCGCGCGAGGCGCTCGAAACAGCCGCCGAGATAGGACTCGAACTCCGGCTTCACCAGTTCGGTGAAGCTGCGCCGGGGCCCGAGCAGGCGGAGCGTGCTCTGCTGCGGGAAGACGAAGCGGAACCAGAAACGCAGCAGCGGATCGTCGAGCGCGTAGGCTGCGTTGCGCACGCCGGCCGGCACGCCGGAGAGCGGCTGGCGCCGCTGCACGTAGCCGAGTTCGCCGAGCGTATTGAGCAGGTAAGGCAGACGGCGCGATTCCAGCCCGGAGCGGCGCGAGATCTCCCCGGCTGGCAGCGAGCGCCCTTCGGCCAACGCGGAGAGGACCGCATGGTACGGCGCCAATTCACGCAGCTCCTCGCGCAGGAGAAACTCCGGCTCGCGGGCCAGGGCGCCGGCGTCGTCGAGGAGGGCGGCCGCGACGTTCTGCTCGACCGAGCGGGCCGGGTCGAAGGCGAGCAAATAGGCCGGCACCCCGCCGCAGATGGCGTAGGCGCGCGCCTGCTCGACCCTCGACCAGCCGCGGTGAAACAGCGCCGCTTCGCGATAGCCGAACGGCCGCAGCAGGATCTGGCCGGTGCGGCGGCCGAAGAGCGGACTCTTCGCGCCCAGGACCTCGCGTTCCATGAAGCCGAGGTACGAGCCGCAGAGCACGAGCAGCAGCCGCCCGCTTTGCTTCCACACCCGGTCCCAGCGTTCCTGCAGCAGCGACGGCAGCTCCGGGCTCGCCTCCGCCAGCCATTGATACTCGTCGATCAGCAGGGCCAGCTTCTCCCCGGCCGGCACCCGGCCCCAGACGAGGTCGAGCGCCTCCCCCCAGCCGGTCACGCGCGCATTCGCCAGCAGGGGCTCGCCCAGCGCGCGGGCGGCCACCTGCAGGAACTCCGCCAGCTGCACCTCGGCCGGAGCCTGCTTGCCGACGAAATAGAGGGCGCGCTTGCCCGCAGCGAAATGGACGAGCAACTCGCTCTTACCCACGCGCCGCCGGCCATACACCGGGAGGAAGGCGGAGGTGCGCGCTTTCCACGCATCGTCCAGCAGGGCCAACTCGCGGGTGCGTCCGACGAAGCTCATGGCATCCAGATTAACCACAACGTGTTTTGCCTCAACACGTTTTGGCAAAGTGTGTTGCGCTTAGGCGGACATTCACCCACGGCCGGCGCGGAACGGCCGCTGGAGTCCCGCGTCCGCCGCTCTATCGTGTCCGACTTGAACGCCGCCCTTTCCATCGCCCTCCGCTTCACCATCAGCCGGAAGCGCTCGCTCGCGCTCTCGCTGGTCGGGGTGATCTTCGGTGTGGCCTTCTTCGTCCTGACCCAGGCGCAGACGCAGGGCTTCGAGCGCTACTTCATCCAGACCATTCTCGGCACCAGCGGCGCTATGGTCATCAGCGACCGCTTCCAGCCGCGCTACACGAGCTTCCAGGATGCGGAGGACTCGCCTGCGCCCGGCGGCGTGCTGCGCACGAAGGCCCAGAAGCGGCGCAAGTACTACGAGGGCATCACCAACGCGGCCGAGATCATGCGGGTCGCGCGCCAGTTCTCCAATGTGGCCGCCTGCGCCTCGGTCGTGCAGGGCACGGTCGGCGTGCGTAGTTCGTTCACCACCGAAGTGTTGAATCTGCAGGGCATCAGCCTCGATCCGTATCTCGCCACCACCTCGCTGCGCGCCCAGATCATCAGCGGCTCGATCGAAGACTACCGCGCCAATCCCTCCGGCATCATTCTCGGTGCCCTCCTGGCCGAGAAGCTGCAGGCCGCTCAGGGCGACGTCATCCAGCTCATCGGCGCGGACGGCAAACCGAAGAACTTCACCGTCCACGCCATATTTCGCAGCGGGAACAACATCATCGACGAACGCCGCGGCTACATCGACGAACGCGTCGCCCAGGCACTGCTGAAGAAGCCCGGGCTGGTCAGCATCATCATGGTCAAGCTGCGCGATCCCGAGCGCGCTCCGCAGCTGGCGGCGCAGTTCGAGCGGCTCTTCAAGCACCGCACCCGCAGCTGGCAGGAGCGGGAGCGGGGCAATCTGCAGATCTTCTCCACCCTGCGCCTCTCCGCCGCCATCACGGTCAGCCTGATCATCGCGCTGGCCGGCTTCCTCATCTTCAACACCCTGACCATGGCGGTGATGGAGAAGATTCGGGAGATCGCCATTCTGCGCTCGATGGGCTACCGCCGCGGCGACATCAGTTTCATCTTCCTCGGCCAGGGCCTGATCGTGGCCAGCCTCGGCACCGTTCTCGGCGCGGCGGCCGGCGCGCTCCTGACCTATCTCGTCTCGCAGATCCCCATCAAGGTCACCGGCTTCTTCTACACCGACCGCTTCATCGTCGACTGGAACTGGGAACACTACGCCCTGGCCGCCGGCATCGCCTTCACCGCCGTGCTCGGCGCCAGCTGGCTGCCCGCCCGCCGCGCCGCCAACCTCGCGCCGGTCGCGACGCTGCGGGGGAGCGGGCAATAACGCGACAAGTTTCAAGATTCAGGATTCAAGATTCACACCGTAGTAAGACGGAAGGACTAAGGATGAGGCGCGCTCGGCATCGCGCTGGTCATCCTTGCCACTTCCCCCTTAAAACGGTTTGAAGCTTGATTCTTGAATCCTGAAACTTCTCACCCGTGAGCGTCTCCCTCCACGATCTCTTCCGCACCGAGGCGGAGACGCAGTGCGCGCTGCTCACGCGCGGGCTGCTGGCGCTCGACGAGGGCGGGGGCGATGCCAAGGCGCTGGCGGAACTGATGCGGGCGGCCCACTCGCTGAAGGGTGCAGCGCGGATCGTGGGGCTGCCGGCGGTGGTCGACGTCGCGCATGCGATGGAGGACCGCTTCGTGGCGGCGCAGAAGGGGCAGGTGAAGCTGGAGGCCGCGCAGATCGACGCGCTGCTGCAGGGGGTCGATCTGCTGCAGCGGATCGCGGCCACGCCCGAGGCGGAAATGAAGCGCTGGGCGCAGGAGCGCGACGAGATCGAAGCGCGCATCGCCTCCTTCTCCGCGCCCACGCCGACTGCGCCCACCAAACCGGAGCCGTCGGCGGAAGTGCCGCTCACCGAGGCAAAACCTGCGCCGGTCGCGGAGGAGAAGCAGGCCGCCGACGACTTGGTGGACCGCCTGCTGCGCATCAACGCGGAGAGTCTCAACCGCATTCTCGGCCTGGCGGGCGAGTCGCGGGTGGAGTCGCAGTGGCTCGGTCCGTTCGCCCGTTCGCTCGAGCGGCTCAAACGGATGCAGGTGCGGCTGGCGCAGTCCATCGACCTCGCGCGCGACGCCATCGTGCCGCTGCCGGGCGCCCAGATCGCGGAACTGCGCATGCGCGAGGCCCAGCAACGCGGCGCGAAATGCCAGGCGCTCCTGGTCGAGCAACTGGCGGAGCTGGAGCATTTCCATCGACGCTCCGCCAGCCTCTCGCACCGACTCTACGGCGCGGCGCTCGATTCCCGCCTGCGGCCGTTCGCCGACGGGGCGCAGGGCTTTCCGCGCATGATGCGGGATGTCGCCCGCACGCTCGGCAAGAAGATCAAATTCCAGCTCGTGGGCGAACAGACTCCGGTCGATCGCGACGTTCTCGAGCGACTTGAGGCGCCGCTCAATCACATGCTGCGCAACGCGCTCGACCACGGCATCGAGCCGCCCAACGCGCGCCTCGCCGCGGGCAAGCCGGCCACCGGGCACATCCGCCTGGAGGCGGCGCACAGCGGCGGGCTGCTGCAGGTCACCATCACCGATGACGGCGCCGGCATCGATCCGGCCGCGGTCCGCCGCGCCGTCATCGCCCGCGGCCTGAGCACGCCCGAGCGGGTGGCGGAAATGCGCGAGGCCGAGCTCTTCGACTTCCTCTTCCTGCCGGGTTTTTCGCTGAAGGAAAACGTGACCGAAATCAGCGGGCGCGGGGTCGGACTCGATGTGGTCCGCGACCTTCTCCGCCAGCTGCGCGGCACGGTGCGTCTGACCTCCGAACCCGGCCGCGGCACGACCTTCCAACTGCGGCTGCCGCTCACGCTCTCGGTTCTGCGCGCGCTGCTGGTCGAGATCGCCGGCGAGCCGTACGGCATTCCCCTCGCGGCCATCGATTCCACCGTCCGCCTGCGCCGCGATGCGCTGGCGCAACTCGGTGGCCGACCGCATTTCGAGCACAACGGCGCCCGCGTCGGCCTGGCCAACGCGCGGCGTGTGCTGGAGGTGAGCGGCCCGCCGACCTCCGGGGGCGATCTCGCGGTCGTCGTGCTCGGCGAGGGTCTGCGCCGGCACGGATTGGTGGTCGACCGCTTCCTCGGCGAGCGCGAGCTGGTCGTGCAACCGCTCGATCCACGCCTCGGCAAGATCCCCGACGTCAGTTCCGGCTCGCTCACCGACACCGGTGCGCCGCTGCTCGTGCTCGATGTCGAGGACCTCCTGCGCTCGATCGAGCGTCTCGGTGCCTCCGACCGCCTCGGCGCGCTCGACGAGACGGCCCAAGCGGCGCAGCGCAAGCGCGTGCTGGTGGTCGACGACTCGCTCACGGTGCGCGAGCTGATGCGCAAGGTGCTCACCGCCGAAGGCTACGACATCGAGCTGGCGGTCGACGGCATGGACGGCTGGAACACCCTGCGCGCGGGCGACTTCCAGCTCGTCATCACGGATGTGGACATGCCGCGCATGGACGGCATAGAGTTCATTCGGACGATTCGTGGGGATCCCGCCACGAAACAGAAACCCGTGCTCATCGTGTCGTACAAGGACCGCGAACAGGACCGTGCCCTCGGTTTGGGCGCGGGGGCCGATGCCTATCTCGGCAAAGGCGGCTTCAGCGACGAGTCCCTCGTCCAGACCGTGCGGGACTTGATCGGGGCTCCATGACGCTATGAGGCTGGGTATCGTGAACGACCTCCCGGTCGTGGCCGAAGGGCTGCGCCGCTACATCGCCGACCACGGCGGCCACGAGGTCGCGTGGATCGCACTCAGCGGCGAGGAAGCCGTGGAGAAATGCCGGCGCGAACGGCCGGATCTCATCCTGATGGATTTGCGCATGGAGGGCATGGATGGCGTCGAAGCCACCAAGCACATCATGGCCTCCACGCCGTGCGCCATTCTGCTTGTTACGGCCAGCATCGCGGCGAATTCGGAACTCATCTTTCGCGCCATGGGGGCGGGGGCCATCGACGTCGTCCCGACGCCCTCCCCCGAAACCGGCGCGGAGGCGCTCTACGCCAAGATCGACTCGCTCACCCGCCTGCTCGGTCAGCGCGTGCCGCGGACGACGCGTGTGCCGGTGGTGCAGACCTCGCGCAAACTCGTGGCCATCGGCTCCAGCGCCGGCGGACCGGCGGCGCTCTCGGTGCTGCTGGCGGCGCTCCCGGCGGATCTCGATGCGGCCGTCATCGTCGTGCAGCACGTCGATGCCGAATTCGCCCCGGGTCTGGCCGACTGGCTCGGCACGACCTCGAAACTGCCCGTGCGCCTGGCCCGCGAAGGCGAGCCGCCGCTGCGCGGCACCGTCCTCATCGCCGGCACGAACGACCACCTCATCCTGCGCGCCAGCGGCGCGCTCGGCACCACGCCGCATCCGCAGGACTCGGCCTATCGCCCGGGGGTCGACGTCTTCTTCGAGAGCGCCGCGCGGCATTGGCGCGGCGACCTCATCGGCGTGCTCCTCACCGGCATGGGGCGCGACGGCGCGGCCGGGCTGAAGAAGATCCGCGGCGCCGGACATCACACCATTTCGCAGGACCAGGCGAGCTGCGCGGTTTACGGCATGCCGAAGGCGGCCGCGGAACTCGGCGCCGCCGTGGAGATCCTGCCGCTCGATGCCATCGCCCCCGCGCTGGCCGCGCGCTGCGGGCTGAAGCCGCCCATCCCATGAGCGAGCTCGAGACTCCCGCGCCGGCCGCGCGAGCGTCGATCCTCCTGGTCGACGATCAGGCGTTCGTGGCCGAGGTCCTGCGCCGCATGTTTGCGGACGAGGCCGATTTCGATTTCCAGGCCTGCCTCGATCCCGCCCAGGCGCTCGAGCAGGCGTTGCAGTGCCGGCCCACCGTCATCCTGCAGGACCTCGTCATGGGCGACACCGACGGCCTCGAGATGGTCCGCCGTTTCCGCGGCCGGCCCGAGACCGCCGACGTCCCCATCATCGTGCTCTCGGTCAAGGAGGAGCCTGAGACCAAGAGCCAGGCCTTCGCGCTCGGAGCCAATGACTATCTGGTCAAGCTGCCCGACCGCCTCGAGTTGATCGCCCGGGTGCGCTATCACAGCCGCGCCTGTCACGACCGGCGCGACCGCGATCGTGCCTTCGCCGAATTGGTCGAGGCCAATCGCAAACTCGAGGAAGCCCTCGCCCAGGTGAAGCAGCTGCGCGGACTCCTCCCCATCTGCGGCTACTGCAAGCGCGTGCGCGACGGCCAGAACTACTGGAATCAGATCGAGTCGTACCTGTCGTCGAATGCCGACGTCCAGTTCACCCACGGCGTCTGTGAGGACTGCTTCGACCGGCAGCTGCGGGATCTCGGCATGACCCCCGAACAGGGCGCGGCCATCGCGGCGCGCCTTCAGCAGCAGCGCGCCGGCGTGTCCGTCAGCCCGCCGCCGGAGTAGCCAAGCTCGGCTGACCTCACTGATCGGATCCGCGAAGCCGACCAACCCATCACATTCCTTGCGCGGCGTAGAGCGATTCTTGACGGAATCGTCACATGCTTCGCCCGGGCCTCGGAGCCACCGTCGGGGCGTCCATGCCCGCCCCGACGATCGAGCCGCCTCCCGCCGCACCGGCCTTCGACGAGGCGCGCTTCACGCCGTCGCGGGCGACGCTTCTTCTGGACCGCTTCATGACGCGGTTCATCGCGGTCGGCGGGTTGGGGGTGATCGTGGCGGTCTTCGGCATCTTCGTCTTCATCCTCTCGCAGATCCTGCCCCTCTTCCGCGGGGCGCAGGTGACGGAACTGAAGGCGCTCGACCTGCCCCAGCGCAGCTTTGTGGCCCTGCTGCTCGATGAAGGGGCGAAATCGCCGGCGCTGCTCGATCGCGAGGGCCGCATCACCTTCCTCCCGGCCGACGGGCAGCCGGCGGTCGAGTCCGAGGCGCTGACCCAGGCACTGGGCGGGGCGAGCCTGACCGCTTTCCGCGCCAAGCCCAGGCAGAATGCCTTCCTTGCAGGAACGAGTGACGGGCGCTTCGCCTTCGCGACCCTGAGCGGACGGGAAACCAAAGTGAGTCCGGTGCAATCGCTCGGCGCCGGCGGGTCGGCCATCACGCAGCTCGATTTCGGCGACGCGGGCGACGCCAAGCTCATCGCCGCGCTGACCGCCGGCGCGAAGGGCCCGGAGCTCCACGCCGTCCGCCTCACGCGAAAGCGCACCCTCATGGGCACAGGGGCCGACGTCATCGACGGCACCTTCGATCTCACCCCGCTGCTGAAGGGCACCCCGGAGCATCTGCTGGTCAGCGCGCTGGCGGACTCGATCCTCGTCGGGACGCGCGAAGGCGAGGTGCAATACCTCGTGCGCTCCGGCGACGGCTTCGAGGTGCGGCAGACGCTCAAGCCCTTCGGCGATCTGCCCGGCGCGCGCCTTTCTTCGCTGGGCTACGTCTTTGGCGACGTCTCCTTCGTCGCGACCTCGGAGCGCGGGGAGAACCGCGTCTTCAGCCTGCACATTCCCAAAGGCAGCGAGATCCGGCTTTTCGCCCAGACCAAGCGCTTTCCCGCCCTGCCGGGCCCGGCGAGTTTCACGTTGGGCAGCCTACGGAACAAAGCCTTCCTGACGGCCTCTGGAGCGACCGTTTCGCTGCGCTACGCGACCACCGAGGGCATCCGCTGGGAGCAGAAGCTGCCCTTCGAGCCGCGCCTCGCGGCCATCAACAGCAAGTACAGTCGGCTCGCCTTTGCCGGGAGCGACGGACGGCTGCATCTCTACACCCTCGACGACCCGCATCCCGACACCGGCTTCCGCTCGCTCTTCGGCAAGGTCTGGTACGAAGGCTACGCGGCGCCGTCCTACGAATGGCAGAGCACCGGCGGCTCCGACGAGTTCGAGCCGAAGTATTCGATGATCCCGCTCATCGTCGGCACGCTGAAGGGCACGTTCTACGCCATGCTTTTCGCGGTGCCGATCGCCCTGCTGGCCGCGATCTACACCTCGCAGTTTCTGCACCCGAATTTCCGCGCGCTCATCAAGCCGACCATGGAGATCATGGCCTCCCTGCCCTCGGTCGTGCTCGGCTTTCTGGCCGCGCTGTGGCTGGCGCCGCTGATCGAAACGCGCGTGCCCTCCGTGCTCCTCTGCGCCGTGCTGGTTCCCGCCTCGGCTGCGGCTTTCGGCTGGTTCTGGGCCGGACTGCCGATCCGCACGCGCCTGCTGGTCAAGCCGGGCTACGAGTTCATCGTCTTCTTTCCGATCCTGTTCCTCGTGACGTGGGTCGGGTGGAATCTCGGGCCGCTCCTCGAACGCCTCGTCTTCACCACGCCCGATCCCGCCACCGGCACCGCGGTGGCCGATTTCCGTCGTTGGTGGCCCGCGTTCACCGGGGCCTCGTTCGAGCAGCGCAACTCGCTCGTGGTCGGCTTCGTGATGGGCTTCGCGGTCATCCCGATCCTCTTCACCATCGCGGAGGACTCCCTCTCCAACGTCCCGCCCGCCCTGCGCGCCGGTTCGCTCGCGCTGGGTGCCAGCCGCTGGCAGACCGCCCTGCGCGTGGTCGTGCCGACCGCCTCGCCCGGCATCTTCTCCGCGCTCATGGTCGGCCTCGGCCGCGCGGTGGGTGAAACCATGATCGTGGTCATGGCCACAGGAAACACCTCGGTCCTCGACCTCAACATCTTCTCCGGCATGCGCACGCTCTCCGCCAATATCGCGGTCGAGCTCCCCGAGGCACCGCACCACAGCACGCTCTACCGCACGCTTTTCCTCGGCGCGATGCTGCTCTTCCTGCTGACCTTCGTGGTCAATACGGCGGCCGAGGTCATCCGCCAGCGCCTGCGCGACCGCTACAAGACGATCTGACGGTCGCGCGTTCGCCCGCCTTGCCCTCGTTGATTCCGCCATGCACGCCCCGCTCCAAGAACCGCCGCCGACCGTCCGCGTGCGCACCCCCGGCGAGCCGCTCGTCTGGTTGACCTCGGTGGGCCTCGCAGCGGGCCTGCTGATGATCGTTGGCCTGCTCGGGCTCATCGCCTGGAATGGCTTTGCGGTCTTCTGGCCGAAGCGCGTGCAAGAGTTGAAGCTCGTGGCGCAGTCGAAGTCGGCCTCGCCCAGCGGCCCGACCGTGCTCGGCGTCGTGACGCAGGAGAAGCTGAAGCGCGTCGATGGCGTCGACGTTCCGGAAATCCAGGTGCAGATCGGCAATCGCGATGCCTTCGGCCAGGCCTTCGTCTTCCTCGATCAGGCCGACATCGCCGCGCGCTCGACGCCACCCGACGTGCTCTTCATCGAGCGACTCGAATACGGCCCGGCCTTCGGCTACGGCGTCTCGCTCAAGCTGGCCGATGGGAGCGTCGTCCCCGCCAGCGCCCCGGATTTTCGCGCGCGGCTCGATGCCCTCATTGCCGAGATCGCCGCCCGGCGCGCGCAGATCGAGCAGATCGAGCGCACCGAAATCGGCCGGCTCAATGCGGCGCTGGCGGACCTCAAATTGCAGCGCAAAACCCTCTCGCCGGGCACCCCGACGCCCGACCTCGACGCCCGCGAAAAGGCCCTCCAGGAGAGCTACGAGAAGCTCGCCGCCCGCGCCGGCGAGTTGCGGCAGCAGCAGAACGCGGCGCAGTTCATCTACCGGCTGGCCAACGGCACGGAGAAGACGCTGCCGGCGGGGCAATTGGTCCATGTGACCGCCCCGAACCAACTCGGCTTCCTTGCGCGCGTCGGCGCATTTTTCCACAATCTCCGCGTCTTCCTCTTCGAGAATCCGCGCGAGGCGAACACCGAGGGCGGCGTCTTTCCGGCCATCTTCGGCACCTTCGTCATGACGCTGCTGATGAGCCTGGCGGTCACGCCGTTCGGCGTGCTCGCGGCCATCTACCTGCGCGAGTATGCCCACGACACGACCTTCACCCGTGCGGTCCGCATCGCGATCAACAACCTGGCCGGCGTGCCCTCGATCGTCTTCGGCGTCTTCGGCCTCGGGTTCTTCGTCTATCTCGTCGGCGGCACGGTGGACCGACTCTTCTTTTCGCTCTCGCTGCCGACGCCGACCTTCGGCACCGGTGGCGTGCTCTGGGCGGCGCTGACCCTCGCGCTCATGACCGTGCCGGTGGTCATCGTGGCCACCGAAGAAGCGCTCGCCGCCGTCCCGCGGGGCATGCGCGAGGCCTCGCTGGCCTGCGGCGCTTCCAAGTGGCAGACCATCCAGCGCATCGTCCTGCCCAGCGCGGTGCCCGGCATCCTGACCGGCCTCATTCTGGCCATGGCGCGGGGCGCCGGTGAGGTGGCGCCGCTGATGCTCGTGGGCGTGGTCAAGCTCGCTCCAACCCTGCCGCTCGACTTCGACTTCCCGTTTCTCCATGCCGAGCGCAAGTTCATGCACCTCGGTTTCCACATCTACGACCTCGGTTTCCAGTCGCCCGATTCCGAGGCCGCCAAGCCGATGGTGTACGCCACCACACTCCTGCTCATCGTCCTGGTCGTGGCCCTGAACCTCGGTGCGATCCTGCTGCGCGAACGCCTCCGGAGGAAGTACAAGACGGGCGTCTTTTGAGCTTCGAAAATGCAAGGCGAATCAAGCCAATCTCAAACGCAAAGCCTAGTCTGCCTGCGCCGAGTCCCGTTCCTTCTTCTTCCTTGCGCCTTCCTCCTTCCTCGCCATGACGACCTCCATGCCAGCGCCGCTCAAATCGATCTCCAGCGCGCAGCCGCCGACCGCCGGGGGGAATCCGGCCTATATCCAGTGCGTGGACTATTCCTTCTTCTACAGCGGGAAGCAGGCGCTTTACGACATCAACCTCGACATCCCGGAGAAGCAGGTGACCGCCTTCATCGGCCCTTCGGGGTGTGGCAAGTCCACGCTGCTGCGGAACTTCAACCGGATGAACGACCTGGTCGACGGCATCAGCCACCGCGGTGACATCATCGTCAACGGGCGGAGTCTCTACGAGCCGACGCTCGAAGTCATCAGCCTGCGCAAGCGCATCGGCATGGTCTTTCAGAAGTCGAATCCCTTCCCGAAGTCGATCTACGAAAACGTGGTCTATGCCTTGCGCGTCTCCGGCCAGAAGGACCGCGCCGTGCTCGACGAAACCGTGGAACGAAGCCTCCGCGCGGCTGCCCTGTGGGACGAAGTGAAGGACCGCTTGCGCGAATCGGCGCTGGGCCTGTCGGGTGGACAGATGCAGCGGCTTTGCATCGCGCGGGCCATCGCCAACCAGCCCGAGATCCTGCTGATGGACGAGCCCTGTTCGGCGCTCGATCCGATTGCCACCGCCCGCATCGAGGAGCTCATTCACGAGTTGAAGCGCAACTTCACCATCGTCATCGTGACCCACTCGATGCAGCAGGCCACCCGTTGCTCCGACCGCACCGCCTTCTTCTTCCTCGGGAAGCTGATCGAGGCCGGCACGACCGAGCAGATTTTCAACAATCCGCGCCAGAAACAGACCGAGGACTACATCACTGGTCGTTTCGGCTGAGTGGGCACCCGCCGACTTCGCCTGTTCATCCCTCGTCCTTCCGCCCTCTTACGCCGTGGCCACCCACATTCTCCGCCAATTCGACGAAGCCCTGGAGCAGCTGAGCAGCAGCGTGCTCATGATGGCCAGCTTGACCGAGCGCAACCTTGCCAAGGCGATGCAGGGCCTCTTCGAGCGCGATTCCGATCGGGCGAACGACGCCATTGCCGACGACGAGGAAATCGACCTGCTGGAGAAGCAGGTCGACAAGGAGGGCTACGAGATCCTGATCCGTTTCCAGCCGGTGGCTTCGGATTTCCGCCACGTCATCGCCACCATGCGCCTCAGCAACAACCTGGAGCGCATCGGCGATGCCGCCACCAGCATCGCGCGGCGGGTCAAGAAGCTGAATGCGCACGCCGTCCTGGCGGAAGTCCGCCTGCTCGAGCCGATGTACACCGAGGCCGTGGCCATGCTGAAGGACGCGCTGCGCGCCTTCGTGGATGAAGACCTGGAACTCGCGGCCGCCCTGAAGCCGCGCGACAAGCAGCTGGATGCGTTGAACAAGGAGATCGCCGACCGGCTGACCGAGGCCATGCCCCGCAACCCGGAGCAGTTGCGAGGCTATCTCAATCTTATTTTCATCGCCCGCTCGCTGGAGAGGGTGGGCGATCATGCCACCAACATCGCGGAAGATGCCATTTTTGCGAAGAGCGCCCAGGATGTCCGGCACGTGCGTTCGGCCGAACAAGAACCTGCGCATTGAATTCCAACTTTGCTTCTGGGAGGACGGTCAAATTTCTTCTTCGTAACGCCGTTCAATTTTTTTCCAATTTTCGACACGAACAAATTGACTCTGTTCCCGAAATTTACACAATCGTCGCCGAATGAACGTCAAACCCACACTCCGCACCTCCGGCCTTGCTGGAGCCATGGTCCTCGCGGCCGGCTCTTCCGCCTACGCCAACATCGTCACCGTCGCCACGCCCGCTGACTTCAATGTCGCTGCCGGCACGGCCTCCGTCGGCCCCGTCCTCTGGGACGTCAATGGCGACGGCGCCACCGATTTCCAGTTCACCTACCGCTACCCGAACACCGCCACTGGTTCCGGCGTGATCTGGCAGGCGAACATGAACCCCTTCACCGGGACACAGGCCACCAATGGCGCGCTCGGATATCAGGGCACCTTCATTCGCTACGCGGAGGCCTTCACGCTCGGCACCATTTTCGGGCCGACGCCCCCGGCCAACACCCCGGCGGTCAGCTTCCCGACCACCTCGACTCAGGTCACCCTGGGTTCACGTTATCTTTCGGCCGGCACCCCGAGCTACTACGGTGGTTTCGCCACGGGGCCGACGCCTCCGGGCACGCAGGCCTATGTCGGTTTCCGCTTCACGATCGGCGCCAACACCCATTACGGCTGGCTGCTCCTGAGCGTCGGGCCGGGCTCGATCGACTTCGTCAGCGCTGCCTACGACAACACGCCGAATACCCCGATCGCCGCTGGTGCGATTCCGGAGCCCAGCACGCTGGCGTTCCTCTCGCTGGGTGCGGTGGGTGTCCTCGGCGCGGTCGCCCGTCGCCGTCGCGCTGCCTAAACTGCCGGTGTAACTTCCCACCCCCAGTTCCCTCGCGGGACTGGGGGTTTTTTCTTCTCCCGATGAGTGCACCCAAACGCGTACTTCTCCTGGGCTGGGATGCGGCCGACTGGCAGATCGCCCGGCCCTTGGTCGAAGCCGGGCGCATGCCCAACCTGTGCCGATTGATCGAAGGGGGCGTGAGCGGCAACCTCGCCACGCTGCAGCCGATCATCTCCCCGATCCTCTGGAATTCGATCGCCACCGGTAAGTGGGCCGACAAACACGGGGTGATGGGGTTCGTCGAGCCTCGCCCCGATGGCACCGGCCTGCGACCGGTCGCCAGCACGTCGCGCAAGGCCAAGGCCCTCTGGAACATCCTCTCCCAGAACGGCAAATCCTCGGTGGTGGTCGACTGGTACGCCTCGCATCCGGCCGAGCGGATCAAGGGAGCGGTCGTCACCAACTACTACCGCGACAGCGTCCTGGGGCCCAAGCCCATCCCGAGTGCCGCAGCCCATCCGGAAGACCTGCTCCCGGACTTGGAGAAGCTGCGCGTACTGCCGTCCGATCTGCAAGGCCGCGCCGTGGCCCCTTTCTTCCTGGAAAAGCTCCCCTCGGATGACGATCCCCGCGTGCAGGGATTCGCCGCCCTGCTGGCGCAGAACAGCACGGTTCACAATGCCGCGACCTACCTGGCGGAGGCCGAAGAGTGGGATTTCCTGGCGGTCTACTACGATTTCATCGACCACGCCTGCCACGGCTTCATCGAGTATCGCGCCCCCCGGATGGCCCACGTCTCGGATGAGGATTTCCTCATGTTCGGCAATCTGGTGGACCGGGTGTACGAGTACCACGACCTGATGCTGGGCCGCTGGCTGCAGCTCGTCGGAGACGACACTGTCGTCATCATTGCCTCCGACCATGGCTTCCACTCCGGGACCGCTCGACCCTTGGAGCCCAGCTGGATGCCCCGCACGAGCGACGGACCTCGGGGGATCAATCGCAATCCGCTCGTCTGGCACCGTCTGCAGGGGCTGCTCGTGGCGCACGGCCCGGGCATTCGCGAGGACCAGATCGTGCACGGCGCGTCCCTGCTGGACCTAGCGCCGACCATCCTGACCCTCCTCAATGTGCCCGTCGCGCGCGACATGGACGGCCAGGTGCTAACCACGCTGTTCGAAGAGCCGCTCGACAGCGGATTGGTGGATACCTACGAAGCGCCGCATCCCGAGGACGGCATTTGGCGGGACGCTGCCCCTGAGGAGACGGACCCCTGGGCCGCCCAGGAGGCCATTCGGCAGCTGGTCGAGCTTGGCTACGTCGAGGAGAGCGCCAGCGGAGCGGAGGCGATCGAGAAAGCCGAGCTGACCCGGCTGAGCAACCTCGCGCAGGTCTATTTCGCCTCCAGTCGCGCGGCGGAGGCACTGCCGCTCCTCGAACAGGTCTGTGCCGTGCACGAGAATGCCAGCATGAGGGCCCGCCAGGCGATGTGCCTGCTGGCGCTCGGCCGCGTGGAGGAGGCCACGCCCGTGGTCCAGCGCGCCCTGGAGCTGAATCCCGAGGCGCCGGTCGCGCGTCTGCTCGACGCCTGGCTGCCGCTCCTGCAGGGCAACCTCGACGTGGCCCATGAGAAGCTGGCCGTCATCAAGGCGGACGAGGAGTACTTCCCCTTCATCCACCTGCAGGTCGCCACGACCTATCTGCGGCAGATGCGCTGGGCCGAGGCCGAGGCGTCGTTCCGCAAGGTGATCGAGATCGATCCGGACAATGCCGAGGCGCACGACGGCCTCGGCGTGGCCCTGCGCGAGCAGGGAAAGCTGGACGACGCCATCTTCGAGCACATGACCGCGGCCACGCTGCAGCACAGCCGGGCACAGACGCATGTGAACCTGGGGATCTCGCTGGCCGTGCACCGGAAGTTCGACTGGGCCATTCGCGCCTTCGAAGTCGCGGCCGAGCTGGCGCCGGAAGAGCCCTTCCCGCACCGCTGCCTGGCGCGCCTGCATTTCAGCGTAAAGAAGGACCGGGAGAAAGCCCGGTTCCATGGCGCCGAAATGCTCCGGCGCCGCGCGGCGTTGCGCGATCGCACGCCGCGTTTCTCGACCGGCGCGTGAATCCTGCGTCCAAGGCTGCGCCGTCGGCTTGACGGCGCGGCCTCCGGCGGTCAGTTGACGCTCATCGCCTCGCACGGCGCACAGGGCTTTCGCGATGAACCACACACCTCCCCCCGGCCGGCATTTCCTCCAGATCCCCGGACCGACCAACGTGCCCGACCGCATCCTGCGGGCGATGGACTATCCGACCATCGACCACCGCGGACCAGCCTTCGGCGAACTCGGCCGCGCCTGCCTGGAAGGCCTCAAGTCCGTCTTCCAGACCACCACGGGCGAAGTCTTCATCTACCCCGCCTCCGGCACCGGCGCGTGGGAAGCCGCCATCGTGAATACGCTCTCGCCGGGCGACCGGGTGCTGATGTTCGAAACGGGCCACTTCGCCACGCTCTGGCGGAAGATCGCCCACCATTTCGGCCTGGAGGTGGACTTCGTGCCCGGCGACTGGCGGCATGGGGTCGATCCCGGCTTGGTCGAGGCCAAGCTCAAAGCCGATGCCACCCGCAGCATCAAGGCCGTCTTCTGCGTACACAACGAGACCTCCACCGGCGTGGTTTCGCGCATTGCCGAAGTCCGCGCCGCCATGGACGCCGCGGCGCATCCCGCCCTACTGCTGGTCGATACGATCTCGTCGCTCGCCAGCATCGACTACCGGCACGACGAATGGGGCGTCGACGTGACCGTGGCTGGCTCGCAGAAGGGCCTCATGCTGCCCCCCGGACTCAGCTTCAACTGCGTCAGTCCGAAGGCCCGCGCCGCTTCTGCTCTGGCGCGCCTGCCCCGGGCCTTCTGGAGCTGGGACGAGATGCGGGCGCCGAACGCGACCGGCTACTTCCCCTACACGCCTGCCACCAACCTGCTGTACGGCCTGCGGGAAGCCTTGCGCCTGCTCGAGGAGGAAGGCCTGCCGAATGTCTTCCGCCGGCACGACCGCCACGCCGCCGCCACCCGGGCCGCGGTGCGGGCCTGGGGCTTGGAAATCCTCTGTGCGGACGAGCGGGAGTACAGCTCGTCGCTCACGGCCGTCATGCTGCCCGATGGCTTCAATGAGGCAAAGTTCCGCCAACTCGTTCTGGAGCGTTTCAATCTTTCCCTCGGGGCGGGGCTTTCGAAGGTCGCTGGCCGGGTCTTCCGCATCGGCCATCTCGGCGATTTCAACGATCTCACACTCATCGCCACTCTGGCCGGCGTGGAGATGGGGCTGGGCCTGGCTGGAATCCCGCACCGTCCCGGCGGCGTGACGGCCGCGATGGCCTTCCTGGCCAGCCAAAATGAGGCCGCGAATTGAGTTGCTCCGCTCGCCAAAAGGTGATTTACACTGCTTGTTCGACGTATCCTCATGAAAACGCGACTCCACCTTGCCGCGGCCCTTTGCGCCCTCACTGCTTCTTCCCTCCTGGCCGAGGGACCTGCGGTGGCCTCGAACCCGGCCCCGGACACGGACGCGACGGCGCCGGTGCTCGTCTCCTTCACGGAGAGCAACGGAGCGGCCGATAATCTCATCACCCGCGGTTCGTCGTTCTCCTTCAAGGGTACGCCGGTCCTCGTGACCGACCTCGGCGGCAACCTGCCGGTGCGCCGCGTCAGCGCCCGCTACAAGGGTCCCTCCGGCCGCTTCGATTTCTACGTGCTCGAGGGCAACCAAAAGCTTTCCGATATTCGCGATGCCGCCGGCGTACGCCGCGTTTCGATGACCTCGGTCACGACCATGATCAATGCGGCCGACCCGGAGCGCCGGGTGCCCATCGCCTCGGTGCGCGTGGCCCGCACGACCAATTTTGTCGACATCCGCCGCTTCGTGGGCCCGATCGTCGGTCGCTACGTCATCGCCATCTTCCACGCGGACAATGGCCGGGTAGCCCGCCCCGACGGCAAGGCCATCGTGCGTGCCGCCAACGACGGCAAGGCGATCGTCGGCTATGCCCCCGAGGACGGCCTGCCGGCGACCCCGGGTTCGGACACGCCCACCCTCGCGGAATACAATCCCGGCGGGTACAATCCAAATCTCTTCCCGCCGTCTGACGGCTCGGTGCCCCCTGGCTTCCCGCCGGTGCCGGGCGATCCGCCCTCCATCTTCGTGCCGCCGCCAAACGTCGTGATCCCGCCGCCGAGCGGCATTCCGCCGATCAGCCGCTGAGCGAGCAGGCTTTTTTCCGAGGGCGACCGTTGCGACGGTCGCCCTTTTTCGTGCCGGGATCCCGGGGCTCCGCCGCCAGTGAAGCCGCGTGTTCATTTGCGCACATCTTCGGTTGCAGTTCGGCGTTCCCGCCGCATCGTCTCGCATGCGCGAATACCACCCCGGGCGCGGCGCGGTGGCCAATCCGGCCAACCGGTTCATGAAGGCGTTCGTGGAGGTGGATCAGGACGCCCACCGGGAAGACGACGAACAGCCGTCTCCGCGCACCCAATTCCTCGAAGACGGTTCGCAGAGTATCCTCTCCTACAACGACAGTCCGGACCTGGGCTTCGACGTTTCCCTCAATCCCTACCGCGGTTGCGAGCATGGCTGCAGCTACTGCTACGCCCGTCCGACCCACGAATACCTGGGGTTCAGTGCCGGCCTCGATTTCGAAACCCGCATTGTCGTCAAGCGGCGCGCGCCAGAGCTCCTGCGCGCCGAGCTGATGAAGCCGTCCTGGAAACCGCAGTGCATCGCCTTCAGCGGCGTGACTGACTGCTACCAGCCGGTCGAGCGCCGCCTGCGCCTGACCCGCGCCTGCCTGGAGGTCTGCGCCGAGTTCCGCAATCCGGTCGGGGTGGTGACGAAAAACCACGCGGTCACGGCGGATGTCGACCTTCTGCGCGAACTCGCCCGGCACGAGGCGGCCATCGTCTATGTCTCAGTCACCTCGCTGAATCCCGAACTGGCGAAAAAGATGGAGCCCCGCGCCTCCCCACCCTCGCGCCGCCTGGCCGCCATCCGAGAGCTTTCCGCTGCCGGCATCCCGACCGGGATCATTTCCTCGCCCATGATCCCGGGCCTGAACGATCACGAGATGCCGGCCATCCTCCAGGCTGGGGCCGAAGCCGGCGCCACCTTCGCCAGCTACACGGTGCTGCGTCTGCCCTACGGATTGAAAGAGCAGTTCGAAGCGTGGCTGAACGAACATTTCCCCGGACACCGGGACAAGATCCTAGGTCGCATCCGCGGCCTGCGGGAAGGCCGCCTGAACGCCTCCGAGTGGGGCGAGCGCATGACCGGCGTCGGACCTCTGGCCGAGCAACTGCGAGCGCTTTTCCGCGTGGCCCGCGAACGCGCCGGCCTCAGCCGCCGGGCCCCGCCGCTGCGGACCGATCTCTTCCGCCGCCCCGCGGCCCCCGGGCAGCTGGAACTCTTCGATTGAGCCGACCAACCAGCCCGCGAGCGCGAACTCCGTTTGGGTGTCCGTCGCACGTCGCCTTGGTAAGCCCCGCATCGCCCCTCCCATGAACAAGAACACCATCTGCCTTTGGTACAATCACGACGCCGAGGAAGCCGCCCGCTTCTACGCCCAGACCTTCCCGGATTCCGCAGTGCATGCGGTGCATCGCGCCCCGGGTGACTATCCTGACGGCCACGAGGGCAACGTGCTGGGCTATTCGGTTGTTTTTG
>JAFEGM010000055.1:0-386 GCA_018240025.1 Verrucomicrobiota bacterium
AAGACCCTATGCACCTTTACTATACGCTGTCATTGCTGTTTCGGTTTCGATGCTTAGCGTAACTGGGAGACTTTGAAGCCCTCCTTTCGGGGTGGGCTGAGTCGTCAATGAAACACCAGCCTTTGAAATTGAGACAGCTAACCAATTGGGACCATGGCAGCCGGTTAGTTTTACTGGGGCGGTATCCTCCCAAAGAGTAACGGAGGATTGCGAAGGTTGGCTCAACCTGGTTGATAATCAGGTGTCGAGTACATGGATATATGCCAGCCTCACTGCGAGACACACACGTCGAGCAGGCACGAAAGTGGGCCCAAGTGATCCGGTGGTTGAAAGTGGAATCGCCATCGCTAAAAGGACAAAAGGTACGCTAGGGATAACAGGCTGAT
>JAFEGM010000055.1:479-133926 GCA_018240025.1 Verrucomicrobiota bacterium
GGTTCAGAACGTCGCGAGACAGTTCGGTCCTTATCCACTGTGGGCGTAGAGAATTGAGGGGTTCAAATCCTAGTACGAGAGGACCGGATTTGACGAACCTATGGTGTATCAGTTATCGCATCAGCGGTAATGCTGAGTAGCTAAGTTCGGAAAGGATAAGCGCTGAAAGCATCTAAGCGCCAAGCCTATCCCAAGATTAGTTCTCATTGAGCGGTGGAAGTCTACCACCTGATAGGTCGCTAATGCTAGTTTAGCGATACTAATCGCTCAGTCACTTTTTTCAATCTCATGCATGTAGGTATCAGGGAACGCCAGTCGTCAGAGTTGAGGCTTCGCCTCACCTCTGGTGGCTCATAGTAAGGTGGCCCTACCCGTTCCCATTCCGAACACGAGCGTAAATCACCTTGTCTCCGATGGTAGTGCGACGAAAGGTTGTGCGAGAGTAGGATGTTGCCAGTATTTTGCAGGCCGACTTCGAAAGAAGTCGGCCTGCATCGTTTTGTCGGGGCATTGACCACCGGCGGGCGCTGTTGCGCGTTTGCTGGTTTGAACTCACCTCCAGGGCCGGGCACGAGTTTCGCGGGCCGCGATCTCCGGAATGAGTGAGGCCGCACCGGCCCCAGGCGGAACTGAGTCTGTCAGACTCGCCGCCTATGCCGGAGCGGCCGGTTGGCGTTTGGTGCTGGTCTCGCGCCTCGTCCTCCGAAAGCTTGCTTCCCGCAAAATGTGGACTTGGCGGTCCCGACCCGTATTCACGTGAGTCGGCCAGTGGGGGTTTCTTGACCGACTTGGACTGTGAGTCTGCGAAGTGACGCGGCCGACGAGTTACTCCTGGAACCTGGGGACGTCGTTACGGTTCCCGAGTCACTTTTTTGATCTGCGCTCCTCCTTATCCCACGATCGCTGCGTCACCTCTTGTGCGCGCCGAGTTCCCGCAGGGCCTGCGCCAGATACTCGTACTGACCGAGCGCATTGTACGCCTGGGCGCTGATCCGCAGCCAGCGCCGCTGGTTCCAGAACATCACCGGCACCTCGATCTGGAAGCGCTCCCAGAGTGCCAGCTTCAGAGGATCCCGGCCCCGCACCCAAGTGTCCGTGCCACCGAGCGGTAGCGCGGCCATCGAGCCCAGCAGACTCTCCGCACAGGGAGGTTCCATTTCGAGCGCGCGGCCCAGCAACTCACGCGCTTCCACCGCCAGACGGTGATTGCGCTCGCGCAACGCGGGCAATCCGCCCGCCACGAGGCCATCGCACCAGCGGATCGACTCGCCCGCGCAAAGAAACGCGGTCGGATCGACCGTGCCGCACCAGTCGAAGCGGTCGTGAAAATGCGAGCGCCCTTCGCGGCGATAGTTTTCGCCGTGGCTCACGGTCGTGGGCCGCAGCGAGTCCCGGCGGTCTTCCCGCGCGTAGAGAAAAGCGCAGCCTTTCGGGGCGCACATCCATTTATGCAGGTTGCCGGTATAGAACGACGGCCGCAGCGCCCCGAGATCGAGGTCCAGCTGACCAGGCACGTGCGCGCCGTCGACCACCACCGCGATTCCGCGTGACTCCAGCTGCGGCACCAACCGTTCCACCGGGAAGATCAGGGCGGTCGGACTGCTGATGTGGTCGAGCAGGACGAGCCGGGTCCGCTCGGTCACCGAGTTCAGGACGGCGTCGATCGCGACCTGCGCCGACGCGAGCGGAAACGGCACGTGCGCCACCCGCACCGTCGCACCCACCCGCTCGGCGGCGACCTTCAGCGCATTTCGACAGGCGTTGTAGTCATGATCCGTCGTCAGAATCTCATCGCCGGGCCTAAGCGGGAACGAGTGCACGACCGCATTCACCCCCGTGGTGGCGTTGGCGACGAAGACCAGGTCCTCGGAACTGCAGCCGAGATGCTCGGCGAGCTCGACCCGCGCGAAATCCAACTCGTCCGGCAGTTCCTGCATCATGAAGCGCACCGGCTGCGACTCGAGCCGGCGGCGCAGTTCGGCCTGATGCGCGAGCAGCACCCGCGGACAGGCCCCGAACGAGCCGTGATTCAGAAAAGTGACACTGGGATCGAGGTTCCAGTGTGTCGCGAGAGGCGATCCGCCGGGGCCCATCACGAATTTGCGCTGGAGCCGACCGCTTCACTTACCCAGGAGGGCGAGTTGCTGCTCGTCGTGTCGTATACATGACCTTCGACCGAACTCTGATTCGAGATGGCCGAGGTGATCTTGGACATCTCGTCGTCCGAAAGCGAACTGAGGGGCCGATCCTCCGGGATGCCCGCCGAGCGGTACGCGCTGGAGCGGTCAATGCCGGTGCTCCGGAAGTAGGATTCGTCCGTGCCCCAGCTGCTGTCGCTGCCCGAGTCGTTCTGTCCCTGGTCCCGCTTCAACTGCATCCAGGCCTGGAGTGCCGCTTGGCCAGTGGCGAGATCCGGAAAAACCGCGATCCCGTCGGCCATGCCGATGGCCCCATGCGAGATGGCAAAATCATCGTAGGGCAGCATGCCCGGATTGTGATTGCGCCACGCCGGCGAGCCGCCCGAGCGCATCGTGTTGCCGAAGACCGAGTAGGCCGCGCCCGCGGCGACGCCGGTGGCCAGCGCTGCGCCGGCCCAGTTCACGCCTTTGATCGGCGACTGCGGCAACGAACTCGGGGAGGACGAAACCGTTCCGCGTTTGAAGAACCCCAGACAGCCGCCGCGGTCAGCCAGTTCGCCGCCGCCGGTGCCGCTGGTCGAGAGCGCTTCCTCGATCTTGATCGCATCGCGCACGCTCAGGCAGCGGCGCGCATCGGCGGCCGCGCGGCGGGCCAGGGCGGCGCCGGCGGCGTCCCCCGTGGCTTCACAGCGGTCGGCGCGACGTTCGATGCGTTGGGCGACTTCCTCGATCTCGTTCATGTCCGAATTTGCACCGGTCCCGGCGCCCGCGGCAAGCCGGAAGCCCAGGCCGCCGCAGACCTCAGCCGGCCAGGGCGGCCTTCAGTTTGTCGATCGACCGCACCACGATTTCGACGGCGCGGTCGATCTCCTCGTCCGTGGTGAAGACGTCGAGCGAAAAGCGCATGCTCCCCTTGGCGCGCTCGGCGCTGCAGCCCATGGCGCGGAGCACGTGCGACGGATGCACCGAGCCGGAAGAGCAGGCCGAACCCGCGCTGGCGCACAATCCGGCCTTGTCGAAGAGGAGCAGGAGCGGGCCCGCCTCGACACCCCCGAGATAAATGTTTGTCGTATTCGGCAGGCGTTCGCCGCCGCCGTTGACCGAGGCCCCCGGCAGGCGCTCCAGCAACGCCGCCTCGAGCCGGTCGCGCCGCGCCGCCACGGCTGCGAGGTCGCGTCCGCGGGCCAAGGCGCAGGCTTGTCCGAAACCTGCGCCAGAGGCCACGTTTTCCGTGCCGGCGCGCCGCCCCTCCTCCTGCCCGCCGCCGTGCAGCAGGCTGGAGAACGGCGCGCCGGGCCGGACCCAGAGTGCGCCGATGCCCTTGGGCGCATGCAGCTTGTGGCCGGAAAGTCCGAGATAGTGCAGGCCGGGCACGCGCGACACATCGATCGGCACCTTGCCGGCCGCCTGCACGGCATCGCTGAAGAACAGCACGCCGCGGCGCGCGCACTCGGCCGCGATTTCGGAGATGGGCGAGATGACGCCGGTCTCGTTGTTCGCCCACATCACCGCGGCGAAGGCGGTGTCGTCACGCAGGGCGGCCGCCACTGCCTCCGGCTGCACGCGGCCCTCGGCGTCGACACCCACGCGCGTGACCGCGTAGCCGCGGCGCGCGAGGTGCTCGGCGTGCTTGAGGATCGCGCTGTGCTCGATGGCCGAAACCACGAGATGGCGTTTGTCGGGAAAGGCGGAGATCGCCGAATGCAGCGCGGTGTTGGCCGACTCCGTGCCGCAGCTGGTGAAGATGACGTCTTCCGCCTGCGCGCCGATGAGCCCGGCCACCTGTGCCCGCGCCTGCTCCAGCGCCCGCGCCGCGGTCGAGCCGAGGCGATAGGCACTCGAGGGATTACCGTACTGATCCTGCAGGAAAGGTCGCATCGTCTCGAACACCTCCGGCCGGACGCGGGTGGTGGCATTGCAGTCGAGATAGATGGGCGCGGTTGGCATGGGGCGGAAGAAAACGCGTCGAAGCGCGCTCTGGTCAACGCCCGGCTGCGTCAGGTTCGGGGCGGTGACACGCGCTCGGGCATCGTCGCCGCGCCGCGGTGAAAATTCGAGTTTCGAAGCGGTCGTTTTTCGGGTCCTGTCCGGCGTGTCCTCCGCCCCGTCCGGTCCTGAGCTGCTGGTCTCGCTTTCGCGCGACGAGCTGGCCGAGCGGCTGCGTGCGCTCGGCCAGCCGGCGTATCGGGCCGCCCAGATCCTGACCTGGCGCTTCCGCAAGCGGGTGACGACCTGGGAGGCGATGACCGATCTCCCGGCGGGGTTGCGCGCCGAACTGGCGGGACGATTCCAACTCAGCTCCCTCGAGCCGCTCCGGAAGCTCGGCTCGACGGACACCACGCAAAAGCTCCTTTTCCGCCTGCGCGACGGCCAGTTGATCGAAAGCGTGCTCATTCCGGCCTCGCCGGCCCTCTACGGCGAGCGCTCGGATCGGCGTACGCTCTGCGTGTCCACTCAGGTCGGCTGTGCTTACGGCTGCAAATTTTGCGCCTCGGGCCTCGACGGCTTCACCCGCAACCTCGAGCCGGGGGAGATCGTCGAACAGGTTCTGCAGGCCGAGGCCATGAGCGGCGAGCGGGTCGACAACCTCGTCTTCATGGGGATGGGCGAGCCGCTGGCGAACTACCCGAACCTGACTCGCGCACTCGCCATCCTCAACGACACCGAATGGGGCGTGGGCATCGGAGCGCGCCACATCACCATCTCCACCAGCGGCGTGGTCCCGCGCATTCGCGAACTCGCCGAACAGCCGCTCCAGGTCCGCCTGGCCGTCTCGCTGCACGGCGCGAGCGACGAGGTGCGCGGGCAAATCATGCCGGTCAACAAGCGCTACAACGTGGCCACCCTCATGGAGGCCTGTGCGCACTGGCACGCCCGCAAGAAGCAGCGGCTGACCTTCGAGTACATCCTGATCGACGGGGTCAACGACCAGGAAAGCGAGGCCCTGGCGCTGGCGCGGCACGCCCGCCCGCTCGAGGCCAAGGTCAATCTCATCCCCTACAACACGGTCGAAGGCCTGCCCTGGCAGCGTCCCCCCGTCGAGCGACAGGAGGCGTTCCGGGCCATCCTGAAGCGCGGCGGGGTCGATGCCACCCTGCGGCGCGAGAAGGGCCACGACATCGAGGCCGCCTGTGGACAGCTGCGGCGACAGGTGCTGGCGCGGGGACCGGCCGAGGTATGCTGACGATGGGAATCAATCGACAAAAACAGGTGTGCGAATTCGCTCGGTTAGCGGGCGCGACGACCCGGCGCGGGCAGCCGTCGGATGGACACCGCTAGTCTGACTCAATCGCCTTGGCCGTGCTGCTCTCCATCATCATTCCCGTCCACAATCGGCTCGATCTGACGCAGATCTGCCTGCGCACGATCGAGGAGACCATCGGTCGGCGTGACGATTTCGAAGTCATCATCGTGGACGACGGCAGCAAAGACGGCACGCCACAGTGGACAGCACAGCTGCCGAAGCCGCGCTATCGCACGCTGCGGCAGGATCCCAACCGAGGCTACGCGCGGGCCAACAACGCCGCGGCGGAAATCGCGCATGGGCGGCTGCTGCTCCTGCTGAACAATGACACCGAGCTGCGTCCCGGCTGGCTGGAGCCCATGCTGCAGGTCCATGCGATGGCGCCCAATGTAGGCATTGTCGGAAACATCCAGATCAAGCACCGGACACGGACGATCGATCACGCGGGAGTCTGCTTTTTGGTCGATGGCCGCCCCCTGCACGTGGCGCAGGGGCTCACCCGCATTCCGCCGGGCGAGTTTCGGCGCTGGCCGGCGGTAACCGCGGCGTGCTGCCTGCTCGAGCGGTCGCTTTTCCTCGAGCTCGGGGGCTTCGCCACGGATTTTCGCAATGGCTACGAGGACGTCGACCTCTGCCTGCGCGCCTGGCAGAAGGGCTACCGGCACTACGTCGCGCACGGCAGCGTGATCGAGCATCACGTCAGCGCCTCGCCTGGCCGCATGGCGGCCGAGGAGGCGAACCGCGCCTTCTTCCTGCAGCGTTGGGCCGAGTTTCTGGGCGACTGGGCGCGCCGCACGGCGCCGCCGCCGGCCGAGGCGCATCCGGAGCACCGACGGGCGGAGGCCTGGCGCTACCTGCGCAAGCACGCCTATCGGCCCTGGCGCTACAACGGGCCCCGGCTGGCGCGCTCCCTCCGCACCGTGCTGACGGAGGAGGAGCCGGTCCGGCCGCGGCCCATCGACGACGAGCAGGCCTTCTTTGTCCGGCTCGACGCGCCCGCGGCCGAGTCCCCGATGCTCTACATCGTGGCCACTGACACCGCTCGCAATCCGGTCAGATCAGGCATCCAGACTCTGGTGCGCTCGCTGCTCAATGCCACCGCGCACCTGCGCCCCACGACCTCGCGGGCCGTGCGCTGGGATCGGAAGCGCCATCGCCTGACGCTCCTGCCGGCCGACCACGCAGTCGAGCTCGGGGCCCCGGCGCTGAACGATCCGCGCCCGCTGAATTTCGTGCAGCGTCTGCAGCGGCCCACCACGCTGGTGCGCGCGGACGGCCGCCATCTGCCGCTCCACCGGCATCCGCACCACGAGCGCCGGTTGGCCGAAGGCTGGCTGCTCATTCCCGAACTCATCTACGGGGAGGGTCGCGCTGCCGAGGTGCTGAGCTACGCCCGTGCGCATGGGCTGCGGATCGCAGTCATCATTCACGACGTCATTCCGATCGATCACCCCGAGGCCAGCCCGCCGGGTGTGCCAGCCCTGCACCGGGATTTCCTGCTGGGGGTGGCCGGGGCGGATCTGCTGCTGGCCACCTCCGATACCGTGCGGGCCGCGGTGAATGCGTTCTTCGAGCGCGAGCGCGTGCCGCCGCCGAACGTCACCACGGTGCGTTTACCGGCCGAGTTTCTGGGTTCGCCGCGGCATCTGCAGGCGCCGCCGGAGCGGGCGATGCGCCGGGCGCTTTGTGTCTCCACCCTCGAGGCCCGCAAGAACCACGCTGGGTTGCTCGAGGCGCTCGCGGTGCTAAGTGATGGCAGAGGTGGATTGCCGCTCGAAATCGACCTCGTCGGCGCCGCGCACGATCACGCCCCGGAAGTGCGTGCGCTGGTCGAAGCCGCCGTCCTGCGGCACGCCGGCCGGTTGCGCTGGCACGGGCAGGTTTCGGACGAAGCACTGGCCGAGCTGTATCGCGGCGCCGATTTCACCGTTTATCCGTCGGTCGTCGAGGGATTCGGTATGCCCGTCATGGAGAGCCTCTGGTTCGCTCGTCCGTGCATTTGTGCGGATTTCAGCGTCATGGCCGAGAATGCGGCCGGAGGCGGCTGTCTGACCGTCGACGTGCGCGAACCGGCTGCGCTGGCCGGGGCCATCCGCCGGCTGACGGAGGACTCGGATCTGCGTGCCCGCCTGGGGCAGGAAGCGGTGGAGCGGCGCCTGACGAACTGGCTCGACTACGCCTATGCGGTCGTGCGGGCCATGGAAGATCGGCGCTGAGCAGGCCGCCGGCCGAATTTACATTTGCTTCCAAGTTCGGGCACACAGGCTGCTCCCGTCCCCACGCATGCTCCTCGCCCTGGGTCGCACCATCCGCGCGCTGACGCTGTTTTCCCTCCTGACCGCCAGCGTGCGGGCGCAGGGGATTGACCAGAATGCCAACGGGATGAGCGATCTCTGGGAGGCTGCCTATGGCGCGACCGGGCTCGATCCGAACGGCGATGCGGACGGGGACGGCTTCACGAATCTGCAGGAGGCGCGTGCCGGCACCAACCCATTCGACGCCCGCTCCCGGCCCGCGCTGACGGTGCCGGGCACGCCCGCGCCCAACACGGTCCGCCTGCGCTGGCCGAGCGTGGCGGGCAAGAGCTACACGGTCGAGGTCTCTTCCGACTTCCAGAATTGGATCCCCATCACCGCGGCCTGGATCGGCGACGGCACCGAGCGAGTGGTCGATCTCGACGTGAACACGACCATCGTGCCGGGCGGGATGTCCTATTCCCGCTGGACCGGGCTGGCGGGCTCCGTCTCGCTCGCCAACGTCAAGAGCTACGCCGCCACCGGCAGCCCCGCGCCGAATGCCACCGCCAGCGTGACCTCGGTCGAAACGGCCCAGAGCTCGCCCGATCTGAACAGCTACGGCCAGTGGCTGCGCGGTTGGATCGTCGCGCCCACCACCGGCAGCTACACTTTCTGGGTCGCGGGAGACGATCAGTCCGAACTCTGGCTGTCGACCGATGCCAACCCGGCCGGCAAGCAACTCATCGCCTCCTCGGCCAACTGGACCAACTTCCGGCAGTGGACGAAGTATCCCTCGCAGCAGTCGGCCCCACGCACGCTGGAAGCCGGCCGCCGCTACTACCTCGAGGCCTTTCTGCGGGAATTCTCCGCTGGCGACCATCTCTCGGTCGCCTGGACCCTGCCGGGCGGGTCCACCCAGACGGTGATCGCCGGGTCGGCCCTGGCTCCGGCCGGTCAGTCGCTGGCGGCCTTTGCCGCTGCCGCCGGCGGACGGACTTTTTACTGGATCGCTTCGAGCGACGTGGATTCCGATGGCGACGGGGTGACGGACTACGAAGAGCGTCTCATCGGCTACAACCCGAATAATTCGCAGACGGTGCCGCGGGTCAACGACCGCGATGGGATCCTGGCGCTGCTTGCCGCCACCAACACGCTCACGGTCGGCACGCCCGAGCCGCGCGCCTACGAGGCCACCAACGCGAAGGGGCGCTTCACCTTCTTCCGTTCCGGCAATCTCAATCCGCTGACCATTCGCTACAGCGTCGGCGGGACGGCCACGCCGGCCACCGACTACGTCGCTCTCAGCGGGACGGTGGTGCTGCCCGTCGGCCAGAACTCGGTCAGCATCGATGTCACGCCGGTCAATGATGGCCTCCTCGAGTCGGCCGAGTCGGTCAGCGTCACCCTGCTGCCCGATGCCTCCTATCAGATCGGCAACCCGGCCACCGCCACTGTCACCATCGATGACGCGGCGGATGTCGTCTTTATCGCCACGCTGCGGCCTGAGGTCGCCCAGCGCTCCGGCGGCTCGGGCTACGCCACCCTGCGCATGGCGGGCAACAAGCTCTTCGCTGATTTCTCGCTCGGATTCGGAAATCTGAACGCGGACCAGCTCGACACCCAGATCTACGTTTCCACCTCGGGCTCGGGTGGGAGCACGGTGCTGACCCAGCCCACCGGCCAGATCACGCGGGTGCGCTGGAACTTCCAGCCGGCGGCCGGCCTGACCACGCCGCAGATCGTGGCTGCGCTGGAGGAAGGCCGGCTCTGGGCCCGCGTGCGCTCGAGCGCCGTGACCACGGGCGAGATCTTCGGGCGCTTCGTCAAGGAGCTCGCCTGGCAGACCATGCCCACGCCGCAGACGCCGCCGGCCGCGTCCGCTGCGCCAGCGACCGATGGCGAAGCCTCCCGTTTCCTGGTGCAGGCGACCTTCGGTCCGACGGCGGCCTCGATCGCAGCCCTGCGCAGCGGGGGGCAGACGTATGCTTCCTGGATCAATGCGCAGATCGCCCTGCCGATCACCCGTCACCTGCCGTACTACCAGGCCCGCCGAGCCGAACTGCTGGCGCGCGATCCGAACAACGACGGCTGGCAAACACCCCGCAACGAGGCGTTCTGGCAGGCGGCCATCCGGGCCGATGACCAGTTGCGCCAGCGCATGGCCCTGGCCCTGAGCGAGATCATTGTCATCTCCCAGTTCGGCTCCCTCGACAGTCAGCACGAGGCGACCACGCAGTGGTACGACATGCTGCTGGAGGAGGCCTTCGGGAACTACCGCACGCTGCTGGGCCGCGTCACGCGCAGTCCGATGATGGGCGAGTACCTCAGCATGATCCGCAATGCCAAGCCGGACCTCGCCACCGGCCGCGAGCCGGATGAGAACTACGCACGCGAGATCATGCAGCTCTTCTCCATCGGGCTGAGTCAGCTGCATCCCGACGGCACTCTCAAGCTCGACGCCGACGGCCTGCCGATCCCGACGTATTCGCAGAACGACATCCGTGGGCTCGCCCACGTGTTCACCGGTTGGGGCCCATTCTACGATCCGCTCAATCCTCCGCGCTGGTCCGACGGGAGCGTGGCCGCACAGAACGACTGGTTCTGGTGGGGCTGGGATGCCCTCAATCCGATGTCGTTCTACCCGGCCTACGCCGATCAGGAGAATCGCACCATCGTCGGCGGCAACGTCATCTCCGGCGCGCTGGTAGGCGACGCGCGCCTGAACGCGGCGCTCGATGTGCTCTTTAATCATCCGAACGTCGGACCGTTTCTCGCTCGGCAGTTGATCCAGCGCTTCGTGACGAGCAATCCGAGCCCGGGCTATGTCTTCCGCGTGGCTTCCGCGTTCGCCAACAATGGTTCCGGCGTGCGTGGTGACCTCGGCGCGACGCTGCGGGCGGTGCTGCTCGACTACGAGGCCCGCACCACCGACGTGCTGGCCGATACCGCCTTCGGCAAGCTGCGCGAGCCGCTTCTGCGCATGGCCCATCTCCTTCGCGCCTGCGAGGCGACGACCATTCGCACGGCCCCTGGCGATTCCCGTCTCTTCCTGAACCTGCAGTACTCGATGCCGGAGCAGGCGCCGCTGCTCTCGCCGTCGGTCTTCAATTTCTTCCAGCCCGTCTATTCCCGCCCGGGTGCCATCGGTGCGGCCGGCCTGCTGTCGCCGGAGTTCCAGATCCTGACCGACACCACCGTCGTCTCGCTCTTCAACAATCAATACGCGCAGATCTTCTGGGGCACCTGGACGTCCGAGCGCACGCCCGGCCAGACGGACAACGTCAACGTGGTCCTGAATCTCGACTCCCTCGTCGCCATTCTGAACACCGCCGGGCTGACGCCGACCGCCGCGCAGCAGGCCCTGCTCGACGAGCTTTCCCGCCGCCTGCTCGCCGGTCGCATGAGCGCCGGCCTGCGGACCGAGATCATGCAGGCCTTCGGCGAACTGCCCTCGTGGTACGGCTACGCCAATGACCGCCAGCGCAGCCGCGTTGGTCTCGCGCTCGGCGTCATCATGGCCTCGCCCGAATTCAACGTGCAGCGCTGAGCTCCGCCGTTACCGCCCCTCCTCGTCCAAAGCTTCGTCCAGGCCTTCCCTTCCGCCATGAGCACCTCTCCTCGCCGCCCGGGTCTCAGCCGCCGCCAGTTCCTCGGGCATGCCGCCTGTGCCGGCATCGGACTGACAGGCATGCTCTCGCAGCTCGGGACGCTGCGCCTGCTGGGCGCCACGCTCTCGGCGCAGGGCCTGCCGAACGCCGTGAACGACTATAAGGCGCTGGTCTGCGTTTTCCTCTTCGGCGGTAACGACGGCAACAACACCATCATCCCCTACGACCAGCCGACCTACGACCGCTACGCGCTCAACCGCGGTGCGCTCGCTCTGCCGCGTAACACGCTGCTGCCGGTCAACGTGGCCAACGCGGGCCCAGGCCTGCAGTATGCGCTGCATCCGTCGCTGGCCCGCCTGCAGCCGCATTTCAATGCCGGACGGGTGGCCGGCCTGCTCAACGTGGGCACGCTGCTCGCGCCGATCACCAAGGCCGAGTACCTCTCCGGCGGAGCGGCGGTACCGCCGTATCTTTTCTCGCACAACGACCAGCAGTGGCAGTGGCAAACTTCCGTGCCTGATTCGCCCAAGCGCATCGGCTGGGGCGGGCGCCTGGCCGATCTGCAGAACGCGCTCTACAACGAAGGCTCGCAGATCTCGATGAACATGTCGATCGCGGGCCAGAACTTCTTCCAGGCTGGCAACGAGGTGCTGCAGTATCACCTGACGACCGCGGGCAGCGTGGGTCTGAACGAATACAGCGCGACCTATTCGCCCAATCCCGAACTCTACCGCGCCCTGCGCGACACCGAGGGGCTGAGCTACAGCCACATCTTCGAGCGCGAGTACGCCGGCGTGATGAACCGCGCCATCGCCAACGACACGCTCGTGCGCAGTCTGCTCGCCACGGTGCCGAGCTACACGGAGAAGTTCGCCAACTCGGTCAATCCGAACGGCACGCCCAGCGCGATCGGCGGCCAGCTCCGCATGGCCCTGCGCATGATGGCGGGCCGGCAGACCCTGGGACACAAGCGCCAGATCTTCTTCTGCTCGATGGGCGGATTCGACACCCATGACGACCAGCTCGACAACCACGCCGCGCTCTTGAAGCTGCTCGGCGATGCCTTGAGCGACTTCTACCAGGCCACGGTCGATCTCGGCATTTCGACCAATGTGACCGCCTTCACGGCCTCGGATTTCAATCGCACCTACAGCAGCAACGGCCGCGGGTCCGACCACGCCTGGGGCAGCCACCAACTGGTCGTGGGCGGCGCCGTCAATGGCGGGCGCCTTTACGGCAGCATGCCGCGGCTCGAGATCGACGGCCCGGACGATACCGGCGGTCGCGGGAACTGGATCCCGACCATCTCGACCGACGAATACGCCGCCACCCTTTCGAAATGGTTCGGCGTGACCACCGGAGACATGCCCATCGTGCTCCCGAACATCGGTCGCTTCGCGCATCCCGATCTCGGCTTCATGGCCCCGGCGTAACGGGTTCAGGACCGGCAGGGACGCTCCGGCGCGTCCGCGAGCAGCCCACCACCTCGCGTTCACCCACGACTTGGTAGGGATGCGCTCCGGCGCGTCCGCGAGCAGCCCACCACCTCGCGTTACCCACGACTTGGTAGGGATGCGCTCCGGCGCGTCCGCGAGCAGCCCACCACCTCGCATTCGCCCACGACTTGGTAGGGATGCGCTCCGGCGCGTCCGCGAGCAGCCCACCACCTCGCGTTCACCCACGACTCGGTAGGGATGCGCTCCGGCGCGTCCGCGAGCAGCCCACCACCTCGCGTTACCCACGACTTGGTAGGATGCGCTCCGGCGCGTCCGCGAGCAGCCCACCACCTCGCGTTCGCCCACGACTCGGTACAGGAAGCGCTCCGGCGCGTTCACAAGCGTGGAAAAGACGTTGTGGCCGAACGCGAAGATCTTGGGCTGTTCGCGCGCGCGCCGGAGGGGCGCTGGCACAGGATCTGTTGCCGTGGGAACATGGGATGCTCCTCGAGCCGTCTCTGCATGCGCCGCGTCCACCTGCTCCTGCTCGCCTTTGTCGTGCTGCTCGCGGCGCTGGTCATTGGCATCGTCTGGGTCGCGCACCATGAGCGCGCCCTGCGCTCCTACTCCGACCGGCCGCTGATCCCTTCAGCCTTATCCACGTCGAGGGACGCTCCGTTCTCTTCGCAGAATCCGAATCCGCCCTTCACTTCCAGTGGCGGTTCGTCCTCGAGCCCGGCCGCCGCAGCCCGGCCGAACTCCTCTCCTTCACCGCTCCCCCGTGCAGCCGCGGGGCAGCCTGCCACCACGGCGCGCGCTCCGCTGCCGGGCCCGCCGGCCTCGCCGCTCTCCCGAGAACTGGCTGATCCGGCGCTCCCGCCCGCCGCGGCGCCGCAGGTGGTGCTGAAGATGTTCGACACCTACCGCTCGCGCTTCGGCGGCTATCCGAGCGGCTCCGAGAACCGCGACTTCGTGAACGCGCTCGCCGGCAACAATCCGAGAGGCCTGCCGATTCTCGACCGCGACAGCCCGCGCGTGAGCCCGCGCGGCGAACTGCTCGATCCGTGGGGTACGCCGTATTTCTTCCACCTCATCGACCGCAATTACCTCGAGATCCGCAGCGCCGGCCCGGACCGACAAATGTACACCGCCGATGACGTGGTCGCCGCGCCGCCGCGCGCGGAGGCGGCGCCGGAAGTGCGTCGCTGAGGCCGGGAGTTCCGCTCAGAAGCGAGTCACGCGCAGGCGGAGCATCCGTCGCGCCCCCGGAGCGATGTCGGTGGGGTCGGAGACGCGCAGGAGGGTGGAGCTGTTCTGCTCGATGGTCAGGCCGGCGCTGCTCCACAGGCTGCCGGGAGCGAGATCGTCGGTGCCTTCGACCGTCAGCGCGATGTTCGAAGTCGCGGGATTGCGCTCGACCGAAAGCCGCAGGCGGCCGCTGTCCGTGTCGAAGACCACGCCGGTGCCGGCCGGGTAGGCGAGGAGCGGATTGTAGCCGAGGGCATACTTCAGCAAGTTACTCAGCCCGTCGCCAGCGGGGTTGGCGTCGTCGGCCGCCGGGCCGCTGTTGGTGGCGCCGGGACCGAAATATTGCACGCGCCACTGGTCCACCGTTTGAACCGCGGCCGGCGCGGCGTTGCCGAGAAAGAGCGTGGCGTAGAAACCCGCGCCGGGCTGGGAGGCGGTGAGGTCGAGGAGAAGGTCGACGTCGAGGTCGCCCACGACCGAGGCCGGGATGGGGCCGAGGTCGAGGACGTGATCGGTGAAGTAGGCGCGGATGGCGTTCGGCCCGCTAAGGGTGACGTCGTGGATCGTGACGCCCTCGCGCACCACGCGCAGTCGGAGGGCATCGAGCCCGCGGCCGGTGACGCGCGGATTGAGCAGGGCGAGGAGCAGGTTCTGGCGTTCGCCCGCCGTGAGACTGTTGGTGCGGGCCGCGCAGGTCAGCTGGCAGGAGAGCGTGACCGGGCCGCTGGTGCCGGCGGGTGCCTGGCCCCCCGCGGTGCTGAGATGGAGCAATTGCACCGGCTGGGAGGTGTCGAAGCGTGCCGCACTGCCGGCATTTCCGCTGAGCGCCGCGTTGACCGCCGCGGCCGTGGGCGTGGCGTTGATGGCGGCAAAGGCCTGCGGAGCGGTCGGCAGATCGAAGGCGAGGGAACCCGCGCTCATCTCGGCGCGGGCCACGCTCCGGGCGCCGTTGAGCGGGGGCCCCGAAGCGACGGCCCGGGCGGAAATGGTGGGCACGACGGCCGGGAGGAGCCGGCCGGTACTCGCGTCGGCCGTGACCGATCCGCTGGCGGCCGTGCCGGTGGCGGTGGCCAGCCCGAGAGGAGCTTTGAGCCCGCTGAAGCCGCCGTCGGCCCGGGCCAGGATGGTCGCGGCACCGAGCGTGGTCCCGGTGGCGGTGGCGGTGGCCGGGCCGCCCGGCGACGAATTGCTGCTGCTGGACGGCGCACCCTGCCCGCCGGTGGCGGTGGCGGTGACGGTCAGGGCAGCCGCGCCGCTGGCGGTGCCGGTGGCGGTGGCGACGGCGGTGCCGCCGAGGGGAGCGTTGGTCACCGCGGCCGCGGGCACGTTGCCGCCGGTGGCCGTGGCGGTGGCGAGGGTGGTGCCGTTACCCGTGGTGAGCGCTTGCGCGGTGGCATCCGCCCGGCCGCCGGCGCCGCCGGTGGTGGTATCGCCCGTGCCGGGATCCTTGGTGGTGCCCGGGCGCCCGGTGGCCGTCGCGATCGAAGACGCCCCCAACCCGGATGGCGCGGTCTGGCTGGTCGAGTGAGCAATGGCGCTGGCCGGCCCACCATCGCCGCCGCTCAACGAAGCGCCGCCCAGGCCGGTGGCCAGGGCCAGCGCGCGGCCGCTGTCGTGGCGGCTGCGCGATTCAGCGGCCCCGAGTCCGCCGACGCCGGGGGCGAGGATAATTCCGCCGACGCCCGCGACAAAGGAGGCGGCGCTGCCGGTGGCCTTGGTTTCGAGGTGCAGCGTGGCGGTGCCTGGTCCGGCCGTACGATCGAGCGTGCTGCGCGCTTCGCCGGCCAGTGGCAAGCGATTGCCGCGACGGGTTAGTCCGGGGTTGCCGGCCACGGCCTCCTGCACGAGCCGGAGCAAGCCGCCGGCGCTGCCACCGATGGCATTGTTCAAGATCACGCTGCGTCCGTCCGCCCCGCCGGCGAACATCATGGCACCGCTGTTCGGCGAGTAGCTTCCGCCGGCGCCTCCCCGCGCCCGCAGGGTGACGGTGGCGTCGCCGAGAGAGGTGCCTGCGATCGTTCCGAAGGTCAGGGTGCCAGCGCTGCCGCCATCGCCGGGACTGGCTTGCGAGTTCGCGTCCCCGCCGGCTCCGCTGAGCGCATCGACGGTCACGGTCAGCGGACCGCCCGACTGGAGATCGCCACTGGCCGCCGCGGCCACGTTGCCGCCCGCTCCGCCGGCGCCGACCCCGCCGTTGCTGCCCGCGCCGCCCGAGGCATTGACGAGCACGTCCAGCGACGCCGCCGTGCTGCTGCTGCCTGTGGCCGTCGCGCTGGCATCGCCGCCAGGGTAGGACTGGAAAGGGTAGCTGAAGCCGGTGTCTCCGCCGACGGCGGTGGCCCGGGCGTTGCTCGCCGCATTTCCGCCTCCGTAATTCGTGCCGGCGGTGGCTTGGGCGCTCCCGCCCGCGCCGGTCGGACTGGAGCCCATGCCGCCTCGGGCCGAGGCGAAGTTGGTGGGGTCGGTGCTGACGGCGTTGGCCACGGCGTTCTGGCCCGAAGCGCCCCCGCTGCCGTTGGCGCCGACCACTACATCGTCGACCGCTCCGCAGAGCGGGAGGAAGGCAAAGCTCAGCAGCAGGGCGGCCGCGAGGCGGCGTTCTCGGGTCATGGCGCAGAGTTACCCCAACCGCGCGCCTTGGAAAGACTATTGCCTTCCGGAATCTCGCGCGGGTCGCGTCGTGCTTTCTGCCCAATCTGCGATAACTACTCCGCCATGACCGACCGCTCCGTCCGCCTGCTGTTGCTTTGCTCGGTCTTCGTCATCGCGACCTGCGGGCTGATCTACGAACTCATCGCCGGCACGCTCGCCTCGTACCTCCTGGGCGATTCGATCACGCAGTTCTCCACGGTCATTGGCACTTACCTCTTCGCCATGGGCATCGGCTCGTGGATCTCGCGCTATCTCGACCGCGCGCTGCTCTCGGTCTTCGTCCAAATCGAATTGTTCATCGGGCTGATCGGCGGCTGCTCGGCCGCGCTCATGTTCCTGCTCTTCGGGCACATTCACTCTTTCCGCCTGCTGCTCTACGGGCTGGTGCTGCTGATCGGCACGCTGGTCGGCATCGAGATCCCCCTGCTCATCCGCATCCTGAAGGACAAGCTGAGCTTCAAGGACCTGGTGGCCAAGGTCTTCACTTTCGACTACGTCGGCGCGCTCTTCGCGGCGGTGCTCTTCCCGCTCGTGCTGGTGCCACACCTCGGGCTGGTGCGGTCGTCCTTTTTCTTCGGCATCCTCAATGTACTCGTCGGCTTGCTGACCCTCTGGCTGCTGCGCGATCAGATCCCCTGGGCCTCGGGCCACGCGGCCACGGGCGGCACGTTCCTGGCCGTGCTGCTGGCCGGATTCATTGGCGCGGACAAGATCCTGGCTTGGTCGGAGGAGGGGAGCTACGCCGACCCCGTCATCCACGCGCGGACCTCCCAATACCAGCGCATCATCCTGACCCGCGGGGGCAACGACCTGCGGCTCTACCTCAACGGCAATCTGCAGTTCAGTCAGCGCGACGAATACCGCTACCACGAGGCGCTGGTGCATCCGGGCCTGGCCCGCGTGGCCAAGCGCCAGCGCGTGCTCATTCTCGGCGGCGGCGACGGCCTGGCCGCGCGCGAGGTGCTGCGTTATCCCGATGTGCAGGAGGTCACGCTGGTCGATCTCGACCCCGCCATGACGCAGCTCTTTTCGACCCAGGAGCTGCTGGTGCGGCTGAACGAGAATGCGCTCAACTCGCCCCGCTTGCGGGTGCTCAACCACGACGCCTTCACGTGGATCAAGGAGCAGAAGGCGCAGTGGGATTTCGTCGTGGTGGACTTTCCCGATCCGTCGAATTTCTCCGTCGGCAAACTCTACACCCTGGCCTTCTATCGCGAGCTGCGGCGCGTCCTCGCGCCCGGCGCGGGGGTGGTCATCCAGAGCACCTCGCCCTACGTGGCGCGCCGTTCGTTTTGGACGGTCGTGCAGACGCTGGAGGCGGCCGGCTTCCGGACCGAGCCGTATCACCTCTACGTGCCGTCGTTCGGCGAATGGGGCTACGTGCTCGCCGGGCTGGAGCCGCTGCCGTCGCAGGCCAGGCTGCCGCAGGGTCTGCGTTACCTGAACGACGATTCGCTGCCGCTGCTGGCCAAGTTCCCGCCCGATATGGGCCGCGTGCCGACGGAGGTGAATCGCCTCAACAACCAGATCCTCGTGCGCACGTTCGAGGAGGAGTGGAGTAAGTACGTGCGCTGAGTCACCGCCGTTCCTTTCCCGCCATGTCCAGGGTCGACGTCGACGAAATGCCGGAGCTGCCACGCTGGCCGTGGGTCACGCTCATCGTGGTCATCGTGCTCGGAGCCCTTGTCCTCGCCGCCAAGCCGGTCGCCCGGCAAATCCGCGCCTGGCAGGCCCAACGGCTGGCCAACGAGGCCGAGGCGCTGGGCCTGCGCGGCCAGGTGCGAGCGGCCCTCAAGCAACTGCAGGAAGCCGCCATCCTCTCCCCCGGCGAGCCCGAAGTGGCGCGGAAGATCGCGCACCTGCTCGGGGCGGTTTCCCCCGGCGAGCCGGGGACCGTTGCCGCTTGGGAGCGGGTGGCGCAGGCGCGGCCGGGTGCAGCGGTCGAGCTCGAACTGATCTTGCATCGTCTGCTCGGTGGAGGCGAGGCGACGGCCGCCCGCCGCGGCTATGAGGCGCTGCCCGGGGAAGCGCGCGAATCGCTGCGGGGACGCTATCTGCGGGCGCTGCTCGATCTGCCCGGAAGTCGGGAGTCCGTCGGCCGCGCGCTGGAGGATTTGCTGCGCAGGCTACCTCCCCGCACCCAGCCGGGCCCCGCGGACTACAACACCGGCGCGCTGCGCCTGCTGCTGGCCCGCCTGCGGCTCGAGGGGGTGGCCGCGGAGCAGACGCAGGCGCTCGAGGTGCTGCGCGAACTGCAGCAGCTGCCGCTCTGGGCGCCGCAGGCGGGGCGGATGCTGCGCGATGCGCACCTGCAGCGCGGCGATTTCGCGGCGGCCCAGCGGGAGGCGGAAGCGTTGACGAAACTGCCCGAGGCGACGGCCGATTCCTTCCTCGGCGTGGCGGCCGTCCAACTGGCCTCCGGCGACCGGGCGGCGCTCCTGAAGACGATCACCGATCTGCGCGCCCGGGCGCGGGAGGATCGCATCCTCCTCGGGCTGCTGCTGGCCTGGCTGCATCAATCCGGCGAACGAGCCCTCGCGACCGAGATTGCCGAGCGGACCCCCGATGACGAACTTTGCACCGCAGCCGTGACTGTGGCGGTGATGCCGGTGCTGGATCGCGCCGGCTTGCTGGATCGACTGCGGCTCGTGGCGCGGAAGGGCGACTGGACCGGCCGCGAGGCGGAGCGTGAGGCCTGGCAGGCGCGGCTGGCCGCGCTCAGCAAGGAGCCGCTGGCCCGGCAAAAGGCCTGGGCCGATGCGCTGGAGGCGGCGGGAGATCAGACCGGAACCTTGCGCCGCCTGCTCGAACTGGCGCGCGCCTGGGGTTGGACGCGGGAGGCCGAATCGGTGCTGGCGCGCCTCGCGTTGCAGCCCACCGCCGATCGCACCGTGCTGGAGGATTGGTGGCAGACCAATGTGGCGCTCCGTTCCGCGCGTGGCGTCCTATCGGCGTGCCGGCGGCTGCTCGAGTCGGGCGATCGCTCCCTGCCGGTGCGCAACGACTACGCCGCCATGGCGCTCCTGCTCGGCGAGGACACCGCGCGGGCGCAGCGGCTGGCGCTGGAAAACTACGAGGCGCGCCCGAACGACGCCATCTTTCTGACGACCTACGCCGCCTCGCTCCGCCTGCAGGGCCGCTTGGACGACGCCGCGCGCCTGCTGGCCTCGGCCCCGCCCAACGCGCCGGCGGTGATCTTCGAGCGTGTGCGTCTGCTCGCCGCGCAAGGCCGGCGGGAGGAGGCGTCGGGCCTCGCCGCACAGGTGCCGGCTTCCGTGCTGTTCCCCGAGCAGGCGGCCTGGCTGGCCGAACTCCGGCGGACGAGTGTGCGCTGATTCGCAGGATTCGGTGACAGTGCCGAAGGTACAGTGTTGTTTTTATTTGCCTTTCCCCTCCTTTTCGCCCACAACCGTGCCACCCGTCGCTCCTTACCTTATGAAAACCTCTTTCCGCCTCGCGCTCGTCCTCGGTGCAGCCTTCGCCTTCGCCGCTACGCTCCCGGCGCAATCGGTTGTGACCGTCGGCGCGCTCGGCACGCCGTCCAACGGCGAGAATTTCTGGACCAACGGCCCCGTCGGCAATCTGAACACCTCGGCCACGCTGAACTTCGGCTTCGGCGGAACCTACGGACCTTCCGGCGACCAACGCCCGGGCCTGCAGATGACAGCTTATTCCGGGCAGCTGGCGGCGGTGGAGTTCAACAATTTCACGACGGGCATCGGTACGCTGAACCAGTTCCTGGGCGGCAATTACACGTGGTCTGCGCAGGCGGGTGACCAGGTTTCATTCAAGCTTTCGCTGGTCGGCCTCAGCGGCGGCAGTCCGGTCTTCCGCGGCTCGCTGGTCTATGTGCCCTCCCTCCAGACGGGCGGAAACACGGGCGTCGACACGTGGTACACGGAGTCGTTCACCCAGAGCTCGGGCCTCTTCTTCTCGACCTTCCCCGGCGCGGGCGGGCAAACCAATCTGCAGACGCTGGCCAGTTGGCTGAGCTCGCCGCTGCTGACCAGCGGGCTCGACACACCCACCTTGGCGGTCTTCTCGGTCCAGCTCGGGGTCGGTTCCTCGGGGCCGCACTCGACCTTCCAGGCGACGGTCAATCAGTTGGTACTGAACATCTCGGGCGCCAGCACGTTCGGCGCCGGGACGACCCCCTACACGGTCAATTTCGTCCCCGAGCCCGGCACCATTCTGGCCGGTGTCTTCGGCGTCGGTGCGCTGGCCGGCCTCGTCGTGCGTCGGGTCCGCGCGCGCCGCTAACCGTTCCGCGGCACGCGCATGGGAAGTTTGGCGACCGGCCGTCGTCGGATCGGCCAGGTTTGGCTCGGCCTGCTGCTGGCCCTGTGGCTGGTGCGGCCTGCCGCTGCGCAACGCAGCGGCGCAGTCGAGCTGACTGTCCGGCATGCCCCTCAGGCTTTCGTGGTGGCCGGGCAGCGCCGACTTTTCTTCGAGGTGATGATCGAGGCGCCGCCCGACGGAGCCCGGGTGCAGGCCCAGACGCTGCAGAAGGTCGAAATCACGCTGGCCGGCCGGCCGCCCATCGTCTGGCAGGGCGCCGAACTGGCGGCCCGGTTGCAGCCTTTGTCCAAGCGTGCCCCGGGTGGCACGCCTGCGCCGGTGCGTCCGCCGGCCATCCTTTACGCGGAGGTGAGCCTGCCGCTCGACGCCAAGGTTCCCGCCGAGCTTCGCGGGGTGCTGACCACCGAGGCTGGCGAGGGCGTGGTGACCGCGCGCATTAACCCCGCCGCCCCGGTCGTGCTGGGTCCACCGCTCAGCGGAGGCCCGTGGGTGGCGATCTACGATCCCGCCATGGCGCGGGGGCACCGCCGGGTCTGGTTCGATTTCTCTTCCGCCATGCACATCCCGGCGCGGTACGCGATCGACTTCGTCCGCCTCGACGACAAGGGCGCACTGACCAAGGGCGATGCCGCCCAGGTGGCCAACTGGCTCGGCTACCGCGCCGAGGTGCTGGCCGTGGCCGATGCGACCGTCGTCGGCGTCCGCTCGCATCTCGACGAAGAACCCACCGTCGAGAAGCCCCGCCGCGCGCTCTATGAAGCCAGCGGCAACTACATCTCCCTCGATCTCGGCGGTGGCCGCTACGTGCATTACGAGCACCTCCGCCCCGAGACCGCCAAAGTCCGCGTCGGCGACAAGGTGAAGCGCGGCCAGGTCCTGGCAGAGCTTGGCAACACCGGCGATTCCACCGGCCCGCACCTCCACCTCCACGTGAGCGACGCCGCCACCCCTCTGGCCGGCGAAGGCCTGCCCTTCGTGCTCGAGCAGTTCGAATGGCTCGGCCAGTTCGAATCCCTCGACCGACTGGGCAAAGCCCCGTGGTCCCCGCGCCCCGCCGCCCAGCCCTCCGGCCGCCGGGGCGAAATGCCCCGCGAGAATTCAGTCATCAGCCTCGCTGAGCCTCGCTGAAGCTCGGCATAGGCAATAGAAAATAGGCAATAGGCGATAGATTCGAGCGCACACCTATTGCCTATAGACTATTGCCTATTGCCTATGCCGAGCTTCAGCGAGGCTTGTGCCGTGCGCGGCGATCAGGCGGAAGAGCGGGAGGGCGTCCCAGTAGCGGCGGCCGAATTGGGCGGGGGAGGAGAGGATGCGCAGGAACCAGCCGAGATAGTAGCGGTCGGCCCAGGGCGGGATGTTGGCCTGGCGACCGGTCAGGAAGGCGATGGCGGCGCCGGTGCAGAGGATGGTGGGGCGGTAGCTGAGAGACTCCCGCAGGTGCCAGCCGAGCGGTTCCTGGGTACCGCCGCCGACATTGAGCACGACGACGGAAGGACGGCGGCGCTCGAGGATTTCCACCAGCCGCGGATCGGTCACGAGGCGGTGGCCCTCCGCATCGCGCTCGGTGTACCGCGGGGCGAGGTAGCAGTCGTCCTCAGTCAGCGCCGTGCAGCCCTGGGCGCGCAGCCAGGCGAGGTTGACGGCCTGATCCTCCGGGCTCGGCATGACCCAGAAGGAGCCGCGGCCGGCCTGCTGGACGAGGTGCGGAATGAGCAGGCGCAGGTACTCGAGTCCGGAAAGTCGGCTCAGGCGTTCTCCGCCCGCGACTCGGGTGCGGAGATTCCAGGCCAGCACCATGGCGCCGCTGTCGGGCAGGACGAAGTCGGCCCCGAGCAGGGCGGTGCGGTAATGCGGTTCGGTGCAGAAGTCGTTGGCCAGCCCCGGGCCGGACGGCACCACCACGAGTCCGCCCGCCAGCGTCAGCGCCAGCGCCTCCTCGGCCGGATTGGCCACGAAGGGCAGGCCGAGGATCTGGACGGTGCGGAGGACAGGCATGGCGGAGCAGGATTGAAAGCGGAATGCCGGCAAAGGGCAAAGGCGAGCGTGCGCTCTTCCCGCCTTGCTTCGAAATCGTGCCGCCCGGAATCTGCGCCTCGCCCATGCGCCTCGTCCTGACCGTGCCCGACCTCGTCGCCACCAGTGGCGGTCCGTCGCGCAGTGTGCCGGCGCTGGCCACGGCGTTGGCGCAGGCGGGGGCCGAGGTGGAGATCTTCACCCGCGACGACCCCGACGGGGCGCCGCCGCGCCTCGCGCCCGACCCGGCCCTGGTCCGGACCCACGCCGTGCGGGTGCCGGCGGGGCGCTGGCGCGATCTCCGGGTGGTGCCGCCGCTGCGCCAGGCCTTGCGGGCGAGGCTGGCGCGGGGGGACGTCGATCTGCTGCACGATGCCGGCATCTGGCTGCCCTCGAATCACGTCGCCGCCGCCGAGGCGAGGCGTGCGCGGGTGCCTTACGTCATCAGTCCCCGAGGCATGCTGGAGCCCTGGGCGGTGGGCTTTCGCGCGTGGAAAAAGCGGCTGGCCTGGACCCTGTTTCAGGGGCGCGATGTGGCCGGCGCCGCGGCGCTGCACGCCACCGCCGCGGCCGAGGCGGATGGCTTCCGTGCGCTTGGGCTGACCCAGCGCATCATTACGCTGCCGAATGGCGTCGAGCTCCCGCCACCGGGCGAGCCGATTCCGCCCGCCGCCGGCGAGCCGCGCACTGCGCTCTTCCTTTCGCGCCTGCATCCGAAGAAGGGCTTGGTCGAATTGGTCCAAGCCTGGGCGGCGGTGCGCCCGCCCGGCTGGCGGCTGCGGCTGATCGGACACGACAACACCGGCCACACGCCCGAGGTCGAGGCGGCCATCCGCGCCGCCGGTGTGGCCGATTCCGTGCGGGTGGAGCCGCCCGTGGAGGGCGCAGAACGCTGGCGCACCTATCGCTCGGCCGAGTTGTTCGTGCTTCCGAGCTACTCCGAGAATTTCGGCTTGGTCGTGGCCGAGGCCCTGGCCTGCGGCGTGCCGGTCATCACCACCACCGCGACGCCTTGGGCCGGCTTGGTCGAGCGCCGCGCCGGCTGGTGGATCGAATGCGGTCGCGACCCACTCGTGCCGGCGCTGTGCGAAGCCACCGGCCTGCCGGGGGAAGCGCTGCGTGCCATGGGCGAACGCGGCGCGACCTGGGTGCGCGAGGAATTCAGCTGGGAGCGCATCGGCCGCGCCATGCTGGCGGCGTATCGGGACCTGCGCTGAGGCTTTGCGCTGCGGGTCGATTCCCTTGCCGGAGCGGAATTTGACCGCTCAGTTCCGCGCATGCCGCACGTCTTTCCCGCCGCCGACTATCTCGATCTCGCGCACACCGCGCATGCCCGACTGTTCGCCGGAACCGCGCAGGTCTGGGAGCCCATCGGGCGCCTGGCGGCCTACCTGCGGGCGGAATTGCGTCCGGCCAATCACGGTCGCGTGCTGGGCCAGCCGTGGATCGGGCCCGACGTCTACATCGGTGAAGGCACGGTCATCGAGCCCGGCGCCATGATCAAAGGCCCCGCCTGGATCGGCCGGAACTGCGAGATCCGCCACGGCGCCTACATCCGCGAGAATGTCGTGGTCGGCGACGGCGCGGTCCTCGGCAACTCCTGCGAGTTCAAGAACTGCCTGCTCTTCGACGGCGTGCAGGTGCCGCATTTCAACTACGTGGGCGACTCCATCCTCGGCCACAAGGCCCACCTCGGGGCCGGCGTCATCCTCTCGAACGTGCGCCTCGACCACGCCGAGGTCGAGGTCACCTGCGCCGACGGCACGCGCGTCGGCAGCGGCCTGCGGAAGTTCGGCGCCATCGTGGGCGACTTCGCCGAGATCGGGTGCAACTCCGTGCTCAATCCCGGCTCGCTCATCGGCCGTCATGGCATGGTCTATCCCACCACCGCCTGGCACGGCGTGCTGCCGGCGAATGCGGTGGCGCGCGGCTCGGGCCGCCCGAGCGTGCTGGAGCGCAAGCGCCGGGCGGGCTGACTCGGAAGACGGACCTTCGGGTTTCGAGAAGCAGCATTCGAGGCTACAGAGCGGGCTCGCAATGTCCCCGACCTCAGCTCCCGCTCCGCTCGTCATCGCCGGCCGCACCATCCGCTCGCGTCTGTTCGCGGGCACCGGGAAGTTCGCCTCGAACGAAGTCATGCGCGACACGCTGGCGGCCAGCGGCGCGGAGATCGTGACGGTGGCGCTGCGCCGGGCCGACCTGAGCGGGAAGAAAGACCCGTTCGCCAACATCCTCGATTTCATCGACCCGCAGCGCTACCTGCTCCTGCCCAACACCAGCGGCGCCATGAACGCGGAGGAGGCGGTGCGGCTGGCGCGCCTCGCGGTCACGGCCGGGCTGCCGAATTGGGTCAAGCTCGAGATCCATCCCGACCCGCGCTACCTGCTGCCCGATCCGGTCGAGACCTTCAAGGCGGCCGAGATCCTGGTGAAGGAGGGCTTCGTGGTGCTGCCCTACATCAATGCCGATCCGGTTCTGGCCAAGCGCCTGCAGGAGATCGGCACGGCCACGGTCATGCCGCTCGGTTCGCCCATCGGGAGCAACCGCGGCATCGAAACGCGCGCGCAGATTTCCATCATCGTCGAGCAGGCCACCGTCCCGGTGGTGGTCGATGCCGGCATCGGCGCGCCCAGCCACGCGGCCGAGGCGATGGAACTGGGCGCGGACGCGGTGCTGATCAACACGGCGCTGGCCATCCCGCAGGATCCCATCCGCATGGCCCGCGCCTTCGCCGCCGCGGTCGAGGCCGGACGTGCGGCCTATGAGATCGGCTTGGGCACCGCCCAGCGCGAGGCCAGCGCGACCAGTCCGCTGACCGGGTTTCTCCAGCATTGAGCCGCGCGGAATCTCCGTTCACCTTGGCGCTCTCACCCCGCCCGCCATGCCCGAAGGTTCCACGCTCACCGGCGACATCCGCCATCACCCGCGCTTCGCCTCGAACCTGCTCGGCAACAAGCGCGACGTCTGGGTGTATCTCCCGCCGGGCTACCGCCGCTCGCGGATGCGCTACCCGGTGCTCTACCTGCACGACGGGCAGAACTGTTTCGATCGCACGACGGCTTTCGGCGGCGTGGAATGGGGAGTGGACGAAGCCGCCGAGCGCCTGATCGCGGCCGGCGAGATGGCGCCCACGATCATCGTCGCGGTGGCCAATGCGGGCGAAGGCCGCCTGCACGAGTACGCGCCGACCGCCGGCGCCTTCGACTCCCGCAAGCCGCATCTGCGCTCGAAGGGCCTGGCCCGGAAATACGGCCGCTTCCTCATGCAGGAGCTGAAACCGTTCATCGATTCGCACTACCGCACGCGTCCGGAGGCCGAAAACACCGGCCTGCTCGGCTCGTCCATGGGCGGACTGGTCACCCTCAGCCTCGGGCTGTGGTATCCGAAATTCTTCCGCCGGCTGGGCGTGGTCTCGCCCTCGATCTGGTGGGACGACGGCGTGCTCTATCGGATGGTCGACAAGCTCAAGCACAAGACCCCGCTGCGCATCTGGCTCGACATGGGGACCGAGGAGATGGGCTGGGGCCGCGTGCGCATCCTCCGCGATTGCCTGACCGAGAAGGGCTGGCGGCTGGGCGATGACCTGCATTACCTCGAGATCCCCGGCGGCACCCACACTGAGGCCGCCTGGGCCGCGCGGGTGGATAAGATTTTGAAATGGCTGTTTCCGAAATGAGGGGCTGAAAGTCCGAAGATCGAAACTCGAAGCTCGAAGGAAACTCGAAGATCAAAGCTCCAAGAACCTCCGATGTGTGCCCTCCTGGCGCGCCCGGCCAACCGATCAAAAAGAGCGAGCGGAAACACAACGAGCCCTTCCTTCTCTCCTCCGACTGCAAAGACCGAACGGGGGGCTTCGAACTTCAAGTTTCGAGTTTCCTTCGAGTTTGCCTCTTTCAAAAAAGATGCCTGAGAGGCTATCTCGCTTCGCTCGGTTCGAGTTTCGGATTTCGAGTTTCTTCGAAGACGTAAAGGCGAGCTGAAATGAGCATCGCGCCCCTCGCGCCCGGCCTCTGGCGGCTGCGGGCCAACATCGTCGCGTGCTATCTGCTGCGCGACGCCGACGGCTTCGGCCTGATCGATTCGGGTTGGATCGGGAGTCGCGCCCTGATCGGCCGGGCGCTGCGCGAGCAGGGAGCCGATTGGAGTGCGCTGCAGCTCCTCCTGCTCACCCACGGCCACATTGACCACGTCGGCAATGCGGCCTGGCTGCAGGAACGCTCGCCCGAACTGCGCGTGCGCGTCCATGCTGCCGACACGGGCCACGCCGGCGGCCGGCACGCGTATCGCGGTCTCAGTCGAGTCTGCGGCTGGTTGGAAGGGTGCGCCCGCCCGCTGACCGGCTTCCGCCCGCCGCGGCTGGCCGAACCGCTGGCCGACGGCGAGGTCATCGAGCGCTTCGGCGGACTCGAGGTCGTGCACCTGCCCGGTCACACGGCGGGGCATTGCGGACTGATCCATCGCGCCACCGGCTGGCTGTTCTGCGGCGATCTCTTCAGCACCACGCTCGGGATCTTCCACTGGCCGCCGCCTTTCCTCAACAGCGCCTCGGCCGCCTTCCCGGCGACCCATGCCCGCGCCGCGGCGCTGCCGGTCGGCGGCTTCCTGCCCGCACACTGCGACAATGCGCCTCCGGAGACCCAGAGGGAGCGATTCCTCCGGCACTGCTGACGAAGCCGGCGCGTGAGGCGGCCTTCAGCGTGGTCGTGTCGAGGGCCGGGGCCGGTGGGCATCGCCCCAGTCGATCATCGCCTGCAGGACCGGCACGAGGCTCTGCCCCAGTTCGGTCAGTCGATAGCGCGCCCCGCGGGCGGCGCCGGCGCGCGTCTGCCGGCTGATCAGGCCGAGCTCGAGCAGCGACTGCACCTCCTGGAAGAGCATCTTGCGCGAGATCAGCGGGATGGAGCGCCGGAGGTCGGCCGTCAGTTCCACGCCTTCGCGGATCTTCCAGAGAATGATCGGCTTCCAGCGGCGTCCGAGCACGGAAGCCGTGAAGGTCATCGGGCAGCCCACGATCAGCCCGCGTTCGTTGGCGCTGTTCGTCGAATCCGCTTTGCGCATGCCGGATACTCGCGCGGCGGTCCGGGCGCGCCAGTAGTCCCCAATTTGTAGCCATTTCCAGCGCGCCCCGGCCGCGATTTCCTGCGGCATGAACATCGGCATTCTCGGAGGCGGACAAGTCGCGCAGCGCCTCGGTAAACTCTGCGCGGCGGCAGGTCACACGGTCAGGCTCGGCCTGCGCAACGGGCAGGAAAACGTGCAAGGCCTCGCGGCCGGCTCCCTCCCGGAGGCGGCGCGGTTTGGAGAAATCGTACTCGTGGCGCTGCCGTTCGAAGCGGCCAAGAGCGAGCTGACCCGCTGCGCGGTCGAACTGGCCGGCAAGGTGGTCGTGGATTGCACCAATCCGGTGGGTGCGGACTGGGAGCCGCTCCCGCTCGGGCCCGAGAATTCCGCCGGCGAGGAAATCGCGCGACTGCTGCCGGGCGCGCACGTGGTGAAGGCCTTCAACACGATCTTCGCGGATGTGATGACCGCCGAGCGACTGCAGCAGCGGCGCATCACCACGTTCGTCTGTGGCGACACTGCCGAGGCCCGGAGCAAGGTCATCGAGCTTGCCGGTCAGTGCGGCTTCGCACCCGTGGATGCCGGAGCCATGAGCAGCGCGCGCTACACCGAAGCGATGGCCCACTTGAACATCCGCCTCGCGGTCGCCCTGGGAGGCGGCACGGGCGCGGCGTTCGTCTATCATCGCTTCGACTCGGGCGAATGAGGAATCTTGCGGGCCGCCAGAGCATGCTGGCCGCAGTGGCAAAAAGGCCAGAAGGCCAGAAGCCAGAGCGACCCAGTATTCACTCTGGAATTCTGGCCTTCTCGCCTTCTTGTGACCACGCGAGGACGCCGCAGTCACACGGGCTGCACATTGGTGCCCATGCCTGAAGGAGGCGTCTGGAGCGGCGGAATTCTGGCCCGCTGGCGCGCGCAACCGCTTTCCCGTTGCCGCAGATCGCTCCGCGCGGGTAATCTGCGGGGCCATGGAATTCGACCGCACGCTGCGCGCCGCGCAGGGGTATCTCGAATTGGAAATGGCGGCCGAGGCCGCAGCGGAGCTCGACCGGCTGCCGCCCGAGGCGGAGGGCCGTCCGGAGGTCTTGCGCCTGCGCATCGGGCTCGCCTTGCAGGAGCACGCCTGGGATCGCGGCTTGGAACTGAGCCGCCGGCTCTGTGTGGCAGAGCCGCGGCGGGCGCTCGGCTTCATCCACGCGGCCTTCTGCCTGCACGAGCTGGGGCGCACCGCGGAGGCGAAGCAGTTGCTGGAGGAAGGGCCGCAGTCGCTCCAGGCCAACGCGATCTACCACTACAATCTCGGCTGCTACCACGCCCGGTTGGGCGAACTCGATGCGGCCCAGGAATGTGTGGCCAAGGCCTTGGAGATGGACCCGACCCTGCGCGAGAGCGCCCGCTACGACAGCGATCTGGAGTCGTTGCGCTGCCAGCTCTGAGGCGAAGGCGGGCGGGATGGGCCGAAAAAATCTCGCCCGTTTCAATTGAACACATTTGCCAGAGCGGGAATCTGGTTTAGGAGCGCGCATGGCTGCCAAATCCGCTCCCGCCCCCGCCGCTGAAAAAGCTTCCCCCGCCCGTTCGAATCGCGATCTCGACCTGGCCATCCAGGAAATCGCCAAGGACTTCGGCGAGGGGGCGATCATGCGGCTGGGCGACAAGACCAGCATGAAGGTCGAGGTCATTCCGACCGGCAACATCCTGATCGACCGGGCCCTGGGCTGCGGCGGCTTCCCGCGCGGCCGCATCGTGGAGATCTTCGGGCCGGAGTCGTCGGGCAAGACGACCCTCACGCTCACGGTCATCGCCCAGGCGCAAAAGCGCGGCGGTCTGGCGGCCTTCATCGACGTGGAGCACGCGCTCGACCCGCAATACGCCAAGAAGCTCGGGGTGAACGTGAACGACCTGCTCGTCTCCCAGCCCAGCTCGGGCGAGGAGGCGCTGCGCATCTGCGAGACGCTGGTGCGGTCGAATGCGCTCGACGTCATCGTGGTCGACTCGGTCGCCGCGCTCGTGACCAAGGCGGAACTCGAGGGCGAGATCGGCGACGCCACGGTCGGCGCCCAGGCGCGTCTGATGAGCGCTGCTCTGCGCAAACTGACGGCGCTGATCTCGAAGGCGCGCACGACCTGCATCTTCACCAACCAGATCCGCGAAAAGATCGGCGTGATGTTCGGCAATCCGGAAACGACCCCCGGCGGCAAGGCGCTCAAGTTTTACTCCAGCGTGCGCTGCGACATCCGCCGCATCGGGCAGATCAAGCAGACGGACGGCTCGGTCATCGGCAACCGGACCAAGGTCAAGGTGGTGAAGAACAAGGTGGCGCCGCCCTTCACGGAGGCGGAGTTCGACATCATGTACAACGAGGGCATTTCGGCCACCGGCTCGCTCCTCGACCTCGCCCTGGAGAAGAATATCATCGAGAAGCGCGGCAGCTGGATGAGCTACAAGGGCAGTCAGCTGGCCCAGGGCCGCGATGCCGCCAAGGAGCTGCTGAAGAAGGATGCGGCGCTCTATTCGGAGATCGAGGCCGCCGTGCTGGCCACGATGAACGCGGCGGAGTCGTAAAGTCCGCCTCCAGGAGGCCGGCCGGGCAGGCAGCACGCCCGGCCGTGGACGGAGGGGCGGTCCCCGGTGCGCCCCGGAGCCCAGACGCCGACGCTCTTCCACTTGGCGCTGCATGGCGGGCCGCGTCACCCCCAACTGGGCCGCATCCGGACTGGCCTCTCGCGTCGGAAAAGGTTAGCCGTTTCGCAGTCCGATCCTCCCTCGTCGGACCGGCTTCCACCATGCGTCTTCCCAGTACTCTCCTCCTCCTCGCCACTTCTCTCCTAACCCAGGCAGCGTTCGGCCAAGGCTCGCTTACCCCACCGGGAGCGCCGGCCGCTTCGATGCGCAGCCTCGACCAGGTCGCGCCGCGCACGCCCATCCCGGGCGGGACGTCCGGATTCTCCATCAATGCGCCGGGCTCGTACTACCTGACCGGCAACATCACGGTCACGACCGGGAACGGCATCTCAGTCAATGTGGACAACGTCTCCATCGACCTGAACGGATTCACGATCTCGTCCACCGCGAGCCCCGCCACCGGCTTTGGCGTCGCGCTCGTGGGCGGGCGCTCGCACGTGGCCGTCAGCAACGGCCACATCCGCGGGACGACCACCTTCTCCGGGAGCTTCACCACGGGCGGATTCACCTCCGGCGTCGACTACAGCGGCGCGCCGCCGAAGAACGTGCGGGTCGAGGCGCTCTCGGTTTCCGGCACGGCCAGCTATGGCGTCGATCTCGGCACGGACCGCTCCACGGTCATCACGAACACGACCGCCCGGACCTGCCAGTTCATCGGCCTGCGGGCCGGAGCGGTGTCCGACTCCGCGGCGCTGGAGGCGGGCAGCACGGCTATCAGCGCCACCACGGCGTCGAACGTGCTCGGCACGCTGACCGGCGCCGGCACGGCCGTGGCGGTCACCGATCCCACCATCGCCTCGGTCTCCACTCAGATCACGAGTCTGCAATCCTCAGTCACCGGGAGCACCGATCCGCGCACGCGCATCCCCGGTGGGTCGAACAATTTCGTCATCAGCAGCTCCGGCTCCTACGTGCTGACCGGCAACCTCACGGTGGCCGACAGCGATGGCATCCAGATCAATGCCGACAACGTCACGCTGGATCTCAACGGCTATACCATCACCTGCACCGGCGGCAGTTCGCCGGGATCGGGCGTCCTCATCAACGGCTCCCGGGAGAACGTCACCGTGCGCAACGGCAACATCGTCGGCGGCACGACCTTCAGCGCCGGCACCTATACGACCGCCGGCTTCTTCAATGGCATCTTCGCCTCCTCTGGCGCGCGGAACGTGCGCATCGAGAACGTGTCCGTCTTCGGAGTCCAGCGAGGGCTGCAAATTGCGCTGACCGACGACTCCGGAATCATCGAAAACTGTCACGTCAACCTCTCGGCGACCAGCGGCCTGACGGCCGCGATCGTGCACCGCAGCATCGCGCGGGTCTGCGCCAACAACGCAATTACCGGCAAGTCGGTCACCGGTTGCGTCGGCGAATCGAACGGAGGGTACGGCATCAGTGCGGAAAACGTTTCCGACAGCCTCGGCATCAGCAGTAGCTCATCGAGCAGCTTCGCCGGGATCTTTGCCAGTACCGCCACGAACTGCACCGGAACGGGGACCAACGCCGCCGCTGGCCTGTTTTCCATCGTGGCGACCAACTGCCGCGGAACCTCGGTTTCCGGTTTCGGCGTGAACGCCTCGCAGGCGGCCACCAACTGCTTCGGCAGTTCGACCAGCGGGACTGGCGTCAGCACCCAGATCGCCAACCAATGCAACGGCATCTCCACGAGCGGCACCGGCCTCGTCGCCACGATCGGCGTAGCCTGCCGCGGTTCGGGCGCCACGCCGCTCTCGATCACCAATCGCTACAACATGCCCTGAGCCAGCCGGCTTAGTCCGCCTCCGCCAGCGCGTCGCCGATGGTCGCCAGCCGTCGGCGATGCGCGCCGAGGCGGGGAATGCAATCGATCAACGCCCGGGTGTAGGGATGGCTCGGGTGGTCCAGTACCGCCTCGGCCGGCCCGCGCTCGACGATCTCCCCGCGGAACATCACCACCACTTCGTCGGCCAGGCCGCGGATGATGGAGAACTTGTGGGTGATGAGCAGCACGCTCATCCCCAGCTCCTGCTTCAGGTCCCGTAGCAGGGCCATGATGTCGGCCTCGACCGTGACATCGAGCGCGGTCGTCGGTTCGTCCGCCACCAGCAGCTGCGGGCGCCCGCAGAGGGCCATGGCGATCATGACCCGCTGCTGCATGCCGCCGCTCAGTTCGTGCGGATACGCTCCGAGGCGCTTTTCGGGTTCGGTCAGGCGCACGCGCTTGAGCCAGTTCAGGGTTTCCTCCTCGCGCGCCTCCGCCGGCACATCGGGTCGATGCAGCCGCAGCGCCTCACCGAGTTGCGTGCGGACGGTGAAGACCGGATTCAATGCCGTGGCCGGTTCCTGGAAGACGTAGGCGATCGTCCCGCCGCGCAGCCGACGCAGCTCCTCTCCGGACATCTCCAACACGTTGCGTCCGCCCACCCGGATGGCCCCGGCCGGATAGCGCGTGGGCGGTTCGGGCAGCAGCCGCGTTAGGGCCAGGGCCGTCACGCTCTTGCCGCTGCCAGATTCCCCCACCACAGCGAGGCTCCGGCCCGCTTCGATGCTCCAGGAAATGTCCGCCACCACGGGCTTGGCCGGGCCGAAGGCGATGCTGAGTTGGTCGACCTCGACGAGCACGCCGGGATAAAACTCCAGATTCCGATCCGCGCCAAGCCCGGCCCCGCGCGCTCGTCGCGAGCTACTCGATGGGCCGCCGATAGACGTGCTGCGTCTTCGTCCGCTCGAAGCCCAGCCACTCGTAGAAGCGCTGCGCGTCGTTCCGTTCCGCGTTGGCCCGCAGGCCGAGCATGCGCAGGCCGCGGTTGCGGGCCCAATGCTCGGATCCGGCCACGAGGGCACGCCCGACGCCGGTACGGCGCCATTCCTCATCCACCACCAAGCCGGTCAGTTCGCCGCGCGGTTCGTTGGCCACCGGACGAACCGTGACCACGTGCACCCAGCCGACCACCCCGCTCTCGGGGACCTCGGCCACGAAGATGCCGTTGCCTTCCGGCTGGTGGATGAGCACGGCCAGCCGTTCGCCCACCTGCTCCTCCGTCGAGGGATAGCCGAGCTGCGACGACAATTTGGCGATCGCCGCGGCATCCTCCACTCGCGCCGGGCGCACATCGATGAAAAACGATCCTCCGTCCATGGGTCAGAAAGTTCTATAGCCCGCCGCGGCGCGGAAGCCCAGACGATTTGGAAGGATGAAGGATGAAGGATGAAGGATGAAGGATGAAGGATGAAGGATGAAGGATGAACCGCGCCTTCGAAGCGCGAATGATGGACGGCGGGCGTCCCAGAGCAGACAACCCAGTGCCGGACGTCGGCCAAGTCACGGCGGCCGAGACGATGAGCACCCCGCGTGTCCGAGCCGGGCCTTCTTCCTTCCTCCTTGCGCCTTCTTCCTTTTCTTCACGTCTTCGCCTCGAGGGCCTTGATCGCGTCCCGCAGTGTGGCGGCGCGTTCGTAGGCTTCGCTGGCGATGGCGGTTTCGAGTTCCTGGCGGAGTTTCTCCAGCTTGGTCAGCGGGCGCTTGGCGCGCACCTCCTCCAGGAGGTCGTTGAGGAACGAAAGCTCCGCGCTCTCGGCGGCGGCATCGGGATTGCCCACCGACTGGTAGAACTCGATGATGGCCTCGCGGCCCTTCTCGATGAACTTGATGGCCGCTCCGTAGTTGTCGTTGTCGACCTCGAGAGCCGCCCGGGCGCGCGTATTCATCATCAGCACGTAGGGACGGAACTGCTGGAAGGCCATGGCCAGTTCCTCCTTCTCGACGTGAGCGGCGACGAAGGTGAAGAGATCGAGATTCCGCTGGGTGTCGCGGATGACCGCCTTGTAGTCCTTCAGCTGATAGAGCGCGAGGTAGCGGTGGTAGTATTGAATGCCTTCCTGCTGCAGCTCGCCGCAGTCCTCCGCCGTCAGCTGGTAGGTGCCGCCGTCATTCTCCGCCCGCTCGGCCTCGGCCTGATGGTGAGCCAGGAGCGACTCCGCGCCGCGGGGGCGCGTCCCGTCCGGACGCCCGGACACCTCCATCTGGATCACGCCGAGGTCGATGCGCAGCTGCACCTTGTCCCGGCCATCCAGGCCCGCCACGCGGCGGACCTTGATCTGTCCGGGTTCATGCGGCCAGTCTCCGAGGATTTGGTTGAGGTCGAGGCTCATACAGCGCTCTACTACTCGAATCCGGCGCTCGGATTGTCAAAAATGCAGGCTGGCATATGGCCACCGGCAGGGAGAGGCTGCCGGACATGCATCCGCACGCCGCCTTGCTCGACAAATTCTACGCCGCCTTCGCCCAGCGGGACGGCGCCACCATGGCCACCTGTTACGCGCCGGACGCCACCTTCGAGGATCCGGCTTTCCAGCTCAAAGGGGCCGAGATCGGGGCGATGTGGACCATGCTCTGCGAACGCGGCAAGGACCTGCGGCTCGAGGCCAGCGGTATCCAGGCCGACGACACCCGCGGCCAGGCGCATTGGGAGGCGTGGTACACGTTCTCTGGGACCGGCCGGAAGGTGCACAACATCATCGATGCCACCTTCACGTTCCGCGACGGGCTCATCGCCACGCATGTCGACAAATTCGACTTCCATCGCTGGTCGCGGCAGGCGCTCGGTCTGCCCGGGTTGCTGCTGGGTTGGACCGGCATTCTGCAGGGCAAGGTGCGCGAAAAAGCCATGACCGGCCTGCGCCAGTTCATGGCCAAGCGCGGGCTCTGAGCAAGGCCGGATCGGCTGACGCATTGCCGCGAATTTCCCGGATGCGCCGCCGGTCCGGGGACCGATGCTGTCCCTCCCGCGGCTCGGCCTGCGCCGGGCGGCATCCTGAGCACTTGTCTTTCATCGCATGCAGAAAATCCCCGTCGTCATCGTCGGCGCCAATGGCTACTCGGGCGAGGAACTCGTCCGCCTTCTCCTGCGCCATCCGGGCGTCGAGCTGCGCGCGGTCACCTCGCGGTCTGAGGCCGGAAAAGCGTTGACCGAGGTTATGCCGCGCTTCCGCGGCTGGCCCGGGGCCGACGGCATCCGCTTCATCGGCTCCGAGGCCGCGGGCATCGCGGCGACCGGCGCGCAGGTCGCCTTCCTGGCCCTGCCGCACGGGCTGGCGGCGGAATTCGCCGGGCCGCTGCTGGCGGCCGGTCTGCGGGTGGTGGATCTGAGCGCCGACTTCCGTCTGCGCGACGCCGCGGTGTACGAGGAGTTTTACGGTCACGCCCATCCGGCGCCGGAACTCCTCGGCGAGGCGGTCTACGGAATGCCGGAACTCCATCGCGCCCGCATCGGTCAGGCTCGTCTCGTGGCCTCGCCAGGCTGCTATCCGACCAGCATCATTCTCCCCTTGGTCCCGTTGCTGCGGCGGGGCTTGGTCGATCCCGAGAGCCTCATCGCGAACAGCCTGAGCGGCACGAGCGGAGCCGGACGGAAGGCCGACGTCTCGCTACTCTTCGCGGAATGCAACGAATCGGTCCAGGCCTACGGCGTGCCCAAGCATCGGCACCTCTCGGAGATCGAGCAGGAGCTCGGCGCTGCGGCCGGCCGGCCGCTCTGCCTCAGCTTCACGCCGCATCTGCTGCCGGTCACGCGTGGCATTCTCACCACCCTCTACGCCACGCCGGCCGCCGGAGTCGATTTCTCCCAGATCGGCGAAGCACTGCGGACGGACTGGGGCGCGGAGCCGTTCGTGCGGCTGTTGGGCGAGCGGGGGGCGCTGCCGCGGCTGGCCGATGTCGTCGGCACCAACTTCCTCGACCTTGCCTGGCGTTTCGATCCGCGCACGCGCCGGGTGCTGTTGTTCAGCGCCGAGGATAATCTCGTCAAGGGCGCGGCCGGCCAGGCCGTGCAGGCCTTCAATCTGTTGACTGGACAAACGGAGACGACGGGACTTTTATAGGCAATTCTTCGAGCCGCCCCCCGAAATGGGGACAAAAAGGCGTTCGATCCGCGCGCGGAACCTCCTAGGATCTTCTCCCCCCTGTCATGAGCCCGACTCCTGAATTTGAGCCCATCCCCGGGGGAGTGACTGCGGCGGCTGGATTCGTGGCCTGGGCAGGTGCCTGCGGCATCAAGCCCGGCGCTCCCGAGGGCAAGCACGATCTCGCGGTGGTCTACTCCACCGAACCCGCGGTCGGCGCGGCGACGTTCACGACCAATCGGGTGAAGGCCGCGCCGGTCCGCGTTTCGCTCTCCCACGCCAAGGCCGCGCAGACCCGTGCTGTGGTCCTGAACAGCGGCAACGCCAACGCCTGTACGGGCCTGCCTGGATTGGAGGCGGCCAAGCGCACGGTTCGGGCCACGGCGGCCGCGCTGAAGATCTCGATGCGCGAGGTGCTGGTCTGCTCGACGGGTCGCATCGGAGTGCTCCTGCCGGCCGAGAAGATCGAGCAGGCCCTGCCCGGCATCCTGGCCGATCCGCAGGGCCACGGCGGCGCGGCGGCAGCCAAGGCGATCATGACCTCGGACACGGTGCCGAAGGAGATCGCGGTCCGGCTCACGCTGCGCGGCAAGCCGGTCACCATCGGCGCCATGGCCAAGGGGGCGGGCATGATCGATCCGAACATGGCCACCATGCTTTGCGTGGTCGCGACCGACGCGAACGTAAGCAAGGAGCTGCTGCAACGGGCGCTCTCCGATGCGGTCGAGCATTCCTTTAATCGCATCACGGTCGATGGCGACATGAGCACCAACGACACGGTCATTGCGCTGGCCAACGGCGCCAGCGGGGCGGCGCCGCTGGCGCGCACCAGCCCGGATTACGCCCGCTTCTGCGCGGCGCTGACCCACGTCTGCCGGCAGCTGGCCAAGATGATCGTGAAGGACGGCGAGGGCGTGACCAAGTTCGTCGAGGTGCACGTCTCCGGCGCGGCCTCGGCCGGCGACGCCCGCGCGGCGGCGGAGGCGATCGCCAACTCGACCCTGGTGAAGTGCGCCTGGTTCGGCGGCGATCCGAACTGGGGGCGGATCCTCGATGCGGTCGGCTACTCCGGCGCGCGCATCCGCGAGGAGCTGGTCGACATCTTCTACGACGGCGTCAGCGCGGTCAGCGGCGGCGTGGCCAGCAAGACGCCCGCCTCGCGCATTCTCGAAGTGGTGCGGCGCGAACGCTTCACGGTCCACGTGAATCTCCACCTTGGCAGCGGCGAATACACCGTCTACACCACCGACCTCTCGACCGAGTATGTGCGCCTGAACATGGGCGAGTAGTATCCTCTCCCAACATGGCCGCCATTCGCATCGAAACCTGCGTCGAAGTCCTCCCGTTCCTGCAGCGACTGCAGGGTCAGCCGCTCGTGATCAAGTACGGCGGCAGCGCCATGGAGGAGGAGCACATGATCGAGCGCACGCTGCGCGACGTGGCCTTTCTCCGCGTGGCCGGTCTGCAGCCGGTGATCGTCCATGGCGGCGGCAAGGCCATCTCGGCCAAGATGCGCGAGGCCGGGCTCAAGCCGCTCTTCGTCGGCGGTCTGCGCGTGACCGATCTGCCCTCGGTGCAGTTGGTGGCGGACACGCTCGACCACGACATCAACGCCATGCTCGTGACCAAGCTGCGCGCGCTCGGCGTGGCCACGGTCGGTCTGAGCGGGCGCGACCACGTCCAGGCGACCAAAATGGCGCCGGTCGAGACGCCCGATGGCCCGGTCGATCTCGGGGCCGTCGGCGACGTCGCCCAGGTGGACGTCGAGCCGATCCGGGCAGCGCTCGCCCGTGGCGAAGTGCCGGTGCTCTCGCCCATCGGCAAGGCGGCCGACGGCTGGTTGCTCAACGTCAATGCCGACACCGTCGCGGGGGCCGTGGCCGCTGCGCTCGGCGCCGGCCGGCTCGTCTACATCAGCGACGTGCCCGGCCTCATGCGCGACCCGCAGCAGGCCGATTCCCTTATTCCCTCGCTGCAGAGCGAAGCCATAGAGCGCTTGATCAAGTCCGGCATCATCGCCGGCGGCATGATCCCGAAGATCGAGTCCGCCCTTCTCGCCCTCTCGAAGGGCGCCGAGCGCGTTCACCTCATCGATGGTCGCGTGCCGCATTCGCTGCTGCTGGCGCTGCTGACGCCCCACGGGCTGGGGACGGAGCTGGTGCCCTGAGGAGTGCGTCGGCGTGCTGGCTGCGCGTAAACGATCGGGACTCTTGCCGCCGAGTTGAGAACTCGGCCGCTCAAGGCAGTTCGTACGCTTCCACCAGCGCCACTCCCTCGACTCCGCCGACCCCGCGCACGATGGCGGTGTAGGCGCCGGGCGCGAGCCAGACGACCAGGGCGGATTCGCGGGCGTCGCTCGGCGCGAGGCGGGCCGCCCCGAGTTCGCGGGCCTGGAAGCCGCCAGACCACCCGGCGTTGCGGGCCAGTAGGCGCCCGGCGCTGTCGCGCAGCTCGAGTTCGGGCGCGCCGAGCGCGCCCGTGACACCGAAGGCCGCCAGCGAGGGGCCGAGCGCGCGCAGGACGACGCGTTTGGGGCGGGTGCCGTCGATGACGAGTCCGCCGATGACCGCGGCGTCACCCTGGCCCGCGCGGGCGCGGGTGGAGACATTGGCCAGGCGCGCGCCGCCGCTGGTCTCGAGGTCGTAGACTTCGATCAGCGCAATGCCCGTAGCCCCGCCCGAGCCGCGCACGATCGCGGTGTAGGCCCCGGGATTCAACGTGGCCACCACGGCCGGCTCGCGGGCATCGCTCGGACTGAGGCCGGTGGCGGCGATCTCGGCCTGCTGTCCGCCGCCGACCCAGTCCTCGTTGAAGGCCACACGTGTGCCGTTGGCATCGACGAGTTCGACGCTCGGATCGGTCAGCGCCCCGGCCACGCCGAAGGCGGCCAGCGACGGTCCCGGGGCGCGCACCAGCACGCGTTTGGGCACGGTGCCGCTGACGACGAAGCCGCCGATCAGCACGTTATCGCCGGTCAGGACCGGAGCGCGGGTCGAGAGGTTGATCTGCCGCGGCGCCTGCGCCAGGGCCTCGCTGGCGGGTGACTCGAAGAAATCGAACGTCCGGCGGGCGGCGTCGCTCCAGAATTGATGGTCCGCATAGACGGCGCTCAGCTGCTCCACGATGTCGGCCGCACGCAGCAAATAGGCTGGCGGTAGGACCGAGCCCGGTAGTTCGCCCGGCGGTGTGAGCAGGAAGCCGTAGGCATCCAGATAACCTCCGCTGCGCAGCGCCGCGACCAGGGCATCGCCATCCGCCAGCGTCAGTCCAATGCGCAGGAAGCGCGCCGGATGCAGCGGCGAAGGCGCATTGCGCTCATACGCCGCGGCCGTGCCGCGACCCTGCGAGGAGCCGTAGTTCGCCAGCGCGCGGTCATTGCCTTCGGCTCCGACCATCGGATGACTGTCCGCCATGGCCATGCGCCATTGAATGGGCGCGGCCGCGGCCAACGCGTTGGCCGCCTGGGCGCAATACGATGCCGCGCTGGCGTAGCCGGCATAGGCGGTCAGCTTCGGGACGAAGCCGCCACCGTTGCTCATGCCGACCGCGTAGCGCGGAACTCCGGTCGGCAGCACGCCGCGGGTCTGCAGGGCGGCGAGAATGGCGAGCACGTTCTGCACGTCGGCATTGCTGGAGAGCAAGGAGGCGTCCCACTGCTTGTTGATGCGATCGAGCGAGTCGATGGCCACCAGCGCGTACCCACGCGCGGCGGCTTCCCGATTGAAGAATTCGTTCTCCGGCCGCGCAAACTGGTTGGCCGCGCTGCCGCCGGTGCCGTGGTGGAGCGTGAGCACGGCTCGCACCGGGCCGGGCGGGACATACCAGCGGTACAGCGTACCGTTGCTGAAAGTCTCGGCCGTGGGCGTGACCGTCGGCGCAGCGCGATAGGTGGCGGCCACCGTGGCATTGGTCCCGACGAAGGAAGTGCGCACGACGGTGTGCTCGGCCGTCGCGTCCACCAGCGCGGCGATGTCGCCGGTCCAGCGGTCGAAGACCTGGCCGGCCGCCGGCGGATTCGCCCAGACGTGGATCGTCCGGGCGCGGTCGAAACTGCCGCTGCCCGCGCCGTTGCCGACATTCAACGTCAGCGTTTGCGCCGGCAGCGCGGCCACCAGGGTGGCGACCAGAAGGAGGCGAGGGAGGAGCGAATTCGACATGAGCCGGAGATGAAACCTGGCGCGCGGCCGAAGGTTTCGCGGCGGATCGACCCGCACGCTCGCGTTTGACTCGGCCGGTCTTTCCAGCATGGGCGCACTTCTATGATCGTCATCCTCAGCGGTACCAATCGTCAGGGCAGCAACACCCGGAAGGTCGCCGGGCTCGTCGAACAGCTCCACGCCACTGCCGGCGCGCCGACCCGGCTGCTCGATCTGACCGAGTTGCCGGCCGAGTGTTTCACGCCCGCGGCCTACGGCGAGAAGCCGGCCGGCTTCCGCCCCTTCAACGATGCGGTTCTCGCCGCGACCGGGCTCGTGGTGGTGACGCCCGAGTACAACGGCAGCTTCCCCGGGGTGCTGAAGTATTTCATCGACCTGCTCGAATTCCCCGCCGCCTTCGATCGGCGTCCGGTCAGCTTCGTCGGTCTGGCCGCCGGCATGTGGGGTGCCATCCGCTCGGTCGAGCAGCTGCAGCACATCTTCGGCTATCGCAATGCGCACGTGTATCCCGACCGCGTCTTCCTGCCCGGCATCGGCGGCAAGTTCGATGCGGAGGGCGCGTTCAACGACGCCGAGGCGCGCACCCGCCTCGAGCGGCAGGCCGCCGGCTTCCGCGATTTCGCGGCGCGGCTGACCGGCAAGTGAACGTCCCGCCGCCGCCGGCCGTGGATCTCGAGGCCTACTTCGCCCGCATCGGCTACGCCGGCCCGCGCACGTCGAACGCCGCCGTGCTGCAGGCCATGCATCGGGCGCACCGCGGGAGCATTCCCTTCGAGAATCTGGACATCCTGCTCGGCCGCACGCCGTCGCTCGATCTCCCGAATCTCGAAGCCAAGCTCGTGGCCGGCCGCCGCGGGGGCTATTGCTTCGAGCAGAACACGCTCTTCGCCGCCGTGCTCGAGGCGCTGGGCTACCGGGTCGAGCGTCTGATCGGCCGCGTGCTCTCGGGCGCTCCGTCGGTACCGCGGCCCCGCACGCACATGATGCTGGCGGTCGAGGCCGACGGCGGCGAGTGGCTGTGCGACGTCGGTTTCGGCGCCTGGGGTATTCTCGATCCGGTGCCGCTGGCCGTCGGCGGGCACTCGCAGGACGGCTGGCTGGTGGAACTGCGCGAGTCCGCCGGGCTCTGGACGCTCTCCTGTCCACAATACCCAAGCGATCCGGTGATGTACGTCTTCGATCGGCAGCCGCAGATCGCTTCCGACTACGAGATGGCGAATTTCTACACTGCCTGCCATCCGACGTCGCAGTTCCGGCGCGCGCCGACGGCGCAAATCGCCTGGCCGCACGAGCGGCTGATCATCCGCAACGGCGAGTTCCACACCGTGCGCCTGGACGGCACGATCACCGTTCCGATCGAGGGGCCCGAGCAGCTGCTGGGGCTGCTGCGGGAGCGCTTTGGGCTGTCGTTTCCGGCGGGCACACGCTTTGAGCTGCCGGCCTGAGTGATCGAGAGTGCGAAGAACACGAAGGGGTTCACGCGAAGCTGCGAAGGAGGCGAAGGCGCGAAGGACTGGCAGGGTCACGGCAGCGACACCCTGTTTTGATTGTTTTGATTTCCCATCCTTCGCGCCTTCGCCTCCTTCGCAGCTTCGCGTGAACCTCAGCCTTCTGCCGTCGCCCCAGACCCGGTCCGCGCCCGCAGGAGCGCGAGAAGCGCCGCGTCGCGCTCGTTTTCGAGATCCTCGACGCTCCGTCCCGCCGCGGCCGCGTCCACGCCGGCGATCAGCTCGGCGCACAGTTCCGGCGTGAGTTCGGGCGTGCGCAGATCCGCCCAGCGGCGCACCTGGCTGGGGCCGAGGTGTTCGAGGTAATGTCGCAGGCCGCCCGGGCCGCCGCCCAGATGGTACAGGAGATGCGGACCGAAGACCGCCCAGCGCGGCCCCGGGCCAGCGGTCATGGCGGCATCGACTTCTTCCACGCTGGCCACGCCCTGTTCGACCAGGCTCACGGCCTCGCGGTAGATCGAAGAATTGAGCCGGTTGGCAATGTGACCGACCACCTCGCGGCGGAGCACGATGGGCGTCTTGCCGAGCCCGCGGAAGAACGCCGTGGCCCAGGCCACCGCGGGATCCTCGGGCGCTGCCCCGACCAGTTCGACCAGCGGCAGCAGGTGGGGCGGATTGAACGGATGGGCCACGATCACTCGGGAGGGGGCGACCCGGCAATCGCGCACGAGACTGCTGCGCAGGAGCGCGGAAGTGCTCGATCCGATCACCACGTCGGGCGGCAGGAGCGCGTCCAATTCCGCCAGCACCTGGCGTTTGAGCTCTTCGCGTTCCGGCGCGTTTTCCTGCACGTAGTCGACCGCGCCGAGTTCGGAGAGGGTGCCGACGCAACGCACCCGACCGGGGGTTCGCGTGCTGGGTACCAGCTCGCGCAACGCGGCCTCGGCGCGGGCGACGAAGGACTCGATGCGCCCGGCCAGATTCGGCGCGGGATCCTGCGCCACGACGTCGAAGCCGTGGTGGCGGAACATCGCCACCCAGCTGACGCCGACCACGCCGGCCGCGCCGACGACGCCGATGGTGGCCGGGGGCTGCTGCGGACGCGCGCTCATTCCCGGCTCACTGGATCCCGAGCTCGGCCTTGGCCTTGGCGAGCAGATCGAGCCGCACGAAGTCGGCCGCCTTGGGCGCGGGGCTGGGCAGCTTGCCGATGCCGAGCTTGACCATGTAGTCGACCATGACCTGTACCTCCTCGAGTTTGAGGTCGTAGATATACTCCGCGTTGGACATCGCTTCGCGAAACTCCTGCGGCGTGAGCTGGCCCTTGAAGACCTGCTCGCAGACGTATTTCTCGGCCAGCGCGGTGTCGTCGATGAACTTGCGGGTCGCCTCGACGAAGCACTTCATCACGCGCAGCGCGACGTCGGGCTTCTCTTTGTAGAGCTTCTCGGTCATGGCGAACGAGCGCGGCATTTTCCCCATCGGCGTGTCGTAGGGCTTCAGGATCTCGCGCGCGATGCCCTTGCTGATGAGCTGCGTGCTCTGCGGCTCGCTCTGACACGCGCCATCCGCGCCTTTGACGGTCAGACCGAGAGCGATGTCGGCGTAGTTCATGTAGACGATCTGCACGTCGCCCTTGCCGGACTGGTCGGACCAGCTGAGGCCGACCTTGTCGAGCTCCGCCAGCAGGCCGATCTCCTGGGCGCCGCCCCGGGCCACCGCTATCTTGCGGCCCTTGAAGTCCTTCATCGTCTTGATCTCCGGCAGATCGGTCCGGGCCACGATGCGTGAGCCACCTTGGGAGAAGCCGGCCACTACGTAGATGGGCGCACCGCCGGCCCGGCCGCTGATGGAGCCGTCCATAGCGCTGGCCGAGATGTCCACCTCGCCGGCCACGAAGGCGGGAATGATGTCGATGCCCTTGGCGAAGAAGCGTTCCTCGATCTTAAGGTTGTACTTCGGGGCCAGCTCCTTCATGTAGGAGACCGCGCCGTAATGGGCGAATTTCTGGTTGCCGAGCCGCACCACGTCCTGAGCGGCGAGAGAGCTGGCCAAGGCAGCGAGGGCAACGGCGAGGGAAGCGAAGCGAAGCATGTGGGGGAGGGAGGTTAGGAGGAATCCGGCCTCGACGATCCTGGAGCAGCCTGCGAGCCCGGGAGCGGGCATCTTGGGCGGCGTGGCGGCTCGATCCAAGCGCAAAGCGCGCGCCGGGGCTCAGACGATCCGGTGGGCGCGCAGCAGTTCTTCGACCGCACGGTGGCATTCCCCGTACGCCGCCCAGACCTCGGCGCACCAGGCGTCGATCGCCGCCACGCGCTCGGACTCCGGCCGTGCCACGACGTCGGCGGCGCTCATCGTCCCCCGCTCGTCGGGCTGCGGAAACTGCGGCCACTGCTTGCCGGCGCGCGCCAACTGCATGTGCGCTCGCTGCACCGCGCGGCCGCTCCAGCCGTGCTCCAGATGCAGACAGAGTCCGACCAGCGCAAATGTCAGCGTGATCGGCTTGGTGGCCGGTCCCGCCTGCTGCGCCGCCTGCACATCGACCACGTGCTGATGGACGAAATTGACGTCCGCCAGATTCTGCGTCCAGGCCGTCAGCTCGTGGTCCGCCGTCATGGCTCGCAGGCGCCGCCTGGCGGCACCTTCCTCCTTGCGCCTTCTTACTTCGCGTCCGGCGTCGGGTAATGCAGCACGTTGCGGCCGCTGGCCACGAAGTACTTTTTGCCCACCCGCTGGATGTCCTCTCGCGTCACCTTGAGGTAGTTCTCGATCTCGGTGTTCACGAGATTGGCGTCGCCGTAGAACATCTTGTAGCGGGCCAGCCCGCGGGCGCGGCTCGACATCGAGCCGAACGAGTTCGCCAGCTGCGCCTCCTTGGCGTTGCGGGCTTTCTGCAGCTCCTCGTCGGTCACGCCCTCGGCCACCACGCGGTCCACTTCCTCCGTGATCAGCTGGTCGAGTTTCTCGAGCGTCACGCCCTTGTTGCCGACCGCGAAGACGCCGGCCATGCCCGCTTTCTCGAAGGCGAAAGGAAATGCCTGGGCTTGCAGCGCGGCCTGTTCCTTGTCGACCAGCCGGCGATACAGCCGCGAGCTCTTGCCGTTGGCGAGAATGTCCACCAGCATCTCCATGGCGTACGCGTCCTTGTCCGTCTCCTTCGGTCCGCGCCAGGCGTGGAGCGAGGCGGGCAGCGGCGTGTTCTGTTTCTTCACCACCACCGTGCGCGATTCGGTCTGCGGCTGGAACTCCACCTTCGGCCGGGGCGGCTCGGCGCCCTTCGGGATGGGGCCGAAGTAGGCGGCGATGAGTTTCTTGGCCTCCTCGATGTCGAAGTCGCCCGCCACCGAGAGGATAGCGTTGTTCGGCACGTAGTAGACTTTGTAGAAGCTGCGGAACTCCTCGATCTTCGCTTCGTCGATGTACTGCGCCGAGCCGATGGGCGTCCACGAGTAGGCCGACCCGGCGAAGACCGCCTTTGCCAGTTCCTCGAACAGGGAGCCGTAGGGTTGATTGTCGTAGCGCAGCCGGCGTTCCTCCTTCACCACCTTGCGCTGTGTTTCGACGCCGGTCTCGTCGACCTTGGCCTGCAGCAGGCGGTCGCTCTCGATCCAGAGCGCGAGCTTCAGCTGGTTGGCGGGCAGGTTGATGTAGTAGTCAGTCTGGTCGAACGAGGTCGACGCGTTGAGATTTCCGCCGGCGCCCGAGATCAGCTTGTCGATCTGCCCGCGCTCGATGTTGGCGGTGCCTTCGAACATGAGGTGCTCGAAGAAATGCGCGAAGCCGGTGCGGTCGGGCCGCTCGTCCTTGCTGCCCACCCGATAGAGCACGTAGGTGCTGACCACCGGCAGGGAGCGGTCGGAGTGGAGGATGACGTGCAGGCCGTTGGGCAGGTCGTATTCGACGAAATCGATCTTGGCCGCCTTGGCCACGGCCGGGGCGGCCGGCGCGCTCTCGGCCTTCTTCTGCGCGCTGGCAGGGTGGGGTAGCAGCCCGGCGAGGGCGGCCAGAGCGGCGACGGAGGGGAGGCGGAAGCGCGGCGACATACCCCGATTCAACCCGGGGCGGCGCGTCCCGCAATGCGCGAGATTTCCGCAGGCGGACTTCGCAATCGCTGCGTAAGGGTGCGGTCATGTCCGCCGTAGAGACCGTCGAAACCATCCTCGCTCTGCTGGTGGCGGTGGCGCTCCTGACCACCGTGGCCACGCGCCTGAACGTGCCCTTCCCCCTGGTCCTGACGCTGGGCGGCCTGGGCCTCGCGCTCGTCCCGGGGCTTCCGAAGGTGCAGCTCTCGCCCGAGATCGTCTTTCTCGTCTTCCTGCCACCGGTGCTCTACGGCGCGGCCTGGTTCACCTCCTGGCGCGATTTCCGCCGCAATCTACGCCCCATCCTGATGCTGGCGTTCGGGCTGACGGCGTTCACCACCGTCGTGATCGGCTATTTGGCGCACTGGATCATCCCCGGCCTGCCGCTGGCCGCGGGCTTCGTGCTCGGGGCCATCATTTCGCCTCCCGATGCCGCCTCGGCCACGGCCATCGCCCAGCGCCTCGGCCTGCCCAAGCGCATCGTCACGGTCCTCGAGGGCGAGAGCCTGGTGAACGACGCCATGGGCCTGGTGCTCTACAAGTTCGCCGTGGCGGCGGTCGTGACCGGCACGTTCTCGTTCCCGACGGCCTGCGGGAGCTTCGTGTACATCGCCCTTGGAGGCGTCGTGGCAGGTTTGGTCCTCGCCTGGTTGGCGGGGCAACTCCACTGCCGGCTGGCGGGCGATCCGGCGGTCGAGGTGCTGTTCACGTTTCTGACGGCCTACGCGGTCTACGCCGCGGCCGAGGCCATCCACGTCTCGGGCGTGCTGGCCACCGTCGTGGCCGGCCTCTACGCGGGCTGGCAGGGGCCGGAGCGGCTCAATGCGCAGACGCGCATCCAGGGACGGGCCGTCTGGGACGTCTATCTCTTCCTCCTCAACGGCCTCATTTTCATCCTGATCGGCCTGGCCCTGCGCAGCGTGAAGGACGGGATGATGGGCGTGGGCCACAGCTGGGGTGAGGTGGTGTGGCTGGGCTGCGTGATCAGCGCCGCCGCCATCATGGTGCGGATGGCCTGGATTTTCCCTTCCGCCTGGTTGCCGCGGGTCGTCGTGCCTGGCTTGGCCAAACGCGATCCCTTGCCCTCGTGGCGCGTGCTCGCAGTCATCGGCTGGACTGGCATGCGGGGAATCGTCACGCTGGCCGCGGCGCTGGCGCTGCCGGTGACGACCAAGACCGGCGAGCCGTTCCCACATCGCGACCTGATCATCTTCCTCTCCTTCAGCGTCATCCTGGCGACGCTCGTGCTGCAGGGCTTTTCGCTGCCCTGGCTCATCCGCAAGCTCGGCCTGCAGGACGACGGTGAGGCCGAGCGGGAGGAGCACCTCGCTCGGGTGCATGCCGCCCGGGCCGCCATCGCCGACCTGGAGCGTGTGGCCAACGAGGACGCTGGAGACAAGGCGCCTTCGGCGTTGGTCGAGTCGTTCCGGACGCGCTACCAGCAGAAGGTCGATGACCTCCTGCGCGAGGAATTCAACGAGACCCAGGGGACCGAAGGTGCCGAGGGCGGCGGCGGGCAAGGCTCGAGCTACCTGCCCATGTACTGCTGGATTTCCCGCCTCCGCCGCGCCGGGCTGAATGCCGAGCGGCGCGAGATCATCCGCCTGCGCAAGGACGGGCAGATCAGCGACGAGGTCCTGCATAAGATCGAGCGCGAGCTGGACCTGGAGGAGAGTCGGCTGGCATAAGGGGGGACGAAGAGGACCCGAAGGACAAAAAGGACCGAAAGGACCGAAAGGACCCGGAGCACCAGGATAAGGACAAACTGACCTCGTCCTTCTCCGTCCTTTTTGTCCTTTTTGTCCCCGCCCTCTCCACCCCCAGCACGAAAAAGGCGGATGCCCTTGCGGGCATCCGCCTGTGAGGTCGGACTGCGGTGGGCTTACGGCAGCGCGCGGGCGCGGTAGAAGCGCTTGGTCGGCGTGCTCGGCTCGCTGAAGCTGAAGTTGCCGGAGCCGTCAGCGAGGATCACGACGGGCTGCCCCATTCCGTCCAGCAGGGGCTGGAAGGCCACGGTCAGGGAGTCGGTGTACTCGATCCGATAGGCCACGTTCGGCACGCCGGCGTAGGTCGTGCTGAAGGTGCCGCCGGCGGTGCGGCTGGTCGACACCGCCCGCGCCGTGAACTCGGTCACCGTCACCGTGATGGTGCCGGAGGCCTGGGTCCCGAGCGAGTTTTGGATCGTGTAGCTGAACGTATCCGTGCCGAGGAAGGCGGCATCCGGGGCGAACGTGATGCTGACGCCCGGGCTGTTCGTCACCGAGCCCGTGGTCACGCCACCCGCCGGCTGACCCACGCCCACGAGCGTGATCGGGGTGTTGCCGCCCGGATCGGTCGCCAGGGCGAGGACGGAGGCCTCGCTGAAGGTGATGGCATTGCCCTGCGTGGTCGCGATGGCGATGGCCGCGGGCACCGGCGGAGCGGCGGCGCGGGTCACGGTCACCGTGTAGGTGACGACCGGGCTGCCGAACTCGCCCGTGGCGCGGACGTCGATCGGATTCGCCCCGACGTTCAGCGCCAGCGGCAGGCTGGCCGCGCCGGAGGCCACGGTGGTGTAGGTGCCGCCGTTGACGCGGACTTGGATCACCTGGTTGGGATCGATCCCGGTGGGAGTGACGGTGACGCTGCTCGTGGCGTTGCCGACGCTGGCCGTGTAGCTGAAGGTCCCGGTGGAGAAGAACGGATTCAGCGTGCCGGCGCTCAGCACCAGATTCGACAGGTCGGCTTCGGGGGCGATTTCGTCGGCTCCGATTTCCGGCCGGTTCGCGCTGCGCGAATTGCCGTCGAAGTCGACCGAGATGCCCGCGATCGGCGTGCCGGCGTTCTTGGCCAGCGTGCCGGCCTGCAGGTGCAGGTCGGTCGCGCTGGTGAAGAGCGGATCGCCGAAGAGCGAATTCGCATCGCGGCCCGTCGCGGTCTGCCAGGCCGTCAGGCTCGTCTGCGCTCCGCCGAGGAAGCCCACATTGATGGCGTTGAAGTAGATGTTGTAGTTGATGTCGGCGAAGACCGCCGCGCCGGTCGCGGAGCCGACGTAGACGGGATACGGCGTGCCTACCGTCGTGGTGACCACGAAGATGTTGTCGCGGACATTGACGGCCCCAGTGCCGGTGACGCTCGCGCCGATCAGGAGGCCCGTGCTGAAGCCGGCGGCCGCCGTCTGGTTGGTCGCGAGGTTGACCGAGTTGTAGTAGATGCCGTAGCCGCCACCGGCCGAAACGCCGATGCCCTGGCCGTTGTCATCGACAGAATTGCCGTTGAAGCCATTGGCCGCCACATCCCAGATGAGATTGTTGGCAGCGACGGTGTTGGCGTTGGCGAGGGTCGAGCCGAGCAGGATGCCGTTGGCGCCCCAGCCGGCCGTGGCGCCGTTCTTGATGTTGCTGATGCTGTTGCGGCTGATGGTCACGTTGCCCGTGGCGAAGAGCAGTTCGATGCCGTTGCTGCCGACTCCGCTCGCGCCGCCGACACTGCTCAGACCGCTGATGGTGTTGCCGGTGATCACCAGGTTGGCGGCGCTGAGGCCGGACGTGATGCGGATGCCAGCCGGTGCGTTGGCCGTACCGGAGGTCATGCCGAGCGTGCTGATCGTGTTGCCGCTCACCGTGGCGTTGGCCACATTGGTGGCGAGCCAGATGCCGTAGTCGTTCTCGGCGCCGGCGGCGTCGAGGTTGCCGATCGTATTGCCGGAGACGGTGGCTCCGTCCACTCCCTGCACGTAGAGACCGACGCGACGGATCGCATTGGCCCCGGAGGTGTTCAGCAGGTTGTTCGCGAGCGTCAATCCGCTGCCGTTGCCGGCGATGGGCGCGGCAATGTTGAACACGCCGATGAAGGCCCGCTGGATGTCGTTGTTCTGGATCGTGATGTTATTGAAGTACCCTTCGGTACCCAGAGTAGCCCCGTCAGACACCACGACGGCCGAAGAGCTGTTCGCGCCGTTGATGAATATGCAGTTCTTCAGGGTGACGTTCGTGATCGGCATGGTGCCGGTCGAACCCACCAGCGCGACGTTGGGCGAAGTCGTGCTGAGGTTCGTGAAGGTCAGATCCCGGCTGGTGGTGCCGTTGTTCGAACCGTCCACGGTCACGTAGCTGTTGAGGATGCGGAGCACCGGGCCACTGGCTGCGGTGGCCGTGACCGAAGCCGAGACCCCCGCCGCCGGTTGAATGGTCAGCGTGTTGGTCGGGCCCACGTCGGGATGCTTCTGAATCGTCATGCCGCCGGCCTCCGCATAGCTGGCGTCGGTCAGAGAGAAGACGATCGGGCCGTTCAGGTTGCGCGTGTTGAAGTCGTTGATCGCCGCCGTCAGGGTGGTGTAGTTGCCGCCGGCGCCGACCGTGTACGTGCCGGTCGAAAGCACGGTGGTCACGGCGTAGCTGCTCGGCGTGGTGGGCGGGGTGGCCGCGGCCGGCGGATTGGCCGAGTAGCCGCTCGCTCCGACGGTGGGGAAGGCCCCCACGTTCGGGGTGGTGGCGGTGTCCTGAGCCACGATGTAGTAGCCCACCGTGTCGCCCGGGACGGCTCCCGCTCCGAACGTGAACGAGAACTGGTTTCCACCCAGACTGGTCGCCGTGACCGGAGTGTAGGCCCCGGCGTTGATGCGCCAATACAGCACCGGGAGGCCCGCTCCGCTGGTCGGGACCCCCGTGGTGTCGGTGATGGTGGCCGTGAGGGTACGGTTGCCGAGGGTGCTGGTGAAGGGCAGCGGGGTGTAGACGATGGTGGGCGGGATGAGGTCCAGATAGACACCGTCGAATTCGTCGGCGCCGATGTCGGGCTGGAAGGCCGCGCCATTCACGGAACCGGCCGGTCCGGGACGGGTCTGGCCGTCAATGTCGGTGGTGAATCCGGTCACGACCGCGCCGCCCGATTCGATGGGCGTCGGCGTCGTGCCGAAGTTGACGTGCAGGTCACCGGTGGCGGTGTTGACGAAAGGAATCGTCTGCGCCGTGAGCGAGGCGCTGTCGCCTTGCGAGGCGATCTGCCAGCCCGAGAAGGTCTGGTCCGTCGTCCAAAAGCCGACCGTGGCCGGGTTGGCCGAGTTCAGCACGTTGTTATTGGACGCGTTGGCCGGCCAACCGGTCGGGCTGGTCGTCGCGCCGAGGTTGTTGGCGATGGCGTAGTGTTTCCCCGTGCCGCCCGTGCGGCTGTTGGTGAGGATGTTGTTGCGGAGGTTGACGGCCGTCACGCGGGCCGTGACCGAGAGATCGCCGCGGACGAGGGCGGCCGAAGGCTGCCCTCCGGCGGCAACCGTGCCTTCGATGTTGACGGTGTTGAAGTAGACGTTGTCGACCGGATCCGGAGTCGAGGCGTGATTCAGGAAGAGCCCGAACATGGCCGTATTGGTGGTCTGTCCGTTCCCCAGCGAGATCATGTTGTTGTGGATCGTCATCGCCGTCGCGGCGGAGCGGACCAAAATGCCGGCCACCCCGGAGGGTGCGGTGGTCGAAGTGGCCGTGCCGGCATTGGCCAGGCCGAAGATGCGATTGCGCGCGATGGTAGTGCTGGCCGAGTTGCCGTGGCCGATGCCCACGACCCAGGAGGAGGAGGTGGCGGTATTGGTGTTCGACAAATTCGAGATGGTATTGTCGCTCACGCTGCTGTTGGCGGAGCCACCGGCGTAGGTGATGCCCGCCACCGAGCTGGTGCCATTGGCCAGCGTCGTGTTGGTGTTGTTCGAGGTCAGGTTCGAGATCGTGTTGCTGTTGACGTTCAGCACCGCCGTCGTGGTCGCCACAGATGGCGCTTGAATGCCGCGCACCAAACCGGAGGTCCCGCTGCCGAAGGAGGCGAGATTTCGAACGGTGTTGCTGTTGATGTTCAGGGTCCCGCCGGCGGGCGGCGTGCCGTTCTGGACGATGCCGATCACCAGCGAACTCCCCGTGGTCAGGCCGCTGGTGCCGCCGCGCAGATTGTTCGCGGTGGTGTTGCCGATCGTGTTGTTCGTGACCGTGAGCGAGACGGGCGAGCCGGAGATATTGATGCCATTGATGCTGCCCGAGACCGCCGCGGTCACGCCGGAGCTGGTCAAGGCGCCCACGGTGTTGTTCTGAATCGAGAGCGTGCCGGCCGAGGCCGAGTGGATGCCGACGAGGAGGGCTCCCGCCGTGGTGGAGGTGACGCGAATGTTGTCCACGCCCGAGGTCGAGCCGATCGTATTGCCGGTGGTCGTGCCGATGTTGGCGCTGCCGGTGGCGACATTGATGCCGCAGAACACGCCGGTCGTGGTGGTCGCGCCGCTGCTCGAGGCCAGCGTGATGTTGGCGATGGTGTTGCCCTGGATGCTGTGCGGAGCCGCCGTGGTGCCGGCGGAGCAATTGATGGCGGAGAAGCGCGTCGCGATCGTCCCGGCCATGGCGTAGGCCGTGCCGCCCGCGCTCGCCGCCGAGCCGCCGATGAAGTTGTTCGTGATCGTGTAACCGCTGCCGCTGGCGACGTTGATGCCGAAGTGGGTGTTGGCAGTCAGATACGTCCGGGTGGCAGTCTGGTAGAGACTGTTGCCCGAGATCGTCCAGCCCGAGCTGGCGGAGTTCACGTTGATGCCCGCGGTGATGCCGTTGGCGTTGAAGTAATCGAAGATGTTGTTGTTCGAGATCGTGATGCCGGCGTTATCGATCGCCGCGCTCGTTCCGAACGAGTAGATGCCGTTGATCGGCAGGTTCGTGCCGGCCGGCCCGATGTTGCAGTTGCTGATCGTGTTGTTGTCGTTGCCGGTGGTCGTGCCGGTGGCGAAGTAGATCACGCCGAAGCCGCTGGAGAGCGCGGACCCGGTCGAGCCGAGGACCGTGCAGCGCGTGACCGTGTTGCCGGTCGCGTCGTTGACGAAGCGGATGGTCGAGGACCCGGTGCCGGTCGAGGTGTTCGAGATGGTCAGGCTGTTCCCGCCCGTGTTGAGGCCGTCGATGGTCACGGCATCGGCGCCGTTGAGATCGACCAGATGCCCGGCGATCGAGCCGGTGATGGTGCGCGCAGCTCCGCCGCTCGGGCTGATGACGAGGCTCGTGTAGGAGGCCGCGCCGTTGCCGCTCGCATTGAGTACCGCGGAGGCCGTCTCGGTGGTGCTGCCGACGATGTCGACCGTGACCGCGCCCGTGTGCGTTCCCGCATTGATGGCGTCGAAGGCCTCCTTCAGCGTGGCATAGCTGCCAGCGCCGGGGTTGACGTTGACATTCTGCGCCCAGGCGGCCGTGGCCGAGAGAAGCAGCGTGGCCAGACCGAGGCCGAGCCGGCGCCAGCGCGGCGGCCCTGGCGGGAGGCTGGAGGAGGGGGATTGAGACCTTGGAGTCATAATGTTGGTGAACCGAGTTTTGGTGAAGCTGCGGTAGAAGCGGTGATGATGGATTGGTCCCGGAATACGGCTCCGCCTCGTTCTTCCAGGCCGCGGAGGGGGAACCGCGAGCCAGAGCCACTCCTGGTTGGATTACGCTAGTGTAAGAGGAACGGACAGGTCGAGAACAAACCCCCGGCCGGTGGCTGGAAATGGGCTCTCGAGCCTTCCTCCACGACCGGGCTGCACGGGCGCGGAGTTCGGCTAGGCTCCGGCATGCCCAGCACCCTGCTCCGTGGCGGACGCATCATCGATCCCGCCCACCAGCGCGACGAAATCGCCGACCTTCTACTCATCGATGGCCGCATCGCCGCGGCGGAATCGACCCTGCCGCCCGAGACGGAGATGATCGACTGCACCGGGCTCGTCGTCGCGCCGGGCTTGATCGACATCCACGTGCATCTGCGCGAGCCGGGGCAATCGGCCAAGGAGACCATCGCCACCGGAACGGCCGCGGCCGCGGCGGGCGGATTCACTTCGGTGGTCTGCATGCCGAACACCGCGCCGGCCATCGACAATCCGAGCGTCGTTTCGTGGATCCAGGAGAAGGCCGCGCGCGAAGGGCTGGTCAATGTCTTCTGCACCGGCGCGATCACGAAGGGCCTGGCCGGGGAGGAACTCGCGCCCATCGGCGCGCTGGCCAAGGCCGGCGTGGTGGCGCTGACGGACGACGGGCATTGCGTGCAGAGCGCCGAAGTCATGCGCCGCGCGCTCGAGTACGCGCGGATGTTCAAGCTGCCGGTCATGGACCATTGCCAGGACTACGCGCTGGTCGGTCGCGGCGTGATGCATGAAGGCTACTGGAGCACCGTGCTCGGGCTGCCTGGCTGGCCCGCGGCGGGCGAGGAAATGATCGTGCAGCGCAATGCGCTGCTGGCCGAACTGACCGGCACGCCCATCCACTGCCAGCACCTCAGCGCCGCCGGCAGCGTCCGCATTCTGCGTGAGGCCCGGGCCCGCGGTGTGGCTCTGAGCGGCGAAGTCTGCCCGCATCATCTCGCGCTGACCGACGAGGCGCTGCAGGGCTTCGACACCAACTTCAAGATGAACCCGCCGCTGCGCAGCGCGGAGCATGTCGAGGCGCTCTACGAGGGCATCGCCGACGGCACCATCACCATTCTGGCCAGCGATCACGCACCGCATTGCGGGCACGAGAAGGAGGTCGAATTCGACCAGGCGCCCTTTGGCATTCTCGGCCTGGAAACCGAACTCGGCCTGTTTCTCGAGCTGCTGGTACATCGCCGTCAGGTGCTCGATCTGCCGCGCCTGCTGGCCATGCTGACGGTGAACCCGGCCCGCCTGCTCAAGCTCGACCGCGGCACGCTGGGCGAAGGCGCGGTGGCCGATGTGACCGTGCTCGATCCCACCCTCGCGTGGAAGGTGGATCGGAATGTCTCCGCCTCGCGCAGTCGCAACACCCCCTTCCACGGCTGGGAGCTGCGCGGCCGCGCGGTGCGGACGATCGTCGGCGGCAGGACGGTCTGGGAGCTTTGAGGACGCCCGTCGCTCAACTCACTTGAACCAGCCGTGCTGCTTCAGCCAAACCTCCAGCTGACCGGTGTCGAAATCCGCCAGCAGTTCGTCGCCGGCCGTCATGGTCGGAGCCTTGGTCTGGCCGCTCAGCTCGCGCATGCGGGCGAAGGCGGCACGGTCGTAGTTCACATCGACGGCCTCGTAGCGGTAGCCGTGCTCATCGAGCCAGTCCTCCGCCTCCTCGCACCAGGGGCAGCCGGATTTCACGTAGAGCGTGAACGCGGGAATCTCCATGCCTTCAGTTCGCGTCAGGCACGGCCGCGGCGGGTGAAAAAGTAGCCGACGCCCACCAGGCCGGCGAGCAGCGAGGCATCGAGAAAGCGCGAGGTCCAATCCCCGAGCGGCTGGGTCCGCGGCAGCTCCATCTTCGCCACCGGAGCGGCGGATTTGGACGCTGGCGCGGTCGCACCGACGGCGACGGTCGTGGGCACGGGAGAGCTCGCCATTTTGGCCAGTCGGGCGCGGGCCGACCCCTCGGGCGCGGCGGGCGCGCCGGGCAGCTGCGCGGCGGCCATGGCGGCGGCGAGGTCCTTGGCGTTCGTCACGATCTCGTCCGATTTCGGCACGGCCGGCGCGTCGGTCCGATACTGCTCGACCAGCGCGCTCGGCTGGAAGGCGTTGTAGGGATCGTTGACCCCGAAGCGGTCATCTTCCGGACCGCCGCGGCAAAAGCGGCAGGCCTGGGCTTCGGGCGTGAGCAGCAGCGCCGAAGCCGCGAGCAGCGTAAGCGAGCACCCGCGTTTCATAGGCAGACAGCATAACGCCCTTCCGCCCGGAGACAACCCGCCACGCTTGCTGGTCGGCTGGATCGGTCGGTACTTCGTCGCATGAACTGGCTCGCCCACATCTGGCTCTCCCCGCCGGACCCCCGCCAGCGCCTGGGCAATCTCCTCGCCGACCTTCTCCGTCCGGCCGAGCTCGCCACGCTGCCGCCGGGCTACGCCGCAGGCGTGGAGCTGCATCGCCACATCGACCACGTCACCGACGCGCACCCGGCCACGCGCCGCACCGCCCAGCGGTTCTGGCCGACCCACCGGCGCGCAGCTGGCATCCTGACCGATGTCTTCTTCGATCACGTCCTCGCCGCGCGCTGGGCCGAGTTCGCGACCGTGCCGCTGGGGGAGTTCAATGCCCGCTTTTACGAGGAGATTCGTGAACATCTGCCCGAGATTCCCCCCGCCGCGCATCCCGTGGTGGAGCGGCTGATGGCCGAGGACTGGTTCGGCAGTTATGCCACGCTGCCCGGCCTCGAGGGTATTCTCGGCCGACTCGAAGCGCGCCTGCGCCACCGCCTCGAACTGCGCAGCGCCGTGGCCGTGTTCCCGCCGCACGCCGAGGCCATCGCGGAGGATTTCCGCGCCGTGGTCGCGGCCATCAAAGGGAAGGATGAAGGATGAAGGATGAAGGATGAAGGATGAAGGATGAAGCGCGCGGGCCTCCTTCTTCATCTTCTTCCTTCCTCCTTGCGCCTTCTTCCTTTTCTTCCCATCCGCGGGACGAGGGCGTCCCGCGGATGGCGCGTCCTTCTTTGCTTGAATCGGCGGCTTCAGAGGTCGGCGGGAATTTCGCAGCGTTGGCATGGGCTGTGCCCTGACGGGCGCATTCGCCTCGCGCTGCACGTGGGGCTCACTCCCACTCCCAAAACGCATGAAACCGCTTCGCTCGCTGCTCAAATCGCCTGCCTTCACCTTCGTGGCCGTGGTCACGCTCGCGCTGGGGATCGGCGCGAACACGGCCATGTTCTCGGTCATCCACTCGGTGCTGCTCCGGCCGCTGCCCTACCCGAATTACGAGCGGGTCGGCATCGTCTTCGAGGCGGGCGAGAACTTCCCGCAGATGTCGGTCGCGTGGCCGAACTTCCTCGATTACCGCAGCCAGACGCAGACGATCGAGCATTTCGCCGTCGCGCGGCGCGATTCCTTCAACCTCAGCGGCCTAGAAGGGCGCGAGCCGGAGATGGTGCAGGGCGCGCTGGTCTCGGCCAATTTCTTCCAGGTCACCGGACTGCCGCCGAAGCTCGGCCGGACCTTCAATGCCGACGAGGACAAGGTCGGCGGCGCGCCCGTGGTGGTGATCGGCGAGCGACTGTGGACGCGCGTCTTCCAGCGCGATCCGAACATCCTCGGACGCTCGCTGAATTTCGGCAATCAGCCCTACACGGTCATCGGCGTGATGCCGCTGGAGATGTTCTCGCCGCGGCAGGTCGAGGCTTGGTTCCCGGTCACCCCGCGCAGCGACGCGCCGGGCTGGGCGGACCGCGGCAATCACCCGGGCCTGATCGGCTGGGTGCGGCTCAAGCCCAATGTCAGTTGGGAGCAGGCGCAGACGGAAATGAAGGGCATCAGCGCGCGGCTGGAGCAGCTGTTCCCCCAGACCAACCACAAGGTCTCCGCCACGCTGACTCCGCTGCTCGAAAATCAGGTCGGTGAATACCGCCAGGGCCTCGGCATTCTCCTCGCTGCCACCGGCCTCGTCCTGCTCATCGCCTGCGCCAACCTGGCCAATCTGCTGGCCGCCCGCGGCGCGGCCCGGGCCAAGGAACTGGCAGTGCGCGCGGCGCTCGGCGGCAGTCGCTTGCAGCTCGCCCGCGGCATCCTGGCCGAATGCGGTCTGCTGGCCGTGGCGGGTTCCGTGCTGGGGCTGCTGCTCGCCTATGCCTGCCGGGGCGCGATCCTGGCCATGGCGCCGGGCGACTCGCTCCGCTTCGCGCAGATTTCCATCGATGGCACGGTCTTTCTCTTCACCCTCGGCCTCGCCCTCACGACCACCTTCCTCTTCGGACTCTGGCCGGCTTGGCGTGCGTCGCGGGCCGATCTTCAGCTCGCCCTCAAATCGGGCGCGCAGGCCGGGTCCGATTCGCCGCCGGCGCGCCGACTGCGGCATGCGCTGGTCATTGCCGAGATTGCGCTGACCCTCCTGTTGCTGGCGGCTGCGGCGCTCGTGCTGCAGAGCCTCTCGCTCGTGCGCCAACTGCCGCTCGGTTACGATCTGAGCGGGACCATCTCGGCTCGCGTGACCCTCCCCACGCCGGCCTACGAGGATCGGGAAAAACGGCGTGTCTTCAGCGAGGCGCTGATGGCCAAGCTGCAGGAAATCCCGGGCGTGGAGCGCGCCGCACTGACGTCGAATCCGCCGCTCCTGACCGGCTGGCAGTCGTCCTTCACCGTGGCCGGCAAGCCGGAGCCGCCGCAGGGGCAGCGGCCGTTGGCGGAGATGAACGTGATCACGCCGGAATACTTCCAACTCCTGCGCACCGGGCTGCTGCGCGGGCGGGCGTTCGACGCCAACGACAAGCTCGGTTCGCAGCGGGTCGCCATCATCGACCAGTCCATGGCCGACAAGTACTTCCCGGGCGAGGACCCCATCGGGCGCCAGCTCATGATGAACACGGGGGCGAACGAGCGGGAGGCCATCACGATCGTCGGCCTCGTCCCGCGGCTGAAGCTCTACGGCTTCGAGGAGGCGGAGTTCCCGCTGCCGCAGCTGTATCTCCCGATCCTGCAGGTGCCGTTCAATGACTTCATCGTGCTGGTGCGGACGAATGCCACCCCGCAGACGATCGAGCCGGCGCTGCGCAAGGCGGTGGCCGCGCTCGATCCCACGCTGCCGATCCACAATCTGCGCACGATGGACGCGCGTCTGGCCGACACCTGGGCCACGCCGCGGCTGACCACCAACCTGCTGACCGCCTTCGCCGGGCTCGCGCTGGTCCTCGCCGCGGTCGGCATCTACGGCGTCATGGCCTACGCCGCCGAGCGCCGCACGCGCGAGTTCGGCGTGCGCCTCGCCCTCGGCGCCACGCCGGCGGAGATGCGCCGGCTCATCTTCACTACCGGCGGCAAGCTGCTCCTCATCGGGTTGGCCCTCGGCTTGGTCGGTGCCTTTCTGGCCGCGCGGGTGCTGCGCAGCGTACTCTTCGGGGTGAGCGCGTTCGATCCCTTCAGCTACCTGCTGGCGGCCGGCCTGCTCGCGTTGGCCGCGGTGCTGGCCTGCTGGTGGCCGGCCCGTCGCGCCGCGAAGGTGAATCCCATCGTGGCGCTGCGGACGGAGTGAGGGATCGAAACGAAAACTCCGACCGCCGGCTCACGGACGGTCGGAGTGGGAAACGCGCGGCGCAGGTCCGCCGTCGTTCAGGCCTCGACGATCTTCGTCGTGGCGGCATTGCGCACCACTGAGTCGATGCCTTTGTCCCGGGCCGCCTCCGAGGAGTACATCTCGCTCTTGCCGATGATCTGGCCGTTGGTGGCTTTGAGAACGAAGTAGGGTTCGCCGGCGCTGGAGGCCTTCTTCTCGAAGGCATCGGCGCTCACGCCATTCTTCTGGCAGGAGGCAATCCCGTTCAGCGCGTCGTCCTTCGAGGCGTAGGATTGGCTGGTCAGGATGATCTCGTGGTTGCCGGCCTTCAGGTTGAACATCGGTTTGCCGGAGGAGGTGTTTTTCAGTTCGTAGTAGGCGCTCATGGGGGTGGGGTTGGGGAATTGCGTGGCCAGAGACCCCGCCGGGCGCGGGTCCGTTCAAACTCTCCCTCGGGTCACCGCCATTCAGCGTCCGCCGAAGAGCCTCCCCAGCACGCCGCTGACCGCTTCGTAGCCACCGCCTCCGCGGGGAGCAGGCTGCGCATTGCCGCCGCCGCCACCCTGCATCTGACCGAGCACGCTGAGGATCTGGCCGAGTCCGCCCATGCCGCTGCCGGCCGGCGCGCCGCCGCGGGCCGGAGCCGAGCCGCCACCGCCCATGGCACCCATGACTTGGCCGAGAATGCCGCCGAGGCCGCCGGCGCTACCGCCAGCCGGAGCCGAGCCGCCGCCCATGGCGCCCATGACTTGGCCCAGGATGTCGCCCAGACCGCCACCGGAACTGGCCGGGAGACCGCCGGCGGGCGCGCCGCCGCGGCGGGCCATGATCTGCTGCAGGATCATCGGACCGACGGTGGCGAGCAGTCCGGCCAGCGCGCCGCCGCCCTTGGGCATGCCGAGGCTGCCGAGGAGGCCGTTGAGCGCGCTGGGATCTTCGCCCTGCGCCGCGGCGGTCTGGTACTGATCGACCGCCTCCTGCTGCTCCTCGGTGATGCCGAGGTATTTGGCCATGGAGGCCACGCGCTCCTGTTCGGCCTCGTTGTAGTCGCCATCCGCCTGGGCGAAGGCGACCAGGTCGTGCATGAGCGAGAAGCGGAGCTCGCTGTTTTTCAGGACGTCGAGATTCTGCTTCAGCGAGCCGCTGTTCGGGTCCATGGCCGCATCGACCACCCGCTGCGCTTCCGCGGCGGAGAGGCCGGTCTGCTCGGCCAGGGCGCTGAGGAACTGGCCCTCCGCCTCCGTGGCCTGCCGATCGGCGGTGACGAGCGCGGCGATGGCGCCGAGATAGGCCGCGCGCTGAGCGGCAGGGTATTTGGAGAAATCGTGGGACATGGTCGAGGAGGTGGGGGTGGATGAGGACTGCGACGCGCCCGGCGCGCCGAGAGACCGAACGAGCGACTAACGCGTCCGTCAATCGCCGCTCCGAGACTGGGAGGGGCCAAACAGCGCAGCCGGCATCGTCATGACACTCGGTGTCGCGGAGAAATGCGCGAATCCCTCGCGTCCGGCAGGAACCGGCGTAACGATATCGATCTTCGCATGGGATTGCTGGATCTGATTCGTCGCGCGCCGCGTCCGCCGAAACGCCTGCTGGGAGTCGGCATGGGCGCCGGACTGCTCGGCGCCGTCTTCCTCGGCCTGCGCTATTTTTTCCGACGCCCGGCCGCCCAGCGCATTCCAGACGCCATTTCGCCGGCGGTCTTCAAGACGCGCGTCTGCCAGACTTCGGGCGGGCAAATCGTCTATCACGAATCGACCGGCGGCAGCGGCGGTGGTCCGACCCTCCTCTTCCTACACGGGATCGGTGTGGGCGCTTCTTCCTATGAATGGTCCAAGGTCTATCCGGAGTTCGCCGGCCGGCATCGGGTGCTGGCGCTCGATTGGATCGGTTTTGGCGAATCCGAGCGTCCGGCCCAGCCGCTAAGCGCCGAGCGCCAGGCGCGGGCGCTGGCCGACTTCATCCAGCGCGTCTGCCAGGACGGTCGGCCGCTGGTCGCGCTGGCCAGCGGGCAGGGCTGCGGCCTGGCCGTACTGCTGGCGGCGCATCATCCCGAACTGCTCGACCGCCTTTTCCTGCTCGCTCCGACGGGCCGGCCCGATGCGACCTACTCGCTGCACCTGGCCAGCCGCCTGACGAATCTGAGCCGGGTGGTCTATCGTTATTGGCTGGCCCGCGAGAAGCCGATCCGCACGTGGCTGGAGCGCGTCGCCTTCGCCCGGCCGAACCGCGTCACCGAGGAAATGGTCAAGGTCCTGGCCGCCTCCGCCCAACAGGCGCGAGCCGAGGTCGCGATCCACCACTGGCTGCGCGGCGGCCTGAACGTCCCGCTGACCGAGCGTCTCCCGGAAGTGAAACAACCGGTGACCGTGCTCTGGCCCGAGCGCACCCCCGGCCCGCTGCCGCCGGCCGCGCAGCAGTTCGCCGCGCTCCATCGCCGCACCCGGGTGCTCGGCCTCGACGAAGCCGGCGCGCTGGCTGCGCTCGAAGTGCCGGAGCAAGTCATCAGCATTCTGGAAGAGGAACTGCGTCCGGAGCTTCGCGTGCTGGGCAAGGCGAGCTGAACGCGAACCCCGCCGGGAGTTCTTGCCTCCGGCGCAGAGGCGCTCTCCATTGGCGACCATGATGCGTCCCCCGTTCCTGTGCCTGCTCGTGCTGATCCTCGGCCTCTCCGGCTGCCAGACGGACGAGCAGAAACGCGAAGCGCTGGCGGCCAAAATCCGCGAGAAGACGAGCATCAAGGATCAGTCCGAGGACCACGAGTTCATGGCCTTCCTGAATCGCCTGCGGGCGGCGGTGGCGGCCAAGGACATGGCTACGGTGGCGAGCATGATGCCGCCCAATTTCCTCTGGCGGCTGGAGCCGGATGGCAGCGGCGAAGGGGTCTTCGCGCATTGGGACAAGAACAACCTCTGGCCGGAGCTGAATCTCATCCTGCGCGAGCGGTTTTCGCCCAAGGGCAATGTCATGGTGGCGCCGCGCGAGTTCGTCACCAACCCGAACTACAAGGGCTACCGCGCCGGCATCGCCATCGACGGTGGCGGCTGGAAATTCGTCTATTTCGTCAACAACTGAGCCGATGTCGCGCGCGCTCCGTCCCCTCGCTTTCTGGCTGCTGGCGGCGGTCGCCGGCCTGCTCGGCGCCTGCGCCTCGACCGATGCGCGCATCTCGCTGCCGTCGGCCGAACCCCTGCCGGCGCCGGCCGCGGAGGCACCTTCGCGCGCGTCGGCGGATTTCTGGGATGCCATCCTGGCGGCCGACGTGGTGTACATCGGGGAGCGGCACGACCAGGCCGCCGACCACGAGTATCAGTTCGAGATCATCCGGGGATTGAAGCAGCGCGGCGTCGATTTCGCCATCGGCTGGGAGATGTTCGAATCGCCCTCGCAGCCGCTGCTCGACGAGTGGTTCGCCCGGCGGCTGAGCACCGATGCGCTGCTCACGCAGACCGATTTTCAAAAGCGCTGGGGCAAGACGTCGCCGCTGTACGAGAAGATGTTGCGCTGGTCGCAGCTGGCCAGCGTGCCGTCGGTAGCGTTGAACGCGCCGCGCGGCCTCTCGCGCAAGCTGGCCAAGGGCGAGAAGCTCGACTCGGCCGAGAAGCGCTTGCTCCCGGCGGGCTTCCGACCGCTGGAAGGCGGGTTGGAGAACTTCATCTCGCAGATGGGCGGGCACGGGCCGGGCGTCGACTACGCCAACTATTACCGCGCCCAAACGCTGTGGGATCAGTCCATGGCCGATCAGATCCTGCGCGCCCAGCGGCGGCAGCCGCAGCGCAAGATCGTGGTCTTCGTCGGGCGCGGCCACGTCGAGAACGGCTTCGGCATTCCGCCGTACGTCCGGCAGAAGGCACCGGCGCTGCGGCAGATCATTCTCTTCCCCGGTGAGCCGCCGCAGGTCGCGGGAGGCAGCCAGCTCGCCATGACGACTCCTTCCCGCGTGGGGCCGCAGCTCTAGGGCGGCGCGAAGTCCGAGTATGGCCGAGTCGATGCACGATCTGACCGGGAAGCTGCTGGTGGCGCACCCGTCGCTGCGCGATCCGAACTTCCGCCGCACGGTGGTGCTGCTCTGCCAGCACGACGCGGAGGAAGGCACGTTTGGCTTCATCATGAATCGGCAGCTCGAGCAAACCGCGGCGGATTTCCTGCCCGACGAGGAAGTGCCGGCCCTCGCGCAAGTGGCGGCCTTCGAGGGAGGTCCGGTGGCCACGAACCGGCTGGTCTTCACCGACTTCCAGTTCGATACCGCGAAGGGCCACGCCCAGGTGCGGCATGCGCTCGGGATCGAGGAAGCGCAGGAACTGGTACAAGCGGACCAGGCAGCCGGCCTGCGCGCCTTCGTCGGCTATTCCGGCTGGTCCGAGGGGCAGCTCGAGGAAGAGATCGCCCAAGGCGCCTGGATCATCGCGCCCCCGGTGGCCGAGAGTTTCGCCATCGGCCAGTGCTCGCGCCTCTGGGCCCGCACGCTCAAGCGGCTCGGTGGCAAGTACGCGCTGTTGGCTGCGCTGCCCGAAGATCCCTCGAAAAACTGAGCGCGTTGGGCGCGGGGTTCTGTTCGGTTCAGCCGAGGTGCGCTAGGCTGCGGACTCCTCGATGTCCCTGCTCGCCTTCGGCCTGATTCTCGCCGCCGCGTTCATCCATGCCGGCTGGAATCTGGCCACCAAGCGCATCGGCGGCGGCGTCCCGCTGGCCTGGCTGATGAGCGCGGCCAATCTCGTCATCTACGCGCTGCCGCTGACTTGGTACTGCCTGACCTATCGCCCGACGGTTTCGCCGCTGGGCTGGGTCTTCATGGCGGGTACCGGACTCATTCACCTCTGGTACGGACTGGCGCTGCAGCGGGGCTACCGCGAGGGCGACCTCTCGCTCGTGTACCCGCTGGCCCGCGGCACCGGCCCGCTCCTCACCGTGGTGGGCGCCATCGCGCTGCTCGGCGAGCGACCTTCGTGGCTGGGGCTCGGTGGGGTGGGATTGATCGTGGCGGGCATCCTCCTGATCACTCTCGGTGCCAGGCATTCGGCCGATCCCGCGCGGGTCCGCCGCGGCTGCTACTACGGGCTGCTCACCGGGGCGCTCATCGCAACCTACACGCTCTGGGACAAGCACGCGGTGAGCGTGCTGCTGGTGCCGCCGCTGGTGCTCGACTACGCCAATGCGGTGGTCGGCGTCACGCTGCTCGCCCCCGCAGCCTGGCGGCAGCGCGACGAGGTGCGTCGACATTTGCGGGAGCATCCGCGCGAACTCGCGGTCATCGGGGTCTGCCGGCCGCTCTCCTACATTCTGATCCTCTCCGCGCTGACCTTCACGCCAGTCAGCGTGGTCGCGCCGGCGCGCGAGATCAGCATCCTCGTCGGCGTCTTTTTCGGCGCCCGCCTGTTCGCGGAGGAGGGCCTGGGCCGCCGGCTGGTCGCCTCGCTCTTCATGCTCGCCGGCATCGCCGCGATCGCGGCCGGCTGAAGCGGTGTCGGACCCCGCCCGACCAGCCCCGCGGCCGGTCGCCCCCGAATTCCCATTTTCCCGGCGCGTCGGGCCGTGCGAGACATTCTTAATGACGTTAACTAATCCCGCGCCCGGCATCTGGCAGCTGCAGGTCCCCGTGCCCTTCACGGCGCTGGGCGATGTGAACTGCTACCTGCTGCGCGATCCCGACGGCCCCGGCTGGACCGCCTTCGACACGGGCATGAACATTCCCCGGGCGGTGGAGGCGTGGAATGCGGCTGTGGCGCAGCTCGGGCTCGATTTCGCGCACCTGCGGCAGATCGTCCTGTCGCACAGCCATCCCGATCACTTCGGACTGGCGGGCTGGCTGCAGGAGCGCAGCGGCGGGCGTGCGCCGGTGCTGATGTCGGCCCGCGAATGGGAGATTGCAGATTTCATCTGGATGAACCGACCGGTCGACCGGGACGAAGTGCTGGTCGAGCACGCGCGCCGCTGCGGTCTCGAGGAGATGCACCTGGCCTTCCTGCGTTCGAAGGAGGGGGCCAACCAGGAAGCCGAGACGGCCCGCGCCGTGCGCCCATTTCCGCAGAAGGTCGTCTTCATCGGCGAAGGCAGCCTGGTGGAAATGGGCGGCCGGCGCTGGCGCGCACTGCACACGCCGGGCCACGCGGACGGCCATCTGGCGTTCTACGCCGAGGACGGCGGGTTGCTGCTGGCGGGCGATCAGGTGCTGCCGGCGATCACGCCGAATATCGGCTTTTGGCCTGGCATCGAGCCCGACCCGCTCGGGCGCTATCTCGGTTCCCTCCGGCAACTGCGACCGCTGCCGGTCCACCTGCTGCTGCCGGGCCACGGCGGGCCGATGGCGGAGCCTGGATCGTACGCGGGCCGGATCGATTTCATTCTCGACCACCATCGCGAGCGGCTCGGCAAGATGCAGCAGGCCGTGGAGACGCACGGACCGAGCACCGTGCTGGAGGTCACCATGCGCTACTTCAATCTCGCCGCGATGAAGCCGGTCGACTGGCCTTTTGCGCTCGTGGAGACCGGCTCCCACCTCGAGCATCTGGCGCTGCAGGCGCGCGTTGGCCGGCACGAGGAAGCGAGCGGCGTCTGGAAATTCCTGCCGCAGAAGCCGGGCTGATGAGGGAGGAGCGGCAACGCGCCTTGGTCGAGCGTCTGCGCATCCTGCCCGGGCCGCAGGAGCGGCTCAGCGCGCTGGCCGCCCGCGGGCGCAAGCTGCCAGCTCTCCCACCGGACGAGCGCACCGAAGCCCACCTCGTGCCGGGCTGCGTCTCGCGCGTCTGGCTGGCAGCCTCGGTCGAGGCCGGCGCCTTTCACGTGCGCGGCGATTGCGAGGCGGCCCTGGTGAAGGGACTCGTGGCCCTGCTCTGCGAACTGGTCGAGGGCCTGCCGGTCGAGGAGGTCGCGTCCCTGCCGGACGAATGCCCGGTCTGGCGCGAACTCGGGCTCGACGGACAGATTTCGCCCACGCGGCTGCGCGGATTGGCGGCCGTCTGGCGCCGGTTGCGTGGGTTGGCCACGAGTCCCGCACAGGTTGACGGCGGGCCCTCGTCTGGAATAGTGGCGAATGGACAATAAAAAACGAACGACCCGCGGCAAATTCCTGAGCCTGCTGCTGCGGCATCAGCCCGGGACGATCGGCCTGCAGCTGGACGGGGAGGGCTGGGCGTCGGTGCCCGAACTGCTGGAGAAGGTGGCCGGACGGGATGCAGGGTTCGACCGGACGGCGCTGGAAGAGATCGTCGCCACCAACGCGAAGAACCGCTTTGAATTCGATCGCCTCACGGATCGTATCAGGGCGCGGCAGGGGCACTCGGTCGAAGTCGACCTGGGCCTGGAGGCCCTCGCGCCGCCGACCTTGCTCTTTCACGGGACGGCCGACCGCTTTCTGCCGTCGATCATGGCCGAGGGATTGCGCTCCGGGGCGCGCCAGCACGTGCATCTTTCCGCCGAGGAATCCACTGCGTGGGAGGTGGGGCGTCGGCATGGGCGACCGGTGGTGCTGCTCGTGGCGGCCGGGGATCTCGCCGCGGCCGGACAGGCGTTCTTTCGCGCATCCAACGGGGTCTGGCTGACCGGGCCGGTGCCGGCCGCCTTTCTGAGAGAGCAGTCGTCCGGGCCGAAAACGCCGGCCTAGCCCGCCTCAGGGGATCAGATTCGCCGACTCTGCCCTAATTTTCGCTTGGCTTGCCCCGCAGCCTCCACCAAGGTGCGAAGACATAGCGGGCATAGCTTAGTGGTAAAGTTCCAGCCTTCCAAGCTGGCCAGGCGGGTTCGATTCCCGCTGCCCGCTCATCGCTCTTCCGGGCTTGACCGCCGGGAGGAAACGGTGGCAAGACTTTCACCTCACGCTCTTAACCGAATGAAAATCACGATCTTCCGCCGTATCGGCTCCGTTCTGGCCCTGGCTGCGGCGCTTGCCGCCAGCGGCGTCCAACAGCTCGCCGCCGTGGCGGGGGCTGCGACTTCGGAACTCCTCGCTGCCGAACTGCCGGCCGGAGTTACCATCGCTTCCGCTCCCACCCCGATTCTTGCGACCGCGCTGAAGGGCGCGATCCGCAAGCGTTCGGACCAGGCGGTTCCGCTCCTGCGCGTGGCCCTGCTTTCGCGCGGCAAGAAGAAGGCCTCGCCCGACAAGGGCCAGGATTACTCGAAGGGCGGCCGTCCCGGCTACGATGCGGATGTCGTCGAGCTGACCCGCGCGGCCATCGAGGCGGCTCCGGATCAGGCCCAGGCGCTCGTGGAAGAGGCCATCTCGATCTCGCCCGGCTCGGCTTCGGCCCTCCAGGGCCTGCTCGGCGGCGGCGATTTCAACGCCCCGCTCGGCGGCGGCTTCACCGGCCCCGGCTTTGTCGGCGCGCCCGGTTTCGTGGGCAGCGGCCCTGGCGGCGGCTCCTTCAATCCGGTAACGCCTTCGCAGAACCAGTAAGCTCCCCGCTTTCAGCTTTCACGCCCTTGCGACCCCGCGGTTGCAAGGGCGTTTTCATTTCCCCGTGCGCTACCTCGTCGCCTTCCTCCTGGCGCTCGCGCTCTTTGCGACGCATCTTCTGATCGGCGGCACGCGCATTCTCTTCGCGCTGCCCGGCTTGGCCGCACTCGCGCTGGCGGCCGGCGCGGCCTTGTTGGCGCGGCGCGAGTCCGACGCGGCGCGCGGCTGGATTCCCTGGACCGCGGTTCTCTTCTTCGGCTTCGTTGCCGTTCGCAGCGCCCTTTCGCCCTTTGAGTACCTGGCTTGGCCCAATCTGAGCGTCGCTCTCGCCTGCCTGGTCGTGTACATCCTCAGCAGCCGGGTGGTGGTCGACGCGAAACTGCGGCTGCTGCTCGTGGCGGCTCTCGTGGGACTGGCGGTCTACGATTTCGGCGTGGGCGCGCGGCAATTCCGCAGCGGGGGAGACTGGATGCCGTTCGGATTCCTCCGTTCGGCCGACTACCGCGGCCGGGCCAGCGGTTCCTTCATTTGTCCGAACCATCTGGCGGGCTTCCTGAATGCGGTCGCGCTCTTTGCCTTCGCGGCCGCGCTCTGGATACGACGCGGTCGGGCCTGGCGGCTGGCTGCGGCCTACTTCGGAGTGCTTTGCCTGGCGGGCGTGGTGCTGACGGGCTCGCGGGGCGGATTTCTCAGTCTGGCGGTGGGAGGGGCGGTGTTGGCCGCGCTGGCCCTGCACCGGAGGTTTCAGGTCGCGGGTGCATTGCCGGTGAAACCGCTGCTCATCGGCGGCGGGGTCGCGATGCTGGTGGCGATCGCCGGAATCGTGGCGATCGGACAGTCGAGCTTCCTCAGCGCCCGCGCGGAACGCATCGTGGATCCGACCGATATCCGGCTGAAACTCTGGCGAGCGGCCTGGGCGCAGTTCCAGCTCGAACCGGTCATCGGCACGGGCGCGGGGACCTTCCTCATCTACGGCCGCACCTTTCGGCAGGGGGTCGTGCAGGATCCGATCCACGTGCACAATGACTACCTGCACCTGGCTGCCGAATACGGCCTGGTCGGACTGCTCGCCGGGCTGGGCTTCGCCGGGGCGCACCTTTGGGCCGGCTGGCGTTCGCATCGCCGACTGCTGACCCGCCGTCCCTCCAGCGAGGGCAACGGCAGCAACGCTGTGGCGCTCAATCAGGGCGCCTTGGCGGCCACGGCGGCGCTGCTGGCGCATTCGGTCGTCGACTTCAATCTGCATATTCCGGCCAACGCGCTCCTCTACGCGTGGATCGCGGGTTTGCTGGCGAGCGGGCACAGCGTCAGCCGCGGCCCGGCGCCCTGGTGGGTCGAGAGCATCTGGCGGGCGCTCCTCCTCGGTCCGGGTCTCTGGCTGGGCTGGTTCGCCTGGCAGCGCGCCGCGGGGGAATGGCACGCCGAGCAGGCGCGAGTGGCGCTGCGCGATGGCCAAGCCGCCATCGCGATCCGGGAGGCGCGGGAAGGCCTGGCCGCGGAAGGGCGGAATCCGTGGCTGCATTTCTATCTCGGGGAGGGCCGGTGGGCACTCGCGCAACAGGCCCGCGAGCCGGCCGCGGGCCGTTCCTTCGCCATCGCCGCGCTGGAGGCCTACACCCGGGCGGCCGCACTTTCGCCCCTCGACTCCCGCATTCTGATCCAGCAGGCTTGGCTACTTACGCTGCTGGGGCGGAGCGACGAGGCTGGCTGGGTCTATGCCCGGGCGCTGGCGGTCGATCCCGCCAACGCCGGCATCTGGCGGACGCTGGGGCACCACTATCGCCGCCACGGGCAGCCTGCGGCGGCGCGAGAGGCCTACCAGCGGGCGGTGGAGTTGGCCGGCGATGCGGAGGCGCGCGCCAACCTCGAGGACCTGTCGGGCAAGGGTCGCTAGTCGGCGTGCCACGCTGAAAAAACGTATTGCCGCTCTGCGGGGCCGCCGATAGGATGGCCACCGCTAGTGATGTCGTCCCGACTCGGGACGCGTTCCTCAGTGCGCCTGTAACCTATTCCACGCGTTTCATGAATCTGCCGAATCTCCACCGCGCCTCGATTTTCTGCGGCCTTGCCGCTGCCGCCCTCCTGGGGGCTTCCTCCGCCCTTGCCGAAGGCGGCTCCACGCCGGTCTCCGGCACCACCGACGCCGGCAATTTCTCCCGGAAGCCGTGGAACCTGACGCTCGACGTGCGCTTCGGCTACGACGACAACATCAACACCACGTCCTTCAACCGGGTCGAGAGCGCCTTCACGAACTTCCAGCTGGGCCTGAGCTACAAGGCGGCCAGCCCGCGTTCGAGCCTTTCGATCGGGGCGGGCGTCGGCGTGGTTTACTATTTTGACTCAGGTTCCAGCCGTTCCAGCGAGTTCAACGTGGTCTTCAACAGCGCCTGGCAGTACAAACTGACGCCGCGCCTGACGATCAACACCAGCACCTACGCGGTGTACCAGTCGCAGCCTGACTATTCGATCGTCGGCATCGTGGACCGCAAGGCCGGTGACTACATCTACATTTCGAGCAGCTACGGCATCACCTACCAGTGGTCCCGCCGGTTCGCGACGGTGACCAGCTACAAGCCGGTCTTCATTCGCTACGTCGACGAGCCGTTCGCGACCCAGCAGGACCGGAGCGAGCACTACTTCGTGCAGGAGTTCCGCTTCCTGCTCCAGCCGACCGTCACCCTCGCGGCGGAGTACCGCTTCGGCTACATCGACTACAGCGACATCAACCTCGATTCCCGCGCCCATTACATCGTGGCGGGAATCGATACCACGCTCAGCCCGCGCCTGAAGGCTGGCTTCCGTCTCGGTGCTGAGTTCCGCGATTACGTCCAGAACGGCCGCGGCGACTACTCCGGGCCCTACGCCGAAGGCACGCTGAGCTACGACTACCAGCGCAACTCGAACATCTCGTTCCTGTTCCGCTACTCGATCGAGCAGACCGACGTTGTCGGGACCACCAATCGCAGCTCGTTCCGCCTGGGCATCAACCTGCGCCACCAGTTCACCCCGCGCATCGGCGGCTATGCTTCGTTCTACTACACGCGCAGCAACTACGACGGCAGCCGGGTGGGCTTCAACGCCGGCGACTTCAACGACAACATCTACGACGTGAACGTCGGCCTGCGCTATGCGGTGAATCGCAATTGGTCTGTGGAAGTGGGCTACCTGCACACGACCGTCAATTCGGACATCTTCGGCCGCGGTTACGACCGCAACCGGGTGTTCGTCGGCGGGCGTTTCTCGTTCTGAGGAGCAGGGCCGAAGTTGTAACCCTGCAGCACAGTTAGACCCCTTATGGCGACCAGAAATCAGGACGCTCGCGCAGCCTCGTCGGAAGGCGCCAGCGAAGCTAAGCTCCATGCGCTCGATTACTGGCGCGTCATTCGGGTCCGGTTCGGCGTGGTGTTGCTCGCCTTTCTGCTGGTCCTCCTGACCACAGGCATCACCACCTACTTCATGCCGCGGCAGTACCGTTCCACGGTCTCCATGGAGTTGAAGTACGAATCGGAGACGATGAAGGTCTTCGATCAGAACCGGGCGGGCGGTCTGGACCCTCGTTTTGCGCCGACGCAGTTCGAGATCATTCAGCGCAAGGAAGTCCTCTACCCGGTCATCGACAAACTGAAGCTGGTGCAGCGGTTCAGTCAGGATTACGGCACTTCGATCAGTAAGGAGCAGGCCTATCTCCGACTGCGAAACCTCCTCGGTCTCAAGCAGGTTCGAAACACGGAAGTGCTCGACCTGAGCGTCACCTACACGGACCCGCAATCGGCCGCCGAGATGGTGAATGCGGTCGCCGAGAGCTACCAGGCGAAGAAGCGCGAGCAGAAGCAGGACGTGACGAGCTCGTCGCTCACGCAGTTGCAAGGCCAGGTGGAGAGCCAGAAGCAGAAGGTCAACGAACTGCAGACCCGGTTGGCCAAGATGCGGGAAGCCGATCCGACGATCATCGACAACGACAATGACCGCTCGATCGGCGTAGAAGACCCCCGCCGGCAGGTGGTGGCCAGCAAGGAAGAAGAACTCGGCAAGTCCAATACCCAGTTGGCGGCCCTGACCAGCCAGCTGAGCGAGATCGAGAAACTCTCGGGAGACGCGCTGCTGCGCGCCATTCCGACCTTGGAAATCAACGAGCCGACCATTCTCAAGATCTTCCCGCTCTACCAGGACCTGATCGCCACCGAGGCGGCCATGCTCAATTCCGGCCTGGGGCCCCAGCATCCGAAGATCAAGGCCCTTCGCGCCCAGAAGGACGTTTACGCGTCGCAGCTCAAGGACCAGATCGAGGCGGTGCGCAACTCGCTCTCGACCCGGCGCAACATCGTCCGGGAGACCAACGAGAAGCTGCGCAAGCAGGTCGAATCCCTGCGGGAGGAACAGCGCAGTCTGCGCAAGGGCTCTCAGGAGTATTTTGAGGTCAAGGGTGAGTTGGTGCGTGCGATGCAGGTGCTGACGGCCGCGGAACAGAAGCTCTCCAGCGAATCGATCGAACGTCAGATGCCGCAGGTCCCTGCAATCATCTGGGAAAAGGCGGAACCGGCTTCGATTCCCACCAGCCCCAAGGTGGTGCTCAACATGGTGCTCGGCACGATCGTCGGCCTGATCGTTGGCATCGGCCTCGCCTTTCTGATCGAGTATCTCGACACCTCCATCAAGACCATGGAGGACGTCGAAAGCCTGCTGGGCGTGCCGGTGCTGGCGGTGGTGCCGAAGAACATCCGCCTCCTGCACAAGAATCCGCCCGACATTCCGGATGCGGAAGCCTATCGAATTCTCAGAACGAATATCGAGTTCAACCGCAAGAGCGCCGATGCGAATACCATTTCGATGGTCTCAGGCGGCCCCGGTGAAGGCAAGAGCACGACCCTTGCGAACCTCGCCTACATTTGCGCGCAAGGCGGCTATTCCGTGCTGATCTGCGATGCCGATTTGCGCCGTCCGACCCAGCACAAGCTGTTCGAGATCAGCAATGCGATCGGCCTGACCAACTTCCTCACCACCAACCTCAATCTCGAGGACGTCATCCTGCCGACCGGCATCGAGAATCTCTCGATCATTCCCTCTGGCATTCTGCCGGCCGACGCGGTCGGCATTCTCAACTCGCAGCGCATGTCCGACATGATCGCCGAGTTGAAGACCCGGTACGACATCATCTTCTTCGACTCGCCCCCGATTCTCGGAGTCTCCGACGGCTCCGTCCTTTCGAGCGAGGTCGATCAGTCGATCATCGTCGTGCAGCATCGCCGCTTCCCCAAGGCGATGCTCAAGCGGGTCAAGCAGGCGGTCACGAATGTGGGCGGTACGGTTCTCGGTGTGGTGCTCAACAACGTCGACCTCCGCCACGACCCCAACTACTACTACTACACCAGCTACTACAACTACTACTCGCCCCGCTCGCGGGCGGAGGCTCAGGCCAGTGTTCCGGCCGCTCAGCCGGCCTCGGCTGGGCGTGGCGGCCAGGGTGGTGAGTATTGAAGTTCGGTCAGCTCCTCGTAAGTTCCGTCATGAAAATCCAGGCTTTCGTTCTCTTCCTGGCGTTCACGCTGTTGTCCGTCACCCAGGGCTTCGCTCAGGCCGTCCTGCGGGCCGGGGATACCTTCGAAATCCGCATCGGCGGCGTGCCCGCCGATGAGGCATCGATGTTCAACAGCACCTACAGTATCGACTCGGCTGGACGACTCAATCTGCCGCACATCGGCGATGTCAGCGTCGCCGGGATGACGCCTGGACAGGCGAAGGATCGCATCGAGGGCACCTACAAGTCCCGCGGCATCTATACGAATCCAGTCGTCAACATCGTCATCGCGGCTCAGGCCCGACAGGTCTCGGTCGGTGGCGCCGTCAAGGCTCCGCAGCGGATTGCCTATACGCCCGATCTGACGACGCTTTCCGCGATCAACGCGGCGGGCGGCTTCAATGAGTTCGCCAACCAGAAGAAGGTGCGCGTGCTGCGCGGAGGCAAGCAGGTCATCATGGTGAACTGCGTCGAAGTCCGCCGGAACCCGGCGCTCGACGTCAAGCTGCTCCCGGGCGACAACATCGAAGTGCCGGAGAGTTTCTGGTGACCCCGTTGCCGGGGGGCCGGCTCTCGAGCCATGCGCACCCTGGTCATCGGTGACCTGCATCACCATACCGAGACTGCTGATGCCATTGCGGCGGCCGAACCGCACGATGGCATCGTCTTTTTGGGGGATTACTTCGACGACTTTTACGATGGGCCTGAGGACGCCAGGCGGACCGCGCTGTGGGCCCAGGCGCAACTGGGCGCCGGTGCCACTCTCCTGTTTGGGAATCACGATCTGCCGTACGCCTTCAATGGCGGTGACTTCCCGTTCCTCGCCTGTTCCGGCTACACTCGCGACAAGCAGGCGGCCATCGATCGAGTGTTGGACGGAGCCGCTTGGTCCCGGCTCAAGGTCTGCGCCCGGGTGGGGCCCTGGCTGCTTTCCCACGCCGGATTCCATCGAGACCTCCTCTCGGCCGAGATTCTGCAGGATGTGGCCGCACTGGACCAACGCTGCGCAAACGCTCTCGACGCGATGGCGCAGCGCCGGCCCGACGACCTGCTTGCGGCGGGCCGCGATCGCGGTGGCTGGGCCGAGGTCGGCGGGGTGACTTGGGGCGACTGGGACCGCTTTATCGGCACCGATGGGATCCATCAAATCGTCGGGCACACCCCGAGCCGACGGCACGCGCTTCGCGAATGGACGACCCCCGGGTCGCAGAACTACTGCATCGATTTCCTGAACGGATCGACCTACGCCGTGGTGGAGGACACGCGCACCACCTTCAAGCGGCATCATCCGGAAGGGCCGGCGACGATTCTGCAGGAAGTCGAACACGCGCGGCTCGCCGGGCCGAGCTAGGGAGCGCCGCCTCCGAGCGCTCACCGCCGGATCAATTCCTCAAAAGCTGGGAAGCCCTTCAGCGGGGCCCACTCCGGGTAATGCCGCAGCATGCCGAGCGTCAGAGGCATCTCCTGACGCATCAGGTCGCTCAGCACTCTGCAGGCTTCGGCGGGCTCACCGATCTCCGCCAGCACCTGGGCATACTCTGAGCGCAGTTCGCGGTGCAGCACCGCATCGGCTTCGGCGGGGAGGCGCTGCAGGGCCGCCACCGCCTGCTGGCGGGCCTCCACCCACTCGCCGGCTCCGGCCAGGGCATAGGCTACTTTCATCCGCAGGGGAGCGTCCTCGGGAGCGCGCTCCAGTTCCGGTCGGAGGCGCTCCAAGGCGGCGCGAAAGGCGGAAGCGGCATCGGCATGCGAGCCGAGCGCCTTCAAGACCGTGCCCTCGGCGAAGGATTTGGGCAGACGCTGAAAAATGATCTGCACTTCGTCGCCCTTCAGCTGGCCGAGCGTGACCAGCGCTTCCCGCAGATCCCCGATGTTCCGCTGGATGCGCCAGCGCTGGTCTGCAGGAATCCGCGGCAGAAGGCCGCGCACGCTGGACTGGAAGGCGGGCCAGTCGCCGGACCGCTCGAATTCGGCTAGGAGCAGGTTGAGGTGGCGGAAGGCGTTGTCGGTGCGCGTCACGCCGCGCCGGTAGGCCACCTCGGCCTCGGCGTAGCGGCGCATCGAGTACAGACAGGTCCCGAGCGAGTTGAGCTTGTCTGGGTCGTCCGGGTCGAGATCGGCCGCTTGGCGATGCGCCGCCAGCGCTTCCTCCCAGCGCCCGAGCCGGCGGAGCAGATGCCCACTCTCGAAATGCGCCTCGGCATTCCCGGGCTCGATGGCCAGTGCGATGCGATACTCGCGCAGAGCCGCCAAATGCTGCCGTTCGGCGTACGAGAGCACGCGGCCCAGCGCGACATGGGCCTCAGGCAGTCCCGGCTGCAATTCCAAGGCGCGCTCGGCGCTTTGCCTCATCAGCTGCACCCGCGCCGGCGAAGGATCGACGGCAAAGAGGTAGATGAGGCTGTGGCTGCGCGAGAGGTAGGCGTGCGCCAGGGCGAACTTCGGGTCGAGCGCGATGGCCCGCTCGAACTGCGCCACCACCTCGTATTGGGATTCGCGTGTGCGGGCCGCCCGACGCTGGGCGGCGCGGGCGCGCAGGAACTGCTCGTAGGCCGCCTGGTTGTTGGTGTATTGGGCCCCGAGACTGGCGTTCTCGTCGGCGGTCAGCGTCGTCTCCAGCGAGCGGGCGATATCCCGAGCTACGGCCGACTGGATCTCGAAGGCGTTGGTCAGCTCCCGGTCGTAGGTCTCGGCCCACAGTTGTCGGCCGGTGGCGGCATCGCTCAGCTGGGTGCTCACGCGAATCAACGAACCTTGGCGCCGCACGCTGCCCTCCAGGACGCTGCCGACCCCGAGCTCGCCCGCGAAGTCGCGTCGCTCCTCGCGGCCGTCCTTCACCTTCAGACTGGACTTCACCGAAACGACGCGGAAGGCGCGCACCTTGCCGAGGCTCGTCAGGATGTCCTCGTGCACGCCCTCGACGAAATGCTCGGTGTCCTTTTCCGAGCTGCGGTTGAGGAACGGCACGACCGCGATGGCGCGTCGACGCGCCACGTCTTCCGGCGGAGCCGGCGTAGGGCGGCTCAGGACCCAACCGACCAGTCCGACCGCCAGCAAGGACAAAGCTGTGGTCGCAGCCACCCATGGCCAGGCCCGCCTGCCTGATGTGGTCGAGGCCACCGCCTGCGTGCTGTCCCAGGGAGCCTGCCCGCTGCGCAGATTGGGGACTGTCGTTTCCGGATTGCCGTCGAGCTGACGACGTGCGTTGAGCAGCGCCGCATCGGCCAGTTGGGCGTCGGCGTAGCGATCTTCCCGCTTCTTTGCCAGCAGCTTGGCCAGGACCTCGCGGATGCACTCGGGCAGATACTCGAGGTCCCTCCAGGGCGGTTCCTTTCCGACCTGCTGATTGATCAGGTCGCGGTGGCTCTTGCCGACGAAGGGCGGCTTGCCGGCCAGCATTTCCCAAAAAATACAGCCCAGCGCGTAAAGATCCGTGCGGGCATCAAGGTCAGTGGCCTCGTCGCATTGCTCGGGGCTGGAGTAGGCGGCCGTGCCGCGGAAGCCGATCGTCGGCGCCGTACCGCCGTCGGTGGAGGGGTGTTCTTCCGATTCGATGCCGCGGGCCAAGCCGAAATCGATGATTTTCAGCTGGCAGCCCCCGGCGGCCGAGTGGATGCGATGCCGCGGGTGGCCGGGCGGGTGCGCCACCACCATGATGTTGGCTGGCTTGAGATCGCGGTGAACGATGTCCTGCTGGTGGATGGCGGCGAGTCCGTGCGCGATCTGCTCCGCAAACGCGACGGCCAGCGCCGGAGGCATGGCGCCGTTGCCCCGCATCCAGGTCTGCAGCGAAACGCCCTCGACCAGCTCCATCACGCAGAAGGGGCGCTCCTCGGAGTCGTCGAGGTAGACCACGGAGACCACGTGCGGATCGTGGATGCGGGCCGCCGCCCGTGCCTCGCGCACGAACAGCCGGCGCGCCTCCTCGTCGCCGAGCCGCGCCGGATGGATGACCTTCAACGCAACGCCGACCTGGAGGCGGGTGTCCTCCGCCTTGTACGTGATGCCCATCCCGCCGATGCCGAGCACCCATGGATTGCCGTCAGCGCGACGGACCACGCGGAAGTGCGCGTAGTCGAGCGAGCTGCCGGGCGGGGAGGACATGCGGTGGGGAATGTTGCTGAACCGTCCCCGAAGTGAAAACCCGAAATCGACCCAGCCCGCGCAGTCTGGCGAGCAGGGCGACAGCGCGCAATCCCCGTGGCGCGCCCCGTTGGAAAAGCGCTACTTCGCGCCTTTTTTGGCCGGGGTCGGCGAAGCCTTCGGCGCGGGCGATGGATTGACCGGCGGCACAGCCACCGGCGGGGTGGTCACCGAGGTTCCGCCAGCGGGCGCGCCGGGGACGGTCGGGGCGACCGGCGGGACGCCGGGCACGGGAGCCGGGGTCGGCGTGGCGGCGGGCTTGTCGGCCAGCAAACCGCTCCGGTCCTTGAGGAACGGATCGACGGCGTACTTCGGCATCACGTAGATGCGGGCCGGCAGCTTCTGCTCCTTGGTCAGTTTTTCGCTCAGCCGCTTGCTCTTCTCGGCGAACTCCTTGTCGAGCTTCTCCTTGTCCTCCGGCTTCTCGTCCTTGCCCGGCGTACGCTCCTTGGCCAGCGTGCCCGTGATGGCCACGGTGGCGGCATAGCCGTCGCCGCTGGGCTTGCCGATCTTCAGCTCGTAGCGGAAGCCGTCGAAGGTCTCCACGGTCAGGACCGTGGGCTGGTCGAGACCGGTGACTTCCGCCTTGGCGTCGGGCGCCAGCACATCGCTGAAGGTCGCGTTGCCAAAGGAACCGGCGAACGAATTGATCTTGGACTGGTCCGATTTCTCATCGCCCTGGAGCCCCGCCATCACCCACTCGCTGCTCGGCGTTTCGCGCGTCACCTTCCACTTCCGCGCCGGGGTGGGGCCGGACAGTTCGATGGAACGGGGGCTCTCCACCCGGAAGAACTCCTTCGACAGCCAGCGCTCGGGCTTGATCTCAGCATCCTCGAACGAATCGGAAACCAGCGAGATCTGATTGCCCTTGCCGACCGGCATCACGTAACGCCCTGCCGGATAGCCGGGGGCATCGGCCGGCGCGCCTTCGGACTTCTTCAGATACTTCTTGCCGAGCAGCAGCGCGCCGAGCGTCTTGCCGCCCGTGTCCTTCATCTCGAGGAGGGTGCCAGCGTTACTGGCGCCCGCCGCGGGCTCGACCAGCTCGAGCCGGGGCAACTGCGAAGGGCCGGCCTTCACTTCCTGCACGGTCTTGAGGTCGTTGATCTTGCGCAGGAGCGTGCTGACGGTCTCGAAGTTGGCTGGGAAGTCGGCCCGCTCGGCCACGGTCCAGCCGTCGTCCTTGCGGTTCAGATTGAGTTCGCCGGCTGAGGTTCTGAGCGTGACCTTGGCCACGTCGTTGATCGGCAGGGAGATGACCTTGGCGCCCGGGGTGGAAGCGCTGGTCTCGCTCCAGGCCGAGTTGGAATTGCGCAGGACGAGCCAGCCGGCGGTCCCGAGCACAGCGAGAATGGCGAGAAGGGTGGCGAGTTGCTTGCCTTTCATGACGGAGGGAATGCGAGCTTCGGGGTGGCCCGGGCCGTCGTTCGGCCGCGGGCCAAAGGGTGCACGCGGCCGCTCAGGCGGCCGCTTCCTGCCGGCGGCGCTTCAGCGCGAAGACGACGCCGGTGAGCGTGACTGCCAGCGGCACGGCGCCGATGTTCAGCCACTTCATGCGGTTCTCGAGGGAATCGATATCGGCGCGCAGTTTCTTGCGCTCCTGCTTCAGCGCGATGCGGGCTTCGCTCTCCTTCTTGCGGAAGTTCGCGATTTCCTGCTGCTGCTCGGGCGAAAGAATGAGCTTCTGGGTCGGATCCTTCGAACGCTGCAACTCGTTCAGCCGCCGCTGGGCGTCGGCCAGGCTGGTCTCGAGCTCTTTGATGCGGGCCTTGTAGTTGGCCTCGGCATTGGCCTGCATCTGCTTCACCACCGTGAAGGGACGCTCGCGCGACGCGCGGCCGCGGACGGTGATCAGGTTGCTGTCGCCGGTCAGCTGCTCGACCGCCGCCTGCGCGAGGCCGAGGTTGCCGTTCATCGGCTGGACCATGCGCTGACCGCCGCCGAAGAGGGCCGGGATCTCCTGCACCGAGACAGCGTCCTGAATCATGTCGGAATCGCCGATCAGCACGACCGTGTTCTCGGTCTTCGATTCCTTCAGCGCCTCGCCGGCAGCGTCGGGCTTCTTGTCCTTGTCCTCCGGCTTCGCAGCCTCGCCGGCAGGCTTGGGTTTGCCCTCGGGAAAGGCGGTCTTGAACTTGCCCGAGAGTCGGACAGCCAGCTGGTAACGCACGCCCGTCGGGGTCACGTCGTTGATGGCACTCTCGCCGCCCATCTGCGCGCTCATGCCGTCGATCAGGGCGGCCTTCTGCGAGCTCTGCAGCAGCGGGGTGAGCTTCAAGCCCTCGGTCGGCGTGCCGGTGAAGGCACCGGCGAAGGCCATGACGATCGAGTCGGCGTCGCCGGTCACGATGTCCTCCTTGTTCAGCGCCACGTCATTGAGCGCCAGCAGCGCGGGCTGACGCCCCTGCCGGGTGCGGCCCATGTAAGCGAGGTCGGCGACCACGCGGTTGGTGTCGAAGGCCAAGCCCCAGGCTTTCAAGAGCTTGTCGAGCGAGGAACCGCCGGCGGGCGGCTGGCCCATCATCATGCCCTGCGCCGCCTGCCGGTCGAGCACCGCGAGGGGATCGAGGAAGGCCACCAGCTTGCCGCCGCGCAGGATGAACTGATCGAGCGCGAACTGGGTGGCGTCGCTGATGCTCTTCGGGTGGATGACGAGCAGGACCTTGACGTCGTCCGGGATCTTGTCGGCCGTCATCTCGACCGTCTTGAGGGTGAAGTCGCGCTTCAGTTCGTCCATCAGCACCCAGGCCGGCTCGCCGCGCTGCCCCTGCATCTGCATCTGGGGAGGCACCTTGCTGCCGTTGACCGGGAGAGAACTCATCACACCCACTACGGCCTTTTCCGGCGCCACAACGCGGGTGATGGCGCGGGCCAGATCGTATTCCAGCAGGCGCTCACGGGCCGGGGTGAGGAAGGGAATGGCTTCCTTCTGATCCAGCATGCTCAGGCTGACGCCGAGGTAGATGCGCTCGCCGTTGGGCAGCGGCTGGGCCTGCAGGCCGTCGAGCTTGGCAGAATCCTCCGCGTCGGAGTCGGGCGTCGGATCGAGCTTCTGGATCTCGATCTTCCCGCGCGAGACCTGGCGGAATTCGCCCAGCAGATCCTCCACCCGCTGCGCGTAGGTCTTCAGCAGCACGGGCATGGTGTTGTCGCCGCGGGTGCAGTAGAAGCGCACCTGCACGGGAGTATCGAGCTTGGACAGGATGGCCTTGGTGCCGGGCGAGAGTGTGTAGGCCCGCTCGGCGGTGAGATCGATGCGCGTCTTCAGGCGCGAGCCGATGACGTTGATCGCGATCAGGATGAGCAGCATGACGCCCACGCCGGCCGCGGAGTAGAGCAGCGTTTCGAGACCTTTCTTCTTCATGGTCGGGAATGCGTTGGAAGCTGGATCAGCCCGCCCGGTGCGCCCGCAGGATGACGCCGGTGCAGAAGAGGCAGAAGCCGATGACAGAGGCGAAATAGAGGACGTCGCGCGAATCGAGCACGCCCTTCTGGATGCTCTCAAAGTGGGTCATCACGCTGAACGACGCGATGGTGTCGACCAGCCAGGAAGGCGCCCACTGCGTGAAGAGGTCGGTCACCGGCGGCCAGCCGGCGAGGATGAGGAACAGGCAGATGACGACCGCGAGCAGGAAGCTGACGATCTGGCTGCGGGTCATGGCCGAGGTCATGGCGGTGACCGCGAGGTAGCTGCCGGCGAGCAGCATGCTGCCCACGTAGCCGCCGACGATGACACCGTTGTCGGGATTGCCGAGGTAATTGACCGTCAGGACGATCGGGAAGGTCAGCACCAGCACGACGCCCAGCACGGCCCAGGCCGCCAGGAACTTGCCCACGATGGCCTGCCACGGCGTGACCGGCATGGTGAAGAGCAGCTCGAGCGTGCCGAGGCGGCGCTCCTCCGCCCACATGCCCATGCCGACGGCCGGGACGAGGATGAGGTAGAGCCAGGGATGCCAGAGGAAGAAGCCGTCCAGATTCGCCTCCCCGCGCTCGAAGAAGCGCGAGATCATGAAGGTGAAGAAGCCGGAGACGACGAGAAAGATGACGATGAAGACGAGCGCCACGGGCGAGGCGAAGTAGCCGGCCAGTTCGCGGCGCGCGATGGTCTTGATGGGGGCAATGCGGCTCATTTGCGGTCCTCCTTTCCGCCGGCGCGGTCGCCGAGGGTGATGCTGCGGAACACTTCGTCGAGACGGCCTTCCTCCAGGCGGAGTTCGGCCAGGGTCCAGCGCTCTTTGGCGGCCATCTCGCCGATGGAATTGGCCAGATCGGCACCGTTCCAGCCTTCCTTGGGATGCACGCGCACCACGATGGGCGACTCGCTGACGACATCGACTTTGGCCACGCCGCCAAGGGCGCCGATCTTGCCGCGGGCGTCGCGGGCCTCGCCAGGGCCGCCGGCGAAGCGGGCCAGCACGGCGCCCGCCTTTTCGTCGCGGCCGCGCAATTCGGCGGGCGTGCCGTTGGCCACGATCAGGCCGCGGTCGATGACGATGGCGCGGGAGCAGACCGCATCGACCTCCTCGAGGATGTGAGTGGAAAAGATGATCGCCTTGGTCCGACCCATCTCCTTGATGAGCGTGCGAATCTCATGCTTTTGGTTCGGATCGAGGCCGTCCGTCGGCTCGTCGAGAATGAGCACCTGCGGGTCGTGGATGATCGACTGGGCGAAGCAGGTGCGATGGCGGAAGCCCTTCGAGAGCGTGTCCACGCTCTGGTGAATGACGCGCTGCAGGAAGCACTTTTCGACCGCCGCTCCGACCGCGCGCTTCTTGGCGTCGCCGCTCAGGCCGCGCATCTCGGCCGCGAATTCGAGGAAGCCGCTCACGGTCATGTCGTGGTAGGACGGCGCGTTTTCCGGCAGGTACCCGAAGAGGCGCTTGGCGGGCAGCGGGTTCTCCACGATGTCGAAACCGCCGATCTTCACGCTCCCCTCGGTCGGAGGAATGAAGCCGGTGATCATGCGCATCGTGGTCGACTTCCCGGCGCCGTTGGGCCCCAGGAATCCGAGCACCTCGCCTTGGGCGACATTAAAGGTGACGCCCCCCACCGCGAGTTTCGGGCCAAAGGATTTTTTGAGGTCTTTGACTTCAATCATCGGGCCGGATGCATAGCGAGCCGGGGCAAACTTTCAAATCGCGGAACTCCGACCTAATTTGCCGGGAAGAATCCGACGGCTCGCGACTCCTAGGGGACGTGATCGCCGCTGTCGCCTCCGCCCCCCTGCTTGCCAGCTCCGTGCTGTCCTCGCCACTTGCCGTGGTGCCCCCTCGGGCCTACGACGAGCCTGCGCCGGTGCGATCCGCCCGAGACATGACCAACGAGTTCGAGAGCATCGTCGAGGCACACTACGCCGGGCTGTATCGGTTCGGCCTCAGCCTGGCCAAGGACGAGGCAACCGCCTGCGACCTGACGCAGCAGACTTTCCTCAAGTGGGCCCGGTACGGCCACCAGCTGCGCGACCGGAGCAAGGTGAAGACGTGGCTCTTCACCACGCTGCACCGGGAGTTCCTGGCCCTGCGCCGCAAGACCCGGGAGCTGGCCGACGAGGAGGAACTCGAGAATCTGCCCGCCGAGCCGGCGCGCGGCACCATGCCGTCCATCGACGCGCAGGCTGCCGTGGAGGCGCTGCAACAGCTCGATGAGGTTTTCCGCGCCCCGGTGGCCATGTTTTACCTCGAGGAGATGAGCTACGCGGAGATCGCGGAATGCCTCGAGGTACCCGTGGGCACGATCATGTCCCGTCTCTCCCGCGGCCGCGATCGGCTCCGGCGGATCCTCCTCTCCGAACCGCGCCGTCGCTAACCTTTTCCTGTCGTATCATGCTGCCGTCCCCATCTTCCCCGGAGCGTCCTGCCGCCGACGCCGCCGACCAATCCATCGCCCGCGCCCTGCGCGGTGCCGGCCCGCCCGCGGGGCTCAAGGAACGCATTCTGGCCGCCCGGGCCGCCGCACTGGAGGCCGAACTCGAGGCCAAGACCGTACGAGGGCCTTGGTTCATGCGCCCCTCGATCTGGCTGGCGGCCGCGGCGATGCTCGTCGCGGCCTTCGCCGTGTTGACCCATTTCGGCCAGACGCGCTCGTTCGACGATTTCCGCACCCGCGTGGTGGCGGTCGATGCCCGCAAGGTCATGGGTGGCGGCCTGCCCTGGGCCATTCGCACGCCGGACCGCGCCACGTTGAACGCCTACCTGCGCCAGGCCAATCTGCCCGGCCAGGTGGAGGCCATTCAGCCGCCGGCCGCCTACGGCGCGCTCGGCTGCCGGGTCTTCCAATGGAAGGGCATCCGCTACAGCGTCGTCTGTTTCTACGAGGACGAGAAACATGGCGTGCACCTCTTCATGGCCAGCAGCGCGAGCTTCGCCCAGCCGCCAGGCGAGACGCCGCAATTCGCCCAGCTCGGCGGTCTGCCGGTGGCCACGTGGAGCAAGGATGGCGTCAGCTACATCCTGGTCGGCTCGGAGTCGCTCGACCTCCGCGAAATGCTGCCGCGGGTGGCCGAGACCTGAGCTCCGCGCTCAGCGTGCGCGCGCTTCTGTCGGCGGCTTTTGCAGCTCGGCGAGCAGCCGGCTGTGCTCGACATTGACGACCTCGATGGCCGCCAGCCAGCTCATGATATCGCGCGCCTGTGCGGGCGGAATGGCGATGCGCTCCTCGAGCTTCCAGCGCGGCTGCACCTGCCCGAGGACCTTGAGGATCTCCTGGTAGCATTCGGCCCGCCGGGCTTCGAGCTGATAGATTCGCCGCCAGCCGAAGCGGATTTCGTCCCGACGGAGCTCTTCCTTCAATCGGTTCGCCCGCCATTCCCAGACCCCGGCGTCGAGCATGGCTTGGTGAATGCGATCCGGCCGCTGCTCGGCCTCTTCCATGAGCGCGTGGCAGGCCTTCGATAACTTTTCCACCGCGGAGGCGATGCGTTCGCGCTGCTCAAACATCGCTTCCGGACCGGTGGCACGACTCGCCACCGTCGCCAGCTCCATGAGCGACTCGGCGCGGCTCCGTTCGGCGGGCCGAGTCGCCATTTTCACCTGCACCCAGCCGCGCAGCGTGGCGGCGCTCTGTCCGCTGGCCTCGACCACGGAATCCCGCAGCGCCGCGAGTTGGCGGTCGAGGCGATCCTCCGCGCCCTTGCGGGCCTCCAGCGTAACCATGGTCTGGGCGTCGGCCTCCTCGAAACGCACCCTGGCGATGGCCCCGCGCAGCCGCTCGGCCGGACGCCAATCCCATTCCGCCACGCCCCATTCGGCGGCCAGCGCGAGGAGACCGCAGCCCAGCCAGAGCAGCTGGGTGCGCATCCGGCGGGCTCGATGCACGCCCAGCGCGATGAGGCCGGCCACCAGCAGCCAGCCCGCGGCCAGGCCAGCGAACAGCGCCTGATCGAAGGGCAGCACCGGCCAGGGAAACTGCCGGCGGATCCAATGCTCGGCCAGCGCCAGCGCGAGCGCGCAGAGCACCAGCCCGCCAAAACGGGCCGGGCCCGGGACGAGCGGCGGCTCTTCCTTTTCGCGCAGATGCTCCTGATAGTCCCGCAGGCTGCTCATGGCCCAAGGCTGGGCGGAAATCTCGGCTTGTCGACTCGGGGTCGGCATCTCGTCTTGCCCCGGCGCGTGCCGTTTTCACATTGCCGTCCCCCATGGCCGATCTCTGCAACCACATTCAGGGCCGCAACGTCCCCCCGTTGGGCGGCGCCTATCTCGACAATCCGAACCCCGCGACCGGGGAGCTGATCAACCGCGTGCCGGCCAGCACGGCCGCCGATGTGGACGCCGCGGCGGCGGCGGCGCAGGCGGCTTTTCCGGACTGGGCAGGATTGCCCGCGACGGAGCGCTCGCGCCTGCTGCTGCGGCTGGCGGACCTGGTCGACGCCAACCTGGAGCCGCTGGCGCGGGCGGAGTCGGTCGACACCGGCAAGCCGCTCACCGCCGCGCGGGCGGTCGATATCCCCCGCAGCGCGGCCAATTTCCGCTACTTCGCCACCGCCATTCTCCACACGTCGTCGGATCTGCACGACTTCGACGGCGGCGGCATCCCGGGCGGCGTGCCGGCGCTCAACTACACGCTGCGCAAGCCGCGCGGCGTGGCCGGTCTTATCTCGCCGTGGAACCTGCCGCTGTATCTGCTGACCTGGAAAATCGCGCCCGCGCTGGCCACCGGCTGCACCGCGGTCTGCAAGCCCTCCGAGGTCACGCCGACCACCGCGGCGATGCTGGGCGATCTCGCAGTGGAGGCCGGGCTGCCGCCAGGCGTGCTGAACCTCGTCCACGGCACCGGGCCGGACGCCGGCGGCGCCATCGTGCAGCACCCGGGCATTGGGACCATTTCGTTCACTGGCTCGACGCGGGTCGGCCAGTGGATCGGCGGGCACGCCGGGCCGCTGCTGAAGCGAGTTTCGCTCGAACTCGGCGGGAAAAATCCTTTCCTCGTCTTTGCTGACGCCGATCTGCCCAAGGCGCTCGACACGGCCGCACGCGCCGCCTTCTCCAATCAGGGCCAGATCTGCCTCTGCGGCTCGCGGCTGCTCGTGCATCGCTCGGTCGCCGACGAGTTCGTAGCCGGACTGGTGACCCGGGCGCAGGCGCTGCGCAGCGGCGATCCGCTCGATCCGGCCACGCAGCAGGGCGCGCTCAGCAGCGGGCCGCATTTCGAGAAGGTCAGCCGGCTGGTCGAGCAGGCGCGCGAACTGGGCGGCCGCGTCCACTGCGGCGGACGGCGGGTGCCGGCCGAGTCGCTGCCTGAGCGCTGCCGCCGCGGCTATTTTTACGAACCCACCGTCATCAGCGGACTCGATCCCCGCTGCGCCGTCGAGCAGGAGGAGATCTTCGGCCCGGTCGTGACCGTGCAGACCTTCGAGACCGACGAGGAAGCGCTCGCACTGGCCAACGGCACCGCCTACGGCCTGGCCGGGACCGTCTTCACCCGCGACGTGACCCGGGCGCATCGGCTCGGGGCGCAGCTGGAATGCGGCATCGTCTGGATCAACTGCTGGATGGTGCGCGATCTGCGCACGCCCTTCGGCGGCGCCAAGGCCAGCGGAGTCGGGCGCGAAGGCGGGTTGGAGGCGATCCGCTTTTTCACCGAGCCGAAGAACGTCTGCCTGGCGCTGTAGAGCGCACTGGTGCCGGGGAGCGCGGGCGAGGTGTCCTCGGCGCGCGCTACGGAACCTCGTAGACTTCCACCAGGGCCACGCCCACGGCGTCGTTCTTGCCGCGCACGATGGCAGTGTAGGAGCCACGGGGCAGCACGCGCACGATGGCGGCTTCGCGGACATCGGTCGGAGCGAGGCCGGCGGCGGCAATCTCGGCGGCCTGGGTCTGCTGCCAGTCGTCGTTCGAGGCGAGCAACTCGCCCGCCGCCGAGCGCAGCTCGAGGGTCGGATCGAGCAGCGGCGCGCTGACCCCGGCAGCGGCCAGCGAGGGACCGATGGCCCGCACCACCACGCGCACGGAGCCAGCTCCGGCGGTGCCCAGCCCGGCGCCGACGACGAAGCCGCCGATGGACACATTCTGCCCACCTTCCACGCGGGCGCGGGTCGAGACGTTGATCAGCCGGGCGGCCACGCCGGTGGCCACGTCGTAGGCCTCGACCACGGCCACGCCGGACGTGTTGTTGCGGCCGCGGACCAGCGCGGTGTAGCTGCCCGGCGCGAGGGTGGCGCGGATGGCCGCTTCGCGCGCATCGACCGGCGCGAAGCCGCTGGCCTGGATCTCCGCGGCCTGCGTGTCGGCCCAGTCCTCGTTGGTCGCGACCAGATTTCCGCCGGCATCCCGCAACTCGAGATTCGGATCGAGCAGCGGATCGGTGATGCCGAAATTGGCCAGACTCGGACCGACCGCGCGGATCACCACCGGCTTCGGCTGGGTGCCGGAGACGACAAAGCCGCCGATGACCAGATTCTCGCCGGTCTGCACGCGGGCCCGGGTGGAGAGATTGACGGCTTTGGCGCTGCGCACGACCGAGCTGGCCTCGAACGGGTTGGTCCCCGAGGTGAATTCGGATTGGTTGTCCTCGCCGTCGCCGTCGGGATCGGCCGCCGAGCCCGAGACAGCCGCATTCTGCAGATCGGCCTGCGAGAAGTAGGCTGACTGCCAGGCCGCGAAATCGAACGTCGCGGCGGCCGCCACGCGGGCCGAATACGGATCGGGATTGCCGCTGCGAGTATCGACCCAGACCGGCACGGCCGGGATCTGGCTGCCGCGCGGCCCGGCGATGCCGAGGTAGTCGCCGACCATGTAGCCGGCGCCCGTCAGCGGAGCGAGCGAGGCATCGGACGTGACCGAACTGACGCGCAGGTTGGGCTGCCAGGTGGTGCCACCGTCGAAGGATTGCGCCACGAACGTGTCGTACAGCGTGGTCGAGTTCGGATTCAGCCGCCGGTCATGAAAGACGATGACCACGCGGGTGCCGTCAGGGGAGACCGTGATGGCCGGATTGAAGAGCCCGGTGCCGGGGTTATCGCTGGCCACGACCGGCGCATCCCAGGTGGCCCCGGCGTCGCGCGAACGCACGAACATGACCCGGGGTGTGCCGCTCTGCTGCGAGACGTAGGTCACGTAGATCGAGGCCGAGGATTCGTCGGCCACGGCAGACGGCAGAAAAGCCCCGGTGCGGATGGCGGGCTCGCCGTAGAGTGTCGCGTTGGCGGCACGGACCGGCGCATTCCAGGTGACGCCGCCATCGGCCGAGGTCACGCATTCGACGCGGTGATCGGTCCCGCCGAGGCCCGGCTGGCCGAAATTCCAATACACGACGGCTGCGCGACCATCGGGCAGGAAGACCGGCTGCGAGCCCTGCGAGAAGGTCCCCGCCGCATGGATCGGCGCCGGCGGCGTCCAGGTGTTACCGCCGTCGTCGCTGTAGCTGCGCACGATGGGCGAGGGGTCGTTGTCGCCCGGCAGGAATTGGGTCCAGGTGACGAGGATGCGGCCCGCCGCCAGACCGCTGGCATTGGTATTGATCGCCATCCAGTTCTTGTCCGGAAAGATGCTGCCATCGGAGGGACCGCGATAAACCTCGATCGGGGTGCCGAAGGCGCCGCCGGGTGCGGCCCGCGAGATGGTCACTGCGGCCACTTCGAACGCCGCCGTGACGGAGGCGAGCGTATTCAGGACCAGCGTGCCGTCGCGGCGGAAGCCGGCCACCGGATCGGTCGCGCGCTGGTAGATGCCGCCCTGCCCGGTGCCGAGACTGGGGATGAGCGCGCGGGTCCAGGTTTTGCCGCCGTCGGTGCTCAGGCCGTAGCCGCAGGTGATGGCGCCGCCGTTCGTGAAGCGACCCTCCTGGAAGGTGGCCAGGATGACGTCTGGATCGAAGCGATTGCGCAGCGCGTGCGGCTCGGCCTGCGCGCGGCGGACACTTGGCAGCGCGGGCGGATCGTCGCCAATGCGGACATTCGCCCCGATGCGCGGATCGAGCATCCCGCCAGCGTTCGGCAGCCGGGGCGGGCTGTCGGTCGGCGGTTTGACGAGATCACCCTCGCGATCCAGCCGGAGCAGTGCCCCGGAGGACATGCGCTCGAGCGGCCAGCGGCGCGGCTGGCCGGGAGCGGAGCCGGCCAGCACGACGGTGCCGAGAAAGAGCGTGAGGAAGGTGGAGGGCTGGCACATGCGGCGAGGCTAACAAAGTCCGCCTCCGGCCGGCAATCGAGCAGGCAGTTGCGCGGGCAGACTTGGCAAGACTGGCGCGAGCCCAATCGTGGGCTGGCAGACACTTGGCCCTGATCTGTGTCGGAGTGGAGAAAGATTGTTGCAGGAAGAATCCGTTGGCGTGCTGCCGGGGTCAGTCTTCGATCCGCACCAGCTTGAGCCGGCCGCTGGCCCCCGACTTGAGCGAGACAGCCGACTTGGAAACGCCGAAGTGGTCCGCGACCAGCGCGATCAGCTCGGCGTTGGCCTTGCCGTCGACGGGCGGCGACTTCAGCTGGGCCAGCCAGGGTCCCGTTTCAGCCGGCACCAGCAAGGTGGCGCGGGCGTTCGGCTTGACCCGGATCTGCAGGATCTTCATGCGCCCTCTTTGGTTTTTCTCCGCGCCTAGCCGCCGGCAGCCACCCGCAGGATCTCGAGGCGATCGCCCTCAGCCAGGGCGATCCCGGCCCACTCGGCCGGAAACAGCGCCCGGCCGTTGTATTCGACGAGAACCCCGGCTGTCAGCCCGAGTTCGCGCAGGAGGTCGGGGAGCGTGGCGCCCGTCGCGACCGCGTGCGCCTCGCCATTGAGTACGATCTGGATCATCGTCGGAGTTCCTGGAAGGCCGCCCCCAGCTGCGCCGCCATGTCGCCGGCTCCGAGCGATTCCTCGCTTTGGCCCGCCCGCAGGCAGAGTTCCGCGGCCCGACCCGTCAGCCACGCGCCCAACCGTGCGGCGGTGTAGGCTTCGTAGTTCTGGCCGAGCAGCGCGCCGCAGAGTCCGGTCAGGACGTCGCCCATGCCGCCGGTGGCCATGCCGGGCGTGCCGGTGCTGTTGTAGGCCAGCGGCCGGCCCTTTTGCGCCACGATCGTCCGGGCGCCTTTGTAGAGGAGTGTCGTCTTCTCGTACCGACTGGTGAAACGTCGCGCGGTGTCGGCCCGCCCGTGGTGTTTGGCCTCGGGGAAGAGGCGCTGCATTTCTCCGGCGTGCGGCGTGAGCAGGCGCGGCCCGGCGCAGTGATCGAGCCGGGCAGTGCCGCTGGGGCCGGCCGCGAGGCACTGCAGCGCGTCGGCATCGACGACCATCGGCCCGCCGAACTGCTCGATGACCTCGCGGACCGCTTCGGCCTTGGCGCTCCCGAGGCCGGGGCCGAGCGCGAGGGCATCGAAGCGATGATTCAGCAGCTCCCGCGGGTCGGAGCACGGCCGGACCATGACCTCGGGCGGAGCGGAGGCGGCGACGATCGGCAGCACCTCCGGCGGGACATGGAGATAGATGAGGCCCGCGCCGCCCCGCAATGCGCCGCGGGCGGCGAGCACGGCCGCGCCGGTCATGCCGGTGGAGCCGGCCAGCAGCCCGAGCCGGCCGCAGTGGCCCTTGTGCAGGTCGAACGGGCGCACCCGCAGCAGCGGAGCGAGTGCCGCGGCGTCGGTCAGCTGCTCGTGCGCGAGAAATTCGATCTGCAACTCCCGGGCCGCCCGAGTGAAGGACGGGTGGAGCATGCGGTGCAGCCGCCCGACGTAGTTCAGCGCGCTGTCCGCGACCAAACCGAGCTTGGCGAAGCCGACCGTGAGCGTGTCGTGCGCGTGCACGGCGTCGTGGTCGACCGCCCCCGTCTCGGCGTCCACCCCGGTCGGCAGGTCGACCGCCACGATCTGGGCGTGCGTCTTGCGCAAGGCATTGATCTCCCGGGCCGAGGCGCGTTCGGGTATGTGCAGCGCGCCTTTGGCATTGAGCCCGAGGAGCGCGTCGATCACCACGCGCGGCGGTTGGTCGCAGGGCTTGGTCAGATCGCCTTCGCCCACCACGGAGCGCGGCACCTCACCGGGCACGTGCAGCAGCATGCGGGCGGTGAGGGCGGCCAGACGTTCGGGCGCGTGGGCGAAGCGCAGCGCCACCGGGCAGCCGGCGGCGTGGAGGGCTCGCGCGATGACCAGGCCATCGCCGGCATTGTGGCCGCGACCCACGAAGATCAGGACCCCGCGCCGCACGGGGGTGTGCTCCAACAGCCACTCGGCCATGGCCGTACCGACTTTTTCCATGAGGACCTCGGCCGAGGAACCGGTCGCGAAGACATGCTCCTCGAGGGCGGTCATTTCAGCGCGGGAGACGATCATGGCTGGGGGCCTCGCTTAGGCTCGGTCGAGGCGATAGGCAATAGGCGATAGGCGACGGGCATGGCCGCGGAAGACGCGGATCGAATCAAAGTTGGGTTTCGTCGTTCGGCGGCGGCTTCCGAGAGGCTTCCAGTTTGGCCAGGCGGGCAGAGGCGTCGGCTGCCTGCTGGCGGGCTTCCTCGAGCAGGCGGGCGGAGGATTGGCGCTCGAGTTCGAGGCGGGAGGTGCGGCTGCCGAGGGTGTCGAGCCGATTTTGCAGTTCGACCCGCGCGGCCTCTGCGGCCTGCAGACGCGCCTCCGCCTGGCTGGCGGCGGCCCGCAGTGGCTCGATCTCGCCGCGGAGTCGGACGAGTTGGGTCTGGGCGAACTGGAGCCGGACCTCGGTGGCCTCGGCCCGACGCTGCCAGCGGCCCCAGATCCACCACCCGCCGAGCAGGCCGAGGCCGGTGAACGCGACGCCCAGCAGCAGGTTGTACACGAGGCTGTGGAAGAGGAAATACGACAGGGCGTCCATGATCAGCGGAGCAGGATTTCCACGCGCCGGCTCCGACGGCGCTCTTCTTCGGTCGCTTCGCCGCCCGCCGCCCGAATGGAGCCGAAGCTCTCCACCAGACAGCGCGCCCGGGGCCAGCCGCGCGCTTCCAGCAATCGCACCACCGCCTCGGCCCGGGCCCGGCTGAGGCGCTCGTTTTCCGCCGTTTCGCCGGTGGCATCCGCGTGGCCGCCGACCACCAGACTGCAGGCATCCCCGGCTGCCGCGAGCGCGGCGACCAGGCGATCGAGCCGCGCAGCCTCCTCCGGGGCCGGTTCGGCGCTGCCGGTCTCGAAATGGATCTGCGCCTCCCGCAGCGCTGCCGCCAGAGACTCGCGCGCCGCTTCGGGCGGGGTTGAGACTGGCCGATACTCGGGCAGGTGGTAGATCGACGGGTAGAGTTCGTGGTCGCTCCGCACCTGGAGTGGGCTGAAGCCGAAAGCGCGGGTCCGCTCGCGCAGCCGCTCGCCCTGTGCGGCCGTCAGCCTCGCCTGCGTGACGAGGCCGTTCGCGTCGATGCGCACGGCACCTGGCGCGGGCAGGGCAAAGAACTCGTCGAAGAAGGCGAAGAAGGGGCCCTTTTCGAGCCAGCCCGCCGGGGTCACCGAAGGCGCGAATCGGAGGGCGCCCGTCTCGATCGTCCAACCCGGCTTCAATCGCCCGAGCGAGGCGATGAGCTGCGTTTTCCACGATTCATCCGGCAGCAGTCCGCCGACGTGCACGCTGGGCTGCTGGCCGGGCTCCCGCCGGACGGTGGCGGAAAAAAGCGCCCCGAGCGCAATGAGGTTTCGATCCTCCCGCAGGCGTGCGAGCCGGATGTTCTCGATCAGGCGGGCGGCCTTCATGCGCAGGTCCGGCGTCGCCACCGTGCCGGTGAGGGTGGCGTAGGCCTCATTGAAATGGACCTGCACCTTTTCCAATCCGGGTTCGCCGACCAGCGCCTGCCGGGCGGGCTCGTGCAGGTCGATGGTCCGCAGCTGCGATTCGACCCGGCCGGGAGGCGCGACGGCGCGGGCCGCGATTTCCTCCAAACGCTGTTTCTGCGCCGGAAAGGCGTCGCCTGAAAGCGTGATGCCTCGCGCGGTCAGTTCGATCATACCGATGCTCGGCAGCCGCGAGAACTCCGCGGCGAGGTGGGCGAGCGCTTCCCGATCGAAGCGCGGCAGGGGGCCTACAAAGCTGTGGTAGGCAACCTCGCTGCTCGAGATGCGACGGTTGGCGGAAACCCCGGAGAAGACGGTCGGCAGGTCCTCCGCCCGCAGGCTCTCCGGCAGGCAGCCGCGGATCGAGACACTTTCGAGCGGCAAGGCGGTCCGGGAGCTGGCGTCGGCTTCGACGATCGCATCGAGCCGGGCCCGGACTTCGATGCGGTTGTCCACCGAACGCGCCCGCACGCCCCAGACGCGCCCGGCCAGTTCCTGGGCCTCAGCGCGGTCGGCGGGCGATTCGACTTCGCCGGTCAGGATGGCGTCGAGCCGCCGGACCGCCACGCGCACGTCGCGAAACCGCGCGTCCTCCGCCAGGGTCGCGGCGATGTCGCGGGTGAGGTCGCGCTCGTAATCGGGACCGGCGAAACGGAGCTGCAGAAACGTCGCCCCCACCGCTGTGCCGAGCAGCAGGAGGGTGAAGGCCGTTCTCATGGAGGAGCGTGGGGGGCAGGTGGCTGGGTTCCCCCAAACTCACCGCCGACCGGGGCAGGAATCCAGTCCCAAGTTCGCAGCGCGGGGGAAGTCCGCGCTCCGAAACGTGCGGTCAGGGCCAGCGCGGTTCGACGTTGCCGCCGGTCAGGATCACGCCCAGCCGGCCGCGCGCCGGCAGCGTCCCCGCCAGCAGGGCTGCCAGCGGGACGGCCGCGGAAGGCTCGATCAGGATCTTCATCGTCTGCCAGACCCGGTGCATGGCCGTCGCGATGAGCTCCTCCGGGGCGCGGGCCACGCCCTTGAGACGGCCCTGGAGGATGCGGAACGTGCGCTCGGAGAGTCCCGTGCGCAGGCCGTCGGCGATGGTGGTGGAATCGGCCGGCGGCTGCAGCACCCCGGACTCGAGCGAGCGCGCCGCATCGTCCGCGAGCGCCGGTTCGGCGGCCCAGACCTCGATGCCCGGCTTCAGCTCCGTGGCCGCGAGGGCCGTGCCGCTCATCAGCCCGCCGCCACCGACCGGGGCCGCGATGGCGGTGAGGTCCGGCACCGCCTCGAGCAGCTCGAGGGCCGCCGTGCCCTGGCCGGCAATGACCGCGTCATTGTCGAAGGGATGGATCAGCACCGCCCCCGTCTCGTCCTGCAACTGGGCGGCGGCTTGGGCGCGGGCCGCGGCCGTGGGTTCGCAAAACGTGATGCGCCCGCCGTAGCGCTGGACGGATTCCACCTTCACCCGCGGAGCGTTCGAGGGCATCACGATGTAGCCCGGCACGCCACGGAGGGCGGCGGCGCGGGCGATGGCGGCTGCGTGGTTGCCGGAGGAATGCGTGACCACGCCTCCCTGCACTTCCGCGGCAGAGGCGGTCAGGACGGCGTGGGTGGCGCCGCGGGCTTTGAAGGCCCCGATCTTCTGGAAGTTCTCGCATTTGAAGAACAGCTCCAACCCGAACTCCCGGTTGAGCGAGCTGGAGGTCAGGACCGGGGTGCGATGGATGTGCGGTCGAATGATGGCGTGGGCCGCGCGAATGTCTGCGAGGTTCGGCATGGCGAGCACGATGCACGCGAACCGCCCGAGCGCCACGCGGAAGCAGGCGCGAGGAATAGTTGTTCAGAGTCTCAGGGCGAGATCTACTTGCCCATGTAGCCCATCATGGGCTTCTCCAACTCCGACTGCTCCTTCGACTTCTTCTGCGCGCGGGCCAGACGCTCGTAGGCTTCGAGCCGGCGCTTGTTTTCGGCGGCATCGAGCTTGCCGTCGCCGTTGAGATCCCACTTGGTGATCTCGGCCTTCTTCTCCTCGGCGCGCCGCTTTTCGAGCGCCTTGCGCTCCTTGCGGCTCAGCTTGTACTCGGGATTGAGCAACTCCCAGCGCACGACGGCGTCGACCTCATCGTCGGTGATCTTGCCGTCGCCGTTCAGGTCGAAGACCCGATTCTGGGCCGCCTGCCGGGAGGCCGCCTCAGCCCTTTCCTGAGCGGACAGCGGGGCGAGCCAGGCGAAACTGACAACGAAAAGCGCGGGGAAGACGAGCCGTTTCATGCCACCAGAGTACACCCGAAGGCGGTCGGATGCAATCAGCCCGGACACGTCAGGCCCAGTCGCACGCCGCCGCCACGCTGTTGCGGTGGAGGCGGGCGGTGTGGAGCGGCTCCCGATTGTAGCCCCCGCCGTAAAGCACCACCGTCGACAGGGGTCGCGGGCGGTCGCGCAGCCAGCCCAGGACCAGGCGGTCGCGCTCCTGCATGTCCCGCAGCGTGAGCTGCAACTGGCCGAAGCGGTCGTTCTGGTGCGGATCCGCTCCGCTCAGCCAGTACACGAGATCGGGCGCGTGCCGCTCGAGCAGGGGCGGCAGCGTCGCGCGCAGGGCGGACAGATACGCCTCTCCGCGGGCGTACCGCTCCAGCCCGACGTCCAGCGTGCCGGACACCTTGCGCGAAGGGTAGTTGGCGGCCACGTGGATGGAGTAGGTGGCGACGTTCGGATCGCTGCCGAGGAGCGCGTGCGTCCCATTGCCCTGGTGCGCATCGGTATCCACCACCAGTACGCGCAGGTCGGGCTGCTCGCGCTGCAGATCGCGCACGCTGACCGCCACGTCGTTGAGCACGCAGAAACCTTCCCCGCGATCGGCGAAGGCGTGGTGCGTGCCGCCGGCCAGGTTGGCCGCCAGCCCGTCGGCCAGCGCAGCGCGCGCGGCCAGACGGGTGCCCTCGGTCTCGCGCGCCGACCGTTCGTAGAGCGCCGGGCCGGGCGGCAGGCCAAGCAGCGTGGCTTCCTTCGAGGTCAGGGTGCCGCGTTGGATGCGGTCCAGGTAGGCCGGGTGATGAACCCGCTCGAGATGCTCGCGCGCGCACGGTTCGACCAGCTCGATGTCGCTCACGTCGATGATCTCGTCGGCCAGCAGCATTCCGTGCGCCTGCGGGAACTTGGCCATCGGAAAGGGATGTCCGTCCGGCAGCGGCAGGTAGTAGCCGGGCGAGTAGTAGCAGCGCACGCGCCGTCTTTCGTCGATGCCGGGTCGACTGCCAATGCTTGCCTCCGCCCCGCGGCCGCGCGTCAGTCGGCCCGATGGAACGCATGCGCGAATGGGGCCCCCTGGGCCGGGGGCTGGGGATCCTGGCCGGCTGCTGGTGGCTGGGCGATGCGCTGCGCGGCTGGCTCGGTCTGGTGGTGCCGGGCGGCATCGTCGGGCTCCTGCTGCTGCTGCTCCTGCTCGGACTGCGCGTGGTTCCGATCGCCTGGGTCGAGCGCCCGGCCGCCCTGCTCATGAAATGGCTCCCGCTCATCCTGCTGCCCTCGTTTGTCTTGGCTACGCAGGATCGGACCTTCCTGCGCACGCACGGTTTGGCCTACGTCGGGACGATGGTGGTCACGCTCCTGCTGCTGTGGGTCTGCATCGGGTGGCTGGCGCAGCTGCTTTTCCGCGCCTTTCCCGGCCCGACCGACGAACCCGGCCCGCTGACCGACGCCGAGCGGGCTCTGGCGGAAAGCGAGGAACCACGATGAGCGGCCCGCTCGCAGTCGTCGCGTGGAGCACGGCCACCGCGCTGATCTACCTCGGCGCGCGCGCTCTCTACGCCCGGGTCGGACTGCCGCTGCTCCATCCGCTGCTCGTCAGCATGGTGATGCTAGGCCTCGGACTCGATGCCGTTGGTCGCGGCTACGGCGAATACCGCGAGTCCACCGCCTGGCTGACGTGGTGGATCGGTCCCGCGGTCGTGGCGATGGCGGTACCGGTCTGGCAACTGCGCCGACTCATTCTCCAACGCCTCGCGCTCGTGGTCGGCGTGGTCGTGGCCGGGTTGCTCTTCGGCTTCGTCGTGGCTGCGGGTGCGCTACGCTGGCAGGGCCAGCCGCGCGAGGTGCAGCTGGCGGGCCCGCTGCAGTCCACCACCAGCCCGGTGGCTCTGCCGCTGGGCGAGCGCAGCGGTGCGCGGCTCGATGCGGTCATCGTCGGCGTGCTCGCCTCGGGCCTCGTGGGCGCGACGATGGGTCCGCTCGTGCTCCGCTCGCTCGGCGTGCGCGATCGCCGCGCCCGCGGGCTGGCCATGGGCTGCGGCTCGCACGTCATCGGCGTCTCCCGTTCGCTCGAGGTCGACCCGATCTGCGGGGCCTTCGCCACGCTCGGCATGATGGGCAATGCCATCCTCGGCTCGGTGCTGTATCCGTGGCTGGCCGCGTGGTGGTGAATAGAAGAAGGAAGGAAGAAAGGTGACGAGGGTGGATGCTTGATCGCCGGGCCGGCGTGGCCTTCATCCTTCCTCCTTCATCCTTCTTCCCTTGTCCTTCTCCCCCGCGTTGCCCCAGCCCGATCTGCCGAGCCGCCTGCGGCCGGAGATCGCGCGTTGGTTCGCGCAGAAGTTCGGGACGTTCACGGACGCGCAGCTGCGCTGCATTCCGGCGATCCTGGAAGGGCGGAGCGTGCTGCTTTCCTCGCCCACAGGGAGCGGCAAGACGCTGGCTGGATTCCTCGGCATCATCGACACCCTGGCGCGCGAGGCGGCGGAAGGCAGGAAGTGGAGCGGCATTCAGGCGCTCTATGTCTCGCCGCTGCGGGCGCTGGCCTATGACATTGAGAAAAATCTCAGCGGGCCGTTGCGCGAGCTGGGGCTCGAGAAGACGATCACGGTCGGCCTCCGCACCGGCGACACGGCGGCGAGCGAGCGCGCGCGCCAGCGACGACGTCCGCCCGCCATCCTCATCACCACGCCGGAGAGCATCGCCATCCTGCTCTGCAGCGCGACTTTTCGTGCGGCGGTGGCGCAATCCCGCTTCGTCCTGCTCGATGAACTGCACGCGCTCGGCGAGAACAAGCGGGGCGTGCACCTGACCGTCTCGCTGGAACGCATCGAGGCCCTGCGCGCCGCCGCCGGCCACCCGTCACCGCTCTGCCGCGTCGGGCTCTCGGCCACGGTCACGCCGCTGGAGCTGATGGCCGAGTTCCTCTGCGGACCTGGCCGGCCTTGTCTGCTGGCCGAGGCGCAGGCAGAGCGGCTCCTGCGGGTGGAGGTCTTCTCGCCCATTCGGCGCAAGCCGTATCCGCCGGCTGGGCACACCGCGGTGCGGGTGCTGGGGGAACTGGCGCAGCTGATCGAACGCCAGCGCTCCGTCCTCATCTTCTGCAACACCCGCGGCACGGCCGAGGCGCTCGGCATTCAGCTCAAGCACGCGCTGCCGCAGCTCGCGGACCGCATCGAGACGCATCACTCGAGCATCGACCGCAGTCTCCGCCTCGAAGTGGAGGACCGGCTCAAGCGCGGCGAGCTGCGCGCCGTGGTCTGCAGCACGAGTCTGGAGATGGGCATCGACATCGGGGCGATCGATCTCGTGGTCATGATCTCCGCGCCGAAGGGCGTCTCGCGCGCCCTGCAGCGCATCGGTCGCAGCGGCCACAGCATTCACCAGACCAGCCACGGCGTGCTGGTGGCCTCGAACGTCAGCGATCTGGTGGAATGCACCGTGACGGCCCGGCTGGTGCGGCAGCGGCGGCTCGACCCGGTGCGCATCCAGGAAAAGCCCTACGATGTGGTCGCGCAGCATCTGCTCGGGCTGGCCATCGAGGGGCCGGTCTCGCCCGACGACGCCTTCGCGCTGATCCGCCGCGCCTGGCCGTTTCGCGGGCTCGAGCGGAGCGAGTTCGACCGCATCCAGCGGTTCCTCGAGGGCGGCGGGGCCTCGCTCGAGCGACAGTATCGGGACGACTTCGGCAAGCTGCGGCTCGACGAGACCGGTCGCCTGGTGCCGACGAACCGGCGGGTCGAGCGCGACTACCTCGTCAACATCGGCACGATCGTGGCCGACGAACTCGTCAGCGTGGTAAAGGGCCGACGTCGCCTCGGCACGGTCGAGGAGTCGTTCGTCAAACGCCTGCGCAAGGGCGACCGCTTCGTGCTCGCCGGGCAGGTCGTGAAGGTGGAGGACGTCGGCCTGCAGCAGGTGAAAGTGGTCGAAGCGCGAGGTCTGCCGCCCACGGTTCCGCGCTGGAATGCGCAGAAGATGCCGCTGGCGTCGGGCCTGGCCGCCGAAGTGGTGCGGCTGCGGACCGAACTCGATGCGCGTCTGGAACAGGGCCCGCCGACCGAAGCGACCGACTGGCTGGTCGAGCACTGGGACATGTCGCTGGCCAATGCGCAGGCGGTGGTCGGACATTTCCTGGCCCAGCGGCGCATCTCGCTCGTGCCGCGCGCCGGACTCTTTCTCGTCGAGGTCCGGCGCGAGCGCGGGACGGAACTGACCGACTATTTCTTCCACGCGCTCATCGGCCGCAGCGCCAACGACGCGCTCTCCCGTCTCGTGGCCTGGCGCATCCAGGAGGCGGTCGGGGGCAATGCGCTGGTCACCATCGACGACTACGGCTTCCTCGTGACCGTGAAACGCAGCCAGGAGCTGCCGCTCTTCGACCTCCGCCAATGCTTCCGGCGCGAGGACGCCGAGTCGGCGCTGGCGCACGGATTGCAGGACTCGGAGCTCGTCCGCTGGCAGTTTCGCGGCGTGGCCCAGACCGGGCTGATGGTCCCGCGGATGCATCCGGGCCAGCCGCGGCCGACACGGCAGATTCGCTTCAGCTCCGAGCTGCTCTTCCGGGTGTTGAGCGAGCACGAGCCGACCCACCCGCTGCTGGAGGAGTCGTATCGGCAGGCCACCCACACGTTCCTCGACCTGCCCCGCGCACTGGCCTTTCTGGACCAGGTCCAGTCCGAGCGCTGGGAACTGCGCGAGGTGCCCTACGTGTCGCCGTTTGCCTTCCCGATGTTCGTCTCGCGGATCAAGGAAGCCATGATGTTCGAGGACCCCGAGGCGGCCATCGAGCGACTGTACCACGAGATGTACGGGCACTTGCCGGCGGAGGGTGAGGCGGCCGACCCGGTTTGAACGCCCCGGCCCGAAACGAAAGAGCCGGAGGCGTCGTGGGACGCGTCCGGCTCGGAAAGACGGGGCTGGCAGCTCAGCCGACGGAATCGAGCTTGGCCAGGATGGTCTGCTTGTTGGTCGAGCCGAGGTGCTGCGCCTTCAGTTGGCCGCTCTTGAAGAAGAGGATGAGCGGGATGCTCTGCACCTTGTAGCGCACGGCCAGTTCCGGGTTCTCCTCGACATTGACCTTCACGACCTTGACCGAGCCGTCCCGTTCCCGGGCGACTTCGTCGAGCACCGGCCCGATCATGCGGCAGGGCCCGCACCAGGGGGCCCAGAAGTCGACGATCACCGGGGTGCTGGCTTGGAGAACTTCGGCGTCGAAATTCGAAGAATTGATCTCGAGGGCGTTGGACATGGAATACGTAACTTTGTGCGTGACAATTATCGCAGGCGCCGACGAGGACGCAAGCGGATGACAGAGTCGGCTATTCTCCCCCGGCCAGGAAGGTCCACAACTGGACCCCGAAGGCGGCCAGCGAACAGGCGAAGATCGCGTAGGAGATCCAGGCCGGAATGGCCGGCGCACTGGGGGTCTCGTCCTCTTCGTCGGCGGTCGCCACCGAGAGCGTACGGATCGCCGGGGCCGGCGCCTCGCGCAGCGGCTGGGTCTGCTCGATGCGGACCGTCGGCGCGGTCACCCGGGCGACAACCGCCTTGGGCGGGGCGCTGGGCTCGGCCGGAGGCTCGATGCGGGCGGTGCCGCTTTTGGTCACCGGGCGCGGGGCCGGTGCGGCCGGGCGGGGCATCGCGGCCACGCCGGGGGGAGCGACCTCAATGGTCGGCTCGGCCGCTACGGCCATGGGAGCCTTCGGTACCGGCGCGGCCGGCCGGGGCACGGGCACCGGAGCGGCGGGGCGGGGGACGGAGGGAGCGGGCGGAACTCCAGCCGCGGCCACCGGCGCGACCGGGCGAGGCACCGAGGGGACCGAAGCCGTGGCGGGCGGGCGCTGTGGAATGGGGGCCGCAGGGCGGGGAACGGCCGGGGCTTCCGCGGCAGCGGCTGCCACCACGGGGCGCGGCACGCTGGGCGCGGCAGGCGCGGGTGCCGCCGCCACCGGCGCGGGAGCGGGAGCCTGGCCCTGCACGACGGGACGCGGCACGGCAGGACGTGGCACGGCGCCGACGGCGGGTTTCGGCGGGAGCGTGATGCGACCGGTCGCCTTGGCCGCCGCGACGGCGCGCGGATCCGGGACGGGGCGCGGGGGCAGGGTGATCCGCACGGTCTCCTTCTTGGGTTCGCTCATGGAAAATGGGGGCAACTGCGTCCGGGCGCGGCACCACTCGGCGGCGACGAGCCAAGGGTTGAGATATGAAGTGCCGGCCCGGAGTGTCAATCCGCCCGGAGCGAACGCGGCGTTTTATTTGCCTCCGGGCCAAAGACGGCGCAGGGAGCGGCTGCATGCTGCCAGCAGTCTATGAGCGTCTGATCAAGCCGTGGCTCTTCCGGAAGGATCCGGAGGAGGCCCATGAACTGGCGTTGCATTGGCTGCAGAAGGCTTCGCTGCAGCCGCGCCTGCTGGCACTTCTGCATCGGTTCGTGGGTCGGGCCGATACCCCGGCCACGGCCCGCGAGGTGTTCGGCGTCCGCTTCCCCAATCCCATCGGCCTGGCTGCCGGCATGGACAAAAACGGCCTCGCCCTCCGGGCTTGGGAGGCGCTCGGCTTCGGCTTCATCGAGGCCGGTACGCTCACCGCCCACGCGCAGCCAGGCAACGACAAGCCACGCCTCTTCCGGCAGCCGGCCGAGCGCTCGCTCATCAATCGGATGGGCTTCAACAACCTGGGCTCGGCGGCCGCAGCCGAGCGATTCACGGAACTGCGCGCGGAGGGCCGCTGGCCGTCCATTCCCGTGGGCATCAACATTGGGAAGTCGAAGATCACTCCGCTGGCCGAGGCGGAGGCGGACTACCTGGAGTCGTTCAAGCGGCTGCACCCGTTCGCGGACTACCTGGTGGTCAATGTCTCCTCGCCGAACACGCCCGGCCTGCGCGAACTGCAGGACAAGGACGCGCTCGCCCGCATCCTGGCGGCGTTGCAGGCGGCGAACAAGGCGCACATCCGGCAGCGGCCGATCCTGGTGAAGATCGCCCCGGATCTGACCGAGTGGCAGATGGGCGATGTCGCCCAGCTGGCCGTCGATCGGGGCCTGGCCGGCATCGTGGCCACCAACACCACGACCGATTTCTCCCGCCTGCCCGATGTGTTGCGCGCCAAGATGCAGGGCGGCCTGAGCGGCGCGCCGCTGCGCGAGCGGGCGACCGCCGCGGTGAAGTTCTTCACCCAGCGGACCAAGCTGCCGGTCATCGCGGTGGGCGGGGTCGAGACCCCCGACCACGTGCAGGAGAAGTTCGACGCTGGCGCCGCGCTGGTGCAGGTCTACACCGGGTTCGTCTACGGCGGCCCGACCATGGCGCGCGATTTGGTGCGGGCGCTGGCCAGATAGCGGCCATCGACGACGCGCCGCGCGTCCACCTCACTGATCGCCGTCTTTGCGCTCCTTGCCGGCTTTGTCCGCCGCCGCTTTGGCCCGGTCGAGCGCGGCTTTGGGATCAAGCGTGTTGGCCGGGCGCTCGATGGCCGGAGCGCGCGCGGCCGGAGGCGGGGAAGGTGTGCGCTTCATCCAGAACCAGCCGATGACGCACAGGACGACGAGGATGAGCAGGGCACGCATGGCGCGGGATTGTGCAGCCAGGCGGCTGTGGGGAGCAAGACCAGCCGACGAACTTCGCTGACGGGTAAAGACGATTCTGCCCCTTGGCGCGGGGCGGTTCCGCCGGATGGTCCGCCATGCGATCCCGCATTGTCGACGCCCTCCTCGACCACCTCCGTACCCACGGCCAGCCCCCGGAGTCGGTGGAGGCATTCTGCCGCGCCCACGGCTGGAGCGAAGACGATTTCCGGGCGCACTTCGCCTCCCTGAGCGAGGCCGAGGCGCTGTATTGGGACAACTTCCTGCGCTGGGTCGTGGAGGCCGTCGAAGGCGGCGCGGAGTGGGAGGAGTTCAATGCCCGCCAGCGCCTGCTTTCGCTCCTCTTCGCCTTCATCGAGGCGGTGCAGGACGAGAAGGCCTTGGTCCGAGCACGACTCAACTCCGCCTTGCACCCGCTGCTGCGCCCAGACTATCTGGCCCCCTTCGAGGCCCGTTTCCGCGCTTTCGCGACCCGTCTGGCCGAACGCGGCGTCGTCACGCAGGAGATCGCCTCCCGCGGACCGCTCAATCAGTTCTATCCGGGTGCCTTCGCCCTCCATTTGCACAGCGTCCTGGCCTTCCACCTGCGCGACGACAGCGCGGAGAATCAGCGGACCGACGCCTTCATCGAAAAGTCGACAAACCTCCTCTTCGAAATCCTGCGCGAGCAGGCCTTCGACGCCGCCTTCGATCTCGCCCGCTTCCTCCTCGTGCCCGCCGCCGGCCCGTCGGAAGCCCGCTCCGGCCAGCAAGCCCCAGCGGCTCCGTAACCTTCTTCCTTCTTCCTTGTCCCTTCATCCTTTCCCCCGATGTCCCAGGATTCCATCGCCTCCTCCCGGCTCGCCCGCAGCGCGGCCATCGCGAGCGCCGGGGCCAAGGTCGGGCTCAACTACCTCAAGCACTACGGCCGCCGGGCGCTCACCCGGGAGACCGCCGCGTCCAGCGAGGAGAAGCTGCACGCGGAGAATGCCGCCGACGTCTACCGCACGTTCAGCGAGCTGAAAGGCGGGCCCCTCAAGGTCGCGCAGATGCTCAGCATCGACCAGAACCTGCTCCCGCGCGCCTACACGCAGCATTTCGCCCAAGCCCAATACTCGGCGCCGCCGCTTTCGTATCCGCTGGTCGTGCGGACGTTTCGAAAGGAATTCGGGCGCGAGCCGCTCGAGCTGTTTGACACCTTCGGACGCGAAGCCGTGGCGGGGGCCTCGATCGGCCAGGTGCATCGCGCCAGCCGCGGCGGGCGCGAGTTCGCGGTCAAAGTCCAGTACCCCGGCGTGGCCGACAGCCTCCGCAACGACCTGCGCCTGGTGAAGCCGATCGCCCTGCGCATGCTCGGGCTGCGCGAGCGCGATGTCGCCGGCTACTTCGCCGAGGTCGAGGAGCGTCTGCTCGAGGAGACGAACTACACGCTCGAGTTGGAGCGTTCGCAGCAGCTTTCCACCGCCTGCCGCGGGGTGGAGAACGTGTCGTTCCCGGAATATCATCCGGAGCTCTGCCGTCCGCGCATCCTGACCATGGATTGGATCGATGGCGAGCCGCTCGACCGCTTCGCCGACGGATCGGCGGGACAGGAGGAGCGCGATCGCCTCGGCCAGGCGCTCTGGGATTTCTACGACTTCCAGGTCCACCGCCTGCATCTGTTCCACGCCGATCCGCACCCCGGGAACTTCCTCGTGCGCGACGGCCGGCTGTGGGTGCTCGATTTCGGCTGTACCAAGGCGCTGCCGGAGGACGTCTATCGGCGGCAATTCCGTCTCCTCGATCCCGCCGTGGCCGACGATCCCGCTCGCCTGGAAGCGGCGCTGATCGATTTGCATCTGCTCCTGCCGGACGATCCGCCCGAGTCGCGCGCGGAACTGCTACGCGTGTGCGGCGAGTCGATCGCTCTGCTGGCGCGACCCTTCCGCACGGAACGCTTCGATTTCGGCCAGGAAGGCTTCCTCGCCGCCATCTTCGCGCTGGGCGAGGCCAATCACCGCAACGAGCAACTCCGCCGCATGCGCGGCGCGCGCGGCACGCCGGACAGCGTCTACGTCAATCGCGCCTACTTCGGCCTCTACAGCCTCCTCAGTCGGCTCCGCGCGCGGGTGCGCGTGCAACTGCCCGAGTGGCTGCGTTCCGCGGCTTGAGCGAGCCCGCTGGGAGCGGAAGGGCAGGAAGGGAGGGAACCACAGAAAACGCAGAACGCTCAAAAGTGCCGTGGACGCGCCACCAGGTGCGGCTCGGTCTGTTTTGTGCCTTTTGAGTGTTTGTGGTCGGATTCTGTCCACGCCCCTCAGGCCGCTTCACTCGCGCGTCATTCAGTCGCGGAAGTTGTTGTAAGTCAGGGCCACGTCGAAGTCCTTGCTCCGGCAGAAGCCGATCACCTCCTGCAGGTCGTCGCGCTTCTTGCCGGTCACCCGAATCTTGGTGCCCTCGATGGCCGACTGCACCTTCAGCCCCTGGGCCTTGATCGCGGCCACGATTTCCTTCGCCTTCGCACCCTCGATGCCCTGCTTGATGAAGACCTCCTGCCGCGCGTGCCCGACCGAGGAGACCTGCGGATCCTTCCGGTCCACGTTGCGCAGGTCCACGTTGCGCTTGGCCAGCTTGCCGATGACCACATCGAGCAGTGACTTCAGCCGCGAAGCGTCGATGGCCGTGAGGACGATCTTGTTCTCCTTCGGCGTCCACTCGATCTTCGGGTCGGCCCCTTTGAAGTCGAAGCGCGAGAGTAACTCCTTCCGGGCCTGATTGAGCGCATTGTCGACCTCCTGCTGGTCGATTTCGGAGACGATGTCGAAGCTGGGCATGGGGAGAAAAGGATGAAGGAAGAAGGAAGAAGGAAGAAGGCCGGGAAGTTGCAAATGCGGTGTGGGCGTGGGCGCCTTCCAGATCGGCTCATCTCATTCCCATTCGCACTCCTAATCCCAATCCCACTCCCAATCCCAATCCCAATCCCAATCGCACACGCGTGCCTCACCAATTTCTTTGCGGGCCGGCCGCACTCGGAGAGTGCGGACTACTCGCCACGCCCTTCATCCTTCATCCTTCATCCTTTCCGCCCACTCTTCCTCCGTGTACCGCGGCGTGATGAACTTCTCGCAGTTCCAGTCGTAGCCGAGGACGTCGAGCACGAAGATGCGCTCGATGGCGGCGAACTGGGGCGGCTCGGCCACGCGGGCAAGGAGGTCGCGATCCTCCGCCGCGGGCACGGTGCGCGCGAGTCCGAGGAGCTTCAGCCGTGAGCGCGTCGGGTAGTCCATGAGGAAGAGCGCGACGCGGCCGTTGGCGGCCACGTGGCCGGTGGAGAGCAGCTGGCGATTGCCGCGGAAATCGGCGAAGCCGAGTTGGTTGGGGCCGAGCACCCGCAGGAAGCCGGCCGGACCGCCGCGGTGCTGCACGTAGGGCCAGCCGTCGGCATTGACCGTCGCCAGGTAGAAGCTGTCGCGGCTGGCGATGAACCCCAGCTCGTCCGGGCCGAGCAGATCGCGCTCGGGCGCGTCGCCGATCGTTCGCGCGCGGCCGTAGGCGGCGAGCTGCGCGGACTGCACCTCGGGCGTGGTCATCGTGGCGAGGAACTTGAGGGCCATGCGCGCAGCATGGGGCAGGACCGGGAGCGGTCCAACCCGATGACGCGCGGCGCCCCATGGCGTGGACCGCGTTCCGTGCTTACGTCCCGCGATGCCGCCCGTCCTTCGTGTCGCTTTCGCCACTGCTCTTTTCTGCCTCCCCCTGCGAGCGCAGGAAGCCGCGCCGGCGGCCAGCCCCGCTCCGACAACGGTCGCGCCGGCTGCTCCGGCCGAGGCGAAGGAGGATGTCACGCCCACGCTCGAGCCGCGGGCGCTCGAGGCGGTGCGCAAGGGCTTCGTCGCACAGCAGGAGAAGAAGACCTTCCGCATCAAGATGAAGATCAACTCGCCGGCAGGCTCCGGGGGCGACATGGAAATGGAAGTCGTCTTCCCCGACCGCGTGCGCATGAAAGGCGCCGGCATCGATCTCGTCATGGTGGGAGAAAAGGCGATGGTGAAGATGGGCGAGAAGTGGATCCCCGCGCCGCCCGAATTCGCCAAGGCCGGGGCCAACGCGGCCGATCCGAAACTGGTCGAGCAGCTGATCAAGAACTGCCGCAGCGCGCGCTACCTCGGCTCGGAGAAGGTCAACGGCGAGGCCTGCGAGGTCTTCGAGTACGTCGTCAAGCGCAAGGACGGCACGAGCAAGAACAAGTTCTTCTTCGGCCCCGACTCCCTCCCGCGCCGACTAGAGGTCGAAGCCGAGATCAAGAAGGGCGTCGCGGTGAAATCCATCATGGACTACTCGGACTACGGCGCGCCGTTGAGCATCGAACTGCCCGCCGCCAACTGAGCCGGGAATACGCCACCCTCCGCTTTCTCCCACGCATATGCCTCTGCCCCGATCCTTTGTTCGTCTCGCCATCTTCGCGGTGGCCTTTTTCGCGGTCGCCGCCAGCGCCCTGCGCAGTTCGGCCGGCGAGCCGCAACGCCTGACCGTGGGTGCCGGCTGCTTCTGGTGCGTCGAAGCCGTCTACGAACGCATCGATGGCGTGATCGAGGCGGTTTCTGGCTACGCCGGCGGCAAGGAGGCGAACCCGACGTACGACGACGTCTCCTACGGCCGCACCACGCATGCCGAGGTGGTGCAGATCACCTTCGATCCCGACAAGGTCAGTCTGGCCAAGTTGCTCGAGATCTTTTGGAAAACCCACGACGTGACCGACGGCCGCGGCGTCTATCCGGACTTCGGACCGCAGTATCGCTCCATGCTGCTCTACGAGAACGACGCCCAGCTCGCCGAGATCGAGAAATCCAAGGCCGAGGCGCAGAAGGGCCTCAGCAAGCCCATCGCCACGCAGGTCGTGAAGCTCGACAAGTTCTGGCCCGCCGAGGCCTACCACCAGGATTTCGTGAAGCGCAATCCGACCCACCCCTACGTCCTCCGGCATGCCTTCCCGAAGCTGAAGAAGCTCGGCCTGCCGGAAGCGGAGGGACAGAAGAAAAAGCTCTGACGCCTCGCTGAGGCTCGGCATAGGCAATAGAAAATAGGCGATAGGCAATAGCCGACATCGCCCAAACGTGTGTCTGCGGCCTATGGACTATTGCCTATCGCCTATTGCCTATCGCCTATTGCCTATGCCGAGCCTCAGCGAGGCTAAACGTAGGTCCGGCCGACGCGGCGTGAGAGGCCGGTGAAGATCTCCCAGGCGATGGTTCCGGCTTTGGCGGCGAGTTCGGTGGCGGGTATTTCCTGCCCGCCCTGGCGGCCGAGCAGTACGACTTCGTCGCCGGCTTGGGCTTCGGGCACGTCGCTCAGATCGACCATGGCTTGGTCCATCGTGACTCGGCCGAGCAGGGGGCAGCGTTGGCCGCGCACGAGGACCTCGGTGCCGTGGTGGGCGAGACTGCGGTGGTAGCCATCGGCATACCCGGCGGCGAGGGTGCCGATGCGGGAATCGCGGGTCAGCCGGTGGGTGCGGCCGTAGCTGATGCTCCAGCCGGCCGGCAGATCGCGCACGAGCGACAAGCGGGTTTTCCAGGTCATTACCGGCCGCAGACGCGCCTGCTGCTCGGGCAGCGGCGAAACGCCGTAGAGCATGAGGCCGGCGCGGAGCAGCTCCCGTTCGCCACGCGGATAGCCGAGAATGCCGGCGCTATTGCGCGACTGCAGGCGAAACTCTGCCTCGGGCGCGGGGTTGGATTCCGCAATGTGCGCGAATTGCTCCAGCTGCCCGCGGGTGAAATCGGGCTCCTCGTCGGAACTCGGCAAATGCGTGGCCAGGCCGGCCAGGCGGAGCGAGCGTTCCTGCCGGATGCCGGCCAGTAGCGCGGGCAAATCCCCCGGCAGCACGCCGGAGCGGCCCATGCCGGTATCGACCTCGACCACCACCTGCAGCGGATCGGTCGGCGAGGCGAGGGCGGCGTAGGCCTTCGCTTCAGCGAGATGCGAGATCCACGGCGTCAGCCGCAGCTGCACCGCGATGGCATATTCCGGGCGCAGGGCCGGCGAGAGCAGCTCGATGCCCGCTTCGTGGCCGACCACGTTCCGGACCTCGCGCGCCTCGTTGACGTTGGCCACGCCGAAGTCGCGCACGCCGCAGGCCCGCAGCAGTTCCCAGGCGATCGTCTCCGCGCCGTGGCCGTAGGCGTCGGCCTTGACCACGGCCAGCACGCGGCCGCCGGGTCCGGCGCAGTCGCGCGCCACCTGTGCATTGTGCCGCAGGGCGGAGAGGTCGATCTCCGCCCAGGAACGCGGGACGTTCGAGGTCACGTCCGGTCGCCTCAGAGCGCGAAGCGCGCGTCGTTGGCCAGCAGGTCGTTGAGCGAGGGCCAGGCCTCGGGATCGGCGGCGCGGAAAGTGTGCAGATAGGCCTTCACGAGCTCGGCCGGATACTTCGCCAACAGGCCGTCGACCGCAGCGCCGAGCGCCTCGGGCGTGGGCGCCGGCGGGGTCTCCTCGATGCCGCCCTTGCCGTCGTGGGCGATGCCGAGCGCATCGAGAAAGGCGACGAGCAGATCGGAATGCGCGCCCGTCAGCCAGACGCTCAGGATGTTGGCCGCGATGGCATTGTTGACCGGGCGGCCGAGGTTCTGCTGCATCCAGGCGTGGCGCTCCACCGGCGGCTTCTTCTCGACGAAGACCGGGCGGAATTTCTTCTGCGCGGCCAGCGTCTGGATGGCCACCGCGTAGGAGGCCTTCTCCGACTTGCGGAGGTGTTCGAGCGCTTCGTGGACCTGCGCGGCGGGCAGCTTGGCGATGATTTCGTAGTGGTACATTGGGGCGCGCTTCGCGCGGCAATCGGGATTGGGAGCGCGCAAAATGCCGCGGTCCGGGGAAAACGCCAGCCTCGCTGAGGCTCGGCATAGGCGATAGGCGATAGGCGATACGCAATAGGTGGGGCTGGAGGGGTCCGGAGGTGCGTTCCTCTGGAGTCTGCGTTCATCCTGCAAATCTGCGGATCTTCCCCGCCGATGCAGAAGGCTTGCTTGCCTATCGCCTATCGCCTATCGCCTATGCCGAGCCTCAGCGAGGCTCGCCTATGCTGAGCCACCACGGAAACGTCAAACGCGCCAAGATCGTCGCCACCCTCGGGCCGGCCTCGGACAACGAACAAACTCTGCGCGACATGATTCGCGCGGGCATGGACGTGGTCCGGATCAATTTCTCCCACGCCCAGCGTGAAGCCACGCTCGCGACCATCGGCCGGGTGCGCGCGGCGGCCGATGCGGTGGGGCATCCGGTCGCGTTGCTCGGCGATCTGCGCGGGCCGCGCATTCGGGTGGGCGAGATGACGGATGGCAAGATCGAGATCCCGACCGGCGGCAGCATCACGCTCACGCCGGAGGTCATCGTCGGTACGCCGACGCGCATCAGCGTCTCCTTCGCGGGCCTCGCCGGCGACGTGCGCCCGGGCGGCAAGATCCTGCTCGATGACGGCAACCTCGTGCTCGAATGCGAGCGCGTGACCGAGCGGGGCGAGATCGAATGTCTCGTCACCCGCGGCGGCCTGCTCTCCAGCCGGCGCGGCATCAACCTGCCGGGGCAGAAAGTGAGCCTGCCCGCGCTGACCGAGAAGGACCTGGCCGACGTCGAGTTCGCGGTGGCGCATGGGCTCGACTTCCTCGCGCTCTCCTTCGTGCAATGCGCGGCCGACGTGAAGCTGCTGAAGGACAAGCTGAAGGCGATGGGTGCCGACATTCCCGTCATCGCCAAGGTCGAGACCAAGGCGGCGCTCGATGACATCGAAGCCATCGCCGAGGAGTCCTACGGCGTGATGGTGGCGCGCGGCGATCTCGCCCTCGAGTTGAGCGCGCAGGATGTGCCGATCGCGCAAAAGCGCATCATCGCCGCCTGCCGCTCGCGGGCGCGGGCCGTCATCACGGCGACGCAGATGCTGGAAAGCATGACGACCTCGCCCAAGCCCACGCGCGCCGAGGCGGCCGACGTGGCCAATGCGATCTTCGACGGGACCGATGCGGTCATGCTCTCGGGCGAGTCGGCCATCGGAAAATACCCGGTCGAGACCATCGCCACCATGAGCGCCATCGCCATGCGGGCCGAGCAGGCCTGGATGCAGGGCGAGGTGCCGCCGCCGCCGGACCGGCCGCTGACCGGCACGATGGAGGACGTGGTCACGCACGGTGCCACGCTCATCGCCGAGTCGCTCGAGGCCAGCGCCATCATCGCCTACACCATGAGCGGCAGCACCCCGCGCCGCGTCTCCAGCCATCGACCGCCGAATCCGATCCTCGCGCTTTGCACCCAGCCCGCCATCCGCCGCCGTCTGGCGCTGACCTGGGGCGTGGAGAGCGCATTGATCGAGGGCATCCGCGGCACCGCGCACATGGTCGAGCTGGCCTGCGAAGCCTCCAAGAATTTCGGCCTGCAGGACGAAGACACCATCGTGATCATCGCCGGCACCCCCTACCACACCAGCGGCAGCACCAATCTGATCAAGGTGGAGAAGGTGTGTGGGACGCAGATTAACTGAGGTTCAAGACGCAAGAACCAAGTTTCAAGGAAGGGACAAGCGCCAAGAATCAAGGAACGGTCGCTGCCGAGGTACTTCCTTGACGCCTAGCTCCTGGACCTTGCTTGAGTCTTGGCTCTTGCATCTTGAACCTTCCCACGGGTGGCGCTCCCCCCGTTTTGCAGCTACCTGAACCGCGATGTCCGACGCCGCCTCCACTCCCACCGATTTCATCCGAGATATCGTCGCTGCCGACGTGGCCAGCGGGAAGCATCCCGTGCCGAAGACGCGCTTTCCGCCAGAGCCGAACGGGTATCTGCACATCGGGCATTCGAAGTCGATCTGCCTGAATTTCGGCATCGCCAAGGAGTTCGGCGGCACCTGCAACCTGCGGATGGACGACACGAATCCGGCCAAGGAGGACGTGGAGTACGTGGAGTCGATCATCGCCGACGTGAAATGGCTCATCTCGGGCTGGGCGGATCATTGCCTCGGCTTCAAGGCGCCGGGCGCCACGCCCGGGGCGCAGCGGGTGGAGGGGAAGCCGGACTTCTTTTTGGGCTCCGTTGCACCCGGCGAAGAAGGGCGGCCGTTCCACGCCTCGGACTATTTCGTGCAGATCTACGCCTACGCGGTCGAGCTGGTGCGGCGCGGTAAGGCGTATGTCGATGACCTCACGCCCGAGGAGACCGACCGCTATCGGCAGGAAGGGCGGCCGAGCCCGTATCGCGACCGGCCCATCGCCGAGAGCCTCGATCTGCTCGAGCGCATGCGCGGCGGCGAGTTTCCCGACGGCACACGCACGCTGCGGGCGAAGATCGACATGACGTCGCCCAACATGTGGCTGCGCGATCCGGTGCTCTATCGCATCCGGCACGCTGAGCATCACAACACGGGCGGGCAGTGGTGCATCTATCCGATGTACGATTTCGCCCACGTGCTGAGCGACTACCTCGAGGGCATCACGCATTCCATCTGCACGCTCGAGTTCGAGGTGCATCGGCCGCTCTACGACTGGATCCTGGAATCGCTCGATCTCCCGCGCGCTCTGCCGCATCAGTACGAATTCGCGCGGCTCAACCTGAACTACACGGTCATGAGCAAGCGCAAGCTGCTCCAGCTCGTGAACGAGGGGAAGGTCAGCGGCTGGGACGATCCGCGCATGCCTACCATCTCGGGCCTGCGCCGCCGCGGCGTCACGCCGGAGGCGCTGCGTGCTTTCGCTTACAACGTCGGCATCACCAAGTACGACGGCGTGACCGACGTGGCCGTGCTCGAGCACGCGATCCGCACCGACCTGAACAAACGCGCCGAGCGCCGGCTGGCCGTGCTGCGGCCGCTCAAGGTGGTCATCACCAACCTGCCCGCCGAACATCGCGAAGACCTCGAGGCGGTGAACAATCCCGAGGACGAGACCGCCGGCACGCGGAAGCTCGCCTTCGGGCGCGAGCTCTTCATCGAGCGCGACGATTTCGCGGAGGTCCCGCCGCCTAAGTTCTTCCGCCTCAAGCCGGGCGGCGAGGTACGGCTGAAGTACGCCTACATCGTGAAATGCGAGGAGGTGATCAAGGACGCCTCCGGCCAGGTGGTCGAGCTGCGCTGTACGGCCGATCTCGAGAGCAAGACGGGTGGCGCGAATTCCAACCGCAAGGTCAAGGGCACCATCCATTGGGTGCACGCCGGCAGCTCCGTCGACGCCGAGGTGCGCCTCTACGATCGGCTCTTCACCGAGGAGGACCCGGAGGCCAAGGGCGACTTTAAGGCCTGCCTGAATCCGCACTCGCTCGAGACCGTGCAGGCCAAGCTGGAAGGCTCGCTGGCCGGAGTGAAGGAAGGCCGCTGGCAGTTCGAGCGCCTCGGCTATTTCGCGGTCGACCGCGAGTCCGCGCCGGATCGGCTGGTGCTCAATCGCACCATCTCGCTCAAGGACACCTGGGCGAAGGAGGCGAAGAAGTAAGTCGGCGGCGGAAGCAGAGATACCAAATTGCTAAATTAGGCCAAATTGACCAAATGGCTGAGGTAGACCGAGGCTACGGAGCATCTCTCTCCTTTGGTAAATTTGTCTCCATTTGGAAATTTGGTGTCCCCTTACCCACCCGCCTCCCAGACCTCGACCGCATGGTCGGGCGCCGCGTGCAGCAGGTGACGGTCGCCGTCGGTGAAGCGGAGCCAGTTGCGCGGCGCGGGCACGCCGAGGCGCAGACGTTCGCGCCGGGTTTCGCCGGGGACGACCGCGCCGCCGTCCCATAGCCGCAGGGTGGTGTCGCCGGAGGTGGCCACGGTGCGGCCGTCGCGGGAGATGGCGATGGCCGTGACCGCCCCGCTCTGCGCGCGCCAGCTTTCGTGCCGGAGTTCGTGACGGGTAGCGAGATCGAAGACGCGGACTTCGCCCGCTTCGTTGCCGACGAAGAGACGCCTGCCGTCCGGATGGAAGGCCGCCGCCGTGTCGAAGACCGGGCCCTCGCCCAGCATCGCGTGGCCGCCGTTGACATCGGCATTGCGATACAGCCGCACGTGCCGGCCAAACAGACCCGTGACGGCGGTGGTCTGGCCATCGGGCGAGAGGTCCAGGCCGGTGACCCCGGCATTTCCGTACAGCATCCGCTGGTTCGGCGTGCCGCTGGCGGTGCGGGTGAGCAGGTTCACCACGATGACCTTGCCGGGAATGAGCACGGAGAGGGTGTTTTCGTCGGCCGAGAGCGCCGCGCGCGAGACCATGCCGAAACCCGCCTGATGCGACGGAATGGTGCGCACGCTCCAGCGGGGCCGGAAGCGTTCGTCGGGGCCGGGCTCCCAGACGGTCAGGATCGCGGTGTCCGGCTGGCGCGTGATGGGCGAGCCGTCGCGCAGGACGGCGACGGGCGACTCGCAGAGCGGCAACAGGCGGCGCAGCCCGGTTTCGCGATCCCACCAGACGGCCTGATCCGGTTCGGCGAGCGCGAGCACATAGCGTCCATCGGCCGAGCAGGTCGGATGCTCCCACGCGTAGACCGTGTAGAGCGGATATTCCCGCTGTCGCAGCCCCGCGGGCTGCCAGGGCCAGCGACGCACCGTGCCGTCCGCCGAGCCCGTCAGGAGGGTGCCGTCAGGCATGAAGGCGGCTGCGCCGATGCGCTCTTCATGCCCGAGGTAGAACTGCGCGCGGCCGAACTGCGCCGTGCGGCTCAGCAGGCTCGCAGGCGGCAGCGCCGGCCCGCCTAGCGGGACACGTTGGGCCAGCGCGGGCAGACAGGCGTCGTCGTAGGGAGCGTCGTCGGCCGGTTGCAGATACCGATAACTCCGCACCGTGGTGTCCTCGCTGACCACCGCCAAGAGCGGCTCGCGGGGATGAAAGGCCACCGCATTGATGAAACGCGGTACGATCTGCCGGAAGATCTCCCGCCCCTCCGGCAGCGTGTGCACCTGCAAAGTGCGGGCGTAGGCCTCGCCGTTGGCGCTGACCACGGCGAGATGGCGGGCGTCGGCGCTGAAGGCGAAGTGCATGATCATTTCCTCGATCGGGAACGAGGCCAGCGGCGGCCCGTCCTCGAGCGAGTCGGTGCTGCGCACTTCCAGTGCCCACTGCTCCTCGTTCAGCACTCGGACCCAGGCGAGGCGCGTGCGGTCGGCCGAGATGGCCATGGGCGCGAGAATGCCGCGTGGCAACGGACGCGGCCCGTGGCGCCGGTGGTAGAGCGAGGTGTGCTCCCGCTCCTGCGCGGCCATGCCGATGGTGCCGCCGTAGAGCAGGCGATCGTTGTCGAGCCAGACCGGCTGTACCCGGCGGGCCACGTCCGAGTGCAGCCGCGCGCCGGTGCGAGCGTCGGCCACCACGAGCAGGTCGTGATCGCCCGCGGCCACGACCTCGCCGTCGGGCGAGGCGGCCAGCGTGTGGAAGCCGAAGTCGACCGGCTGGCTGCCGTGCAGCGCTCGCGGATCCGGCAGGCGGGGGCCGAGCTCGCGCGTGCCGGTCGAGGGATCGAGCCAGCTCAGCTGTCGCGACGCCTCCAGCACCGCCAGGCGGCCGCGGGCCTCCGACCAGGCGAGCGCGCGCGGTTCGGAGGGGAAGGCGAAGCGCTGGTCCTCGTCGCCGCGCGTGAGCCAGTGGAGCAGACGCCATTCGAAGCCGCGCCGGGCGGGATCGAGCGCATCGAGGCTCCGCCGGGCCAGCCCGAAATCGTGCCGCTCGCGGGCGATGAGCGCGCTGGCCAGGCCGGCGAAATACGCATTGGCCTCGGCCCGCTCGCGCGCCGCTTCCGCCCGCCACCAGAAGATGGTGGAGACCACGCTGCCGACGGCCAGCGTGAGCAGCAGCGTCGCGGCTCCGGCCACCCGGAAGGGATGCCGCCGGGCCCAGCGCCAGGCGCGTTCGCGATTCGTGATGGCCCGCGTGCGGATCGGCCGGCCGTCGAGCCAGCGGCGCAATTCCTCCGCCACCTCGCCCGCGCTGGCGAGGCGCCGGGCCGGCTCCTTCTCGAGACAGCGCAGGCAGATCGATTCGAGGTCGCGATCGACCCGCACGCCGTCGCTCCGGCCCGAGGAACTGCCGCGCAGGGCGGGCGGTTCCTCCTCGAGAATGCGCCGAAAGGTCTCGCCGTGCGTCGGGCCCGCGAACGGCACCCGTCCGGCCAGCATTTGGTAGAGGATGACGCCGAGCGCCCAGACGTCGCTGGCGGTGCTCACTTCGCGCGTCCGGCCGGCGGCCTGCTCGGGCGACATGTAGGGCGGCGTGCCCATCTGCGCCGTGGTCAGCGTGACCGACTCCTCGTCGTCGGCCAGCTTGGCCAGGCCGAAGTCGCACAGGCGCGGCTCGCCGGCGGCATCGAAGAGCACGTTGGACGGCTTGAGGTCGCGATGCAGCACGCCGCGCTGGTGGGCGTGATGCACGGCGCCGGCGATCTTGGCGACGATCGACGCCGTCTCGCGCAGGACCGGGAGCGGACCGCGCTTCAATCGGTCCGCCAGCGAACCGCCTTCCAGCAACTCCATGGCGAGGAAGGGCTGCCCGCCGTACGTGCCGACATCGTGAATGCGGACCAGATGCGGATGTTCGAGCCGCGCCACCGCCAGGCCTTCGGTGCGAAAGCGCTGTTGCTCCTCGGGTCCGGCGAGGAAGACGGAGCGGAGCAACTTGAGCGCGACCTCGGCGCCACTGCGCTCGTCGCGCGCGGCGTAAACCACGCCCATGCCGCCGGCCGCGATTTCACGCTGGACGAAATAGGGACCGAAGCGCCCCGGCAGCTGCAGCGGATCGAACGGCGCCTCCACCGCCACCGGAGGCGTCGGCTCGGGCGCGGCCTCGGCCCCGAAGAGCGCGGCCTCCAACAGGCAGGCGGCGCAGGCTCCTCCGTCGGGCAATTCGGCGCCGCAGTTGGAGCAGGTGGAAACGGGCATGGCCGGAGCCGCCCGTGGGATCAGGGCGTACTGTCAGAGTAAGGACAGATCGGCCCAGGGTTGCAGGAATTCCATCGGAGGAATTCGGACGCGATGGAAAGGAGGAAGGAAGAAGGAGGAAGGAAGAAGGCTGCGGGACGTGGTTCCGGGGGAGCTCGATGCGCCCTCGGGCCACGATGTGGCGGTTGGCTGCTCCTTACTTCACGGGGGCGCTCACGATGCGGTAGAACCGGGCGGGCGGGACGGCGCCGGGCGAGCGGGTGTCGAGATAGACGAGGCGGCCGTTCGCATCGGTCGTGACCGTGCCGGACAGGTCGGTGAACGGTGTGGCCAGGCTGTCGGTCGACTGGACTCGGTAGTTCGCATTGCGCAGGCCCTGGGCCACGATGGTCACGCCGTTTTGGCCGAGCGTGATCGAAACGATGTTGAGCGAAGGCGTGTTTGCATCGGTCACCGTGACCTGCACGCTGCCGGAGGTGAGACCGCCGCGGCCGTCGCTGATCGTGTAGGTGAACGAATCGCTGCCCACGTAGTTGCTCGGCGGGACGTAAGTCACCTGGCCGCTGCCGAGGCTGACGCTGCCGCCCTGCGTCGAGGTGGCGGCGACGGCGGAGACGCTGAGCGGATCGGCGTCAGGATCGCTCGCGCTGAGCAGCAGCTTGGCGGTCGAAGTCACCGCGGCCGTATTGCGCGACGTGCCCAGCGTGTTGGCGCCGGCGACGGGCGGACGATTGATGAGCAGGCTGAAGAGCTGCGTCGCATTCGGCAGGGCACCGTTCGCCGCGATGATGATGAACTGATAGGTGTTGCCGCCGGTGCCGGCCGCCGGCGTGCCGCTGAGCAGGCCGGCCGGCGAGAGCGTGATGGTCGCGGGCAGCGGGCCGGGGGTACTGATGGTCGGCACAGGCATGCCGCTGGTGGTGACCTGGAACGAGCCGTTCACGCCGACCGTGAAGACGGCGCTATTGGCCGAGGTGATGCCTGGAGGCATCCCTGGCGTGGGCGTTGGGGACGGCGGGGGGAGAGTCGGCGTCGGCGTGGGCGTGATACTCGGCGTCTGAGTGATCGTGGGCGTTCTGCTCGCCGTCGGCGTGGCCGTCACGGTGGGCGGGTTGGTCGGAGTGGCCGTCGGAGTCGGGGTGACCGTGGGCGTGTTGGTCGGGGTCGCGGTCGCGGTCGGGGTGCTCGTCGGCGTGGGCGTCAACGTGGGAGGGTTGGTCGGCGTCGGAGTGACTGTGGGCGTATGGGTTGGCGTCGGCGTGGGCGTCGCGGTGGGCGCGTTGGTCGGAGTGGCCGTCGGAGTCGGAGTGACCGTGGGCGTGGTCGTCGCGGTTGGCGTCGGAGTCGGTGTGACCGTGGGTGTATTCGTGGGGGTCGGAGTCGGCGTGCGCGTCGGGGTCGGGGTGGGCGTGGCCGTAGGCGTATTCGTGGCGGTCGGGGTCGGCGTCGCGGTCGGAGTCGGGGTGGGCGTGGCCGTAGGCGTATTCGTGGCGGTCGGGGTCGGCGTCGCGGTCGGAGTCGGAGTCGGCGTGGCCGTGGGAGTGTTCGTGGCGGTCGGAGTCGGCGTCGGTGTGTTCGTCGCGGTCGGGGTCGGCGTGGGCGTGGCCGTCGGCGTATTGGTGGGCGTCGGCGTTCGGGTCGCGGTTGGAGTCGGCGTCGGGGTGGACGGACGCACCTCGCCGGTGCTGAGCTGGGTGGCGGCGGGCAACTGGGTGGTGCCGTTGTCCGAGAAGAAGAGGAACTGGCTCAGCTGGCCGGCGCTCAGGGAGGCCGTGGTACCGATGAAGAGCTGGTCGGAGCCGCTGGTCCAGTTCAGGATTCGGACCGGGCCGGTCAAGGTGCCCAAGCCGGTAAAGCTGATCACGCTGGCGCCTGCGCCCATGTCGATCGTCGAGGTGCCATTGCTGGTGAGGGCGCCGAAGCCCTCGCTCAGGCCGTTGGTCTTCAGGGTGCCGCCGGTCAAGGTGAGGCCGCTGCTGACGCGATTCCCCGTGCCGCCGAGCTCGAGCGTTGCGCTCGAACCGACTGTGACGCCGCCGGTCGACCCGAGCGCGTTGGCCGCCGAGATCAAGAGGGTGCCACCGTTGATCGTGGTGAGGCCGGTGAAGGTGTTCGCGCCCGAAAACTCCTGGGTGCCGGTGCCGGTCTTGGTGACATTCACGTTGCCGGAGATCGTGCCGCTAAAGGTCGCGTTGCCGTTGCCGTTCCCCATCGTGAAGAAGGCGGTGCCCGTGGAGTTCACGACCGATCCGGCCCCGGTCAGCACGCCGATGCCCACGGTCCGACCGGCCAGATCGAGCTCGAATTTCGTGCTGTCGATGATGACCTTGTTGTTGACCGATCCCAGGGGGCCATTGGATCCGCTGGTGGAGCTGCCTACACGCACCGTCAGATTGCCGGCGAAAGCCTCACGCATCCAAACGTCGCCCGCGAAGGTGCTCGTGCCAGAAAGCGTGATGAGCGCGCGGCCGGCCGTGTCGCCGGGGGTGTAAAAAATAACCGGGCCCGTGCCCGTCAGCGGCGCGCTCACATTGATGGTGTAGGAACTCGCCTGCGGAAAGAGGTAGAAATTGGAAACGATGCCCAACGCAGCGCCGTTGACGTTCACCGCCTGGCCAGCGCCGCCGGCTAACTGCAAAAAGGCTGCCGTGACCCCGGCCGTGACATTGATCGTCACGGTCCCGTTGTTCTGAAAGCCAGCTCCGCTGCCGTTGATCCACGTATTCGTGAAGTTGTTGGTGTTTCCGACCGGGCTCCAAATCGCGGTCGTCGTATCCCAGGTGGCAGTGGTCAAGGACGGATTGAGGATCTGCTGCGCTTGGGCGCCGCCGACGGCGAATGCGGCGGCAAGGAGCGAGAGGGCGGTGCGAACCGTGGTGAACCGTGAGGCGGGCAGGGGAAAGCGCATGAGCAGAAAAGCGAGGCGGAGTCTTGGTGTTCGGGGCCTGCGCAGCAAGGTCAAAGCAAGGCCGGAGAGCCGAAAAGCGGTCCCACTTTCGGCTGACAATTCCTGGCAGTTTTGTAAGCCGGCGCGAGGCCGTTCAGTCGCTGACCACCGGCAGCCTAACGGCACTGGCCTGACCCGGGGTACGGAGAATCGTCTGCGTCGCCGCCCGGTAATCCTCGGGCCGCGCATGGAAGATGTTCGGCACGAATGTCTGCGGGTTGCGATCGTAAAGCGGGAACAGCGTGGACTGGATTTGCACCATGATGCGATGCCCGGGCTGGAAGACGTGATTCACATTCGGCAGCGCAAAGCGGTAGTTCTCGGCCTTGCCAGGCTGCAGCGGCCCCGGGGTGGCGAATCCGCGCACGTAGCGGCCGCGGTAAATCTCGATCCCGATGGGCAACTCGTAGCCGGCGAGCTTGGCGGGATTCGACATCTCGAGCGGATAGACATCGATCACCTTGACCACCCAGTCGCTGTCGGTGCCGCTGGTGGCGGCCCACAGGTCGACCTCCGGCGCGCCGGCGATCTGGACCGCTTTCTCCAGCACGGGCGTCGCCCACGAAAGGACATCGGGCCGGGTGGAGACATTGCGTTGATCGCTCAATAGCCATGAGCCCCACATGGCGGAATCGCGCATGTTCACGGGCCGCGGGACGAACGGCACTGGCTTGGCGGGATCGGAGACATACTCATCGCGCCCGGCCTCGGTCGGAGGGGTCCAGGCGAGCGCGCCGCCGGCCTGGAGGTAGAGCGCCTTCGGTTTCCCGGCCGGCCAGGCGTCGCGCACCTCCCAGCGGTTCGTGCCCGTGGCGTAGGTGACCGATGCCGGCAGGCGGAAGGCCGGCGCGCCGGGCTTCAGATGGTGGTCGAGGAAGGGCTTCATCCAGCGCGTGCGGAACTGCAGCGCGGTGTCGCCCTCGAAATCGAGCGGGCCGAGCGACGCGCCCTCCCGGTTGAAACCGCTGTGCCGCCACGGGCCGATGACCAAGCCGAGCATTCCGCCCGGATCCTTCGGCTTCCAGGCGCGATAGACGGCCGGCGCGCCGTAGCTGTCCTCTTGGTCCCACTGGCCGACCACGAGCATGGTCGGCACGGTCAGCGGCTCCCGGGCCAGGATCTTGTCCAGCGCCTGACCCTCCCAGTAGGCGTCGTAGGCCGGGTGCTCCAGGACCTTGCGCGCGGCGGGGAAATCGAGCAGGCCGAAGGCGCGGGCGTAGGCGCCGGCCGAACCCTCGCGCAGGAAGACGGCGTAGTCGTCGCCCGTGCCCTTGCTGACCGGCCCGGACCCTTCCTTGGCATTCTGCTCGGTGATGTAGTCGAAGTTGATCTGCCGGTAGGCGCCGTTGTGGAACCAGTCGTCGCCCAGCCAGCCGTCGACCATCGGGCTCTGCGGCACCGCGGCCTTCAGGGCGGGATGCGGCCGGACGAGCGCCATGAGCGAGGTGAAGCCGAGGTAGGACGAGCCGCAGATGCCGACGCGGCCATTGCCCTCGGGGACATTCTTCACCAGCCACTCGATCGTGTCGTAGGCGTCGGTGCTGTGGTCCACCTTGCTCCGATTGAGCGAGCCGACGAGCGGCCGGGCCATGAGGTATTCGCCCTCCGATTTGTGCAGGCCGCGGACGTCCTGGTAGACGCGGATGTAGCCGTCCTGCACGAACTCGGCGTCGGCGATGGGTAGGATTTCCTCGATCCTCTGGCTGGAATTCCGCCAGGTGGTGCGGGCCGCGTCGTACGGCGTGCGGCTGAGCAGGATGGGCGCGTTCTTCGTGCCCTTCCGGAAGACGATGACGGTGTAGAGCTTGGCCCCGTCGCGCATCGGGATCTTCACTTCGCGGCGCTCGTAGTCGGCCTGCGGTCGCACCCGTTCGTAACGCGGGATTCCGTCGGCCATGGCCGGGTCGGTCTGCGCCGGGAGGCCGGACGCGAGCAGGGCGGAGACAAGCAGGAGATGACGCATGGCCATGAGTTCGGCGGAAGTGAGGAAACTCGACACAAAGTTCAAAGCTCGAAACTCAAAAGGCTCACACGAAGGCCCGAAGGCACGAATCTGAGCAAGGTGGCCGGTTGGGATGAGCGGCGCTCCGCCAGTCCTTCTTCGTGCCTTTGGGCCTTCGTGTGAGCCACTGTCGAGAGGGTCGCTCGCCCGCTTGCCCAGCAGAACCGCCTACGGCAGGGACCGCACCAGCTCGGCCCGACCCTTGGGGAGGCGGTGGGCCAGATCCTGGATCGAGCGCCAGGGATCGCGCTGGTCCTGGCGAATGCCGAGATGCTCGGCCAGTTCGTGCTCGAAATGCGTCAGCGCCCGCTGGCTGGCGTCGTGGGTGTCGAGATATCGCAGCGCCCGTCGCATCAGATCCAAAATCTCGGGCACCGGATGGTCGGGTTCGCAGGTCAGCTCGATCAATTCCACGAAGTAGCAGGCCAGCTCCAGCCGGCGAAAGGAGAGCCGGATGGGCTCGTGGGTCTCGTGCAGCACCACCTCGCGCAGTTGGTGCAGTTCGCTCCGGGCGCTGCGTAGCAGGGTGAGGTCGGCCTCGAAGAGCAGATCGAGCTGCCCGCGAAAGGCGCTGCGCGGACCGCGGGCGCCTTTGGCCACGGTCTTGAGCAGGCCGTAGGATTCGGTCAGCCAGGTGATGATGAGGCTGGTCTCGCTCAGCTTCGTGCGCCGCAGCAGCAGGCCGCGCGTGGTCTCGGGAGTCGCGGCCATGGCGCGCGGCGAGGCTTACGAACGCGGGGAGGGCGTCGCGCTCGGGGTCGGCTCGGGCTCGGCCTCCTCCTTCTTCTTCCGACTGCCGAAGATGCGCGAGATGACCGTCTTCACCGGGGCCGAGAGCGTGCGCTCGAAGAGGTCGGTGTTCGGCTGGCTGAGCGTGCCGCCGACCTTGAAATCGATGTATTTCTCGCCGGGCGTCTCGGGGGAATCGGCGAACTGCCCGCTGAGAATGCCGGGCACCTGCCGGGCGATGGACGGCGAAAGCGTGAGCCGCGCCTGCAGATCGAGCCCGCCCTCCGGAAAGCGGCAATCGCCGGTGGCCTGCAGCCGGAGGTTGGCCGAGGCGAGTTCGAGCGGCTCCACGGTCACGCGCAGGCCCTGGACCTTGTAGTCGAGGGTGGCGAGCTGGAACTCGGGTTTGCGCAGTTCCTCGATCTTGCTGCGGTCGCCGAGGGTCTTGAGCAGCCCGCTGCGCCGGAATTGCCCATCGAGCAGACGCAGCCGGCCGCCGCCGGAGCGCGATTCCGAATCGGACCCCAGGCCGGTCAGATGGAGCGTGCCCTCGAGACGCCCCGTGGCGAAATCGGGGTCGCCCCCGGCATCGCCCACCAGCTGGCCGAGCGAGACGTCGGAAAGCCGCGCCTCCAGCTCGTAGGGCGAGCCGGGATCGGTCGGACGGACGGTCAGCTTCGACTCGATCCGGCCCTCGGCCACGTTGCCGGCCCCGTCGGGCATGTAGACCACGCCGTTGAGGAATTTGACGCTCGAGGAGTACTCGGTCAGCCGGACCTTGTCCTCGTCGAAGCCCGCGCGTGCGAAGGCGATGCGGCCGGTGAAATCGGTCGGCCCGGCGCCCTCGAGCGGACGGAGATCGAGCTCGACCTCCTCCAGCACGGCCACCCGCCGGCCGCGGGCGCTGAGGAAAGTGAGGTTGGCGCGGACCAAGCGGACCCGTTCGAAGCCGGGCGGGAAAGTGAGCATGCGCAGATCGGCCCCACGCGCGGCCGGAGCGGCGGGCGCGGCCGGCGGAGTGGGGGAGGTCTTCGCCACCGTGGGCGGGGTGGTGGACGGAGTGACGCTGGGTGCGGCCTCGGCGGGAGCGGGGGTCGGCCCGGCGGCCATCACGGGTGGAGCCGGCTGAACCTCGGCCGGCGGAGGCGGTGCAACCGCGTCCTTCTTCCGCATCTTCTGCCAGAGCCAGCGGCCTTCGGCATCCTGCGCCATGAGCACGTCGGGCGCTTCGAGCGTGAGGCTGGTGATGGTGAAGCGACCGCGCAGCAGATCCCAGCCGGAGATGCCGAGGACGAGCGATTCCGCCTGCAGGACCGGGCGCTGGTCGGGACCGATCGCCCGGATGCCGTCAATGCGCAGGCCGCCCCAGGGCGAATAGACCGCGCGGGCCAATTCCACCGGCAATCCCAGCACCGCGCTCAGGCGCTGCCGAATCTGCTGTTGCGATCCGGGGGCCTGAACGTAGAGATTCGCGCCCAGCAGCGCGAGGCCGAGCAATGCTGCAATGAGGATTACCGAGGTAATCAACCTCCGGACCAACTTCGTCACCGGCTCCCCTTACGCCGCAATCCGCTTCTGTGAAGTCGAATCCTGAACCCATCCCCGTCATTCTGAACCCGGCCGCCCGCGGCGACCGGGCCGGGAAGTGGCTGGCCCAGGTGCGCGCACTCTCGGAGCGGGTGGAGCTTTGGCCGACCGAAGCCGCCGGCGACGCCCGCCGCTTGGCGCGTCGCGCGGTGGATGAGGGTCGCCCGGTGGTGGTCGCGGCCGGCGGCGACGGCACCATCAACGAGGTGGTCAACGGCCTGGCCGGTTCGTCGGTCGCGCTCGGCTTGCTCCCGCTCGGGACGATGAACGTCTTCGCCTCGGAACTCGGGCTGCCCTCGAACAAGTGGGCCGAATGCTGGCGCATCATCGAGGCCGGCCGGACGCGCAACGTCGATCTGCCCACGGCCAACGGACGCCATTTCATCCAGCTGGCCGGCATCGGCTTCGACGCCCAGGCGGTGGCCGGGGTCGATCGCGACGACAAGCGCGCTCTCGGTCCGCTCAGCTACCTCCTCTCCGCCTCCAGCGTGCTCTCCGACGAGCGTCCGCCCGTCGGGGTGGTGGTGGAATCCGCCGATGGCCGCCGCGTCGAGGGCCGCTTCGCGCTGGTCGGCAACGGCCGCTTCTACGGCGGCAAGCTCCCGCTCTTCAAGCGCGCCCGCCTGGACGACGGCCTCCTGGACATCGTGGTCTTCAAGCGCCTCAGTCATTTCGACCTGCTGCGCTACTTCCGCGGCGTGGTCTTCGCCGAGCACGACACATTCACCGACGTCGAGTACTTCCAGACCCCCGGCGCACGCATCGCTCCGGCGGTGGCCGGCGCCCGCATCCCCTTCGAACTCGACGGCGAACTGGCCGGCGAGGCGCCCGTGGAGCTGTCTATGCAGCCCGGCGCGCTCAAGGTGCTGGCGTAGAAGATTGAATGGCGCCCTGCGCTTCGCTAAACGGGTTTATGCACTTCATTCGAGGCAGTTTGGTTTTGCTTCTGTTGGTGGCCTTGTCGACGCAGTCCGCGAGCGCGCGCTACATCACGGCTCCGGACGTCGATGAGCTGGCCCGTACGGCAGATTTGGTGGCCATCGTGGAGCCTCTCGCGAACGAGAAGTGCGGCGATCGATTCCCAGGCAAGGAAAACAGTGAGCTGGAGCATTTCGTGGGGGTCAATACCCGATTCCGCGTCGTGGCCGTGCTGAAGGGCAGGGCAGGAGCCGAAGAGATTCGGGTGCTGCATTTTCGATACGCGCGTCCCGGAGAATACGTCCGCAAGGAGCCCGCGCCCGGTGAGCCTGAGCGGGTGCTCGTCAACGGAGCCGCGTTTATCGAGTTCGGTCTGCCCAAAGAGAATCAGGCCAGCCAAAGGTGGCTTGCGTTTCTAAAGCGCCGTAAAGACGGACGCTTCGAGCCGAAAGGCCCCCAGTATGACTCGGCCTATTCCTTCCGCCGGTTGGAGGTGAGTCACGGGCGGTGAAATTGGAACCTTGCCGTCTGGGTTGGGGCGGCAATTCGACATCTGAGTCGTGCGCCCTTGCCCAAGCCGCATTCCCTGCTCCCTTGCCGACCCCCGACTGATTCCGATTTATCATGCAAGCACTTGCCGCCATCCTTTGCGATTCCGCCGCCGACTATCAGGGGAAACTCTGTGTCCTGGGCGCCTTCGATTCCATCTACGCCGGAAAATTTCCCGCCGTTCATCCTCACTGCGCCCTCGCCATCCGCCTGCTCTTCAAGCCGGAGGAGGAAGGTGTGCATGAGATGAAGATCACCCTCATCGATTCCGATGGGAAGAACGTGCTGCCCGACGCCGGCGGCCCGACCATCCGCTTCGAAGTGCCGGAGGTGCCGGAGGACACCTTCTTCCTCTCCCGCAATTTCGTGCTCGACCTGAACGGTCTGCCGCTGCCCAAGGCCGGCCAGTACTCGTTCGACATCAGCATCGGCGGCAAGATCATCGCCCGCGTGCCGCTGCAGGCGATGTCCGTGCCGCAGCAGCAGCAGATGGCCGGCTGATCCGTCGGTAACGCAGAAACACCTCGCCCGCCCCGCCTGGCTCGAACCCGACCAGGCGGAACGCGTGCGAGGTTTTCATTTGGTGGGAAGCCGGTCCCAGCAGCCCGGGCGCCTGCACGCCGCCGAAGACGGTGGCGCACCAGGTGAGGTGTAATTCGTCGAGCAGATCCGCCTCGACCAGCGCGCGGAAGAGCTGCGCCCCGCCTTCGCAGACCAGGCTGCGGATGCCCTCCTCGGCCTGCAGTCGAGCCACAATGGCCGACATTTCGAGCGGTTCCGGCAGCACATGCACGCGCGTGCCGCGCCGTTCGAAGTCGAGTCGTCGCGCCCGCGCGAGTCGGCTCGTGGTGAAGAGGTGAATGGGCCCGCCGGGTGCGCTGAAGACGCGGAGATTCGGATCGATCCGCCCGCGACCCGAGACGATCGCCCGCACCGGAAACTCCGCCTGCCCGCGCGCGATCCGCTCCGCCCGCAGCGCCGCGTCCGGCATCCCCATCGTCATGCGGTCGGTCGCGACCGTCCCGTGTCCAACCAGCACCGCATCGGCCTGCGCACGGATCTCGAGCAGACGCCGCTTGTCCTCCGGCGAGGAAAACTGCGCCGGCGCGCCGGTGCGGGTCGAGATCTTGCCGTCGGCCGTGAGGGCGAAGTTGGCGGAGACGAATGGGCGCCGGGAAGACATGCAGCAAGAAAACTCGAAACCCGAAGTTCGAAACTCGAAGGAAGTTCGAAATCCGAAGCTCGAAGATCCGATTCGAACGCTTCAATCGCTGGTGGAAGCACCTTTGCCGAGTGTCGAAACCCCTCGAAACATAAAACTAAGGCGAAGCTAACTTTCAGCGTGAATCGCCAGCACTGGAATCTTCGAGTTTCAACCTTCGGACTTCCTTCGAACTTCGAGTTTCGAACTTCGAGTTTTTCTTTTGTAACCGCCCCCGATCCCCGCGGGTCGTCAGGAGTAAGCGCACGTGCTGCGCTGACCAACCGAAAGAGACCCCAATGAAGACCCCAACCAAATACCTCGCCATCGGCACGGCTGTCGCCACCATGATCGCCGGCGGCATCGTCGCCACCTCGGAAGCCGGCCCGCATCCGTGGGGCCATGGCCCCGGCCGCGGTCGCGGCCCCGGCGGCCCGGGCAATCACCTCGAACACCTGGCGCGTGAGCTCGGCCTGACCGACGCGCAGAAGGCGCAGGTGCAGCCGATCCTCGATGCCGCCGCGCCGCAGGCGAAGGCGATCCGCGAGGAAGCCCACGCCAAGATGAAGGCCCTCATGAAGGACACCTTGGCCAAGATTCAGCCGCTGCTCACCGCCGAGCAGCTGGAAGATCTCCGTGTCCACCAGCGCCGCATGGAGCGCTTCGAAGCCGAGCGGAAGGCCCGCGAGAGCGAGGCCGGCAAGAAGTAACGCCCGGCCCGGAGCCACCTGCCAGGCGTGAGAATGCCAGGTGACACGTGAGCAGTGGTGGTGCTCCATAGGCGACGCCGGGAGTCGTCTGCCGTGGAGCACCACCCGTTTTTAGACGCTACTCCCACTCCCACCGATGCCCGCTGACGCAGCCGAGTTCGATTGGAATGCCTGCCTGGCCCAGGCGCGTTCCGGCGACGAGACGGCCGTACGGGCGCTGCTCGACGCCATCCATCCGCAGGTCGTGAAGATCGTCCGCTCCCATCGCGCCCGCCGCGCCGCGGAGGAGGACCTCGTGCAGGCCGCCCTCGTGCAGATTTTTCAGAACCTGCATCAATACAGCGGCGCCGCGCCGTTCCCGCACTGGGCCAGCCGCGTGACCGTGAATACCTGCCTCAAGGCGCTGCGCGCGGAGAAGTCGCGCCCCGAATGGCGCTGGTCGGACTTGAGCGAGGCCGAGCAGCGCGCTCTCGACCAAGCCGAGACCCCGGGCGGCCAGCCCGACGCCGCGGCCACGCTCGGCTCGCGCGATCTGGTCGAGCGGCTGCTGGCCGCGCTCGAGCCGACCGACCGGCTCGTCATCCAGCTTTTGCATCTCGAAGAAAAATCCGTGGCCGAAATAAAGGCCCTGACCGGCTGGAGCACGGCCGGCGTCAAGGTGCGGGCGTTTCGCGCCCGCCAGCGGATGAAGAAGGAACTCGCCCGACTCGAAAAGGAGGACATGCCATGGCCACGCCCGATGACCGGCTCGCTCGTCTATTGAAGAATGCCGCCCAAGCCCCGGCGGAGCCGATCGCTCCGCTGGCCGCCTCGCGGGCCGACGACGTGGTACGCGCCTGGCGCGCCGCGCAAACGCACCCCGCGGAGGAGGTGCCCTGGCTCGGCTTCGCCTGGCGCGGCGTGGCGGCGGCGTGCGCCGTCATGGTCGCGACCTGCGCGCTCTATGCGTCGTCGCCCGAGACGACGGTCGTGTCGGTGGCCGATGATACCAGTCTGAGCAGCGATCCCGAGCTCTTTGCCGCCGATTCGGCCACGCTCCTCGCGCTCCAGCCTTAGCATTCTCTCCGCACCTCGCCTGCCTCATGAACCCCTCGCGTTGGAAGATCGTCCTGGCTCTCGTCGCCATCTTCGTGGCCGGCGCGGTCACGGGCGCCTACCTGCCCCACACCCTGCGGCGCTGGGGCGGCGGCCCGCCGCGGCCGAGCGAGGAGGAGATGGCGCGCCACCTGCAGCATCGCTTCCGTCGCACGCTGAGTCTCACCCCCGAACAGGAGGCGAAGGTGAATCCCCTGCTCGAGGAATCCGCCCGGAACCTGCGCAACCTGCGGGCCGAGAGCGAAAAGAAGGTGGTCGAGACCATGGAAGCGCTCCATCGCCAGATCCGCACTCTCCTCACGCCCGAGCAGCAGCTGAAGCTCGAGGAGATGGAGAAGCGGCGGCGGGAGCGGTTTCGCGGCGGTCCCAGATGAACTGGGGAAAACTCGAAGATCGAAGTTCGAAACTCGAAGGAAACTCGAAGCTTAAAGTCCGAAGGCCTGGTGAGCGCACTTGGCGGGAGCCGCGTCTAACAGGCAATAGCCAGCAGGGTCACGAACCCCGAGCCGCCAAGGCCTCGAATGTTCGCGACAACGCTCCGCCAAGGAGACTTGGAGCTTTGAGCTTCGAGTTTCCTTCGAGTTTCGAGCTTTGAGTTTCGAGCTTCGAACTTTCCTCAGGCGTTCGTTCTCCAGCCTGAGGCTCGCTCGTCACCCGACGTTGAACGTGATCCCCTGCGCCAGCGGCATGGCCGAGCCGTAGTTGATCGTGTTCGTCTGGCGGCGCATGTAGGACTTCCAGGAATCGGACCCGCTCTCGCGACCGCCGCCGGTTTCCTTCTCGCCGCCGAAGGCGCCGCCGATCTCCGCGCCGCTGGTGCCGGCGTTGACGTTGGCGATGCCGCAGTCGGAGCCGCGGGCGCAGAGGAACTCCTCGGCCTCGCGGAACTCGTTGGTGAAGATGGCGGAGCTGAGGCCCTGCGGCACAGCGTTCTGCATTGCGATGGCCTGGTCGAGGCGATCGTACTCGATGAGATAGAGCAGCGGCGCGAAGGTCTCCTCCTGCACGATGGGCAGGTCGTTGCTGGCATTGGCCACCGCCGGCGTGACGTAGCAGCCGCCCGGCAGCTTCAGGCGCTCGCCGCCGTAGAGGACCTTGCCGCCCTCGGCCCGCACGCGATCGACCGCCTGCAGGAATCGCTCGACCGTGGCCACGTCGATCAGCGGCCCCATGAGCGTGTCCTTCTTCAGCGGGTTGCCGATCTTGACCGTCTTGTAGGCGGCCACGATCTGCTCGCGCAGCTTCTTGGCGATCGAGGAATGCACGAAGACCCGGCGCGTGCTGGTGCAGCGCTGGCCGGCCGTGCCGACCGCGCCGAAGACGATGGCGCGCAGGGCGAGGTCGAGATTCGCGCTGGGGGTGACGATGAGCGCGTTGTTGCCGCCGAGTTCGAGCAGCGAGCGACCGAGGCGCTCGGCCACGACGCGCGCGACCTTGCGGCCCATGGCGCAGCTGCCGGTGGCGGAGACGAGCGGCACGCGCTGATCGCGCGCGAGCGCCGCGCCGGTGACCTCGATGTCCGCGCCGCTGAGGAGCGAGAAGATGGCCGGATCTGCGCCGGTCTTCTTGCAGACCTGCTCGGCCAGGCGCGTCACCGCCACGGCGGTCAGCGGCGTCTTCTCGGACGGCTTCCAGATCGAGCTGTTGCCGCAGACCGCGGCCAGCGCGGCATTCCACGACCAGACAGCGACGGGGAAGTTGAAGGCCGAGATGATGCCGATGAGGCCGAGCGGATGCCACTGCTCCATCAGCCGGTGGTTGGGCCGCTCCGAGGCGATAGTCAGCCCGTAGAGCTGGCGCGAGAGGCCGGTGGCGAAGTCGCAGATGTCGATCATCTCCTGCACCTCGCCCTCGCCCTCCGCCAGGATCTTGCCCGCCTCGAGCGTGACCAGACGGCCGAGGTCGCTCTTGCGCTCGCGGAGCGCATTGCCGAGCTGACGGATCGTCTCGCCGCGCACCGGAGCGGGCGTGCTGCGCCATTTGGCGAAGGCCTCCTGGGCGCGGCCGATGACCGACTCGTAGTCGGCCGCATTGGCCCCGCGGACGCGGCCGAGCGGCTTGCCGTCGACCGGCGAGAGCGCCTGGAACTCGGCGCCGCGGCCGCGCCAGGTGCCGTCGAAGACGCCGGGATTGAGAGCTTTGAGACCGAGGGAAGGAGGAACGGTGGGCACGGGGAAGAAAAGGAGGAAGGTGGAAGGAAGAAGGAAGAAGGGAGGGCGCTAGCAGAAGACGAGACAGGAAAAGCGAAAAGCTCTTGCTCGATCCGGCAGGGGCTTCGCGCCACCTCAGGGACTCGAGTTTCGAGTTTCGAACTTCCGCTACGCGGTCGCGAGCACCTGCGCGTGATCCTTGCGGAGGTCGCGGCAGGTCTGGGCGATGCGGGCGCAGGACTCGAGGACGTCGGCTTCCTTGATGTCGAGCGCCGGGCGGAAGCGGATCGATTTCTCGCCGCTGCGGATGGCGAGGACGCCGTGGTTGTAGAGCCCGCGATAGAACTCCTCGCGCGCGGCGGGCGAGGGGAGATCGAAGGCGACCCACGAACCGAGGCCGCGCACGGCGCTGATGGCCGGCTCGTCGAGGGCGATGCGGCCGAGTTCGTCGAGGAAGATCGCGCCCATGCGGGCGACGTGCTCGACGAGGTTCTCGCGCTCGATGATCTGCAGGTTGTGGGTCGAGCGGACCATGTCCACGAGATTGCCGCCCCAGGTCGAGTTGATGCGGCTGGGCAGGCGGAAGCAGTTGTCCTTCACCTCGTCGAGACGCGGCCCGGCCATGACGCCGCAGGCCTGCACCTTCTTGCCGAAGGCGAGGAGGTCGGGGCGCACGCCGTAGTGCTCGCAGCCCCACATCTTGCCGGTCGCGCCGAGGCCGGTCTGGACCTCGTCGAAGATCAGCAGCATCTCGTGCTCGTCGCAGATCTGGCGCAGCTTCTGCAGCCATTCCGGGCGGAAGTGATTGTCGCCGCCTTCGCCCTGGATGGGCTCGATGATGATGGCGGCGATGTCTGTGCCCTGCTCGCGCACGAAGTGCATGATTTCAGCCTCGGTCTTCTGCTCGCGGGCGATGACATCGGCCTCGCGTTCGTCCTCGGGCAGCGCGTGATTGATGAACGGCGAGCTGACCCGCGGCCACGGAAACTTGGCGAAATACATGATCTTCTTCGGATCCGTATTCGTCAGGCTCATGGTGTAGCCCGAGCGCCCGTGGAAGGCGTGCTGGAAATGCAGAATCTGGGTGCCGCGCTCCCCTTTGCCGGCGGCCAGGTTCTTCCGGACTTTCCAGTCCATGGCCGTCTTGAGCGCATTCTCCACCGCCAGCGCGCCGCCATCGATGAAGAAGTAGCGGTCGAGCGGGGCCAGTCCGGCCACCCGGGCGAAGGTGTTGACGAAGTCGGCGTAGTACTCCGAATACATGTCGGAATTGGCCACCTTCGAGCGGGCCGCGCGGACGAGGTCGCGCTGCACGGCCGGGTCATCGAAATGCGGATGGTTGAAGCCGATGGCGAGGGACCCGAAGAATCCGTACAGGTCGATGATCTCGCGGCCGGTGACCGAATCGTGGATCCGGGAACCGCGGCTCTTGTCGAAGTCGATGACGATCTGGAAGCCATCCACGAGGATGTGCTTTTCCAGCTCGCTCACCACACAGCGGGGGGCGCTGGAGGAAGGGGTTGGCATAGCCGGCAAAGTAGCTCGGAAACGGAGTGTGCGCAAAGTGCACGGATTCCGGGCCTGGGTTCGTCAGCGCCTCGTCGTTCTTCTCGCCGGGCGGGGATTCGCACTTGGCCTCGCGCAGAATCGCGGCAGAATGCGCCGCCATGGAAGATCGTCCCCCCGCTCTCTACGCCACCGTCGCGAAGAAACCGAAGCTGCCCTTCGGCTGCTTTCTCCTGCTGCTGATCGGTTTCGTGCTGCTCTCCATCGTCGGCATTCTCTACGCCCTCGATCGGAACGGCGCGCTGCAGGACGTGGTGCGCAAGGAGCTGGGCAAGTACATCCCGGCGCTCGCGCCGCCCACCAAAAAGAAGCCGGACAAGCCGCCCGGGCCACTGGAGCAGGTCACGCGGGGAGGTTCGGCCGAGCTGAAGCTGACGGCGGAGAAGATCCCGGCGGACACCGAGCTCTGGGCGCAGTACGGCTACGCGCTGGAGCGCGAGGGCAAGGTGACGGAGGCCACGCGGGCCTTCACGCTGGCCACGCAGTACAACATGATCGCCAGCTCCGGCTGGGTCGAACTGGCGCGGCACTACCTTCGCGTCGGCAAGAAGGAGGACGTCACCCGCGCCATCACGAAGGCGTTCGAGAATGCCGACCGACGCGACCTCTCGAAGATCAATCCGCGCGATCAGTACTATGCGATCGCGCCCTACGAACTGCAGTTCGCGCTCGCATTGCTCGAGCCCGCCGCGCCCCCGGCGCCGGCGGTGACGCCCGCCCCGGCGACCGGCTCGACCGGCGGCACGTCTTCCGCCCTGGCCGGCCTGCCGCCGGTCTCGGGCAGCACGCCCGCAGCGACGCCCGCGCCGAGCCCGACGACGGCTCCGGCGGCTTCGCCGGCAGCGACGGCGACCGCTTCGCCCTCGGCCACCGCGGCCGCTTCGCCCTCGGCCACGGCTGCAGCCTCCCCGACGGCCAGCGCCACCCCGGCGGCGGCGCCCGAAGCCACGCCCAGCCCCGCGGCGCAGCGCTACATCGCGGCGATCAAGGCGCGCGACGATTCGCAGAAGGACACGGGCGGCATCGTCCGGCTCCTCTGGGAGGCGGGGAAGGTCGAGGCCACGATCCCCTATCTCGAGGCCATGGTGCGGCTCGAGCCGACCAGCAACCGCCCGAAGGAGATCCTTTACGAGGCGCTGGAGAAGGCCGGCAAGACCGAGGAGGCGGCCGCGCTCAAGGCCAAGATGGGCCCCGCGACCGCGCCCGTGGCCGATCCGCGGGCGAAGTAACGCATGTGGACGGACCTGGCGCGCGACCCTGTTTTCCTCGCGTGCCTGGTCCTGGTGGTCGGCGGGCTCCTGGCCCTGCTGGCCACGCTCGGGCGTCGGCGGGACTATCCGTACGTCCCGGCCGACGGCCTGCTGACCGCCGCCGAGCAGGCCTTCTACGCGGTTCTGCTGGAGGCCGCCGGCGAGGACTACCGGGTCTTCACGAAGGTCCGCTTCGCCGACATTATCCGTCCTGAGCCCGGTCTGGGGCGCAAGCGCTACGCCGCGGCCTTCAGCCGGATCAGCTCGAAGCACGCCGATTTCGTGCTCTGCGATCCGGCCACGCTGGTGGTGTTGGGAGTGATCGAACTGGACGATCGGTCCCACGAGCGGCCGAGCGCGCAGGAGCGCGATGCGTTCAAGGACGCCGCGCTCTCGGCCGCGGGCATCCCGATCCTGCGTGTGCCGGTCGCCCGGGACTACGATGCGGAGGAATTGCGGGAAAATATTTTGCAGGCGTTTCCGGGCTTCGCCGAACCGGGCTGAAAACCCGGCGAAAAAGACTTCCCTCGGAGCGCAATTCCGTTGCTCCGGGCCCCATTCTGGCTAGCTTTTCCCACCCGCGGCAACCCTCCGCTGGGGACTGGAAAATCAATGCCTGATCTGCCCGAAAAACCCGCCGACAAGACCGAGCCGATCAATGTCGCGGAGGAGATGTCGCGGTCGTTCCTCGACTATTCGATGAGCGTCATCATCTCGCGCG